>NZ_JBLUPS010000002.1:0-588070 GCF_048068035.1 Pseudomonas sp. NY11955
CATGACCGATTTGAATGGTGGCGCGCTCTTCAACGCTGAGTTCGGAATAAGACATAGGGACAGCACCGTACCGGAAAGGTCAGGTGTTGCACTCAGTTTTCGCCGCCGCCCAACTTCAACCGCTAAAAACGACCTAGCAGGCCAATATGTTGTATTCAGTCTTTGGTAGGCAGAACATAACTTGATAGCCCTGTATTCACGTAATTCCAGATTTTTTTTGATATTAAGCCGCGATCTAAAAAATACTCAGCAGCAAATAGAACTCTTGGAGCTAATTGTTTTGCATCTTGTATATGGCCATTGGCTGCCAAGTTAACACAATATCTGGTCACAACTTTTAATGCGACCTCTTCATCATTTATCTCATCACGAACAGCTTCATCAACTATGCTTTTATAATCGGATAGCGAAATAAAATTTGGATTCAACTCGTTATCAACTTTATAGTCTTGCCATAATATCTGTTTGACTATTTCGTAATGCTTCTGTCTATTTTTATAGTGCCCAAACATATTAGTTACCTACACCGATGAACCCAGCGAAATAACACAAACACTAACCCATGGCATGTCATTTTGCAATCATGCTTTTTGTCGCTTTTTATGTAGAGGTTTTTGCAGAGCTTAGTGGCAATCTAAATAGTAAATGGTCTGATAATCATTCTTAGGCTAATCCTCACCTGAGTATGAGACACATTCGATCCATGGTTGACCCTTTCCCGCACTGCTGCAGAGCCGCAGCACGTCAAACGGTCTGGATAAGAAGGATAGCTTCAATACACCGTTTCAGGTGTGCAGAGCGAAGCCGAAGCGGACGCCACCGGGAGGCGGTTTTTCCCAAGAAAAGGGTATGAGAAGGGTAGATTTTTTGGATAGAAAAAGGGGTAGAAATTTCTTTCTACCCCTTTTCTAAGTCCTTGATTTACAAGGAAAATTATGGTGCCCCGAGGGAGACTCGAACTCCCACTCCTTTCGAAAACGGATTTTGAATCCGCCGCGTCTACCAATTCCGCCATCAGGGCAGTGGCGCGCAGTATAGAGAGCTGCCGCTGGTCGGTCAATCGGCTTTCATGGTCAATTTTCACACATTGGGCTAAACTTCCCGGCCCTGCCGAACCGAACATCATCATGCGCGTCGCCGATTTCTCCTTCGAACTCCCTGATTCCCTGATCGCCCGCCACCCGTTGGCCGAGCGCCATGGCAGCCGTCTGCTGGTGCTCGATGGGCCGACCGGCGCGCTTTCGCACCGGCAATTCCCCGACCTGCTCGACCACCTGCGCCCCGGCGACCTGATGGTGTTCAACAACACCCGGGTGATTCCGGCGCGGTTGTTTGGCCAGAAAGCCTCCGGCGGCAAGCTGGAAGTGCTGGTCGAGCGCGTGCTCGACAGCCACCGGGTGCTGGCCCATGTGCGGGCCAGCAAAGCGCCGAAAGTGGGTGCGGTCATCCTCATCGATGGCGGTGGCGAGGCCGAAATGGTCGCGCGCCACGATACGCTGTTCGAGCTGCGCTTCACCGAAGAAGTGCTGCCGCTGCTCGATCGCGTCGGCCACATGCCGCTACCGCCTTACATCGACCGCCCCGACGAGGGCGCCGACCGTGAACGCTACCAAACCGTGTACGCCCAGCGTGCCGGGGCGGTCGCCGCGCCTACCGCAGGTCTGCACTTCGACGAGGCGCTGCTGGAAAAGATCGCCGCCAAGGGCGTCGAGCGGGCCTTCGTCACCCTGCACGTGGGCGCCGGTACCTTCCAGCCGGTGCGGGTCGACAAGATCGAAGACCACCACATGCATAAAGAGTGGCTCGAAGTGGGCCAGGATGTGGTTGATGCCATCGAGGCCTGCCGCGCCCGTGGTGGCCGAGTGATCGCGGTCGGCACCACCAGTGTGCGTTCGCTGGAAAGCGCCGCGCGCGATGGCGTGCTCAAGGCCTTCAGTGGCGACACCGACATCTTCATCTACCCGGGCCGGCCGTTCCATGTGGTCGACGCCCTGGTCACCAACTTCCACCTGCCGGAGTCCACGCTGCTGATGCTGGTTTCGGCCTTCGCCGGCTACCCCGAGACCATGGCCGCCTACGCGGCAGCGGTCGAGCACGGGTACCGCTTCTTCAGTTACGGTGATGCCATGTTCATCACCCGCAATCCGGCGCCACGCGGCCCCGAGGATCAAGCATGAGTCGCACCTGTCGAATGTCCTTCGAACTGCTGGCCACCGACGGCAAGGCCCGTCGTGGTCGCATCACTTTCCCACGTGGCACCGTGGAAACCCCGGCATTCATGCCGGTGGGTACCTACGGCACGGTCAAGGGCATGCTGCCACGCGATATCGAGGCCATCGGCGCCGAGATGATCCTCGGCAACACGTTCCACCTGTGGCTGCGCCCAGGCACCGAGGTGATCAAGAAGCACAACGGCCTGCACGATTTCATGCAGTGGAAAGGCCCGATTCTGACTGATTCCGGTGGTTTCCAGGTGTTCAGCCTGGGCGCCATGCGCAAGATCAAGGAAGAGGGCGTGACCTTCGCCTCGCCGGTCGACGGCTCGAAGGTGTTCATGGGCCCGGAAGAGTCGATGCAGGTGCAGCGTGACCTGGGCTCGGACGTGGTGATGATCTTCGACGAGTGCACCCCGTACCCGGCCGAGCACGATGTGGCGCGCACCTCCATGGAGCTGTCGCTGCGCTGGGCCCAGCGCTCGAAGAATGCCCACGCCGACAACACCGCTGCGTTGTTCGGTATCGTCCAGGGTGGCATGTACCAGGACCTGCGCATGCGCTCGCTCGAAGGCCTGGAAAACATCGGTTTCGATGGCCTGGCCATCGGCGGCCTGTCGGTGGGCGAGCCCAAGCACGAAATGATCAAGGTGCTGGATTATCTGCCTGACCAGATGCCTGCTGACAAACCTCGTTACCTTATGGGGGTAGGCAAACCGGAAGATCTCGTTGAGGGTGTGCGCCGCGGCGTCGACATGTTCGACTGCGTGATGCCGACGCGTAACGCGCGCAACGGTCATCTGTTCGTCGATACAGGGGTGATCAAGATCCGCAATGCGTTCCATCGCCACGATGAATCGCCGCTGGATCCGACCTGTGACTGCTACACCTGCACCAACTTCTCGCGCGCCTATCTCCATCACCTGGACAAGTGCGGCGAAATGCTGAGCAGCATGCTGAATACCATCCACAACTTGCGCCATTACCAGCGCTTGATGGCCGGTTTACGCGAGGCTATTCAACAGGGTAAATTGGCCGCCTTTGTCGACGCCTTCTACGCCAAGCGCGGGCTTCCTGTACCGCCCTTGGGCTGACTATTCGCACACATTATTAGAAAATTACATTAGGAGTGCCCAATGAGCTTCTTCATCAACGCCGCATACGCGGACGCTGCAGCACCTGCCGCTGGCCCAGCTGGTACCGGCTTCGAGTGGATCTTCCTGGTCGGTTTCCTGGTCATCTTCTACCTGATGATCTGGCGCCCGCAGGCCAAGCGTGCCAAAGAGCAGAAGAACCTGCTGAGCAACTTGCAAAAGGGTGACGAAGTTGTCACCAACGGCGGCATCGCCGGCAAGATCGTCAAGGTTTCCGATGACTTCGTGGTGCTGGAAGTGTCGGACACCGTGGAGCTGAAGTTCCAGAAGGGCGCAATCGCTGCGACCCTGCCAAAAGGTACGCTCAAGGCTATCTGAGTTACCGGTTTTATTTTCCAGTCGGGGCGCGCAACGCGCCCCGCGTCTTGAACGGGCGGCGTGATGCTGAACAAATACCCTCTGTGGAAATATGCACTGATCGTGCTGGTACTGGTGGTCGGTTTCATTTATTCCGCTCCCAACCTCTACCCGGATGACCCGGCGGTGCAGATCAGCGGTGCCAGTTCGGCGCTGCAGGTGAACCAGGCCGACCTCGATCGCGTCAGCAAGGCGCTGGTCGATGCCAAGATCGCCGTCAAGGGCGCAAGCCTGGGTGAGAAGGGCAGCGGGCTGATCCGCCTGACCAACCAGGAAGACCAGCTGCCAGCCAAGGATGTCGTGCGCAAGGCGCTGGGCGATGATTACGTCGTGGCCCTGAACCTGGCCCAGACTACCCCGCAATGGCTGCGCAACCTGGGTGCAAGCCCGATGAAGCTGGGCCTGGACCTGTCCGGTGGTGTGCACTTCCTGCTGGAAGTGGACATGGACAAGGCCATGACTGCCCGCATGAAAGTCTACGAAGGCGAGGTCAAGACCTTGCTGCGCAAAGAGCGCGTCCGCTACCGCAGCCTGCCTCAGCAGGATGGCGGCATCATGCTGGGCTTCGCTGACGATGCAACCCGCGAACAGGCGCGTGCCCTGATCCGCAAGAATTTCAATGATTTCGACCTGACCACCACCGAGCGCAACGAGCTGGCGGTGCTGCGACTGGCGCTGACCCAGGCGAAAGTCGCCGAGATCCGCGAGTACTCGATCAAGCAGAACCTCACCACCGTGCGCAACCGCGTGAACGAGCTGGGCGTGGCTGAGCCGCTGGTACAGCGTCAGGGCGCCAACCGTATCGTGGTCGAGCTGCCAGGCGTGCAGGACACTGCCGAAGCCAAGCGTATCCTGGGTAAAACCGCCAACCTGGAGTTCCGCTTCGGTGCCGAGCCGGGCGCGTCCAAGGCCACTACCGAGGTGTTCGAGTTCCGTGAGGGCGGCCGTTCCGCCCCGGTCGAGCGCGGCCTGATCATTACCGGCGACCAGGTTACCGATGCCCAGGCCAGCTTTGACGAGCATGGCCGCCCACAGGTGAACATCCGCCTGGATGGCCACGGTGGCGAGCTGATGAGCCGTGCTACCCGTAGCAACGTCGGCCGCAGCATGGCGGTGATCTTCATCGAGCAGAAACCGGTCACCCGCTACGTCAAGCAGACCGTCGACGGCGTCGAGAAAGACGTTGCCGTACAAAGCTTCGTGGAAGAGAAGAAGATCATCAGCCTGGCGACCATTCAGTCGCCGCTGGGCAGCCAGTTCCGCATCACCGGCCTGAACGGCCAGGGCGAATCGTCCGAACTGGCCCTGCTGCTGCGTGCCGGTGGTCTGGCCGCGCCAATGTACTTCGCTGAAGAACGTACCATTGGCCCAAGCCTGGGTGCCGACAACATCACCAAGGGTATCGATGCGTCGCTGTGGGGCATGCTGTTCGTCTCGCTGTTCATCATCGCCATCTACCGTGGCTTCGGCGTGATCGCCACCATCGCCCTGGCGGGCAACATGGTGTTGCTGCTGGCGCTGATGTCGCTGCTGGGCGCTACCCTGACCCTGCCGGGTATTGCCGGTATCGTGTTGACCATGGGTATGGCGGTGGACGCCAACGTGCTGATCTTCTCGCGTATTCGCGAAGAGCTGAAAGCCGGCATGTCGGTACAGCGCGCCATCCACGAAGGTTTCAACCGCGCCTACACCGCGATCATCGACGCCAACCTGACCAGCCTGCTGGTGGGCGGCATCCTGTTCGCCATGGGTACCGGCCCGGTCAAGGGCTTTGCGGTCACCATGTCCCTCGGGATTTTCACCTCGATGTTCACCGCCGTCATGGTGACCCGTGCAATGGTCAACCTGACCTGCGGCGGGCGTGACATCAAGAAGCTGTGGGTTTGAGGGAGCTGCGATGAAAACCATCAACTTCATGGGCGTGCGCAATGTCGCATTCGCCATTACCGTGCTCCTCACCGTGCTGGCGCTGTTCAGCTGGTGGCAGAAGGGCCTGAACTTTGGCCTGGATTTCACCGGTGGTACGCTGATCGAGCTGACCTACGAGCGCCCGGCCGACCTGAAGGCCGTGCGTGCCGAGCTGGTCGACTCCGGCTTCCACGAGGCCGTGGTGCAGAGCTTCGGCGCTACCACCGACCTGTTGGTACGTATGCCGGGCGATGACCCGCAACTGGGTAACAAGGTGGCTGCCGCGCTGCAGAAGGCTGGCGGCGACAACCCGGCCACGCTCAAGCGCGTCGAGTTCGTCGGCCCGCAGGTGGGTGAAGAGCTGCGCGACCAGGGCGGCATGGGCATGCTCCTGGCCTTGGGCGGCATCCTTATCTACCTGGCCTTCCGCTTCCAGTGGAAGTTCGCCGTGGGCGCGATCGTTTCGCTGATCCACGACGTGGTGGTGACCCTGGGTATTCTGTCGTTCTTCCAGATCACCTTCGACCTGACGGTGCTGGCAGCGGTGCTGGCGATCATCGGCTACTCGCTGAACGACACCATCGTCGTGTTCGACCGGGTGCGTGAGAACTTCCGCGTCATGCGCAAGGCCTCGCTGATCGAGAACATCAACGTTTCCACCACCCAGACCCTGCTGCGTACCATTGCCACCTCGGTTTCGACCTTGCTGGCCATTGCCGCGCTGCTGTTCTTCGGTGGTGACAACCTGTTCGGCTTCTCGCTGGCCCTGTTCATCGGCGTCATGGCCGGTACCTACTCGTCGATCTACATCGCCAACGTGGTACTGATCTGGCTGAACCTGAACAGTGAAGACCTGATCCCGCCGGCCAAGGCAGAGGGTGTGGACGAACGTCCGTAAGCTTCTGTTTCAAGCCGTTTGGCGGCCCGAAAGGCGCGAGTATTGAACTCGCGCCTTTTTTTTTGCTCCAAGGCTGGGAGAAGCGGGTGGGACCCGCACGTATGATCAGGAGGTTCATGTGAACAAATCAATGCTGGTGGGTGCGGTACTGGGTGCTGTCGGTGTGACTGCCGGAGGTGCTGTCGCGACCTACAGCTTGGTCAACAAGGGGCCTGAGTATGCGCAGGTCACCGACGTGCAACCGATCAAACAGCAGGTAAAAACCCCGCGCGAGGTCTGCAAGGACGTCGCCGTGACGCGCCAGGCACCGGTCAAGGACCAGCACCAGATCGCAGGTACCGTGGTGGGTGCCATTGCCGGCGGCCTGCTGGGTAACCAGATCGGTGGCGGTACTGGCAAGAAGATCGCCACCGTGGCGGGTGCGGTTGGCGGTGGTTATGCCGGTAACAAGGTGCAGGAGGGCATGCAGGAGCGTGACACTTACACCACCACACAAACCCGTTGCAACACGGTCAACGACATCAGCGAGAAGGTGGTGGGCTACAACGTCACCTACTCCATTGGCGACCAGGTAGGCAAGGTGAAGATGGACCGTGAGCCGGGCTCGACCATTCCGCTGGACAAGAATGGCAAGTTGATCCTGAGTGAAGCTGGCCAGTGATGGATGTTGCCTGAGCCAAGCCATCAAGGCGTGCGCGGAATAGGTGTAGGAGCAGCCTTGCGCTGCGAAGAGGCCATTGCAGCGAAGACGATCTTTAGCCTTGCCGGCCTCTTCGCAGCACAAGGCTGCTCCTACACCATTCCGCTGGACAAGAATGGCAAGTTGATCCTGAGTGAAGCTGGCCAGTGATCGATGTTGCCTGAGCCAAGCCATCAAGGCGTGCTCGGAATCGGTGTAGGAGCAGCCTTGCGCTGCGAATGGGCCATTGCAGCGAAGAGGATCTTTAGCCTTGCCGGCCTCTTCGCAGCACAAGGCTGCTCCTACGCAGGTGCGGCGCCGATCAGAAGGCTTTACAAAACTGTCAGGCACAAAAAAAGCACCCCGAAGGGTGCTTTTTGCATTCCAGCAATCAGCGTTTAGCGCTTCATGCTTTCTGGCAGGTGCGGCTGGATAGCGGTCAGCACGGCCTTGAAGCACTTGATGTTGCCGGCGACGATGTGGCCCTTGTCGAGGAAGTCGTGGCCACCGTTGAAGTCGCTCACCAGGCCGCCCGCTTCCTGAATCAGCAGCACGCCAGCTGCCATGTCCCATTCGGACAGGCCCGACTCCCAGAAGGCGTCGAAGCGGCCAGCGGCCACATAGGCCAGGTCCAGGCTGGCGGAGCCTGCGCGGCGGATGCCGGCGGTTTGGCCAGTCAGGGCGCGGAACATGCCCAGGTAGTTGTCCATGTCGGCCATCTGGCCGTCACGGAACGGGAAACCGGTGCCCAGCAGGGCGCCTTCCAGGCTGGTGCGCGAGCTGACGCGCAGGCGGCGGCCATTGAGCTGGGCGCCACGGCCACGGCTGGCGGTGAATTCTTCCTGGCGAACCGGGTCGACGATGACGGCGTGCTCAAGGCGGCCACGGTATTTGCAGGCGATGCTGACGGCGAAGTGCGGGATGCCACGCAGGAAGTTGGTGGTGCCGTCCAGCGGGTCGATGATCCACAGGTAATCCTTGCCTTCTTCGCCGCTACCCGCGTGCAGGCCGGTTTCCTCGCCCTGGATGGAGTGGTTCGGGTAGGCCTTGCGCAGGGCGTTGACGATGCTCTGCTCGGCGGCGCGATCAACCTCGGAAACGTAGTCCTTAGCCTCTTTCTCGTCCACCTTGATGCTATCCAGGCGTTCGATGGAGCGGAAAATCAGTTCACTGGCGCTGCGAGCGGCGCGCAGGGCGATATTCAGCATAGGCTGCATGGGCGGGTCACCTGGAGATGTTAAAGAAGAAAGCCGATCATTCTAGCAGAAAACTTTGGCGGCAGAAGTGTCACATTTGCTTTCATGGCGTTACGTCTGTCGGTTCTGTAAGATCGAAGGCCCTGATTCCTGCATCTGTGAGCACAACACCTTGCTGCAAAATATTCGTGTTGTTCTGGTCAATACCAGCCACCCCGGCAACATCGGCGGCGCTGCGCGTGCCATGAAAAACATGGGCTTGTCGCGTCTGGTGCTGGTGCAGCCGAAAGAATTCCCCGCCGTGGATGCCAGTGCCCGTGCTTCGGGCGCCGACGATGTGCTGGATAACGCCCAGGTGGTCGACAGCCTTGAGCAGGCCCTGGTCGGCTGCAACCTGGTGATGGGCACCAGCGCCCGCGAGCGCAGCATTCCCTGGCCGTTGATCGGCCCGCGCGAGTGCGGCGCCAAGGCGGTGGAGCATGCCAATGGTGGCGAGGAAATCGCCCTGGTATTCGGGCGTGAACACGCCGGCCTGACCAACGAAGAACTGCAGCGATGTCACTTCCACGTGCACATTCCCTCCAACCCCGACTTCAGTTCGCTGAACCTGGCCGCTGCCGTGCAGGTGCTCTCTTACGAGGTGCGCATGGCCTGGCTGGCTGCCGGCGAGGCACCGGAAAAAGTCGAGAAGGTTGACGCCACCGAGCTGGCGACCATGGACGAAATGGAGCTGTTCTACGACCACCTGGAGAAAACCCTGGTGGGCATCGGCTTCCTCGACCCGGAAAAGCCCAAGCACCTGATGCCGCGCTTGCGCCGGCTATATGGGCGGGTGGCGGTCGAGCGTTCGGAAATGAGCATTTTGCGCGGCATCCTCACCGAGACCCAGAAAGTGGTCCGGGGCGAGCCGCATAAACGGAAGGACTGACAGATGTTCGAACGCCTGCGTGAAGATATTCAAAGCGTATTCCACCGTGACCCGGCAGCGCGCAATGCCTTCGAGGTGCTCACGTGCTACCCCGGCATGCATGCCATTTGGCTGCACCGCCTGGGCAATGCCCTGTGGAAGCGTGATTTCAAGTGGCTGGCCCGGTTGGTGTCGAACTTTGGCCGCTGGCTGACTGGCATCGAGATCCATCCCGGCGCCACGATTGGCCGGCGCTTCTTCATTGACCACGGTATGGGCATCGTCATTGGCGAAACCGCCGAGATCGGCGATGACGTCACCCTCTATCAAGGTGTGACCCTGGGCGGCACCAGCTGGAACAAGGGCAAGCGCCACCCGACCCTGGAAAACGGTGTGGTGGTAGGGGCGGGGGCCAAGGTGCTCGGCCCGTTCACTGTCGGTGCCGGGGCCAAGATCGGCTCCAACGCGGTGGTGACCAAGGCGGTGCCCGCCGGCGCCACGGCGGTGGGCATCCCAGGGCGGATCATCGTCAAGAGCGAGGACACCGAAGTCGAGGCCAAGCGCAAGGCCATGGCCGAGAAGATCGGCTTCGATGCCTACGGTGTCAGCGGCGACATGCCCGACCCGGTGGCGCGGGCCATCGGCCAGATGCTCGACCACCTGCAGGCCGTCGACGAGCGGTTGGAGGGTATGTGTGGCGCACTGACCAAGATGGGCAGTGACTACTGCGCCAAGGAGCTGCCGGCCTTGCCGGAAGACGACTTCACCGAAGTTGCCCAGGTGGCCCAGCGCGACACTCAGTCGCATTGATTGCGCCGTGCTGAAATCATAGTGACATACGGGGCGTGTGCTCACGCCCCTCGTCTGCTACAATCGCGGCCGCCTCCCCGATGCAAACCCGACTAAAGCACTAGGTCTAATAGTTGACTTAAATGCTCGGGAATCGCATACTCGCACACATCCCGAAACTCCCGTGGTACCCAATAGCCATGCGACTGACTACCAAAGGCCGATACGCCGTGACTGCCATGCTTGACCTGGCGTTGCACGCGCAGCATGGGCCGGTGTCTTTGGCCGATATTTCCGAGCGCCAGGGCATTTCCCTCTCTTATCTGGAACAGCTGTTCGCCAAGCTGCGCCGCAGCAGCCTGGTCTCCAGTGTGCGCGGTCCAGGCGGTGGCTACCAGCTGTCGCGGGGCATGGAAACCATCCAGGTGGCCCAGGTCATCGATGCGGTCAACGAATCGGTCGATGCCACCCGCTGCCAGGGTCTCGGGGACTGCCATGCCGGTGATACCTGCCTGACCCACCACCTGTGGTGCGACCTCAGCCAGCAGATCCATGAATTCCTCAGCGGCATCAGCCTGGCCGACCTCGTCATGCGCCGTGAGGTGCAGGAAGTCGCCCAGCGCCAGGACCTGCGTCGTGTCGCAGGCCGAACCGCCCAGCTGGACAAGATTGAGACGTCCGCCGTCGATTGATCCCCTTGGGACGACGAGCGACGCCACCGCCTGATAGGAGAGACAAATGAAGTTGCCGATCTACCTCGATTACTCCGCGACCACCCCGGTCGACCCACGCGTGGCCCAAAAGATGGCCGACTGCCTGCTGGTCGACGGGAACTTCGGTAACCCGGCTTCGCGCTCCCACGTCTTCGGCTGGAAAGCCGAAGAAGCGGTCGAGAACGGTCGTCGCCAGGTTGCCGAGCTGATCAATGCCGATCCGCGCGAAATCGTCTGGACCAGCGGTGCCACCGAGTCCGACAACCTCGCACTCAAAGGTGTCGCGCACTTCTATCAGACCAAAGGCAAGCACATCATCACCTCCAAGATCGAACACAAGGCGGTCCTGGATACCGCTCGCCAGCTGGAGCGTGAAGGTTTCGAGGTTACCTATCTGGAGCCAGGCGAAGACGGCATCGTCACCCCGGCCATGGTAGAAGCGGTGCTGCGCGACGACACCATCCTGGTTTCGCTGATGCACGTGAACAACGAAGTGGGCTCGATCAACGACATCGCCGCCATCGGTGAGCTGACCCGCTCGCGCGGCGTCCTGTTCCACGTCGATGCCGCCCAGTCGGCCGGCAAGGTCGAAATCGACCTGCAAAAGCTCAAAGTCGACCTGATGTCGTTCTCGGCGCACAAGGTCTACGGCCCGAAAGGCATCGGCGCGCTGTACGTCAGCCGCAAGCCGCGTGTCCGCCTGGAAGCCATCATTCACGGTGGTGGCCATGAGCGCGGCATGCGTTCGGGCACCCTGCCGACCCACCAGATCGTCGGCATGGGCGAAGCGTTCGCCATCGCCAAACAGGAAATGGTTGCGGAAAACGCACGCATCAAGGCCTTGAGCGACCGCTTCTTCAAGCAGGTTTCTGACCTTGAAGAGCTGTACGTCAATGGCAGTCAGACTGCCCGCGTACCGCACAACCTGAACCTGAGCTTCAACTACGTCGAAGGCGAGTCGCTGCTGATGTCGCTGAAAGACATCGCCGTATCGTCCGGCTCGGCCTGCACCTCCGCGTCGCTGGAGCCTTCGTACGTACTGCGCGCTCTGGGCCGTAACGACGAGCTGGCGCACAGCTCGATCCGCTTCTCCTTCGGCCGCTTCACCACCGAAGAAGAAGTCGACTACGCCGCGCAGAAAGTCTGCGAGGCCGTGAACAAACTGCGTGAGCTGTCGCCGCTGTGGGACATGTACAAAGACGGCGTTGACATCTCCAAGATCGAGTGGGCCGCCCACTAAGCAGTCGCCGGCAAGAGCGGCTCCCTGATGAGGAAGGAATTGCACCATGGCATACAGTGAAAAGGTCATCGACCACTACGAAAACCCACGCAACGTCGGCAAGATGAATGCCGAGGACCCGGATGTCGGTACCGGCATGGTCGGCGCCCCAGCGTGCGGTGACGTAATGCGTCTGCAAATCAAGGTCAACGAGCAAGGCGTCATCGAAGACGCCAAGTTCAAGACCTACGGCTGCGGTTCGGCCATCGCTTCCAGCTCCCTCGCCACCGAGTGGATGAAGGGCAAGACCCTGGACGAAGCCGAAACCATCAAGAACACCCAGCTGGCCGAAGAACTGGCGTTGCCGCCGGTCAAGATCCACTGCTCGGTACTCGCCGAAGATGCCATCAAGGCAGCCGTGCGCGATTACAAGCAGAAGAAAGGCTTGATCTAAGTCGCCTGCGAGGTAAGGAGTTCTGATGGCTATCAGCATGACAGAAGCCGCCGCCAACCACATTCGCCGCTCCCTCGACGGGCGCGGCAAAGGTGAGGGCATTCGCCTGGGCGTGCGCACCACCGGTTGCTCGGGCCTGGCCTACGTGCTGGAGTTCGTCGACGAACTGGCGGACGAAGACCAGGTGTTCGAGAACCACGGCGTCAAGGTGATCATCGATCCCAAGAGCCTGGTCTACCTCGACGGCACCGAGCTGGATTTCGTCAAGGAAGGGTTGAACGAAGGTTTCAAGTTCAACAACCCCAACGTGCGCGGTGAGTGTGGCTGCGGCGAAAGCTTCAACGTTTGAGGCTGGCTGTGGGTACTCCTTGTCATTACGCATTGTTTGACCTCCAGCCAAGCTTCCGTCTGGATCTCGACAAGCTGGCCACTCGCTATCGCGAGTTGGCCCGCGAAGTCCATCCTGATCGCTTTGCCGACGCCTCCGAGCGTGAGCAGCGTATAGCGCTGGAAAAATCCGCAGCCCTCAACGACGCCTACCAGACGCTGCGCAGTGCGCCGCGTCGTGCGCGCTACCTGCTGGCCATCAGTGGCCATGAAGTGCCCCAGGAAGTCACGGTCCACGACCCCGACTTCCTGTTGCAGCAGATGCAGTGGCGCGAAGAGCTCGAAGAACTGCAGGACGAAGCCGACCTTGACGGTGTCGGTGTGTTCAAGAAGCGCCTGAAGGCCGCCCAGGACACACTGAACGAGGACTTTGCCGCCTGCTGGGATGCCCCAGGCGAGCGCGACAAGGCCGAGCGCCTGATGCGCCGCATGCAGTTCCTCGACAAGCTCGCCCAAGAAGTGCGCCAACTGGAAGAGCGCCTCGACGATTAACCCGGTGCTGCCCGTGATGGCACCTAAGGTATTCAGATAAGCATGGCCCTACTGCAGATTGCCGAACCCGGTCAAAGCCCACAGCCGCACCAGCGCCGCCTGGCGGTGGGGATCGACCTGGGTACCACCAACTCTCTGGTCGCCGCGGTACGCAGCGGCCGCAGCGAGCCCCTGCCTGACGCGCAGGGTAACGTCATTCTGCCGTCCGCGGTGCGCTACCTCGAAGGGCGCAGCGAAGTGGGGCAGGCCGCGCGTGATGCCGCTTCCAGCGACCCGTTGAACACCGTGCTGTCGGTCAAGCGCCTGATGGGGCGCGGGCTGGCCGACGTCAAGCAACTGGGCGAGCAGCTGCCGTATCGCTTTGTTGGCGGCGAGTCGCACATGCCGTTCATCGACACCGTGCAGGGGCCGAAGAGCCCGGTGGAAGTGTCTGCCGATATCCTCAAGGTGCTGCGCGAGCGTGCCGAAGCGACCTTGGGTGGCGAACTGGTAGGTGCGGTGATCACCGTGCCGGCCTATTTCGACGACGCCCAGCGTCAGGCTACCAAGGACGCTGCGCGCCTGGCTGGCCTGAACGTGCTGCGCCTGCTCAACGAGCCGACCGCGGCTGCCGTAGCCTATGGCCTGGACCAGAACGCCGAGGGCGTGGTGGCCATCTATGACCTGGGCGGCGGTACCTTCGATATTTCCATCCTGCGCCTGACCGCCGGCGTATTCGAAGTGCTGGCCACCGGTGGTGATACCGCCTTGGGCGGTGACGACTTCGACCACGCCATTGCCGGTTGGATCATCGAGCAGGCTGGCTTGTCGTCCGACCTCGATCCGGCCACCCAGCGTGCACTGCTGCAAACCGCCTGTGCCGCCAAGGAAGCGCTGACCGACGCCGACGTTGTCAGCGTCAGCCACGGCGCCTGGCAGGGCGAGCTCAGCCGCGCCGGCTTCGAAGCCATGATCGAGCCGCTGGTCGCCCGCAGCCTCAAGGCTTGCCGCCGCGCCGTGCGCGACAGCGGCGTCGAGCTGGAAGAAGTCAGTGCCGTGGTCATGGTAGGCGGTTCGACTCGTGTACCGCGTGTGCGTGAAGCGGTGGGCGCGCTGTTCGGGCGCACCCCGCTGACCTCGATCGACCCTGACCAGGTGGTGGCCATCGGTGCCGCCATCCAGGCCGACACCTTGGCCGGCAACCGCCGCGAAGGCGGCGAGCTGCTGCTGCTTGATGTCATCCCGCTGTCGCTTGGCCTTGAGACCATGGGCGGGCTGATGGAGAAGGTGATCCCGCGCAACACCACCATTCCAGTGGCCCGCGCTCAGGAGTTCACCACGTATAAAGATGGCCAGTCGGCCATGATGATCCACGTGCTGCAGGGCGAGCGCGAACTGATCAGCGACTGCCGCTCGCTGGCCCGTTTCGAGCTGCGGGGCATTCCGGCGATGGTCGCCGGTGCGGCGAAAATCCGCGTCACCTTCCAGGTGGATGCCGATGGCCTGCTCAGTGTCGCCGCCCGCGAACTGGGTTCGGGCGTGGAAGCCAGCATCCAGGTCAAGCCGTCCTACGGCCTGACCGACGGCGAAATCGCCCGCATGCTCAAGGACTCCTTCGAACACGCAGGTTCCGACAAGCATGCCCGCCAGTTGCGCGAGCACCAGGTGGACGGCGAACGCCTGCTCGAAGCGGTACAGGGCGCCCTGGACGCCGATGGCGAACGCCTGCTCAGCAGCGACGAGCGCGACGCCATCGAATTCCAGATGCAAGAACTACGTGATTTGCTGGCCGGCACCGATGGCGCTGCCATCGAGCAACAGACCAAGCGTCTGTCGCAGGTGACCGATGCATTTGCCGCCCGTCGCCTTGATTCGACGGTCAAAGCCGCACTGGCCGGGCGCAACCTGAATGAGATCGAGGAGTAATCGATGCCGCTGGTGACATTCCTGCCGCATGAGAAGTTCTGCCCGGAAGGGCTGACCGTGGAGGTGCCGACCGGGACCAACATCCTGGAGCTGGCCCACGATCATCACATCGAGATGGAAAGCGCCTGCGGCGGCGTCAAGGCTTGCACCACTTGCCATTGCATCGTGCGCAAGGGCTTCGACTCGCTCGAGGAAGCCGACGAGCTGGAAGAGGACATGCTGGACAAGGCCTGGGGCCTGGAGGCGCAGTCGCGCCTTGGCTGCCAGGTGGTCGTCGCTGACCAAGACCTGACCATCGAGATCCCCAAGTATTCGCTCAACCACGCTGCCGAAGCACCACACTGAGGGCCTGTACATGAGTCTGAAATGGGTTGATGTACTTGAGATCGCAATCCAGCTTGCAGAAAGCAAGCCTGAGGTCGATCCTCGTTATGTGAATTTCGTCGACCTGCACCGCTGGGTGCTGGCATTGCCAGAGTTCAGCGACGATCCGTCACGCGGCGGTGAGAAAGTGCTCGAGGCCATCCAGGCTGCCTGGATCGACGAAGCCGACTAAGCGTCACTTGCAGGTTAGGCAATCCCCCAGAACCCGCGTATAATTCGCGGGTTTAATTTTTCGTGTCACTCATATTCTGGAGTTTTCCATGGCTGTTCAACGTACTTTCTCGATCATCAAGCCTGACGCCGTTGCCAAGAACGTCATCGGCAAGATCACCACTCGCTTCGAAGAAGCCGGCCTGAAAATCGTTGCCTCGAAAATCAAGCAACTGTCCAAAGCCGAAGCCGAAGGCTTCTACGCTGAGCACAGCGAGCGCGGCTTCTTCGGTGACCTGGTTGCCTTCATGACTTCCGGCCCAGTGGTTGTTCAGGTTCTGGAAGGCGAAAACGCCATCGCTCTGAACCGTGAGCTGATGGGCGCTACCAACCCTAAAGAAGCTGCTGCCGGCACCATCCGCGCTGACTTCGCCGAGTCGATCGACGCCAACGCCGTTCACGGTTCGGACTCCGAAGCTGCCGCTGCTCGCGAAATCGCTTACTTCTTCGCTGCTACCGAGGTAACCACTCGCTAAGCGAAAGCTTACGGGTGAGGGTGAATCCATGACGACATCTACTGGCAAAATCAACCTGTTGGGTCTGACCCAGCCGGAAATGGAACAATTCTTCGACTCTATCGGGGAGAAGCGCTTCCGTGCCGGCCAGGTGATGAAATGGATTCACCATTTTGGCGTGTCCGACTTTGCGGCCATGACCAACGTAGGCAAGGTCTTGCGCGAAAAGCTCGAGGCCGTTGCCGAGATTCGCCCACCGGAAGTGGTCAGTGAAGACATTTCCGCCGACGGTACCCGCAAGTGGGTGATCCGCGTTGCCTCTGGCAGCTGCGTCGAGACCGTCTATATCCCTACCGACGATCGCGGCACCCTGTGCGTATCGTCGCAAGCCGGCTGTGCCCTGGACTGCAGTTTCTGCTCCACCGGCAAGCAAGGCTTCAATAGCAACCTCACCGCCGCCGAAGTGATCGGCCAGGTGTGGCTTGCCAACAAATCCTTCGGGACCGTCCCTGCCAAAGTCGACCGCGCCATTACCAACGTGGTCATGATGGGCATGGGCGAGCCCTTGCTGAACTTCGACAACGTCATCGCCGCCATGAAAATCATGATGGATGACCTTGGCTATGGCATTTCCAAGCGTCGCGTCACCCTGTCCACCTCGGGCGTGGTGCCGATGATCGACGAACTGGCCAAGCACATCGACGTGTCGCTGGCCCTGTCGCTGCACGCACCGAACGACGAGCTGCGTAACCAGCTGGTTCCGATCAACAAGAAGTACCCGCTGAAGGTGTTGCTGGAATCCTGCATGGGCTACATGTCCACCTTGGGCGGCAAGCGCGTGCTCACCGTCGAGTACACCCTGCTCAAGGACGTCAACGACCAGCCTGAGCATGCCGCGCAGATGATCGAACTGCTGCGCGACGTTCCCTGCAAGATCAACCTGATCCCGTTCAACCCGTTCCCGCATTCGGGCTACGAGCGGCCGAGCAACAACGCCATTCGTCGCTTCCAGGACCTGTTGCACCACGGTGGTTTCAACGTCACCACCCGCACCACCCGTGGCGACGATATCGACGCTGCCTGTGGGCAACTGGTCGGCCAGGTCAACGACCGCACCCGCCGCAGTGAGCGCTACATCGCTGTTCGCCAGCTATCCGCAGACGTCGAGCTGCAGGACAGCGCCGCCAGCCACTGACCAGGACCATGCCCATGAGCCTGCGCGCCGCGCTGTCGATCCTTGCGCTTTCGCTGCTGGCCGGCTGCGTGTCGGGCGGCGCGGGCGATCCCCTGGCCAGTCGCCAGGGCAGGGCGGAGGCGGGGCGGGCCTATGTGCAGCTTGGCCTGGGTTATTTGCAACAGGGTTTGACCGAACAGGCCAAGGCGCCGCTGGGCAAAGCCCTGGCGCTGGATGGCCAGGATGCCGACGCCCACGCCGCGCTGGCACTGGTGTTTCAAGCCGAAGGCGAGCCGTCGCTGGCTGAAGCGCACTTTCGCAAGGCCCTGCAGATAAGCGACGGCAACACGCGAATTCGCAACAATTACGGCAGTTTCCTTTATGCTCAGGGGCGATTTGCCGAGGCCAAGCAGATGTTTCGCCTGGCCAGTGCCGATACCCTGTATCCTGAGCGCTCACGCGTGTACGAGAACCTGGGCCTGACCGCCCTGAAGCTTGAACGCCGCGACCAGGCGCACGCGTATTTGTTGAAAGCATTGCAACTCAACCAGCGGCAACCGAAAGCGTTGTTGGAAATGGCTGAGTTGTCCTACGAAAACAGGCATTATGTGCCGGCCCGGGACTACTACGATCGTTTCAGCCAGTTGAGCGACCACGACGCCCGTAGCCTGCTGCTGGGCAGCCGCCTTGCCAGGGTGTTCGACGAGCAAGGCGCTCTGGCCGAAATGGGCCAGCAATTACAACGACTTTATCCCGGTACGCCGGAATATCAGCAATACCTGTCGGAGCAACGATGAACGCCGCGCATCCCGAAGTAGCCGTAGCGCCTGGCCAGAACCCCGGTGAGCTTTTGCGCCTGGCCCGTGAGAAACGGGACTGGTCCCAAGCCGAGGTGGCCCGCAAGCTCAACCTCACTGTCAGTTCGTTGAACCACGTGGAAACCGGCGCCTTCGACAAGCTGCCCGGGCATACTTTCGCGCGTGGCTATATTCGCGCCTATGCCAAGCTGATGGACCTCGACCAGGCCGCCCTGGTAGACGCCTTCGACCGTTACACCGGTACCCACGCCAAAGGCAGCGAAGTGCATTCGCTGGGCCGTATCGAAGAGCCGGTGCGCCTGTCGCACAACATCCTGCGCGGCGTCAGCCTGCTGTTGCTGGTGGCCGTGGTCGGTGGTGGCTTCGTCTGGTGGCAGGATCAGGGCAGCCTGCGTGGCAAGGACCTGGCAAAGATTGCCCTGGAGCACGTCGAGGTCGAAAGCGCCGACGGCACCACGCAAATTCACCCGCTCGATGAGCCTGAAGACCAGGCCGTTTCCGTAGGCCAGCAAGCCGAGAGCGCACCGTTGGCCCTGGAACAGGGCGCTGTCGAGCAGCCTGCCGCCACGGCTGAACAGGCGCCGGCAAGCTCGGCGCCAGCCGTTGCCGAAGCACCTGCTGCGGTACCGGCTCAGCAGCCACCTGTGCAACCCGCACCTGCTGTTGCGCCTGCCTCGGTAGCACCGGCTAGCCCAGCAGCACCGGCCGCCGTTGCGCCCGCCGCACCTGCGCCGACCGTGGCCGCCGCCGAGCCTGCGGCAGTACCGGCCGGCAGTGCCAAGGTCGCCATCCAGTTCACCGCCGACTGCTGGACCCAGGTCAGCGACGGCAACGGCAAGGTGCTGTTCAGCGCCATCAAGCGCAAGGGGGACAACCTCGAGCTGACCGGCAAGCCGCCGTTCGCGGTGCGCCTGGGCTTTGCCCGTGGCGCCCAGGTCAGCTACAACGGCCAGCCCGTCGATGTTGCCCCGTTCACCAGTGGCGAGACCGCTCGCCTGAAGTTGGGACAGTAAGTCATGCACGGCGAATCTCCGATCAAACGTCGCGAATCCCGCAAAATCTGGGTCGGCAATGTGCCGGTGGGTGGCGATGCGCCCATCGCGGTGCAGAGCATGACCAACACCGATACCAACGATGTGGCCGCCACCGTGGCGCAAATCCAGCGCCTGGTCGATGCCGGCGTGGACATCGTGCGGGTATCGGTGCCGGACATGGACGCCGCCGAGGCATTCGGCAAGATCAAGCAGTTGGTCAGCGTGCCGCTAGTTGCCGACATCCATTTCGACTACAAGATCGCCCTGCGGGTCGCCGAGCTGGGCGTCGATTGCCTGCGCATCAACCCGGGCAACATCGGCCGTGAAGACCGTGTGCGCGCCGTGGTCGATGCCGCCCGCGACCGCGGTATCCCGATCCGTATCGGGGTCAACGCCGGCTCCCTGGAAAAAGACCTGCAGAAGAAGTACGGCGAACCAACCCCGGCCGCGCTGGTCGAGTCGGCGCTGCGCCACGTCGAGCACCTCGACCGCCTGGATTTCCAGGACTTCAAGGTCAGCGTCAAGGCCTCCGACGTGTTCATGGCCGTCGAAGCCTACCGCCTGCTGGCCAAGCAGATCGTGCAGCCGCTGCACTTGGGCATCACCGAAGCCGGTGGCCTGCGTTCAGGGACGGTGAAATCCGCCGTCGGCCTCGGTATGCTGCTGGCCGAAGGCATTGGCGATACCATTCGTATCTCGTTGGCGGCCGACCCGGTCGAAGAAGTGAAAGTCGGCTACGACATCCTCAAGTCGCTGCACCTGCGTTCGCGTGGCATCAACTTCATCGCCTGCCCGAGCTGCTCGCGGCAGAACTTCGATGTGGTCAAGACCATGAACGAGCTGGAAGGGCGCCTTGAAGACCTGCTGGTGCCGCTGGACGTGGCGGTGATCGGTTGCGTGGTCAACGGCCCGGGCGAAGCCAAGGAAGCCCATGTAGGCCTGACCGGTGGTACGCCGAACCTGATCTACATTGACGGCAAGCCTGCGCAGAAGCTGACCAATGACAACCTGGTCGATGAGCTGGAAAAACTCATCCGCCAGAAAGCGGCCGAAAAGGCCGAAGCCGACGCGGCGCTGATCGTCCGTGGCTGACACACAGAATTCGTAAGGACTTTTCGTGAGCAAATCGCTGCAAGCCATCCGTGGCATGAACGACATCCTGCCAGAACAGTCGCCGCTGTGGCGCTACTTCGAAGGCACCGTGGCCGGCCTGCTGGATACCTACGGGTACAGCCAGATCCGCACGCCGATCGTCGAGTTCACCGAGCTGTTCAAGCGCTCGATCGGTGAAGTGACCGACATCGTCGAAAAAGAGATGTACACCTTCGAGGACCGCAACGGCGATTCGCTGACCCTGCGCCCTGAAGGCACCGCGGCCTGCGTGCGCGCCGTGCTCGAGCATGGCATCACCGGCAACGGCCAGGTGCAGAAACTGTGGTACATCGGCCAGATGTTCCGCCACGAGCGCCCACAGAAAGGCCGCTATCGCCAGTTCCACCAGATTGGCGTGGAAGTGTTCAACCTGGACGGCCCGGACATCGACGCCGAGCTGATCATGCTGACCTGGCGCCTGTGGGGCCTGCTGGGCATCCAGGACGCGGTCAAGCTCGAGCTCAACAGCCTGGGTACCAGTGAGGCCCGTGCACGCTACCGCGACGCGCTGGTCGAGTTCCTCTCGGCGCGCCTGGAGCAGTTGGACGAAGACAGCCAGCGTCGCCTGAAGAGCAACCCGTTGCGCATTCTCGACAGCAAGGACCAGAACACCCAGGCGGTGCTGGTGGGCGCGCCGAAGCTGGAAGACTACCTGGACGAAGCGTCGCGCGTGCACTTCGAGGGCCTCAAGGCCCGTCTGGACGCCGCCGGCATTCCGTTCGTGATCAACACCAAGCTGGTGCGTGGCCTGGACTATTACAGCAAGACCGTGTTCGAGTGGGTGACCGACAAGCTCGGTGCCCAGGGCACCGTGTGTGCCGGTGGCCGCTACGATGGCCTGGTCGAGCAGATGGGCGGCAAACCGACCACGGGCGTTGGCTTCGCCATGGGCATCGAGCGCTTGATCCTGCTGCTGGAAACCCTGGGCAAGGTACCGGAGTCCATCAGCCGTCAGATCGACGTTTACCTGTGCGCCTTTGGCGAGCAGGCGGAGCTGGCTGGCCTGCGCCTTTCCGAAAGCCTGCGCGACCGCCTGCCGGGCCTGCGCCTGGCAGTCAACGCCGGTGGTGGCAGTTTCAAGAGCCAGTTCAAGAAAGCCGACAAGAGCGGTGCGCTGTTCGCCCTGATCCTCGGCGACGACGAACTGGCCAAGCAAGAAATCGGCTTGAAGCCCCTGCGTGGCCAGGGCGAACAACAGAACATTGCCTGGGATGCTCTTGCAGAGCACCTGGAAACCGCGATCGCGCAGGCGTAACGCGGTTCAACAAGCGAATAGGCGAAAAGGAGTATTGGGGTGTCGAGTACCGATGATGATGACCTGGCAGGGGTCAAGGACTGGTGGAACCGCAACGGCAAGCCGCTGCTGACCGGCGCATTGCTGGCGGGCGTGGTGGTGCTGGGCTGGAACACCTGGCACAAGTACCAGAACAACCAGTCGCAAGGTGCCTCGCAGCTGTATCAGGCTTTGCTTGAAACCAGCCTGACGCCGACTGGCCAGCCAGACGCCACCAAGGTCGCGGAACTGGCCGGCAAGCTCAAGAGCGAGTTCGGCGGCACCGCCTATGCCCAATACGGCAGCCTGTTCGTGGCCAAGGTAGCGGTCGAGACCGGCAAGCTCGACGATGCTGCCGCCGAGCTGAAAAGCGTGCTGGACAAGCCGGCCGACGTGACCCTGGGCGAAATTTCGCGCCAGCGTCTGGCGCGTGTGCTGGCCGCCCAGAACAAGGCCGAGGAAGCCCTCAAGCTGCTCGACGGCGACGCCGACAAAGCCTTCCTGGCCAGCCGTGAAGAGTTGAAGGGTGACCTGCTGGTACAGCTGGGTCGCGCCAACGACGCGCACAGTGCTTACGAAAAAGCCAAGGCTGCGCTGTCCGATGACGCGGCGGTCGGTGGCCTGCAATTGAAGCTGGATGACCTGGCTAAAGGGGACGCGTAAGTGATCGGTTGGAAACATGCAGCAGTGCTGACCCTGGCCGTACTGGCCGCAGGTTGCAGCAGCAACAGCAAGAAGGAACTGCCCCCGGCCGAGCTGACCAAGTTCACCGAAGAAGTGGTGCTGAAGAAGCAGTGGAGCCGTTCGATCGGTGACGGCCAGGGTGAAACCTACAACACCTTGGTACCGGCCATCGAAAACGACCGTATCTACGCTTCCGACGTCAATGGCGAAGTCTTCGCCCTCGATCGCATCACCGGCGACGTGGTGTGGAAGAAGGACCTGGAGCTGCAGGTTTCCGGCGCTGTCGGCGTAGGCTACGGCCTGGTCATGCTCGGAACCCTCAAGGGTGAAGTCATTGCCCTGGACTCCAGCACCGGCGAGGAGCGTTGGCGCTCCCGCGTGACCAGCGAAGTGCTGGCCCCGCCTGCCAACAACGGTGATGTGGTGGTGGTGCAGACCCAGGATGACCGCCTGATCGGCCTGGATGCCGCCACTGGCGACCGCCGCTGGATCTACGAAAACACCCCGGCCGTACTGACCCTGCGTGGCACCGGTGCGCCGATCGCCACCAACCGTCTGGCCATTGCCGGCCTGTCCACTGGCAAGGTGGTCGCGGTGGATATCAACAACGGCGTGCCGGTGTGGGAAAGCCGCGTGGCCATCCCGCAGGGCCGTTCCGAGCTGGACCGTGTGGTGGACATCGACGGCGGCCTGCTGCTGTCCGGTGAAACCCTGTACGTCAGCACCTACCAGGGCCGTGTAGCGGGCCTGGACCTGGAAAGCGGCCGTGTGCTGTGGCAGCGCGATGCTTCCAGCTACGTGGGCGTCGCCCAAGGTTTCGGCAATGTCTACGTCAGCGAAGCGTCGGGTACCGTGGAAAGCGTCGACGAGCGCACTTCCAGCGCCCTGTGGACCAACGACACCATGGCCCGCCGTCAGTTGTCGGCGCCGGAAGTGTTTTCCAGCTACGTAGCGGTAGGTGACTTCGAAGGTTACCTGCACCTGCTGAGCCAGGTCGATGGCCGCTTCGTCGGCCGTGAGCGCATCGACAGCGATGGCCTGCGCGCCCGCCCACTTGTGGTCGGCGACACCATCTATGTCTTCGGCAACAGCGGCAAGCTCGAGGCACTGACCGTCCGCTGAAGCTATGCTTGAAGCCTTGGCGGGCTTCAAGCCGCGGCGTAGGACACGCCGCCCGTACTCCGGCCGCTGCCTTGCAGCGGCCTTTGCATTTTCAAGAATTCGAGAGTGGAGAGCCGATGGTTCCCGTAATAGCCCTGGTGGGCCGCCCGAACGTCGGCAAATCCACCATGTTCAACCGCCTGACCAAAACCCGCGATGCCATCGTCGGTGACCTGTCGGGCCTGACCCGTGACCGCCAGTACGGTGACGCCACCTGGCAGGGTCGTTCCTTCATTTTGATCGACACCGGCGGTATCACCGGTGACGAAGTGGGCATGGACGAGAAAATGGCCGAGCAGTCGCTCATGGCCATCGAAGAAGCCGACTATGTGCTGTTCCTGGTCGATGCCCGCGCCGGCATGACCGCCGCTGACCAGATGATTGCCGAGCACCTGCGCAAGCGCAACAAAGAGGCGATTCTGGTCGCCAACAAGATCGACAACATTGACGCCGACGTCGCCCGCGCCGAGTTCTCGCCACTGGGCATGGGCAACGCCATTCCGGTGGCCGGTTCCCAGGGCCGCGGCATCAACGCGCTGATGGAAGCCGTGCTCGGCCACGTGCCGCGTGACCAGGTCGAAGAAGCACTGGACGCTGAAGTCGCCGAAGGCGAAGAGGCCGTGCGCATCCCTGGCCCAAGCGAAAAAGATGGCATCAAGATCGCCATCATCGGCCGCCCGAACGTGGGCAAGTCGACCCTGGTCAACCGCATGCTCGGCGAAGAGCGCGTGGTGGTGTACGACCAGCCGGGCACCACCCGCGACAGTATCTATATCCCGTTCGAGCGCGATGACGAGAAGTACACCTTCATCGACACCGCCGGCGTGCGCAAGCGCGGCAAGATCCACGAGGAAGTCGAGAAGTTCTCGGTGGTGAAGACGCTGCAGGCGATCAAGGACGCCAACGTGGTGATCTTCGTCATGGACGCCCGCGAAGGTGTGGTCGACCATGACCTGAACCTGTTGGGCTTCGCCCTGGAAGCCGGCCGCGCCATCGTCATCGCCCTGAACAAGTGGGATGGCATGCAGCCGGGCGAGCGCGACTACGTGAAGACCGAGCTGGAGCGCCGGCTGTTCTTCGTCGACTTCGCCGACATCCACTTCATCTCCGCCTTGCACGGCACGGGCGTGGGCAACCTGTACAAGTCGGTGCAGGCTGCGTTCAAGTCGGCGGTCACCCGCTGGCCGACCAGCCGCCTGACGCAGATCCTCGAAGATGCCGTCAGCGAGCACCAGCCGCCGCTGGTCAACGGTCGCCGCATCAAGCTGCGCTATGCTCACCTGGGTGGTGCCAACCCGCCACTGATCGTGATCCACGGCAACCAGACCGAGAAGATTCCGAAGTCGTACTCGCGTTACCTGGAAAACACCTACCGCCGTGTGCTGAAGCTGGTCGGTACGCCGATTCGCATCGAGTACAAAGGTGGCGAGAACCCGTACGAGGGCAAGAAAAACACCCTCACCGATCGCCAGGTCAACAAGAAACGCCGCCTGATGTCGCACCACAAGAAGGCCGAGAAGAAGCGTCGCGACAAGCGCTGATTCCGCGTCGACTTCTTCGCGGGCGTGCCCGCTCCCACAGTTACTGCAAAGCCCTCCAGCGTTGTGGAGTATCTGTGGGAGCGGGCGAGCCCGCGAAGAGGGCCTTTGACCCAGCGCAATACCCCCATTGTTTCAACCTTTTTCCTGACCGCTCGATCCGCTATGCTCGGACTCCACCCCGTGCCGGATACACCCCAGGAAAGAGGGCTCCATGATCCGCAGCAAACTGCCGAATGTCGGCACGACCATCTTCACCACCATGTCCCAGCTCGCCGTGCAGACCGGCGCGCTCAACCTGTCGCAAGGCTTCCCCGATTTCAACGGCCCGCAGGCGCTGCTCGATGCAGTAGGCCGGCATGTGGCTGCCGGGCATAACCAGTATTCGCCAATGACCGGCCTGCCGGCCCTGCGCCAACAGGTGGCGGCCAAAGCCGAGCGCCTGTACGGCGCCAGGGTGGATGCCGACCAGGAGGTGACCATCACCCCCGGCGCCACCGAGGCGATCTTCTGTGCCATCCAGGCGGTGGTGCATGCCGGTGACGAGGTGATCGTCTTCGACCCGTGCTATGACAGCTACGAGCCTTCGGTGGAACTGGCCGGTGGCCGCTGCGTGCATGTGCAATTGAGCGACGGCGACTTCCGCATCGACTGGCAGAAGTTCAGCGATGCCCTGAGCCCGCGCACGCGCATGGTCATCCTCAACTCGCCGCACAACCCCAGTGGCGCGCTGATCACCCGTGAAGACCTCGATCAGCTGGCAACGCTGATTGCCGACCGCGATATCTACCTGGTCAGCGATGAAGTCTACGAGCACCTGGTTTACGACGGCGTTCGCCACGCCAGCGTGCTGGCCCACGAGCAGCTGTATCAACGCGCCTTCGTGGTCAGCTCGTTCGGCAAGACCTACCACGTTACCGGCTGGAAGACCGGCTATGTGGTCGCCCCGCCAGCGCTGAGCGCAGAGCTGCGCAAGGTGCACCAGTACGTCAATTTCTGCGGGGTGACGCCACTGCAGTGCGCACTGGCCGACTTCATGGCCGAGCACCCTGAGCATATCGATGAGTTGCCGGCCTTTTACCAGGCCAAGCGCGACCTGTTCTGCGGCTTGCTGGACGGTTCGCGGTTCAGTTTCACCCGCACGGCGGGCACTTATTTCCAGCTGGTGGACTACTCGCAGATCCGCCCCGACCTGAACGACGTCGACATGTCGCTGTGGCTCACCCGCGAGCACGGCGTGGCGACCATCCCGGTATCAGTGTTCTACCAGCACCCCATCCCCGAGCAACGCCTGGTGCGCCTGTGCTTTGCCAAACGAGAGGAGACGCTGCGTCAGGCAGCGGAAAGACTATGCGCGATCTGAGCACACTGCCGAACCTGAGAGTCGCCCTGGTGCAAACCACCCTGGCCTGGCACGACCGCGAGGCCAACTATGCGCACTTCGAGGTGCTGCTGGAGCAGGTGGGGGAGGTGGACCTGGTGATCCTCCCGGAAATGTTCACCACCGGTTTTTCCATGCAGTCGGAAAGCCTGTGCGAGCCAGAGAACGGCCCGACCTACAAATGGTTGAAGGCCCAGGCGAAGAAGTACAACGCGGTGATTACCGGCAGTGTGATCATCCAGGCCGCCGATGGCAGCCACCGCAACCGCTTGCTGTGGGCGCGCCCGGATGGCGAGATTCTGCACTATGACAAACGCCACCTGTTCCGCATGGCGGGTGAGCACAAGCATTACACCCCAGGCGAGCGGCAGGTGCAGTTCGAGGTCAAAGGTTGGCGAATTCGCCCGTTGATCTGCTACGACCTGCGCTTCCCGGTGTGGAGCCGCGATGCCCAGGACACCGACCTGCTGCTGTACACCGCCAACTGGCCGGCTGCGCGCCGCCAGCACTGGAACCGGCTGCTGCCGGCGCGGGGTATCGAGAACCTGTGCTATGTGGCAGCGGTGAACCGGGTGGGCACGGATGGCAAAGGCTTTGCGTATTCGGGTGACAGCCAGGTGCTGGACTTCCAGGGCGAGAGCCTGCTCAGTGCCGGGGAGGCGGACGGGGTGTTTACTGCTGTGTTGAGTGCGGCGGAACTGGCGGCGTACCGGGCCAAGTTCCCGGCCAACCTGGATGCCGATACCTTCGAGTTGCACTGACAGCCGGTACCGGCCCTTTCGCAGCACAAGGCTGCTCCTACAAGGTATGCGCTACACCTGTAGGAGCAGCCTTGTGCTGCGAAGAGGCCAGTAGCCTTTACATCAATATCAGATCAGTACACATCCCGCCGATACCGCCCATCCTCGATCAGCTGCTGCACAGTGGCCTCACCGAGAATGCCGTTGAGCGCTGCATCCACCCCCGCAGCCATCCCTTGCAGACTGCCGCAGACGTACACGCATGCGCCATCCGCCACCCAACGCTTGAGTTCCTCAGCCTGCTGCAGCAACACATCCTGCACATACACCTTCTCGGCCTGATCCCGCGAGAACGCCAGGTCCAGCCGTGCCAGGTCGCCGTGGTCCAGCCAGCCTTGCAACTCGCCGCCACACAGCAGGTCATGTGCCCGGTTACGCTCGCCAAACAGCAGCCAGTTACGCTGCTCGCCGGCATTAACCCGTGCGCGGATCAGACTACGCAGGCCGGCCAGGCCCGTGCCGTTACCGATCAGGATCATCGGTGCAGCTGACTCCGGCAGGTGGAACCCGCTGTTACGCCGTAGGCGCAGGCTCAGCGTGCCGTTCAGCGGCAGATATTCAGTCAGCCAGCCCGAACCCAGGCCCAGGTTGCCATCGGCATGGCGCTCCTGGCGGACGATCAGCTCCAGCACGCCATCGCTGGCGATGGAGGCAATCGAGTATTCACGACTGCCGATCGGCACCAGTGCATCTACCAGCGCCTGCGGCTGCAAGCCGATCAGGTGATCACGACGGCCTGGCAATTGACGACCGGCGAGGGCTTGGGCGAGGGTTTCGCCAAGGCCATTGACCTGCACCTTGGCCCCGGCGTCCAGTGCCATGCCGTTCAGGAACGCGTCAACTCGTGGCTGCCCATTGAGCGGCAGGATCTCTACCAGGTCGCCAGCCTCCCAGCTGGCAGGCTCTTGCGGTTGCAAGCCCAGCAGGTACACCGGTTGACCCTGGCTGCCCGGGTTCAAAAGTTCGCGGCGTACCAGCGACCAGTTGCCAAAGCTTGGCGGCTGCCACGCGGCCACCGGCTGGGCGCCGGTCAGTTGCGCCAGTTCCTGCTGCCACTGCTGCAGGGCGGCCTGGTCGGCGTTGTCCACTTCCACCGGGCTGAAGGCGCTGCTGGCACCGCGCTCGCCCAACCACGCCTGCAGGCGGCGGGCGAAGCCGCAGAAGTGCGGGTACTGGCGGTCGCCGAGGGCGAGCAGGGCATAGTTGAGGTCGTTCAGCGCCCAGGGCTGGCCCAGCACCTTGCGCTCGAAGGCGCGGGCGCTGTCGGGGGCTTCGCCATCGCCGAAGGTACTGACCACGAACAGCGCGCGGCGGGCCTGGCGCAGGTCGTTTTCACCCAGCTCGGCCAGGGCACGCACTTGCACCGGCAGGCCGGCGGCTTGCAATTGCCCCGCACTTTGCCATGCCAGTTGTTCGGCGAAGCCGCTCTGGCTGGCAAAGCCGATCAGCCAGCTGTCGCCACTGCCGCTGTTGCTGGCGACATTGCCACGGGCTTCACGTACCTGGCGCTTCTTGCGGCGGCGGTCGAGGTACAGCAGCCAGCCGGTGACGAAGAACAGTGGCATGGTCAGGCTGGCGACGGTGACGATGATGCGCCCCGGCAGGCCGAAGTATTCACCGACGTGCAGGGCGTAGACGCTCTGCAGCAGCTGGGCCTTGAAGGACTTGTCGGTGTAGCGGTCATGGCTTTTCACCTGGCCGCTGGCCGGGTCCAGCACCAGGGTGTTGAAGGCGCGCGGGTGGTCGGCGTTGTCCTGCAGGTAGAACAGGTTGGCCGGCTGGCCGCCAGCGGGTGGCAGGCGCAGGTTGTAGGCGGCCAGGCCCGGGCCGGCGGCGTCCTTGAGGCTGGCCCAGATGGCGTCGTAGTCCACCACCAGCGGCGGGGCGTTCTTGTCGACCTTTTGCGGCCCGTGGCGGCCACGGCCTTCGCCGCGCTTTTGTTGCTGGCCGGCGGCGGGCGCGTCGGCCAGCAGCTTGTTCAGGCCTTCGCGGTACCACTCGTAGGACCAGAACAGCCCAGTCAGGGCGAACAGCAGATAGAACAGCAGGCACCAGGTGCCGGCCACGGCGTGCAGGTCCCAGTTGAAGGCGCGGCCTTTCTTGGCCCAGTCGAAGGTCAGCCAGGTGCGCCAGTCCAGCGCCTTGCGCGGCCAGCGCAGGTAAAGGCCGGACAGGCAGAAGAACACCAGCATCAGGGTGCAGGCACCGGTGATCTGTCGGCCGGTGTCGCCCATGGCCAGGAAGCGGTGCAGGTTGAGCATGAGGTTGAAGAAGCCTTGCCCGGCCACTTCGCCCTTGAGTTCACCGGTGTACGGGTCGGCATAGCGCAGCTCGCCACGGCGTTCGCCCGGTGGCGGCATGAAGAAGATGCGTGCGGCGTTGCCTTCACGCACGTCGACCCACAGCATCGACACCTTGTCGTGTTGCTGGGCCTCGACGCGCTGGACCAGCTCGGCTGGCGGCAGCACGCCTTCGGCGCGCACTTGCACCTTGAGCACGTCGGCATTGAATGCGCGCAGCAGTTCTTCCTGGAACGAATACAAGGCCCCGGTAATGCCCATCAAGGCCAGCACCAGGCCTGCGGTGATGCCAAAGAACCAGTGCAATTGGAACAGCGTCTTCTTCACCACATCGATCACCTTGTCTTACTGCCGCAGACTGCGCGGTATGCATTATGCCTTGATACGCAAAAGCCCCGCTCACAAGAGTGAACGGGGCTCGGGGTAACTTTTTTAGAAGTGGAAGTTGGCGCTCATGAGTGCGGTACGACCAGGTGCCACGTGAGCGTAATGCGGAGCGAAGACCTGATCGAAGTAACGTTTGTCAGTCAGGTTTTGCACATTCAATTGCAAATCAACATTTTTCGTCAGGCGATAGGTTGCCATAGCGTCATAGCGCCAGTAGGAAGGCACTTCGACGGAGTTGGCTTCATCACCGAAGCGCGAGTCAACAAAAGTAGCCCCGGCGCCAACGGTCAGCTGAGGGATGATGTCGTAGGTCGACCAGAAGGTGAAGTTGTTACGCGGCGTGCTAGGCATGTGGTTGCCTTCGTTAGCGGCGGTAGACGTTTTCACGATCTCGCTTTCCATGTAGGTGTAGCCACCGTAGACCTTCCACTTGCTGGTCAGGTTGCCCGAGTAGGTCAGCTCAACACCTTGAACCCTTTGCTCTCCGTCCAGGACTTGATAGGTGGCGTTGTCAGGATCGGTGACGCGTGCATTGGTTTTGTCGGTGCGGAACAAGGCAGCTGTCAACGACAGGTTGTCGTCGAAGAAGTCCCACTTAGTGCCAATTTCGTAGTTGCGGTTACGTTCTGGATCTAGGTTGCTGTTGTTGACCGCGAGTTCCAGGCCGCCGTTGCCGCTGCTTTCGCCAGATGGGTTGCTGGAGGTCGACCAGGCGGCGTAGATGCTACCGTTGGGCAATGGCTTATAAACTACGCCAACCTGATAGTTCCACAGATGTGCATTGTTTTCGCGAGAGAAATCACCGGCGACCGAGCCACGGCCTCCAGTGCTGTAACCGCTCGATTTGGTTTGGTAGTCGTCATAACGCAGACCAAGGTTCAGTGACCACTGTTCGTTGAACGTCAGCGTGTCGAAGACGTAAGCAGCGCTGGTTTTGGTATCGGTGTCTGTGTAGGCCGGGCTATCGGTGATAGTGCCGGACCAGCTGTCATCCGGGGATGGGTCATAGAGGCTGGTGCAGTCGCCCGAAGCAAGCAGGGCTGGGGTGCAAACGGTGCCTGTACCTGCGGCCGAAGTAATGACGTAACCTCGGTTATGAGTGTCGCTGTAGGTGAACTCAAGACCTGTCACCAGGCTATGTTCGATGAACCCGGTATTGAACTTGGCGCTCAAGTCGGTTTGGTTGACCCAGCCCTTGGAGGTCGAGTTACGGTTCTTAGTGGAACGATAGACCGTGCCGTTGGCTACGTTGCCTTTACTGTCGTCCGGGTTGGTGACGATATAGTCGAGTGTCGAGCGCGACATCCGGAAACTATTGGACAGAGTCAGGTTGTCGTTAAGGTCATGTTCAATACGAATGGTGCCACTGTCGTTACTGGTCTTGCGATAGTCGCGCCCATTCAGACCATAAAAATTGTCACGGTCAACGTGGGCAGGGCCATCTACATCGTACTTGCTGCGAGTAGCACTACGATTCAGAGGGATGCCATAGTCTGGCATGTCGTCGGTTTTCAGGTGGTAGTAACCCACGGTGACCCGGGTATCGGTGCCAAGACCAAAGGCGAACGACGGCGCTACACCCCAGCGGCTCACATCCACATCATCACGGCCTGCGACGTTGGCTTCGTGTTTCATCAGGTTCAAGCGAAACGCGGAAGTGTCGGTCAGCTGCTTGTTCAGATCCAGCGTAGTGCGTTTGGTCTGGTCAGAGCCCCAGGTGAAGCCGCCGTTGTAGCTATCACCGAGTTTTGCGGTTTTGGTAACCAGGTTCAGGCTACCCCCAGTCGATCCTGCACCGGTAAATGCGGAGCCTGGCCCTTTACTGACTTCGATCGATTCGACGTTGAAGATTTCGCGGCTCTGCGATGCTACATCGCGCATGCCATCAACAAAAACGTCACTTTCGGCGTTGAAGCCACGAATGATGGGCCGGTCACCTGCCGGGTTGCCACCTTCACCAGCACCAAAAGTGATGCCGGGTGTAGTACGCAGAGCATCCACCAAGGACGTCGCGCCTGTGTCGCGAATGACCTGTTGCGGGATTACCGTCACGCTTTTAGGCGTTTCACGCAGAGGCGCGGTGTATTTCTTGGAGCTGGCGCTGTCGGTCTTGTAGCTGGTGACATCTTGCGCTGCGTTGACGCTGGTTGCGTCCAATGAAATGACGGAATCACCAGCCTGGTCATCTGCAAGCGCAAATTGAGCAGTCGAGGCAGCAGAGATGGCGACGCCGATGGCGGACGCAAGCAGGCGTGGCGAACTCACAGCAGATGGTACGTACTGGCGCATTGCTAAGGACCTTCCCCAAGGTGTTGAGGCGGCGGATACTAATGTAAGCAATTGTGACTAACAATTGAGAGTCGTTACCATTCGTGAAGAATTTACAATCTTTACAATTTGCCTTTACGGTTTCATACAGCTGAAACGTCTTAAGCGGCGAATGGGGCTTGTGTAGCGCAAAAGGGAATCAATATCATTGGCGCCTTTACATTTCCTAACGGTGCTGCCGCCATGCTGCTTCACATCCCTGGCCTGTTCGACGCTGATGAACTGGCCCGTATCCGCGAGGCGCTGGAGCAGGCCGACTGGGCCGATGGCAAGGTCACGGCGGGTTACCAGTCGGCCAAGGCCAAGCACAATCTGCAGTTGCCGGAAGGGCACCCGCTGGCCAAGGAGATTGGCAGCGCATTGATCGACCGCCTGTGGAAAACCCCGCGTTTCATGTCTGCGGCGTTACCGCACAAGGTGTTCCCACCGCTGATCAACTGCTACCGCGAAGGCGGTAACTTCGGTTTCCACATCGACAACGCCCTGCGCCAGCCCAAGGGCAGCCCGGAGCGGGTGCGCACCGACCTGTCGTCCACGCTGTTCCTCAGCGACCCGGACAGCTACGACGGCGGTGAGCTGGTGATCCAGGACACCTATGGCGTGCAGCAGGTCAAGCTGGCCGCCGGTGACCTGGTGCTGTACCCCGGCACCAGCCTGCACAAGGTCAACCCGGTGACCCGTGGCCAGCGTTACGCGGCGTTTTTCTGGACCCAGAGCCTGGTGCGCGAAGACAGCCAGCGGGCGCTGTTGTTCGAGATGGACAACGCCATCCAGCAACTGACCGCCGATGTGCCGGACCATCCTTCGCTGTTGCAGCTGACGGGTACCTACCACAACCTGCTGCGCCGCTGGGCCGAGGTCTGAGCCGTGTCCTACCAGTTGCGACGTGAGGAAGTGGTGGATGTGGCCGGGCTGCAGGCCATGCTCGAGGAAAGCCCGGGCAAGGCCGCCCAGGCGATCCTGGCGGCAGCGGGGCAGGGCGCGGTCGAGGCGCAGTTGCTGCTGGGGCAGATCCTGCTGGATGGGCGTGGTATCCAGGAGGATGCCACCGTCGCCCGGCGTTGGTTCGGCATCGCTGCACAGGGCGGCAGCGCCATGGCGCACAACATGCTCGGGCGTTGCCTGGAGCATGGCTGGGGCGGCGAGCCGAGTTTGACCCAGGCGGCCATTCACTATGCCCGCGCAGCCGATGCCGGGCTGGACTGGGGCCTGTACAACCTGGGCAACCTGCTGGCGACCGGGCGTGGTGTGCCGGCCAATCAAACCCAGGCACTGATGTGCTATGAGAAGGCTGCACAAATGGGGCATGCCAAGTCGATGAACCTGTATGGGCGTTACCTGGAGCAAGGCATTGCCACGGCGCCCAGCCCGGCGCGGGCGGTGCGTTGGTATCGGCGTTCGGCTGATGCGGGGGATTTTCGCGGGATGTTCAGCCTAGCGCTGGTGCTGGTCGAGCGCGGGCAGGTGGCCGAGGCAGGTCAGTGGCTGGAGCGGGCGCGGGTTGAGGGGAACATGAACTTTTTGCGCGCTGCGTTGGTGACTTTGCAGAAAGCGGGGCCGGTGCTGATGGCCTTTGCGGCACGGTATGCCGAGGAGATCGAACGGCGCGAGGCATGACTCCACAAATGTTTCAGGGCAGCGCGGTCTCTGTAGGAGCAGCCTTGTGCTGCGAAGAGGCCGGCATGGCGAAAGACAGTGATGGCCTCTTCGCAGCACAAGGCTGCTCCTACAGCGACCGCGTAGGCCTGGAGGAAATGAAAACGGGGCCTTGCGGCCCCGTTGTGCATTACAGGTAGTAAGCCTTCAGCGGCGGGAAGCCGTTGAATTCCACTGCGCTGTAGCTGGTGGTGTAGGCGCCGGTCGACAGCCAGTACAGGCGGTCGCCGATGGCCAGGTTCAGCGGCAGGCCGTACTTGTAGTTTTCGTACATGATGTCGGCGCTGTCGCAGGTCGGGCCGGCGATGACCACTTCTTCGGCTTCGCCTTTCTTCTCGGTCCAGATCGGGAACTTGATGGCTTCGTCCATGGTTTCGATCAGGCCGGAGAACTTGCCCACGTCGGTGTAGATCCAGCGCTCGACGGCAGTGCGCGACTTGCGCGCGACCAGCACCACTTCGCTGACCAGGATACCGGCGTTGGCGATCAGCGAACGGCCTGGCTCCAGGATGATTTCTGGCAGCTCGTCACCGAAGTCTTCCTTCAGGAAGCGAATGATTTCTTCAGCGTAGGTTTCCAGGCTGTTGGTGCGGGTGATGTAGTTGGCCGGGAAGCCGCCACCCATGTTGATCAGCTTCAGCTCGATGCCGTCTTCTTCTTTCAGGCGCTCGAAGATCACCTTGACCTTGGCGATGGCGGCGTCCCACACGCTGATGTCACGCTGCTGCGAGCCTACGTGGAAGGAGATGCCGTAAGGCACCAGGCCCAGGTCGCGGGCGAGAATCAGCAGGTCCATGGCCATGTCGGTCTGGCAGCCGAACTTGCGCGACAGCGGCCAGTCAGCCGTGGTGGAGCCTTCGGTCAGAATACGCACATACACTTTCGAACCCGGTGCGGCCTTGGCGATGTTGCGCAGGTCGGCTTCGGAGTCGGTGGCGTACAGGCGCACGCCCTTCTCGTAGAAGTAGCGGATGTCCTTGGACTTCTTGATGGTGTTGCCGTAGCTGATACGGTCGGCGCTGACGCCACGGCCCAGTACTTTGTCCAGCTCGTAGATCGAGGCGATGTCGAAGCTCGAACCTTTCTCTTTGAGCAGGTCGATGATTTCCACGGCCGGGTTGGCCTTGACCGCGTAATACACCTTGGCGAATTCGAAACCGGCGCGCAGGTCGTCATAGGCCTGGCTGATCATCTGGGTATCGATGAGTACGAACGGGGTTTCCTGCTTGTCGGCGAACGCCTTCATTTTCTGGAAGGTGTCACGCGCGAAATAGTCTTCGACCTGGATCGACATGCTCAGGGACTCCATGGGCAAACTGAAAGATTAAGTGGCTGCAAACTGAACGTCCTCCGTATCCCCACTTTGGTTCGCCTACTCAGTACTTGAGCCGGATGGATCGTTTCCAGCATGGACGTTCGGCGCGCACTTTAGGGCGTGAAGAATGCAGAATCAACAGGCAATCCGGGCGTGATCGAAGTGGATCGACGACCAGCCATTTGAATAACCGACCCATGTGACCGGCTGATGTTCCCCAGGGTGTTTCAAGCGTAAAAAATTGTGGAATGGACCGCGTCACCCCCTTCGCGGGCAAGCCCGCTCCCACAGGCATCACACGGTTCTTGTGGGAGCGGGCGCGCCCGCGAAAACGCCGCAGGTGTTCATATTTATGGCCACGATTTCCTGGTACTCACGTGCATGAACGTAACGATAAATTTTTTGTTACCGACTGGCGGATTTGCTGGTTTTGATGAGAAACATTACTATTCGCACCCTATCCGCCTCCCTGATGACCCCGACCGTGTCCGGACACAAAGGCTTCCTCGACCACTACCATGAGCTGATCGGCACCTGGACGCGCAAACTGCGCAGTCGTCAGCAGGCCGAGGACCTCACCCACGATGCCTTCGTCCGGGTACTGGAAAACCCGCGCGAGCAGGTTGAGCAGCCGCGCGCCTACTTGCACCAGACCGCCCGCAACATTGCCGTGGATGGCTTCCGCCGCGAAGACCGCCGCCAGGCCCTGGAGCTGGACGCTTTCGACGAGGGCAGTAGCGGCAGTGGCGACCCGGAGGCCTACGTGCATGCCCTGGAGCTGGCCGACAGCGTCGAGCGGGCGTTGGCCGAGTTGCCGCTCAACTGCCGGCAGGTGTTCATCTGGCAGAAGCTTGAGGGCCTGACCCAGGCCGAGATCGCCGAGCGCATGGGGTTGAGCAAGAACATGGTCGAAAAGTATATGATCCGCACGCTCCGGCATTTGCGTGAGCACCTGGATGTGTCGGCATGATGAGTCAGGAGACCTTTTCGATGAAACAGCACGGTACCGATACCGTCCGCGAGCAGGCGGCCGCATGGTTTGCCCGCGTGCAGGATGCGCCTCGGGATGCCGGGCTGCAGAAACAGTTGCGCGCCTGGCTGGCGAGCGACGAACGTCACCGGGAAGAGTACGAACACCTCAACCGCGTGTGGCAGGCCGCCAGCTTCATTCCGCGCCAGCGCCTGGAAGCGCTGTGCCAACCAGACCCGGTGCGGCAGCTGCCACGTAGACGTTTCATGCGCCAGGCCTTGGCCGCCAGTGTCGCGCTATTGGCGCTGGGCCTGGGTTGGGGCGGTTGGCACTACCAGCAACTGAACCACCAGGGCAGCTTGCAGACGGCCTTCAATGAGCGCCGCCAAGTCGAACTGCCGGATGGCTCGCAGCTGGAGCTCAATGGCAGTACGCAGGTGCAGGTCGACTTCAGTGCCGGCCAGCGGCATATCCGCCTGAGTGCCGGTGAGGTGATGTTCAACGTCGCCCATGACAGCAGCAGGCCATTTGTGATCGACACTGCCCAAGGCAGTGTGACCGTGACCGGTACTCGCTTCGATGTCCGCCTGGACCCAGCCAGCACCCGTGTGGCGGTGGAGCAGGGTTCGGTGCGGGTGCAGGGCAAGGGCGCCTCGCTGGCACAGCTGACGGCCGGGCAGGGTGCGCATATAGATGCACAAGGCGTGGTGGCAGCACCCTATGCAGTCAATGCCGCTGCCGTGACGGCCTGGCGCCAGGGCAAGCTGGTGTTCGACAACGCCACCTTGGCCGAAGTGGTGGCCGAAGCTTCGCGCTATCGCAGCCAGCCCCTGCGGGTCGCCCCCGGCAAAGTCGCCCAGTTGCGCCTGTCCAGCACCTTCAGTACCGACGATACCGACGCCCTGCTGCGGGCCTTGCCGAGCATCCTGCCGGTGGCCATCAAGGCTCATGAAGATGGCTCCCGCGAAATAATCGCAAAATAGATTCAGGTTTTTTTTCGCTCGTTCGTCTTCCTCGCCAGCTGCAACTGCCAAGCATTTCCATTTGCATGCGGTTAGCGTTTATTTCGCATTCCAGGATGTTTCGACGACGTGAACAACAACAAGCCTTTCCCACGCTTCCGCGCCCTGGCGCTGGCCCTGGCGGTCAGTGCCGTGGCCGTCAACAGCCAGGCCGCAGACGCCGGCAACACCATCCAGATCCAGGCCCAGCCGTTGGGTTCGGCGCTGAACCAGCTCGGCCAGCAGACCAGCCTGCAGCTGTTCTTCAGCCCCGAGCTGGTCGCCGGCAAACAGGCCCCGGCGGTGTCGGGCAACCTGGCGCCGGTGCAGGCGCTGCAACAGTTGCTGCAAGGCAGCGGGCTGACCTTCGAGATGTCCCAGGACACCGTCGTGGTAAAGCCGCTGCCGACTACCCTTGAGCTGGGCAGCGGCAGCCTGGAGCTGGCGCCCACCGACATCAAGGTAGTCGGTGACTGGTTGGGCGATGCTCAGCAGAGCGTGGTGCAGAACCACCCCGGCGCACGTACCGTGGTACGCCGCGAGGCGATGGTGGAGAAGGGCGCGATGAACGTGCGCGACGTGCTCCGTGGTATCCCCGGCGTGCAGGTGCAGGATTCCAACGGCACTGGCGGCAGTGACCTGTCGCTGAACGTGGGCGTGCGCGGCCTGACTTCGCGTCTGTCGCCGCGCTCCACCGTGTTGATCGACGGTATCCCGGCCGCCTTTGCGCCGTATGGCCAACCGCAGCTGTCGATGGCGCCAATCTCCTCGGGCAACCTCGACAGCATCGACGTGGTGCGTGGTGCCGGCTCGGTGCGCTATGGCCCGCAGAACGTCGGTGGGGTGATCAACTTCGTGACCCGGGCGATTCCGGAAAAGGCCTCGGCAGAGCTGTCCACTACCCTGGAAACCTCCCAGCATGGTGGCTGGAAACACACTGAATCGGCCTTCGTCGGCGGCACGGCGGACAACGGCATGGGCGTGGCGTTGCTGTACACCGGGGTGAACGGCAACGGTTACCGCGAAAGCAACAACGGCAACGACATCGATGACGTCATCCTCAAGACCCACTGGGCGCCTACCGACGTCGATGAGTTCTGGCTCAACTTCCATTACTACGATGGCCGTGCCGACATGCCCGGTGGCCTGACCCAGGCCCAGTACGACAGCAACCCGTACCAGTCGCTGCGCGACTACGACTACTTTGCCGGCCGGCGCAAGGACGTGTCGTTCAAATGGCAGCGTCAGCTCGACGATGCCACCCAGTTCGAAGTGCTGACCTACTACACCGACAGCTTCCGCGGCAGCGCCATCGCCTCGCGGGACATGAAGACCCTGTCGTCGTACCCGCGCAACTACCACACCTTTGCCATCGAACCCCGCGTGTCGCGGATCTTCTTCGCGGGCCCCACCACCCAGGAAGTCAGCGTGGGTTATCGCTACCTGAAAGAAGCGATGCGCGAGCAATCGACACGTCTGGCACTGATCGACAACGTACCGACGTATACCCCGACTTCCGATGGCCACGTGTTCCAGGACCGCAGCGGCGGCACCGAGGCGAGCGCCTACTACATCGACGACAAGATCGACGTGGGCAACTGGACCATCACCCCGGGCATCCGTTTCGAGCACATCAACACCGACTGGCGCGACCGCCCGGTGCTGGATGCCAACAACCGCCCGGTGCCGGAGAAGAAGCGCAGCATCACCAGCAACGAGCCGCTGCCGGCGCTGAGCGTGATGTACCACATCTCCGATGCCTGGAAAGTGTTCGCCAACTACGAGACTTCGTTCGGCAGCCTGCAGTACTTCCAGCTGGGCCAGGGCGGCACCGGCAACAACACGGCCAATGGCCTGGAGCCGGAAAAGGCCAAGACCTACGAAATCGGCACGCGTTATGACGATGGCGGCTTTGCCGGTGAGCTGACCGCGTTCTACATCGACTTCGATGACGAGCTGCAGTACATCAGCAACGACGTGGGCTGGACCAACCTCGGGGCGACCAAGCACCAGGGTATCGAGGCCTCGGTGCGCTATGACCTGGCTGGGCTGGACCCGCGCCTGGACGGGCTGTCGGTGAGTGGTGGCTACACCTATACCCGTGCAACCTATGAAGGTGACATTCCGGGCTTCAAGGGCCGGGACTTGCCGTTCTATTCACGCCAGGTGGCCACTGCCGGGGTGCGTTACGCGGTCAACCGCTGGACCTGGAACCTGGATGCCTACGCCCAGTCCAAGCAGCGTGCGCCGGGCACCGGGATCAATGCCGACGGCAGCTTCAATGGCGACTACATCACCGAGCCGAGTGCTGATGGGCAGTTTGGCGACATTCCGGGTTACGTGACCTGGCATGCCCGTGGTGGCTATGAGTTCGGGCCGGAAATGTCCAACCTGAAGCTGGCGGCAGGGGTTAAGAACCTGTTCGACAAGCAGTACTTCACCCGCTCCAGCGACAACAATGCCGGCATTTATGTGGGTGAGCCGCGGACCTTCTATGTGCAGGCCAGTGTAGGGTTCTGATACCGCGTCGCCCCATTCGCGGGACAAGCCCGCTCCTACAGGTTCTGCGCTAACTTCAAGGCCTGCGCAAAACCTGTAGGAGCGGGCTTGGCCCGCGAATGGGGCGCAAAGCGCCCCCGGCTTTCTACGAAACCACCGCCTCAGCTGGCGAAACAATACTGGTCTTCGCCCCTCGCGACCTACCCGAACTCAGGTAAGCCGCAATCGACTCCTGCGTCACTTCGCCCAGGAACACCTGCTCGGCATCCAGCACCGGCAACCACGCCCGGTTGAACTCGTACATCCGCGACAGCAGGATGCGCAAATGCTCGTCATGCGATGCCGTGGCATTGAACGGCCGCAGGAAGTCGCCACAGGTGCCTTGTTGGCGATGCATGTCGCGCCGGCGCACATAGCCCAGTGCCTTGTTCTGCGCATCGGTCACCACCACATAGCGGCGGTCATGTTCATCCAGCAGTTCCAGCGCATCGCTCACAGGCGTTTCCGGGCTGGCCGACGGCGCGTTGTCCGCCGCATCCTCGGCACGCACCAGCAGCAGGCGTTTGAGGGTGCTGTCCTGGCCAACGAAGTTGCTGACGAACTCATCCGCCGGGTGCGCCAGCAGGGTGTCCGGGTGGTCCAGCTGCAACAGCTTGCCGGCACGGAAGATGGCAATCTTGTCGCCCAGCTTGATCGCTTCGTCGATGTCGTGGCTGACCATGATCACCGTCTTGTTCAGCGCCCGCTGCATTTCGAAGAACTCGTTCTGGATCATTTCGCGGTTGATCGGGTCGACCGCGCCGAACGGCTCGTCCATCAACAGTACCGGCGCTTCGGCTGCCAGGGCGCGGATCACGCCAATGCGCTGCTGCTGGCCACCGGACAGCTCGCGTGGGTAGCGCTGCAGGTACTGCTTGGGTTCGAGCTTGATCATGTGCATCAGCTCGCGGGCGCGTTCGTGGCACTTTTGCTTGTCCCAGCCGAGCAAGCGCGGCACCACGGTGATGTTCTCTTCGATGGTCATGTTGGGGAACAGGCCAATCTGTTGGATCACGTAGCCGATGTGCCGGCGCAGGGTCACTTCGTCCAGCCCGGTGGTGTCTTCACCATTGATGAACACCTGGCCGGAGGTCGGCGTGATCAGGCGGTTGATCATTTTCAGCGTGGTGCTCTTGCCGCAGCCCGAGGGGCCGAGGAACACGCAGATTTCCCCTTCGTTGACCGTGAGGTTTACCGCGTCGACGGCTTTGACGTCCTTGCCGTTGACGTTGAAGGTTTTGCTGAGGTTCTTCAGTTCGATCATGAGCGCAGTCCTTCTGGAGTCAGGGCACGTTGCAGGGTTTGCAGCAGCAGGTCGGCGATGATGGCCAGCAGGCTGACCAGCACGGCGCCGACCAGCAGCATCGACATGTCGCTGCGGCTGATGGAGGTGAGGATGAGCACGCCCAGGCCACCGGCGCCGATGGTGGCGGCAATGGTCATGACGCCGATGTTCATCACCACGGCGGTGCGCACACCGGCGAGGATCACTGGCACGGCAATGGGCAGCTCGACCATGCGCAGGCGCTGGCCGAAGGTCATGCCGATGCCGCGCGCCGCTTCACGGATGCCGGGCTCGACATTGGTCAGGGCCAGGTAGGTGTTGCGCATGATCGGCAGCAGCGAGTACAGGAACACGGCAGTGATCGCCGGCAGGGGTCCAAGGCCTTGGCCGAACTTGGAGTAGAACGGCAACAGCAAGCCGAACAGGGCAATGGAAGGGATGGTCAGCAGCACCGTGGCGCTGGCCTGCAATGGACCGGCAAGTGCCGGAAAGCGAGTCATGAGAATGCCAAGCGGCACCCCGACAAGAATCGCCAGGCCCACTGCGATGCCCACCAGCATGATGTGCTGCCAGGTCAACTGCAGCACCTGGGCCCAGTCCAGGTGGTTGAAGGTATCGATCAGGTTCATGGCTGGCCCTCGCTGTTCAGTGGGTGCTCACGCAGGAAGGCGGCGGCCACGGCGGTCGGGTTCTGGTGTTCGACGTCGACCTTGGCGTTGAGCTGGCGCATGGTTTCGTCATCCAACTGCTCGGCCAGCGGCTTGAGCAGGCCGGCCAGTTGCGGGTTGGCGTCGAGCACGGCTTTGCGTACCACCGGGGCGGCGGTGTAGTCGGGGAAGTAGTGCTTGTCGTCCTCTAACAGCTTGAGGTCGAAGGCGTTCAGGCGGCCGTCGGTGGTGTACACCAGGCCGGCGAACACCTGGTTGTTGCGCATGGCGGTGTACACCAGGCCGCCGTCCATCTGGCGGATGTTGCGCCGGTCCAGCGGCAGGCCATACATCTCGCGCAGACCGACCAGGCCGTCGGGGCGGTTGGCGAACTCGGTGTCCAGCGCCACCAGGTGGGTACGCTGGCTTTCATCACGCAGCACTTGGTTGAGGTCGCTGATGGTGTTGACCTGCGGGTAGGCCTCGGCCACTTGCTTGGGCAGGCCCAGCGCGTAGGTGTTGCTGAACTTCGACGGGGTCAGCCAGATCAGGTCCTTCTTCGCGTCCAGCGCCTTCACCCTGGCGAAGGTGGCTTCGGCACTGGGCATGCGCTCGTCGATATGGTTGTACGACACCAGCGACACGCCGGTGTATTCCCACATCAGGTCGAGCTGGCCGGTTTCCTGGGCCTGGCGTGCGATGTTGCTGCCAAGACCGGTGGTAACGCGCACGTCGAAGCCGTTGGCGCGCAGATATTGCGCGGTAATTTCGGCAAGCACGGTCTGTTCGGTGAACACCCGCGCGCCGACGCGGATCAGCGGCTTTTCCGCTGCCTGGGCAAATCCTGCGAACAGCAGGGCCGCGCCCAGTAGCAAGGCGATTCTCTTCTTCATAGGTTCCCTATCCTTGTTGGGCCAGGCCACGTTCCAACCAGCGCTTGCTGGAGAAACTCACCGCCGCATCCAACACCAGTGCCAGTAGTGCGGTGCACGCGGCACCCAGCAGCAGCTGCGGCTGGTTGTTCAGGGCGATGCCAGGGAAGATCAGGCTGCCCAGGCTGTTGGCACCGATCAGGAACGCCAGTGGCGCGGTGCCTACGTTCAACGCCAGGGCCACGCGTACGCCGCCGACGATGATCGGCACGGCATTGGGCAGCTCCACCTGCCACAGTTGCTGACGCGGGGTCATGCCGATGCCGGTGGCGGCTTCCTTGAGCGAGGCGGGGACGTTTTTCAGGCCCTCGTAGGTGTTGCGCACGATGGGCAGGAGGGAGGCGAGGAACAGCGCGAAGATCGCAGGCCCGGCGCCGATGCCCAGAATGCTCAGGGCGATGGCCAGAACGGCCAGAGGGGGAATGGTGTTGCCAACGTTGAAGAACTGCATGAAGCGCTCGGCTTTGTCGACCCGGTGCGGTCGACTGAGCGCAATGCCAGCGGGGATGCCCACGGCCAATGCCGCCGCCATCGAAGCCAGCACCAGTACCAGGTGCGCTTGCAGGTAGAACCCAAGATCGTCGCGATAGCGCACGATCGTGTCGATGCCGATCCAGTGGATCAGCAGGGCCAGGATGACGAGCACGGTGGCGCATCCCAACAGCCCTTTACCGTAGCGTTTAGCCACAGGCGGACTCCTTGTGTTGTCGGCGAGCACACTTCTTTTTTGCCGGCCAGTCCTGGCGGCGGATGGTGTGTTCGCGAGTAGCAGCGTGACGCATGCCGAAGGCTGCGATCAGGCCATGAGCCGAACCCCGTCGGGCCCGAAAATGCTGATGAAACCAATCCCCAACCGAAGCGGGTTGCAGGGGAGTGGACGTCTCCGTGGGCGTAAAGGTTCCCATCTGAGGCGGCATTTGGCCAGCGTTAATCACTGGGTGGTGGGTTTTTTGGCGAGAAAAAACAGCGGCTTAATGCACTGTAGGCGTTGAAATAACTGCCCTGTGGCCATCTGTCGTGATAAAGCGATTGTCTGTTGAATTTGTTGTGCCTGTGCCGGCCCCTTCGCGGGCACGCCCGCTCCCACAGGGCTCCCTATTGTCCTCAGCCTTTTGCAGAACCTGTGGGAGCGGGCGTGCCCGCGAAAGGGCCGGAACAGGTGTCACTGGTTCAGCAAGTTTTGGTCTGGGCCCAACTTCAGGTATGATATCGCCCCTTTTTGAATCCCCCAGTCAGGCGATTTCCCATGACCAACCAGGCCGCCGAAGTCGCGAAGCGCCGCACTTTCGCAATCATTTCCCACCCCGACGCCGGTAAGACCACCATCACCGAGAAGCTGTTGCTGATGGGCAAGGCCATTGCCGTCGCCGGTACCGTGAAGTCGCGTAAGTCCGACCGCCACGCCACCTCCGACTGGATGGAAATGGAGAAGCAGCGCGGCATCTCCATCACCACCTCGGTGATGCAGTTCCCGTACCGCGAGCACATGATCAACCTGCTCGACACCCCCGGCCACGAAGACTTCTCGGAAGACACCTACCGCACCCTGACCGCGGTGGACTCGGCGCTGATGGTGCTCGACGGCGGTAAAGGTGTAGAGCCGCGTACCATTGCCCTGATGGACGTGTGCCGCCTGCGCGACACGCCAATCGTCAGCTTCATCAACAAACTCGACCGTGACATCCGCGACCCGATCGAACTGCTCGACGAGATCGAAGCCGTTCTGAAGATCAAGGCCGCGCCGATCACCTGGCCGATCGGTTGCTACCGCGACTTCAAAGGCGTGTATCACCTGACCGGTGACTACATCGTGGTGTACACCCCGGGCCACGGCCATGAGCGTACCGAAGCCAAGATCATCCAGAAGCTGGACTCGGACGAAGCCCGCGCCCACCTGGGCGACCAGTACGATTCCTTCGTCGAACAACTGGAGCTGGTGCAGGGCGCCTGCCACGAGTTCAACCAGGAAGAATTCATCAACGGTCAGCTGACCCCGGTGTTCTTCGGTACCGCGCTGGGCAACTTCGGTGTCGACCATGTGCTCGATGCCGTGGTCGACTGGGCGCCGCGCCCGCTGGGCCGTGTTGCCCACGAGCGCACCGTCGAGCCTGTGGAAGAGAAGTTCACCGGCTTCGTGTTCAAGATCCAGGCGAACATGGACCCGAAACACCGCGACCGTATCGCTTTCATGCGCATCTGCTCGGGCAAGTACGAGAAGGGCATGAAGATGCGCCACGTGCGCCTGAACAAGGACCTGCGTATCGGCGATGCGCTGACCTTCTTCTCCTCCGAGCGTGAGCAGTTGGAAGAGGCTTTTGCCGGTGACATCATCGGCCTGCACAACCACGGCACCATCCAGATCGGCGACACCTTCACCGAAGGCGAGGCGCTGGGCTTCACCGGTATTCCGCACTTCGCCCCGGAGTTGTTCCGTCGCGTACGCCTGAAGGACCCACTGAAGTCCAAGCAGCTGCGTCAAGGCTTGCAGCAGCTGGCTGAAGAAGGGGCCACCCAGGTGTTCTTCCCGGAGCGTAGCAACGACATCATCCTCGGTGCGGTCGGTGTGCTGCAGTTCGACGTGGTCGCCAGCCGCTTGAAGGAAGAATACAAGGTCGAGTGCGCCTACGAGCCGATCACCGTGTGGTCGGCGCGCTGGATCAGCTGCGACGACAAGAAGAAGCTCGAGGAATTCCAGAACAAGGCCATGGAAAACCTGGCCATCGACGGTGGCGGGCACCTGACCTACCTGGCGCCGACCCGGGTCAACCTGTCGCTGATGGAAGAGCGCTGGCCGGACATCAAGTTCCGCGCTACCCGCGAGCACCACTGATCCTGGAATGCCATGGCGCCCTGTAGGAGCAGCCTTGCGCTGCGAAGAGGCCAGTGATAACACCCAATTGCTCTGAGTTATCACCGGCCTCTTCGCAGCGCAAGGCTGCTCCTACAGGGATCGCGTGAAGCGCTAGTTTCCGGCTTTGATGCTGGTCCAGATCCGCGTCCTGATGCGGTCGATCTTCGCCGGCATCGCCTCCAGCGCATACAGCTTGCCCATCACCTCATCGCTTGGGTAAATCATCGTGTTGCCCTTCATCGCCGGGTCCACCAACCCGTCTGCCTTGAGGTTGCCGTTGGCGTATTGCACATGGTTGCTGATGTTGGCCATCACTTCTGGCTGCAGCAGGTAATTCATATAGGCGTACCCAGCCTTCTCATCCGGCGCATCGGCCGGCATGGCCACCATGTCGAACCACATCGGCGCGCCCTCCTTGGGTATCGAATAGCCCACCTTCACCCCGTTCTTCGCCTCTTCGGCACGGTTCTTCGCCTGCAGCACATCCCCCGAGAAACCTACAACCACGCAGATATCACCGTTGGCGAGGTCGCCGGTGTACTTCGATGAGTGGAAGTAGCTGATGTACGGCCGCACCTGCATCAGCAGTGCCTTGGCCTTGTCGTAGTCCGCCGGGTTCTGGCTGTGGTGCGGCAGGCCCAGGTAGTGCAGGGCGATGGGCAGCAGCTCGGGGCCGTTGTCCAGCACCGCGACGCCGCAGCTTTTCAGCTTGCTCATGTATTCGGGCTTGAAGATCAGGTCCCAGGAGTCCAGCGGCGCGTTGTCGCCGAGCACTGCCTTGACCTTGTCGATGTTGTAGCCGATGCCGGTACTGCCCCACAGGTACGGGAAGCCGTACTGGTTGCCGGGGTCGTTCACCTCCAGCGCCTTGAGCAGCACTGGATTGAGGTTGTGCCAGTTGGGCAATTGCGACTTGTCCAGGCGTTTCAGGGCCTTGCCCTGGATTTGCCGGGCCATGAAGTGGTTGGAGGGGAACACCACGTCGTAGCCGGAATTGCCGGTCATCAGCTTGCCGTCGAGGGTTTCGTTGCTGTCGTACACGTCGTAGGTGGGCACGATGCCGCTGGCTTGCTGGAAGTTCTTCAGCGTGTCGGGGGCGACGTAGCTGGACCAGTTGTAGATCTTCACCGTTTCGGCGGCGCTGGCCACGCTGGCGGCCAGTATCAGGGGTGCGAGGAGGAGCGTGCGCATGTCGGGGTACCTTGCTTTGTCTGTTGTTATCGAAGGCAGGCGATCAGCGGATCAGAAAATAAGCACGTAGGTCTTGCGCACGGTCTCCTGGATGTCCCAGGTGCCGGTGCTGTTGGCCGGTAGCATCAGTGCGTCTCCGGCTTCTATGAACAGGGTGTCGCCACCGTCGGGGGTGAAGGTGCAACGGCCTTTGATGAAATGGCAGAACTCCTGTTGCACGATCTGCCGCCGCCAGCGCCCCGGGGTGCATTCCCAGATGCCGGTTTCGACGCCATCGCTGCGCTCCACGCTGGTGACCGAGGCCACTGCAATGGGTTCGCCGAGCGGCACCGCGACTGGGTTGGAACTGTCCAGCACGGCGCTGTCGGTGTTCTTGAACTGGGTGATGCTCATGACCGGTGGATCCTGTGCGAGTGATAGGGGAATCAGTGCATGAAGCCTTCCATGAAGTCCGCTAGCGAGCTGGCCAGGCGCCGCCTCCAGGGCGCGCTGGCGGGGTTGGCGAGGGTCCGGTCCTCGTGGACGAAGCTCTGGATGATTGCGTTGTAGCCCAGCCAGCGGCAGGGCTCGGGCGGCCAACTGGCCAGGCTGGAAACCGGGCGGTTGTCGAGGACCCATGGCTGTGCGGTCAGTTCGTTGTGTTGGCCTAGGATCAGCGCCGCCAAGGTGCGCCCGCCCAGGTTGGTGGCGCCCACGCCTTCGCCGCCGTAACCACCCGCCAAGGCGATTCCACGTTGGCGGTCGCACAGCATGTGCGGGCGGAAGCGCCGCGCCATGCCCAGGTTGCCGCCCCAGGAGTGGGTGATGCGCACGTGCTTGAGTTGCGGGAACAGTTCACTGAACAGGTAGCGGCGCAGCTCCACTTCGTGTTCGTCGAGGTTGAAGTTTTCCCGCAGGCGGCCACCGAAGCGGTACCCACCGCGGGCGCCGAACACCAGACGGTTGTCGGCGGTGCGCTGGCCGTAGGTGACCTGGCGGCTGCTTTCGCTGAAGGCCTGGCCCTGGCTAAGGCCGATCTGCTCCCAGGTGCTCTCCGGTAGCGGTTCGGTGGCCACCAGCAGGCTCTGTACCGGCAGTTGGTGTTTGCCCAGTGGCGGCAGGCTGGCGGCGTAACCTTCTACGGCGGGCACCATCCACTGGCAGCGAACCCGCGCCAGTGGGGTGCGCACCTCACCCGTCTGCCAGTCGATGGCCGGCGTGTTTTCGTAAATGGGTACGCCCAGCGCTTCCACTGCCCGGGCCAGACCGCGCACCAGTTTGGCCGGCTGGATGGTGGCGGTGTGCGGGCTGTAGATGGCGCCGTAGGCGTTGCTGACCCGCAGCTGGGCATCCAGTTGCTCGGGGCGCAGCCAGCGGTAGTCGTCCTCGGTCATGCCTTGGCGATACAGGTCGTCGAGGTAGGCGCGCAGGCTGCGCTCCTGTTCCGGGTAGCGCGCTGCGCAATACAGCACGCCGCCTTTGCGGTAGTCGCAGTCGATGCCTTCGCGTTGCAGCACGCTGTGCACTTCATCCGGGATGCCGTGCAGCAGGTCGATGCTGGCGCGGCGCTGTTGCGGCGACAGGGTGGCGAGCAGGCGGTCTTCGCCCAGCAGGTTGCCCATCAACCAGCCACCGTTGCGCCCCGAGGCGCCGAAACCGGCGATGTTGGCATCAATCACCACGATGTTCAGCTGCGGCGCTTGGCGCTTGAGGTAGTAGGCGGTCCACAAACCGGTATAGCCGGCGCCGATGATGCACACATCCGCCGCCAGGTCTTCGCGCAGGGCCGGGCGGGCGCACAGCGGCTCGTCGAGCTGGTCCATCCACAGGCTTAGGGTGCGCAGGGGTTGCATCGGGTTCGGCTCCACATCCGTCAGGGTCTGTGGGCGATCCTAGTGATGTCGCTAGGCGGCTGTCTTACGTGCGTGCACGCAGGGAAATTTGCTTCAGGTAGGCCTTGGGCGTGAGCCCGGTGTGTTCACGGAAGCACTTGTAGAACGCCGACAGCGAGTTGAAGCCGGCGCTGAAGGCCAACTCGTCGATCGTCGCCTCGACGCGGTCGTCGTCGAGGCTGGCCATCAGGTGCTGCAGACGGGCCTGGTTGACGTAGCGGTAGAAGCTTTGCCCCAGCACCTGGTTCAGCAGGTAGGAGATCTGGTTGCGGCTGTAGCCACTGGCATCGGCGACTTGCTGCAGGTCCAGCTCCGGGTCCAGGTAGGGGCACTGGCGCTGGAAATAGTGTTCGAGGTCCTGGGCCATGGTCGACAGTTGCCGGGGTGACAGCCCAAGGCGGCTGGTGGCCGGGCGCGGGCCGCTGCTGGCATGGCCTGTGCCGTTCTGGCGGACCAGCGTGGCGTATTCGTTGACCCGCCAGATCAGCCCGTCCTTCACGGTGATCGCCTCACTGGATTGGAAAGCCACCAGGCCGTCGCCACCCTGGACCGTGACCTGGTACTGGATGAACGCGGTGCAGCCATCGACGCGGATGCGGTCGCTGTGGACGATGTCTTCGCCGGCCTGGCGGGGCAGGCAGGCATGCACGTAGTCGCGCAGCTCGCCGAAGCCGAGCACGCGGTTCTGGAAGAAGTCGTGGTACTGGACGTCGGGGTGATAGAGCGCCATTACCCCGTCCAGGTCGCGAAGCTTCCAGCACAGGTGATAGCGCATGACGGTGTCGGCGGTGACCGGGGTCTGTTGCGGGCCGTCGTGGTGGGTTATTGGGCTCATGGAGGGATAGTGCATGGGCATCGGGCGGCGTGACAAGCGCGAACAGCTTCATTGTCCCGCGGGCTGTCACCGGAACCCTCAAAAAACATTCAAGACCGCTGAAAGATGGGGTGGGGAGTTTGAGCATCTTTGTCAACTGTTAGAACAGATAGTTGAAAAGTAGTGGCGCTTCGATAGGCTTACTGACTGTAAGCAGACGAATTACAATCCTTGAATGTCCGACGGTGGGAACTGGGTATGAACCGGTTAGGTCAAGTAACGGTAGATCATGTTCATGCTGATACTCGCTACCTGAGTTTAGAAGAAAGCGAGTTTTCCGATATTGATTTTTCTGTTGATTACCTGCTGGTCGTCACGTTGCCCGGGGATTATGAGGCCGCATCGGAAAACCAGTATCCAATCGTTCAATACCTGATGAATCGAGGTGTCAGTCTTGTACAAGCGCATGCGCAGCGGGCCGTCGATATGCATCCGCATCTGCCATGCTGGATATCTGCACCTTTAATCAACCAGCCTTTCAAGCGCCTTGTGGTTTTCGAGTGTGGTCGAGAGGCGCTCGACGGTCGATTGGTTTGGGCCGCTTATGAGACTGCGCGGTTGGGGGCCGGTAGCGTGGGCAACTTTACAGTGGCCAACGCAATGCTGTTGGGGTTCGATACTCAAGACGTCGCCTTCACCTATGTGCTTAGGCAGGCTTTTTTTGCATCACTCAGTTGCGCTGCACGCGTGGTTTTGCCAGAGGCCCATATCCTGGTCGAACCCAGCCAAGGCTCAGCGGCTCTGGCCCTTTTCGAATCGCTCACGAGCGACTACATCGCTCCGCCCGATATCCCTGCACATCTGAAGAAACTGCAGAAGCGCTTGCGGCTAACTCATGAAATAAAGCGTTATCCCAAGGCCCACGCGCTTGGCCTGACCGACAGGCAATTCGGTGCTATTAAAAGGTACACACGTAGTTCAAGCCATATCAATTCAACATTGCGCAGGGACGACGTAACGGACCCTGATTATCTGGCGCTACAGGCTATGTTTGAAGCGATATCCACAGGGTTGGCGAATTTGAATAATTTTGTGTCGCAAGAGGGAGGGCGTCTGTTTCGAGGTGTTAGGCCTTTTGAGGGCTTTGAGTCGCTGTACCGGGTGGGTGGTAGTACCCATGAGTTGGCCTATACCAGTACGTCAAAGGTTTCGACTATTTATGGTTCAACGATGGCAATTCGTTTCTACATGAGTAGCCATGTTGGAAAAGAAATTGCAGAGATTTCTGACTTTCCAGAGGAAGAAGAAGTATTGTTCGATTATGGCATGCAGCATCTGATCATGAGTACGTATGACCTTGTGGACATGGGCACGCAATGGCCGCTACCAGGGCATGTGTATAAAGTCTATGAGTCGAGTGAAGATTTACCCAATCTTACCGCAGCACGCTTTCTTCATTTGTAGGTGAATGGCCATGCCCCTGAGACCGGCGGTTACTTCTGCAATGGTAGACATCATTCTTGAGTGCAAGCCCGATACCAAGGCACTGGAAGAGATAGGTGCCCAGTCTTTGCAGTGGACGAGGAGCCTCGAGCGTCTGCTTTATGCCATGAACGGTACGGGTTTTGTCGCAGCCTTCGATTGGCAGAGCGCTTATAAAGACACACTGGGCAAGACGGTATCGCTCAGGCATATCAACAATGCGTCGCTGAGCGAAGTACGAAGGCTGCTGATTTATCACGTCAGGTTGGATCGCTTCTGCACAGGCCATCTTGAATCGATTGCGCTGTCGGGGGTGTTGGACGGTCTGCTTGATAGGCTCGCCAAACTCAAGCCTGCCTGAGCACGGGGCTCGTATTGGCAGGCGGTAATGCAGAACGCCCTTGTCGAAATGGGGCGAATCCGCATTTTGCACGATAGGGTGGGTGGGATTGGCTGCTAAGACCTTGATTCGAGGCGATGTCATTTTTTGACACATTTGGCATGGGTGCTGCACCGATCCAGTCCAGACCTCGAACAAGGAGAAAGGCCATGCGCTCGATACTGCTGTGGATGATTGGGGTGCCGATCCCGGTGATCATTCTGATCTGGTTCTTCATGCATTGAGATTCTGGGGCCGCTGCGCGGCCCATTCGCAGCACAAGGCTGCTCCTACAAGGGCGATCGCGATGTCCCCTGTGATCGCCCCTGTAGGAGCAGCCTTGTGCTGCGAATGGGGCGCAAAGCGCCCCCGGCCATCTAGAGGTTAGAGAAACTGCTCGGCATAGTGGCAAGCCACTTGCCGGGTACTCACCAGCCGCAAAGCCGGCACCTCCTTGGCACACCGTTCCGTCGCATACGGGCAACGCTTGTGAAACGCACACCCATCCGGCGGGTTCAGCGGGTTGGGCAGCTCCCCGACAATGCGCATCTTCGGCTTCAGCGGGTCCGGGTGAATCGCCGGTGTCGCCGACAGCAGCGCCTGGGTATAGGGATGCAACGGCTTTTCGTAGATGTCCTCCTTGGGCCCCATTTCAGCCGGCCGCCCCAGGTACATCACCAGCACCTGATCGGCCACATGCCGCACCACCGCCAGGTTATGAGAGATGAACACGTACGCGGTGTTGAACTCTTTTTGCAGGTCCATGAACAGGTTCAGCACCTGCGCCTGGATCGACACGTCCAGCGCCGAGGTCGGCTCGTCCGCCACCAGCACCTTGGGTTGCAGCATCATCGCCCGGGCCAGGGCAATGCGCTGGCGCTGGCCGCCAGAGAACATGTGCGGGTAACGCTGGTAGTGCTCCGGGCGCAGGCCCACCTGTTCCATCATTTTCTGCACTTTGTCGCGGCGCTCGGCCTTGCTCAGCGAGGTATTGATCAACAGTGGCTCGGCCAGCTGGTCACCAATCTTCTGCCGTGGGTTGAGCGAGGCGTAGGGGCTCTGGAACACCATCTGCACATCGCGGCGCAGTTGCTTGCGCTCAGCCTTGCTGGCGCCCTTGACCTCGGTGCCGGCAATTTGCAGCGAGCCGGACGATGGCTCTTCGATCAAGGTCAGGGCGCGGGCCAGGGTCGACTTGCCACAGCCGGACTCGCCCACCACGGCCAGGGTCTTGCCGGCTTCCAGTTCGAACGACACGCCATTGAGCGCACGGACCAGCGCGTGGCCTTTGAACAGCCCGCGGGAGACTTCGTAATGCCGGGTAAGCTCCCGGGCGGATAGAACGACGGCCATCACGCCACCTCCTGGTTCAGCGGGTAGAAGCAACGCACCAGGCTGTGGGCCTGTGGGTCGAGGGGCGGGCGCTGGCGCCGGCAATTGTCCTGCACGTACGGGCAGCGCGGCGACAGCAAGCAACCGACGGGGCGGTCGTAGCGCCCAGGGACGATGCCAGGCAGGGTGGCCAGGCGTTCGGCGCCGATGCTGTGCTCGGGGATCGCCGCCAGCAAGGCTTCGCTGTAAGGGTGGGCAGGCACGTCGAACAGTTCAGGCACCTGGCCCACTTCCACGGCCTGGCCGGCGTACATCACGCACACCCGCCTGGCGGTTTCGGCGACCACGGCGAGGTCGTGGGTGATCAGGATGAGCGCCATATTGCGCTCCTTCTGCAGGTTCACCAGCAGCTCCATGATCTGCGCCTGAATGGTCACGTCCAGCGCGGTGGTCGGTTCGTCGGCAATCAACAGCTTGGGCTCGCCGGCAATCGCCATGGCAATCGCCACACGCTGGCTCATGCCGCCGGACAGCTGGTGCGGGTAGGCATCCAGGCGGCTTTCCGCAGCCGGGATCTCGACCTTTTTCAACAGTTCGAGGGCACGCTGGCGCGCGGCCTTGCCCTTCAGGCCCAGGTGCTGGCGCAGCACTTCTTCGATCTGGAAGCCCACGGTGTAGCTGGGGTTGAGCGCGGTCATCGGGTCCTGGAAGACCATGGCGATATCCTTGCCTACCACCTTGCGTCGCTGGCGCCCGCTGAGCTTGAGCATGTCGGTGCCGGCGAAGGACAGGGTGTCGGCGGTGATGCGACCGGGGGCGTCGATCAGGCCCATCAAGGCCATCATGGTGACCGATTTGCCCGAGCCGGACTCGCCGACGATGGCCAGGATTTCGCCAGCTTCCACCGCCAGGTCCAGGCCGTCGACTACCGGTACCGCATTGGCGTCGCCGAAGCGCACGTTGAGGTTGTTGATTTGCAACAGTGACATGGCGTTCTCCTCAGGCGGCGTTCTTGAGTTTCGGGTCCAGCGCATCGCGCAGGCCGTCGCCCATCAGGTTGATTGCCAGCACACTGAGCAGAATGGTCAGACCGGGCAGGCTCACCACCCACCAGGCGCGCTCGATGTAGTCTCGGGCCGAAGCCAGCATGGTGCCCCACTCGGGGGTAGGCGGCTGCACGCCGAGGCCGAGGAAACCCAGTGCGGCGGCGTCGAGGATGGCGGAGGAGAAACTGAGGGTAGCCTGCACGATCAGCGGCGCCATGCAGTTGGGCAGCACGGTGACGAACATCAGCCGTGGCAGCCCGGCACCGGCCAGGCGTGCGGCGGTGACGTAGTCGCGGTTCAACTCGCCCATCACGGCGGCGCGGGTCAGGCGCACGTAGGAGGGCAGGGACACGATGGCGATGGCGATCACCGTATTGATCAGGCCAGGGCCGAGGATGGCGACGATGGCCACGGCCAGCAGCAGCGATGGCAACGCCAGCATCACGTCCATCAGGCGCATGATCGACGGGCCAAGCAGTTGCGGGAAGAAACCGGCCAGCAGGCCGAGGAGAATGCCTGGGATCAGCGACATCACGACCGACGACAGGCCGATCAGCAGCGACAACCGTGCGCCCTGAATCAGCCGCGAAAGCAGGTCGCGGCCAAGTTCGTCGGTGCCGAGGATGAACTGCCAGGTGCCGCCTTCCAGCCACACCGGCGGGGTCAGCAGGAAGTCGCGGTACTGCTCGCTCGGGTCGTGCGGGGCGACCCAGGGCGCGAACAGCGCGCAGAACACCACCAGGCACATGAAGGCCAGGCCCATCACCGCGCCTTTGTTGCGCGCGAAGGCTTGCCAGAATTCTTTGTACGGCGAGGGGTAGAGCAGGCTCTGGTCCACCGGGCTGGCCGGCGACACGGATTTTGCAATCGGGCTAGTCATGGCAAGGGTCTCAGCGCTGATGACGGATGCGTGGGTTGGCCAGGCCGTAGAGGATGTCCACGACGAAGTTGACCAGAATCACCAGGCAGGCGATCAACAGGATGCCATTCTGGACCACGGGGTAGTCACGGGCACCGATGGCTTCGATCAGCCACTTGCCGATGCCCGGCCAGGAAAAGATGGTTTCGGTCAGCACAGCACCGGCCAGCAGCGTGCCGACTTGCAGGCCGAACACGGTCAGTACCGGGATCAGGGCGTTGCGCAGGCCGTGCACGAACACCACGCGGGCCGGCGACAGGCCTTTGGCCCGGGCGGTGCGGATGTAGTCTTCGCGCAGCACTTCGAGCATCGACGAGCGGGTCATGCGGGCGATTACCGCCAGCGGGATGGTGCCCAGCACGATGGCCGGCAGGATCAGGTGCATCACCGCGTCCTTGAACGCGCCTTCTTCGTCGCTGAGCAGGGTGTCGATCAGCATGAAACCGGTCTTCGGCTCGATGTCGTAGAGCAGGTCGATGCGCCCGGACACCGGGGTCCAGCCCAGGCTCACCGAGAAGAACATGATCAGGATCAGGCCCCACCAGAAGATCGGCATCGAGTAGCCGGCCAGGGATATGCCCATGACCCCGTGGTCGAACAGCGAACCGCGCTTGAGTGCCGCGATCACCCCGGCCAGCAGGCCGACGATGCCGGCGAACAGCAGGGCGGCGAAGGCCAGTTCGAGGGTGGCCGGGAACAGGGTGAGAAACTCGCTCCACACGCTTTCGCGGGTGCGCAGCGATTCACCCAGGTCACCTTGGGCCAGCTTGCCGACGTAGTCCAGGTACTGGACCGGCAGTGGCTTGTTCAGGCCCAGGCGCTCCATGGCCTGGGCATGCATTTCGGGGTCGACCCTGCGCTCGCCCATCATCACTTCCACCGGGTCGCCGGGGATCAGGCGTATGAGCGCGAAGGTCAGCAAGGTGATGCCGAAAAAGGTCGGTATCAGCAGGCCAAGGCGCCGGGCAATAAAACTCAACATTGTCAGGGTTACCTCATCAGGCCGTGGGGCGATCAGCCCGGAACGGCGGTGCCGCCGGTGCCCGTGTGGGGTGCCGGCGATCGTTGTTGTTCTACTTCACCTTGGTGGTGGCGAAGTTGTTGTTGGTCAGAGGGCTGATCACGTAGCCCTCCACGTTGTCACGCATGGCGGTGAACAGCTTCGGGTGGGCCATGCTGATCCAGGGTTGGTCGTCATCGTACACCTTCAATGCCTCGCTATAGAGCCTTGCACGTTCGTCGTTGTCGATGACCTCGCGGGCGCGGGTAATCAGTTCCTGGAATTTCGAGTTGCACCAGCGGGCGTAGTTCTCGCCGGTTTTGGCGGCGTCGCAACTGAGCAGCGGGGTGAGGAAGTTGTCCGGGTCGCCGTTGTCGCTAGCCCAGCCCGTGGATACCAGGTCGGCTTCGCCGTTTTTCGCGCGGCGCAGCATTTCGGCCCATTCCATTACGCGGATGTCCAGCGTCAGGCCGACCTGTTTCAGGTCGGCTTGCAGCATCTCGGCGGACAAACGCGGGTTGGGGTTGGTTTGACCGCCACCGTTGCGGGTGAACAGGGTGATGACCGTGCCTTCCGGCACACCGGCCTCCTTGAGCAGTGCGCGAGCCTTGGCTGGGTCGTGGGGCGCGTTCTGGTTGGCGGTGTTGTAGCCAGGCATGGAAGGCGGGTAGGGGTTCACGCCTACCAGCGCGTTGCCTTTGCCGAACAGCTGGTCGATGTGGGTCTGGCGGTCGAACGCCATATTGATGGCTTTGCGCACGCGTACATCGCTGAGGTACTTGTGCTGGGTATTCATGGCGATGTAACCGGTGACCAAGGCCTCGGTCTCGGCGACCTTGAGCTTGGGGTCGGCCTTGATCGACGGCACATCTTCGGGTTTGGGGTACAGCGCGACCTGGCATTCGTTGGCGCGCAGCTTCTGTAGCCGCACGTTGTTGTCGGTGGAAATGGCGAATATCAGGGCGTCGGCCGGTGGTTTGCCGCGAAAGTAATCCGGGTTCGGTTTGAAGCGTACCTGTGCGTCTTTGTTGTAACGCTGGAAGATGAACGGCCCTGTGCCGATCGGCTTGCTGTTCAGCTCGGCGGTTTTCCCGGCCCTGAGCAACTGGTCGCCGTACTCGGCGGAGTAGATCGAGGTGAAGCCCATGGCCATGTCGTGCAGGAAGGGCGCTTCCGGGCGGGTGAGGGTGATCACCACGGTGTGGTCGTCGGCCTTGCTTACCGATTTGAGCAGGTCTTTGAAGGCCATGCTCTCGAAATACGGGTAGCCGACACTGGTCTTGTCGTGCCACGGATGGTTGGGGTCAAGCTGGCGGTTGAGGCTCCACAGTACGTCGTCGGCGTTGAATTCACGGGTTGGCTTGAAGTAGTCGGTGGTGTGGAACTTCACCCCTTGGCGCAGGTGGAAGGTGTAGGTCAGGCCATCTGGCGAGACGTCCCAGCGCTCGGCCAGGGCTGGCTGGATGTCGGTGGTACCGGGTTTGAAGTCGACCAGGCGGTTGAACAGGGTTTCGGACGATGCATCGAAGGTCACCGCCGTGGTGTATTGAACAACGTCGAACCCTTCCGGGCTGGCTTCGGTGCATACCACCAGCGGTTTGGCCGCCAGTTGCGTGGCGCTGCCCAGCACCAGTGCGGCCAGGGCCAGGTGTAGCGGTAGCGATTTCATGAAAGCTCTCTGCATGGGTTGATGACTCCCTGCTTGCATTGGTTCCAGCGTAGCCGCCACGGCCCGCTGTGAAGTGGGCCGTGGCGTCGACGGTCAGAGAATGTTGAACGGAATGGTGGTCACCACCCGGAATTCATCCAGGCTGCCATCGGCCTGGGCCTTGCTGGCGCGGTGCGCGGTATAGGTGGCGCGGATGCTGGTGTCTTTCAGCGGGCCGCTCTGCACCGCGTAGCTGGTACCGATACCCCACTCATAGTGGGTTTCGCCATTCATACCGTTCACGTCGTAGGCCGTACCGCGATAGTGGGTGCCATCGATACCCCAGCCGCGGGCGTTGTACAGGTTGAACTTCAGGCCTGGCACGCCATAGGGCGCCATGTTCAGCACGTAGGAAATCTGCAGCGATTTTTCGTTGGGCCCGTTGAAGTCCGACAACAGCGAGTTGGCCAGGTAAATGCCATTGGTTTCGTGCAGGTAGTCGAAGTACTCGTTGCCGTTGACCTGCTGCCACGCGGCACTGAGGGTGTGGGCCTGGTGGGTCAGACCGAGCGACAGGCTGTAGGTGTCGTTGTCGATCTTGCCCATTTTCTGGCTGCCGGCATCGACGGTCTTGTAGTAGTTCAGCCCGGTGCTCAGGCTGAGCACCGCGCTGTCGCCGAGCACGTGGTTGGCGCCGACGTAGTACTGGTTCCAGAAGTCGTCGACCTTGGTGGCGTACAGGCTGGTGCTCAGGCTCTTGAACGGCTGGTAGTTGATGCCGGCGGTGCTGGCGCGGTCGGTTTCCACGCCGGTGGCGCTGTATTCGCTGCGGAACTTGCTGAGGCTTTGTTCGGTGCGTGGCGAGACCCGGTCGAAGGTACCCAGGTCGAAGCTGAGGTTGTCGAATTCGGCGCTGTGCAGGAACGCGCCCTGGAAGCTCGACGGCAGGGCGCGGTTGCCGATGTAGGCGATCATCGGCGTGTCCACCGTCTGGCGGCCGAGGGTAAGGGTGGTGTTGGACACGCGCGCCTTGATGTTGCCCAGGCCCAACTTGCTCCACTGGCCAATGGGGTCGCCATCGCTGTGGGTGAGGGTGCGGTTGTTGGGGCCGGCGACGGCCTCGCGGCTTTGCTGCAGAGCGATGGCGTTGTAGCCAGCGGCTTCGACGGCAATGCCGACGGTGCCTTGGGTAAAGCCGGAACTGTAGTTGAGGATGGTGCCCTGCACCCAGTTTTCCCGGGTGTGGGTGGGGTGGCGGGTACCGTCGCTGCTGTAGTACTTCCACAACGGGGCGCGTGCGGCGCGCTCGCGGGCGTACCAGTTGCGGGTACTGCCGGACAGGCTCTGGCCATCGATGAAACCGCTGGCCTGCGCTTGCTCGCTGCTGTCTTTGAGGGTGAGCGGGATGTAGGCCTGGCTTTGTGGGTCAGCCAGGGCCACGGTGGACAAGGCACTGATGGATAGGGCCAGTGCGGTCAGGGTGGATACTCTCAAGGTTGAAGCTCCCTTTGTTTTCTAGTTATTGCCAGCCTTGTGGGCCGGATGGGGTTGCGGTGTTGCCAGGGTCGCCACGGGGTCGCCGGGCTGAATCGGGGAGATGTGTTGCCTGTTCTGGCGCTTTCGCGGGCTCGCCCGCTCCCACAGGCAGCTCGCAAGTGCTGAACCTGTAGTGATCCTGTGGGAGCGGCGGTGCGGCGACCCGACATGCCCGCGAAGGGGCCGTTAGCGGTCAGTGCTCAATCAACACTCACGCCGGAAAAATCATTGCGCCCAAATGGGCTGACCTTGAACTGGGAAACCTTGACGCTGAGCGGCTGGTTCACCGTGGAATGCGCCACCGGAGTAATCGGTACCTGCTGCTTGAGCCGCTGCTGTGCCTGCTGGTACAGGGCGGTGCGCTGCGCACGGTCGGTCACCTGCTTGGCTTGCTTGACCAGGCTGTCGTACTGCGGGTCGCACCACAGCGAGTAGTTGTTGCTGCCGATGGCATCGCAGCTGTAGAGGGTGCCCAGCCAGTTGTCCGGGTCGCCGTTGTCACCGGTCCAGCCGATCAGGGCGATATCGTGCTCGCCGCTTTTCATGCGCTTGAGGTATTCACCCCATTCGTAGCTGACGATGCGCACCTTGAAACCGAGCTTGTTCCAGTCGGCCTGGAGCATTTCGGCCATCAGCTTGGCGTTGGGGTTGTACGGACGTTGCACCGGCATCGCCCACAAGGTGATTGCGGTGCCGGGCTTGACGCCGGCCTGCTGCAGCAGTTGCCTGGCCTTCTCCGGGTCGTAGGGTGCGTCCTTGAGGCTTTCGTCATAGGACCACTGGGTCGGTGGCATGGCGTTGACCGCCAGCTGGCCGGAATCCTGGTACACCGCCTGGATGATGGCTTTCTTGTTCACCGCCATGTCCATGGCCTGGCGTACTTCCAAGCGGTCGAACGGTGGGTGCTGGGTGTTGTAGGCGATGTAGCCGAGGTTGAAGCCCGGTTGCTGCAGTACTTGCAGCTTGCTGTCGGCCTTGAGCGCCGGCAAGTCGGCCGGGCGTGGGTGCAGGGTGACCTGGCACTCGTTGCGGCGCAGCTTCTGGATGCGCACCGAGGGGTCGATGTTGATCGAGAACACCAGGTTGTCGATCTTCACCTCGTTCGGTGCCCAGTAGTGCGGGTTGCCCTTGTAGCGGATCTGCGAATCCTTCTGGTATCGCTGGAACACGAACGGCCCGGTACCGATCGGCTGCTGGTTGATGTCGCTGGGGCGTCCGCTGGCCAATAGCTGGTCGGCGTATTCAGCGGAGAGGATGGAGGCGAAGCTCATGGCCAGGTTCTGGATGAATGCGGCATCGACCGTGTTCAGGGTGAATACCACGGTCAGCGGGCCGACCTTCTCGACACGGGCGATGTTCTTGTCCAGGCCCATGCTGATGAAATAGGGGAACTCGGTAGGGTAGGCCTGGCGGAACCGATGCCCCTTGTCGAGCATGCGGTTGAAGGTGAACAGCACGTCGTCGGCGTTGAGGTCGCGGCTCGGGCTGAAGGCCTTGTTGCTGTGGAACTTCACCCCTTCACGCAGGTGGAAGGTGTAGCGCAGGCCATCGTCGGACACTTCCCAGCGGGTCGCCAGGGCAGGGTGTACGGCAGTACCGCCGCGCTCGAACTCGACCAGCCGGTTGTAGATCGGCTCGGCGGCGTCGTTATCGGTGGCGCTGGTGTACTGGGCGGTGTCGAAGCCGGCTGGGCTGCCTTCGGAGCAGAACACCAGGTTGTTGGCCAGCAGGGCCGGAGATTGGCTGATCAGGCCCAGGGCCAGCAGGGTAGAAAGGCGGTTGGCGTGACGCATGGCAAGTCCTTTTTCGTCTGTTTGCGCCGCCTCGGGGTACGAATGACGGCAACAGTTCGCCGACCCCGCGGCGGATAGCCGCAGGACGACATGAAAGGGTGGTAAGGGGCACCCGCCGCTCAGCGGGTGCCACGATCAGCCTATTTGTCCACGCTGACGCCGTAGAAGGAGTTCAGGCCGAATGGGCTGATCTTGTAGTCCTTTACCTTGGCGCTCATGGGCTGGTACACGGTGGAGTGGGCGATCGGAGTGATCGGTACCTGCTCCTTGAGGATGTGTTGTGCTTTTTGGTACAGCTCGGTGCGCTTGGCCTGGTCGGAAGTGGCCTTGGCCTGCCTGATCAGGTCGTCGTAGGGCTTGTAGCACCACTTGGAGAAGTTGTTGCCATCCACGGCATCGCAACCGTAGAGCGTACCCAGCCAGTTGTCCGGGTCACCGTTGTCACCGCTCCAGCCAATCAGCATGGCGCCCTGTTCGCCGCCTTTGGAGCGTTTGATGTACTCGCCCCATTCGTAGCTGACGATCTTGGCCTTGATGCCGATCTTGGCCCAGTCGGCCTGGAGCATTTCGGCCATCAGCTTGGCATTGGGGTTGTACGGGCGTTGTACCGGCATGGCCCACAGGGTGATCTCAGTGCCTTCCTTGATGCCGGCTTCCTTGAGCAGTTGCTTGGCTTTCTCGGGGTCGAAGGGCGCGTCCTTGATAGTGGTGTCATAGGACCATTGGGTAGGTGGCATGGCGTTGACTGCCAACTGGCCAGCGCCCTGGTAGACGGACTCGATGATCTTCTTCTTGTCCACGGCCATATCCAGCGCCTGGCGTACTTTCAGCTGGGCCATGGGGTTGGCGTCGCTACTGCCCTTGATCTTGTCCATCACGTTGTAGGCGATGTAGCCCAGGTTGAAACCGGCCTGGTCAGGCATTTTCAGCTTTGGGTCTTGTTTTAGCGGCTCGATATCGGCCGGGCGGGGGAACAGCGTGACCTGGCACTCGTTCTTTTTCAGCTTCTGCATGCGCACCGAGGCATCGGTGGTGATGGCAAAGATCAGGTTGTCGATCTTCACGTCATCGGGCTGCCAGTAGTCCTTGTTGCCCTTGAAGCGGATCTGCGCGTCCTTCTGGTACTTGCTGAATACGAACGGGCCGGTGCCGATCGGTTTCTGGTTGATGTCGGCGGCCTTGCCATTCTTGAGCAACTGGTCGGCGTACTCGGCGGACTGGATCGAGGCAAAGCTCATGGCCAGGTTCTGGATGAACGCGGCATCCACTTCGTTGAGGGTGAACTTCACCGTGTGCTCGTCGAGCTTCTCCACCTTGGCGATATTCTTGTCCATACCCATGTCGGTGAAGTACGGGAACTCGGTGGGGTAGGCCTTGCGGAACGGTTGCTCCTTGTCGAGCATGCGGTTGAAGGTGAACAGCACGTCGTCGGCGTTGAACGGGCGGCTGGGCTTGAAGTAGTCGGTGGTATGGAACTTGACCCCTTCGCGCAGGTGGAAGGTGTAGGTCTTGCCATCGTCGGACACGTCCCATTGGGTCGCCAGCCCCGGGGTGACCGCGGTGCCGCCACGTTCGAACTGGGTCAGGCGGTTGAACACGGTCTCGGCCGAGGCGTCGAAGTCGGTCCCGGTGGTGTACTGCCCTGGGTCGAAACCGGCCGGGCTGCCTTCGGAGCAGAACACCAGGTTGGACACGGCAAGGGCCGACGGTGCGCCGGTGAGCAAGCCTGCGCCAAGCAGGAACGGAATGACTGCGTGTTTAAGCATGGTGGCCTCATTGTTGTCATTTTTTGGATGAGGTGGCCTCGTGAGCCGACCTGCGGATACTTATGCAGGGGGTGTTCCCAATGCAACAGGAAGAAGGATAGTTGGCGCCGGAAAAGTGGTACGACCGTACATGGATGTCGCATCGGTATAACTTTCGGCGAAGTTAAACGTTTGCGCAGGCAAAATGATGGCATTTTGCAAGATGTTTCGAGGCGGGAGTGTATGTAGGAAGCACCTTGTTGGTGCGTAGGAAGGGGCGTCAAATCTGCATTTGAAGCAATGCCTGTGGCAGCGGGCCGGCCCGCTCCCACAGGTGCTTGGTGAACCCGTTAAGGCATCTGTACTTCGATCAGGCCATCGGCATTCATGCTCACTTCACTGGTGCCTGCCTCGATGTCCGGCGCCGGTGCCGCCTCATCAGCCCCCATGGCCTTCATTGCCATCGGTGCGCTACGCAGGTACGGGCGTGGGTAGCCACTGCTGTTGAGGTTCAGGCTGACCACTTTGTAGCCCTTGCCGCCCAGCGCCTCGGTGGCCAGTTGTGCGCGGGCCTTGAAGGCATCGACCGCATCCTTGAGCAGTGCATCCTCGCTGGCTTTGCGCGTGGCGGGGGCGATGGAGAAGTCCATGCCGCCCATTTTCAGCTCTTGCAGCAAGTCGGCGGTCAGCTGGGACAAGGCCGGGAAGTTGGCGCTCTCCAGGCGCAGTTCGGCGCGTTCGCGCCAGCCGGTGATCTTCTGGCCCTTGCTGTCATACACCGGGTAGCTGTTGCGGCTGCCCTGGCTGATTTTCACGTCCTTGACCTGGCGCGACTGCTGCACGGCCTTGTTCATGGTTTCGGTGATCTGCTTGGCGAGCTTGCCCGGGTCACTGTTCTGCGCTTCGCTGTACAGGGTCACGACCATCAGGTCGCGCGCCACTTCCTTGCTGACTTCAGCACGCAGCGATACCTGGTTGAAACGTGGTTCATCGGCAGCCAGCGCCGGCAGGCTGGCGAGCAGGCCGCAAGAGAGGATGAGGGCGGCGCCGCGACGTGGGATTTGCATGGGGTACTCCTTGACAATGAAAGGCGTGGGGTCTGGTCGTCCATTCCACGCATGGCCCATCAGACCGGCAACAGTGTAGTGGGTTCAAAAGTGCCATCATCAACCTGTGACAAAGTGTGGCGCTTTGCCGCATCGCTGCAGCGAGGCGCCCGGCTTCGGTATACTCCAGCCGATTTTCTGGAGCACTCATCAGGAGAGCTCATGCTCGCTGCCGTACAACCGTTGTCCGCTACCCGCCAGAACCTCTGGCGCCTGACCGTCATTCGGGTCCTGGTCCTGGCTGCCCAGGCCGGCTCGGTGGGCGTTGCCTACTGGACCGAACTGCTGCCGTTGCCCTGGCTGTCGCTGGCCGGCACCTTGGCCTTGTCTTCGCTGCTGTGTGCCTTCACGGCCCTGCGCCTGCGCCTGTCGCTGCCAGTGACCGAAATGGAGTATGCCCTGCAGTTGGCATGTGACCTGCTGATCCACAGTGCCTTGCTGTATTACTCCGGCGGCTCGACCAACCCGTTCGTTTCCTATTACCTGGTGCCGCTGGCGATTGCCGCGGTGACCTTGCCGTGGCTGTATTCGCTGATCCTCTCGGGCATTGCCCTGACGGCCTACAGCCTGCTGCTGGTGCAGTTCTACCCGCTGGAAGGCCTGCCCATGGCGCGGGACAAGATGCAGGTCTACGGCATGTGGCTGAGTATTGCCCTGGCTGCGGCAGTGATCACCTTCTTTGCCGCGCGCATGGCCGAAGAGCTGCGCCGCCAGGAGCAATTGCGTTCCGAACGGCGTGAAGAAAGCCTGCGCGACGAGCAGCTGCTGGCCGTGGCCACCCAGGCCGCGGGTGCCGCCCATGAGCTGGGGACGCCGCTGGCGACCATGAGCGTGCTGATCAACGAAATGCGCCAGGACCACACCGACCCGCTGTTGCAGGAGGACCTGCAAATCCTCCAGGACCAGGTAAAGCTGTGCAAGGAAACCTTGCAACAGCTGGTGCGCGCTGCCGAAGCCAACCGACGCCTGGCGATCGTGGAGCAGGATGTAACCGCCTGGCTGGACGAAGCGCTGAACCGCTGGCACTTGATGCGTCCGGAAGCCAGCTACCGCTTCCAGCGCCTGCGCGATGGCAAGGTGCCGCGGCTGACGCCGCCACCGGACTTGACCCAAGCGCTGCTCAACCTGTTGAACAATGCCGCCGATGCCTGCCCCGATGACCTGGAAGTGCGCCTTGACTGGGACGCCCAGGACATCGTCATCAGCATCCGCGACCATGGCCCCGGCGTGCCGCCGGCCATTGCCGAAGCCATCGGCAAACCTTTCATTACCACCAAGGGCAAAGGCTTCGGCCTGGGCCTGTTCTTGAGCAAGGCCAGCGTGACCCGTGCGGGCGGTTCGGTAAAACTCTATAGTCATGAACAGGGTGGCACCCTGACCGAACTGCGCCTGCCCTATGGCAAGCGAGGAGATGAATGATGAGCGAAGAAAACCAGGTCGAAAGCGAAGAGCTGCCGCACCTGCTGCTGGTGGATGACGATGCCACCTTCACCCGGGTCATGGCGCGGGCCATGAGCCGTCGCGGTTTCCGCGTGAGCACCGCCAGCTCTGCCGAGGAAGGCTTGATCCTGGCCCAGCAGGACCTGCCGGACTACGCCACGCTGGACCTGAAGATGGACGGCGACTCCGGCCTGGTGCTGCTGCCCAAGCTGCTGGAGCTGGACCCGGAAATGCGCGTGGTGATCCTGACCGGTTACTCGAGCATTGCCACTGCGGTGGAGGCGGTGAAACGTGGTGCCTGCAACTACCTGTGCAAGCCGGCTGATGCCGATGATGTGCTGGCAGCGCTGCTGTCGGAGCACACCGACCTGGATACCCTGGTGCCAGAAAACCCGATGTCGGTCGACCGCCTGCAGTGGGAGCACATTCAGCGCGTACTGAACGAGCACGAGGGCAACATCTCGGCCACCGCGCGGGCGCTGGGCATGCACCGGCGGACCTTGCAACGCAAGCTGCAGAAGCGGCCGGTTCGGCGCTGAGTCTTTACTGGCAGTGCCGGCCTCTTCGCGGGCAAGCCCGCTCCTACAGGCTGACGCGGTTGTTGTAGGAGCGGGCTTGCCCGCGAAGAGGCCGGTACGGACAGAAATTTATCTATAACATCCCGCGATCCCCGCAAATTCCGGCCGTTGGCGTATCATTAGCCGCCTAACGGCAACCCCCTCCAGGATCGCTTGCGCATGCTCGCCCTTCTTATCCAGACGCTGAACATCACGGCCCCGGTTTTCGCCATGCTGTTCATGGGCGTGCTGCTCAAACGCATCCACCTGATCGACGACAACTTCAACCGCGTCGCCTCGCAGCTGGTGTTCAATGTGTGCATGCCGGCGCTGCTGTTCCTTGGCATCTACCATGCCGATCTGTCCGCAGCGGTCAAACCCGGTGTCATGCTGTACTTCATCGCTGCCACCCTGGTCGGCTTCGCCATTGCCTGGGGCCTGGCCATCTGGCGCAGCCCGTTGGCCGACCGGGGCATCTATACCCAGGGCGCATTCCGCGGCAACAACGGCGTGATCGGCCTGGCCCTGGCTGCCAGCCTGTACGGTGACTATGGTATTTCCCTGGGGGCGGTGCTCGCCGGGCTGGTCATCCTCATGTACAACTCGCTGTCGGCGGTGGTGCTGGCGGTGTACAGCCCGGATCTGAAGTCCGACCCGTGGAGCATCTGCAAGAGCATTTTCAGCAACCCGTTGATCATCAGCGTGCTGGTGGCCACGCCGATGGCTTACGGCCAGGTGCCGCTGCCCAACTGGCTGCTGACGTCGGGCGACTACCTGGCGCAGATGACCCTGCCGCTGGCGTTGATCTGCATCGGTGGCACGTTGTCGCTGGCGGCGTTGCGTGACTGTGGCCGGCTGGCCATCGATGCCAGCCTGGTAAAAATGGTCTGCCTGCCGCTGCTGGGTACCCTTGGTGCCTGGCTGTGTGGTTTTCGTGGTGCGGAGTTGGGCATCCTGTTTCTGTACATCGGCAGCCCGACCGCGGCGGCCAGTTATGTGATGGCGCGGGCGGCCAACGGCAACCATGAGCTGGCCGCGTCGATCATCGTCATTACCACGCTAATGGCGGCGATCACCACCAACATTGGTATTTTCATCTTGCAGTGGGGCGGATGGATCTAGATCCTTGACTGCAAATAACAGCAACAACACTGCCTCACTGAGCTAAAGGACACTTCATGCAAGACCAGAGCACGCCCGAGCGGTTACAGCGCGGGTTGAAGAATCGCCATATCCAGCTGATCGCGCTGGGCGGGGCCATCGGTACCGGCTTGTTCCTGGGTATCGCCCAGACCATCCAGCTGGCCGGCCCCTCCGTGCTGCTGGGCTACGCCATCGCCGGCCTGATGGCCTTTCTGATCATGCGCCAGCTGGGCGAAATGGTGGTGGAAGAGCCGGTCGCAGGCAGCTTCAGCCACTTTGCCCACCAGTACTGGAGCGAGTTCGCAGGCTTTGTCTCGGGTTGGAACTACTGGGTGGTGTACGTCCTGGTCGGCATGGCCGAGCTGACGGCGGTCGGCATTTACGTGCAGTACTGGTGGCCGGACTTCCCCACCTGGGCCACGGCGGCGATTTTCTTCGTGGTGATCAACCTGATCAACCTGACCCAGGTGAAGGTCTACGGCGAGATGGAGTTCTGGTTCGCCCTGGTCAAGGTGGTGGCCATCGTCAGCATGATCGGCTTTGGCGCCTGGCTTTTGAGCAGCGGCCATGGTGGCCCGGATGCCAGTGTGGCCAACCTTTGGCAGTACGGTGGTTTCTTCCCTAACGGGGTCACCGGCCTGGTGATGGCGCTGGCGGTGATCATGTTCTCGTTCGGTGGCCTGGAGCTGGTGGGTATCACCGCCGCCGAGGCCGACAACCCGCGCCAGAGCATCCCCAAGGCCACCAACCAGGTGGTGTACCGCATCCTGATCTTCTACATCGGTGCCCTGGCGGTACTGTTGTCGCTGTACCCGTGGCAGAAAGTGGTGCAGGGCGGTAGCCCGTTCGTGATGATCTTCCACGAACTGGACAGCGACTTGGTGGCGACCATTCTCAATATCGTGGTGCTGACGGCTGCGCTGTCGGTTTACAACAGCTGTGTGTACGCCAACAGCCGTATGCTGTTCGGCCTGGCCAGCCAGGGCGATGCCCCACGCCAGCTGCTGAAGGTGAGCCGCAGTGGCGTGCCACTGACCGCATTGGGTGTGTCGGCGTTCGCGACCGGCCTGTGCGTGGTGATCAACTACCTCATGCCGGGTGAGGCCTTTGGTTTGCTGATGGCGCTGGCGGTGTCGGCGCTGGTGATCAACTGGGCGAGCATCAGCATTACCCACCTGAAGTTCCGCAAGGCCAAACTGGCTGCCGGCATCACCCCCTTCTACAAAAGCCTGGGGCACCCGCTGACCAACTATCTGTGCCTGGCGTTCATCGTGCTGATTCTGGTGGTGATGTACCTGACCCCGCCGATTCGCATCTCGGTGATGCTGATCCCAGCGTGGATTGCCGTGCTGTGGGTGGCCTTCAAGATGAAGAAGGCTCGCCAAGCCAAATAGGTAAGGCCGTACCAGCCTCTTCGCGGGCGCGCCCGCTCCCACAGGTACAGCACAGGTTTCAAGGCCTGTGGGGGCTCAGTGGGAGCGGGCGTGCCCGCGCAGAGGCCGGGCTTGAAAAGGGCTGTATCAGCCTTGGTAGCTGTCGATCACTTCCTGTGCCGCCCTGAAGGCATCGATCGCCGCCGGCACGCCCGCATACACTGCGCAATGCAGCAACGCCTCGCGGATTTCCTCGACTGTGCAGCCATTGTTCAGCGCCCCGCGCACATGCCCCTTGAGCTCCTGCGGGCACTTCAGCGCGGTCAGCGTGGCCAGGGTGATCAGGCTGCGGGTTTTCAACGGTAGCCCGTCGCGGGCCCACACGCTGCCCCAGGCATGTTCATTGACGAAGTCCTGCAGCGGCTGGGTGAAGTCGGTGGCATTGCCCAGCGCGCGGTCGACGAAAGCGTCACCCATTACCTGGCGGCGAATCTGCTCGCCGGTCGTCTTGCTATCAGCCATGTTGTTTTCCTTAGTGTTGGCGGCGCCAGGCACGCACGGTGGTGTACAGCAACACCATCGCGAGCACCGGCAGTGCATAGAACAGCATCAATTTTTCCAGGCGGCCGGCCAGCGGCATACCCATGGTGAAGGCCGCCACGTGCAGGCCGTAGGCTACGTACAGGCAAAGGAACACCAGGCCTTCGGCGCGGGTGATGCGGTAGCCGGAATAGAACACTGGCAGGCTCAGCACGGCAACGCCGAGCATTACCGGCAGGTCGAAAGACAGCGCATTGGGCGAGATCGACAGTGGCTGTGGGGTGACTAGTGCGGTCAGCCCCAGAACGGCCAGCAGGTTGAACAGGTTGCTGCCGATCACTGTGCCCACGGCGATCTCCCGTTCGCCACGCAAGGCGGCGATCAGCGCGGCGGCCAGTTCCGGCAGGGAGGTGCAGATGGCGACCACCGTCAGGCCGATGATGCGCTCGGACAGGCCCAGGTCTGTGGCCACTTCGACGGCGGCTTCCAGCAGCAAGTGGCCTGCCAGGCTAAGCAGGCCGAGGCCGACCAGCACTTGCAGCAGCGTGCCTGACCAGAAGCGCCCGGCGCTGGCCCTGGCGCTGTCCGGGGCGGGGTAGGTGCGTGCATAGTGGCGGGACTGGTGCCAGAGCATTGCCAGGTAGCCGGCCAGCCCCAGCAGTAGCAGCGCTCCTTCGGCTCGGCCCAGGTGGCCATTGGCGGACAGTGCGTACACCAGCCCGCTGGCGATGATCATCAACGGAATGTCCAGGCGCACCAGTTGGCGTGATACGCGTAGCGGGATGATCAGTGCCGCCAGGCCGAGAATCACCAGGACGTTGAAGATGTTGCTGCCGATCACGCTGCCTACCGCCACATCTGGCGCGCCCTGGTAGGCCGCCTGCAGGCTTACGGTCAGTTGTGGCGCGGTACTGCCGAAGGCCACCAGGCTCAGGCCGATGATCAGCGGGCGCACGTGCAGGCGCTGCGCCAGGCGCAACGCGACGCGCACCAGTAGCTCGGCGCCGCCGATCAGCAACAGCAGGGCGATGCCCAGTTGCAGCAGGCTAAAGGTAGGGAGGGTGGCCAGGTCGAAAATGGTCGGACTCCTGTCGTGTCAGTCGCTAAGCCCTTGTACTCGCACGCGGGCCGTTCCGCTACGGAGCATGCCGATTTTTTCGGCGGCGGCGCGTGACAGGTCGATCAGGCGACCACGGGTGTGCGGGCCACGGTCGTTGATGCGTACTACCACACTGCGCTGGTTGGCCATGTTGGTGACCCGTACGCGGGTGCCGAAAGGCAGGCTGCGGTGGGCGGCGGTAAGGCCGTTTTGGTTGAAGGGTTCGCCGCTGGCGGTGCGTTTGCCGTGGTGGCGCGAGCCGTAATAGGAAGCGGTGCCCGTCTGGTCGTAGCCGCGAGGGTCGATGTCGTGGCTGGCGCAGCCGGCCAGGAAGGAGAAGAGGGCCAGGGTGCCGAGGGATCGTTTTAGCAAGTCAGGTGCTCTCCAGTGCGGCCATTCGCGGCTAAAGCCGCTCCCACAGGTACCTGTGGGAGCGGGCTTGCCCGCGAACGAGGGCCAAGCCCTCGCCGATTTTCAGGTCACCCTTCGAGCTTGGCCTTGAGCAATTGGTTCACCTGCCCCGGGTTGGCCTTGCCTTTGGAGGCTTTCATGGCCTGACCGACGAAGAAGCCGAACATCTTGCCACGCTTGGCCTCATCGGCTGCGCGGTACTGTTCGACCTGCTCGGCATTGGCTGCCAGCATTTCGTCGAGCATCTTGTCGATCGCGCCGGTGTCGGTAACCTGTTTCAGGCCTTTGCTTTCGATGATGCTGTCGGCATCGCCTTCACCGGCGGCCATGGCCTCGAACACGGTCTTGGCGATCTTGCCGCTGATGGTGTTGTCGCGGATGCGCAGCAGCATGCCACCCAGCTGAGCGGAGCTGACCGGCGCCTGGTCGATTTCCACACCCAGCTTGTTCAGCAGGCTGCCCAGTTCGACCATGACCCAGTTGGCTGCCAGCTTGGCATCGCCACCGATCTTCACCACTTCTTCGAAGTAGTCCGCCTGTTCGCGGCTGGAAGCCAGCACGTTGGCGTCGTAGGCCGACAGGCCGTACTGGCTCTGGAAGCGCTCGACCTTCTGGGGTGGCAGCTCCGGCAGGCCGGCGCGCACCGTTTCGAGGAAGCTGTCCTCGATGACCACTGGCAGCAGGTCCGGGTCGGGGAAGTAGCGGTAGTCGTTGGCTTCCTCCTTGCTGCGCATGGAGCGGGTTTCGTCCTTGTTCGGGTCGTACAGGCGGGTTTCCTGCACCACCTTGCCGCCGTCCTCGATCAGGTCGATCTGGCGCTGGATTTCGCTGTTGATCGCACGCTCGATGAAGCGGAACGAGTTGACGTTCTTGATCTCGCAGCGGGTGCCGAACTCGGCCTGGCCTTTCGGGCGGATCGACACGTTGCAGTCGCAACGCAGCGAGCCTTCGGCCATGTTGCCATCGCAGATGCCCAGGTAGCGCACCAGCGCGTGGATCGCCTTGACATAAGCCACGGCTTCCTTGGCGCTGCGCATGTCCGGCTCGGAGACGATTTCCAGCAGCGGGGTGCCGGCACGGTTCAGGTCGATGCCGGTGGAGCCGCTGAAGTCTTCGTGCAGGCTCTTGCCGGCGTCTTCTTCCAGGTGCGCGCGGGTTACGCCGATGCGCTTGATGGTGCCGTCTTCCAGGGCGATGTCCAGGTGGCCCTTGCCGACGATCGGCAGGTCCATCTGGCTGATCTGGTAGCCCTTGGGCAGGTCCGGGTAGAAGTAGTTCTTGCGCGCGAACACGTTGCGCTTGCCGATTTCGGCATCGATGGCCAGGCCGAACATGCACGCCATTCGCACGGCTTCCTGGTTCAGCACCGGCAGTACGCCAGGCATGCCCAGGTCAACCAGGCTGGCCTGGGTGTTCGGCTCGGAGCCAAAGGTGGTGGCGCTGCCGGAGAAAATCTTCGACTGGGTGGCGAGCTGAGTGTGGATTTCCAGCCCGATCACAACTTCCCATTGCATGTGTGAATTCCTCAGAAGCCGTTGGGGGCGCGGGTGTGCCAGTCGGTCACTTGCTGGTAGCGGTGCGCGACGTTGAGCAAGCGGCCTTCCTGGAAGTAAGGCGCCAGCAGTTGCACGCCGACCGGCAGGCCGTCGACGAAGCCGGCTGGCATCGACAGGCCCGGCAGGCCCGCCAGGTTGGCGGTAATGGTGTAGACGTCTTCCAGGTAGGCGGCGACCGGGTCGCTGCTCTTGGCGCCCAGCTTCCAGGCCGGGTTTGGCGTGGTCGGGCCGAGGATCAGGTCGACATCGTTGAACGCGGCCATGAAGTCGTTCTTGATCAGGCGGCGGATCTGCTGCGCCTTCACGTAGTAGGCGTCGTAGTAGCCAGCCGACAAGGCGTAGGTGCCGACCATGATGCGGCGCTGTACTTCAACGCCGAAGCCTTCGCCACGGGAGCGCTTGTACAGGTCGGTGAGGTCTTTCGGCTCTTCGCAGCGGTAGCCGAAGCGCACGCCATCGAAACGCGAGAGGTTGGAAGAGGCTTCAGCCGGGGCGATCACGTAGTAGGCCGGGATGGCGTGCTGCATGTTCGGCAGGCTGATTTCCTTGACCACCGCGCCGAGTTTTTCCAGCTCTTTGACGCTGGCCTGGACCAGCTCGGCGATGCGTGGGTCGAGGCCGGCGCCGAAGTACTCTTTCGGCAGGCCGATGCGCAGGCCCTGCAGCGAAGCGTTGAGGTTGGCGCTGTAGTCCGGCACCGGCTCTTCGATGCTGGTGGAGTCCTTGGCGTCGAAGCCGGCCATGCCTTGCAGCAGCAGGGCGCAGTCCTCGGCGGTGCGGGCCAGCGGGCCGCCCTGGTCGAGGCTGGAGGCGTAGGCGATCATGCCCCAGCGCGACACGCGACCGTACGTCGGCTTGAGGCCGGTGAGGTTGGTCAGTGCCGCTGGCTGGCGGATCGAGCCGCCGGTGTCGGTGCCGGTGGTGGCCGGCAGCAGGCGCGCGGCCACTGCGGCAGCCGAACCACCCGACGAGCCGCCTGGGACGTGCTCGAGGTTCCACGGGTTCTTCACCGCGCCATAGTGGCTGGACTCGTTGGCCGAACCCATGGCGAATTCGTCCATGTTGGTCTTGCCCAGGGTGACCATGCCGGCTTCGGCCAGCTTGGCGACCACGGTGGCGTCATACGGCGCCTTGAAGTTGTCGAGCATCTTCGAGCCGCAGCTGGTGCGTACGCCGTTGGTGCAGAACAGGTCTTTGTGGGCGATCGGCGCACCCAGCAGCGCGCCGGTTTCGCCAGCGGCGCGACGGGCGTCGGCGGCACGCGCCTGGCCCAGGGCCAGGTCTTCGGTGACGCTGATAAAGCTGTTGATTTGCGGGTCGAGCTGCTTGATGCGCGCCAACAGCGCGCCGGTCAGCTCTTCGGAAGAAAACGATTTGTCGGCGAGTCCGCGGGCGATCTCGGCCAGGGTCAATTGATGCATGGCAGGCTCTATCCCTTACTCGATGACTTTGGGAACCAGGTACAGACCGCTTTCGGTCGACGGCGCGATCGCCTGGTAGGCATCACGCTGGTTGCTTTCGGTGACCTGGTCGGGGCGCAGGCGCTGGCTGGCTTCCAGCGGGTGGGCCAAGGGCTCGATACCCGTGGTATCGACCGCTTGCATCTGGTCGACCAGCCCGAGAATGCTGTTCAGGGCGTCGGTAATGCGTGGCAGTTCGCCATCATTCAGGCCCAGGCGGGCCAGATGGGCGATCTTTTCCACGTCGCAGCGTTCAAGCGCCATGAGGATCTCCAAGGGAAACAAAGAACGGAATTTGGGTCCGCGGTGAGGAACATGTCAGCTTTCTGACGGTCTAACGGCCGCGAATTTCTGCTGGCGTGCTCGGAAAAACAGCCAATTTAACATATTGGCTCCTTGCCCAAAATCCCTGCCATTGTTAGAGTTTGCCGCACTTTTTTACCCACGCTTTCCCCAGGGTCACTTTCCCATGTTCAAGAAACTGCGTGGCATGTTTTCCAGCGATCTTTCCATCGACCTGGGTACTGCCAACACCCTTATTTACGTGCGTGAGCGCGGTATCGTCCTGAATGAGCCCTCGGTTGTTGCCATCCGTACCCATGGCAACCAGAAAAGCGTCGTCGCCGTCGGTACCGAAGCCAAACGCATGCTGGGCCGCACGCCCGGCAACATTGCTGCCATTCGTCCGATGAAGGACGGCGTAATCGCCGACTTCAGCGTGTGCGAAAAAATGTTGCAATATTTTATCAACAAGGTTCACGAGAACAGCTTCCTGCAGCCAAGCCCGCGTGTGCTGATCTGCGTGCCGTGCAAGTCGACCCAGGTAGAGCGCCGCGCCATTCGCGAGTCGGCACTGGGTGCCGGTGCCCGTGAAGTGTTCCTGATCGAAGAGCCTATGGCCGCTGCCATCGGTGCCGGCCTGCCGGTCGAAGAGGCGCGTGGTTCGATGGTCGTCGATATCGGTGGTGGTACCACTGAAATCGCCCTGATCTCGCTGAACGGCGTGGTCTATGCCGAGTCCGTCCGCGTTGGCGGCGACCGCTTCGATGAAGCCATCGTCACCTACGTGCGCCGCAACTACGGCAGCCTGATCGGCGAGTCCACCGCCGAACGCATCAAGCAGGAAATCGGTACTGCCTACCCAGGCGGCGAAGTACGTGAAGTCGACGTGCGCGGCCGTAACCTGGCCGAAGGTGTACCGCGTGCCTTCACCCTGAACTCCAACGAAGTGCTCGAAGCGCTGCAGGAGTCGCTGGCGACCATCGTCCAGGCGGTCAAGAGCGCCCTCGAGCAATCGCCGCCGGAGCTGGCCTCGGACATCGCCGAGCGTGGCCTGGTGTTGACCGGTGGTGGTGCGCTGCTGCGTGACCTCGACAAGCTGCTGGCCCAGGAAACCGGCCTGCCGGTGATCGTTGCCGAGGACCCGCTGACCTGTGTCGCCCGTGGCGGCGGTCGCGCCCTGGAAATGATGGACAAGCACGCGATGGACCTGCTCTCCAGCGAGTGATCCCGCTCGCTGTTCACGAGCGCCCGGTTTACAGGTAGTACGCACAGTGCTACCTGTATGTGCTGGGCTGGCGCCCGTTTGCGGCGCCGTATCCGTCAACCCGCAACCAGGCTGGTGCGTTGTCCCATGTCCAATGACCTCCTGAGTCGTCCACGAGGAACGGCCCATTAAACCGCTTTTCTCCAAGGGCCCTTCGCTGGGCGTTCGCCTGCTCGTTCTGGTGGTGATGTCTGTCGCGTTGATGGTTGTCGACGCGCGTTTCGACGTGCTCAAGCCCGTGCGCAGCCAGATGGGCCTGGTGCTGATGGAGTCGTACTGGATCACCGACTTGCCGCAGCGTGCCTGGCAAGGCGTGGCCGGCCAGTTCGGTAGCCGCACCGAGCTGATCGCCGAAAACGAGAAGCTCAAGACCGAAGCCCTGCTGCTGCAAGGGCGCCTGCAAAAGCTGGCGGCCCTGACCGAGCAGAACGTGCGGCTGCGCGAGTTGCTCAACTCCTCGGCGCTGGTCAACGAAAAGGTCGAAGTGGCCGAGCTGATCGGTGTCGACCCCAACCCGTTCACCCATCGCATCCTGATCAACAAGGGTGAGCGTGATGGTGTGTTCCTGGGTCAGCCGGTGCTCGATGCCCGTGGCTTGATGGGCCAAGTGGTCGAGTTGATGCCCTACACCTCGCGGGTGCTGTTGCTGACCGACACTACCCACAGCATTCCGGTGCAGGTCAACCGCAACGGCTTGCGTGCCATCGCCAGCGGCACCGGCAACCCGGAGCGCCTGGAGCTGCGCCATGTGGCCGACACCGCCGACATCAAGGAAGGCGACCTGCTGGTCAGTTCCGGCATGGGTCAGCGGTTCCCGGCCGGCTACCCGGTGGCCACGGTCAACGAAGTGATCCACGACTCCGGTCAGCCATTCGCCATCGTCCGTGCCATCCCCACGGCCGCGCTCAACCGCAGCCGCTACATGTTGCTGGTGTTCAGCGACCGGCGTAGCCCGGAGCAGCGTGCCACCGATGCCGCCATTGCCCAGGAAGAAGCCGACCGCAAGGGCGTTGCGCCTGCTGGCCAACCGGCCACTACCGGTGATCAGGCTGTACCTGCCGTTGCTGCGCCTGCCGTGCCGGCCACACCGGCAACTCCGGCTACACCGGTCGCGCAGCCTGCGGCCCCGGTTGCCGCACCGGCCACGCCGGCCGCACCCGCTCACCCCCGGAGACAATGATGGCTGCATCACGCCGCAACAACGGCTGGGTCATCTGGCTGACTTTCGCCATCGGCCTGCTGCTCAGCGTTTCGCCCATGCCGCAGTTCATGGAAGTGTTCCGGCCCATGTGGCTGGCCTTGCTGGTGTCGTTCTGGACCCTCGCCGTGCCGAACAAGGTCGGCATGACCACGGCGTTCTTGCTGGGTCTGGCCGAGGATGTGCTGTATGGCACCTTGCTGGGGCAGAACGCGCTGATCCTTACCCTCATCACCTTCCTGGTGCTGTCCCTGCAGCAGCGCTTGCGCATGTTCCCCATGTGGCAGCAGAGCCTGGTCATACTGGTGATCTTCGGCATCGCCCAGCTGATTCAGCTGTGGCTCAGCGCATTGACTGGCAACCGTCTGCCTACCCTGGCGCTGGTCTGGTCTGCAGTGATCAGTGCCTTGCTCTGGCCGTGGATCAGCTTCGCCCTGCGCGACCTGCGCCGACGCTTGCATATCAACTGACGGCAACGCGCCACTGACAGGGAGATGTCTGCATGAACCCGCTATACCTGGCCTCCGGCTCGCCCCGTCGTCGTGAATTGCTGACCCAGATCGGCGTGCCTTTCAGCGTTGTCAGCGCGCCCATCGATGAAACCCCGCTACCCAACGAAAGCGCCCCGGCCTACGTCGAACGCCTGGCCCGGGCCAAGGCTGCCGCTGGCCTGGCCAATGTCGAGGGCCCGGCTGTGGTGCTCGGCGCGGACACGGCGGTGGTGCTCGATGGTCGTATTCTCGGCAAGCCGGAAAACCGCGAAGATGCCTTGGCCATGCTGGCCGACCTGTCAGGCCGCGAACATCAGGTACTGACGGCAGTCGCTCTCGTCGAAGGCCTGCGTGTGCAGAGCGTTTGCGTGACCAGCACGGTGCGTTTTCGAACCATCGGCACCGATGAAGCGCAACGCTACTGGGAAAGTGGCGAGCCGGCGGACAAGGCTGGCGGCTACGCCATTCAGGGGTTGGCCGCGGTGTTCGTCACCGGCCTTACCGGCAGCTACTCGGCGGTGGTCGGCTTGCCGCTCAGCGAAACGGCCGATTTGCTTGGCCAGTTCGGCATCACCTGCTGGCAATCGCTCGCGCATACGCCAGAGGTAACAAACCCGCGGTAGCCAGCAGTGCATACGCCATCCATCATTACAAAAGACCTTTGACGAGAGCCTGCCATGAGTGAAGAGATCCTGATCAACATCACCCCGATGGAGTCACGTGTGGCGGTGGTGGAAAACGGGGTGCTGCAGGAAGTGCACGTCGAGCGCACCCAGCGCCGTGGCATCGTCGGCAATATCTACAAGGGCAAGGTGGTGCGTGTACTGCCGGGCATGCAGGCGGCGTTCGTCGACATCGGCCTGGAGCGCGCGGCGTTTATCCATGCGTCGGAAATATCCCAGCGCGAAGGCTCGGCGGTGGAGAACATCACCGCATTGGTTCACGAAGGCCAGGCCTTGGTGGTGCAGGTGACCAAGGACCCGATCGGCACCAAAGGGGCGCGCCTGACCACCCAGCTGTCGATCCCGTCGCGTTACCTGGTGTACATGCCGCGCAGCAGCCACGTCGGTATCTCGCTGAAAATCGAGGACGAAGCCGAGCGCGAGCGCCTCAAGCAGGTGGTCAGCGACTGCATGGACAGCGAGAACATCAAGGATGCCGGTGGCTTCATCCTGCGCACCGCCGCCGAGGGCGCGCGTGCCGAAGAAATCTTGCAGGACATCCGCTACCTGCGCCGCTTGTGGGAGCAGATTGGCACGCAGATCAAGACCTGCGGCGCGCCCACGGTCATCTACGAAGACCTGGGCCTGGCCCTGCGTACCCTGCGCGACCTGGTCAACCCCAAGATCGAAAAGATCCGCATCGACTCGCGGGAAACCTTCCAGAAGACCACGCAGTTCGTCGGCGAGCTGATGCCAGAAATTGCCGATCGCCTGGAACACTACCCAGGCGAGCGACCAATTTTTGACTTGTACGGCGTCGAAGACGAGATCCAGCGTGCCCTGGAGCGCAAGGTACCGCTGAAGTCCGGCGGTTACCTGGTGGTCGACCCGGCCGAAGCGATGACCACCATCGACGTCAACACCGGGGCGTTCGTCGGCCATCGCAACCTCGAAGAGACCATCTTCAAGACCAACCTCGAAGCCGCCACTGCCATCGCCCGGCAACTGCGCCTGCGCAACATTGGCGGCATCATCATCATCGACTTCATCGACATGGAAGACGAGGAGCACCAGCGCCAGGTGCTGCGTACCCTGGAAAAGCAGTTGGAGCGCGATCACGCCAAGACCAACATCATCGGTATCACCGAGCTGGGCCTGGTGCAGATGACCCGCAAGCGCACGCGGGAAAGCCTGGAGCAGGTGCTGTGCGAGCCGTGCCTGGCCTGCCAGGGCCGCGGCAAGCTGAAAACGCCCGAGACCATTTGTTACGAAATCTTCCGCGAGATCCTCCGCGAGGCCCGTGCTTACCAGGCCGAAGGCTACCGTGTGCTGGCCAACCAGAAGGTGGTCGATCGCCTGCTGGATGAGGAGTCGGGCAACGTGGCGGAACTGGAAACCTTCATCGGCCGAACCATTCGCTTCCAGGTCGAGTCGATGTATTCGCAGGAACAATACGACGTGGTGCTGCTCTGAGGCCTTCTGAAATACGCCGCGGCATCGCCGGGCTGGCAAAACCGGCACTACGGGCCATGATGGATAAACGACTTGGAGGGCCACGGCCATGGGACGTCTGAACCGCGTTCTTGTCGCCCTGACCCGCTGGGGGCTGGGCATATGCGCCCTGCTGGCGGTATTGGTGGCGCTGTATGTCAGCCTCGGCCGCGAGCTGGTGCCGCTGGTGGCCGAGTACCGCGCCGATGTAGAGAGCAAGGCCGAGCAGGCCCTGGGCCTGCCCGTGCATGTGGGCGCGCTGGAGGGCCGCTGGAGCGGGCTGGCACCGGTGCTGCGGGTGCGCGACTTGCAATTGGGCGAAGGCGCCACGGCGCTGCGCCTGGATGAGGTCATGGTGGTGCCCGACGTCTGGGCCAGCCTCACCGCCCGCGAAGTGCGCCTGGCGCGCATTCAGCTGGGCGGCCTGCAGCTGATTCTGCGCGAGAATGAGCAGGGCGCCTGGAACCTCGAAGGCCTACCGAAAAAGGACGATGCGCCACTGGACCCGGCCGACCTGCTGCAGCGCCTGCGCCAGCTAGGCCGCGTCGATGTATTCGACAGCCAGGTCACCCTGCACCCCTGGCAGCGCGACCCGCTTACCCTGACTTATGTGAGTGCTGGCCTGCAGGCCGGGGCAACACGCCAGGCCGTTGACCTGCGGGCGACCTTGCCTGACGGCCAGCCCTTGGCGCTGACCCTGCGCAGCCGTATGTCGGCCAAGGCCTGGCGCGATGGCCAGGTCGAAGCTTATCTGAGCCTGCCGCAAAGCGACTGGTCGCATTGGTTGCCGCCCAGCCTGCTGGGGCAGTGGCACGCTGACACCTTGCGTGCGGGTGGTGAGTTCTGGGTCGACTGGAGCAAGGGGCAGTTGCAGCAGGCCGTAGTACGGCTCAACGCGCCCGAACTAGAAGGCGCCTACGCCGGACGCAAGGCAGCCAAACTGAATAACTTGGCCTTGGGTGCCTGGTTCCAGCGCCGGGAGCAGGGCTTCGATGTGGTGCTCGACTCGTTGGCCATGGACATCGGCAAGACCCGCTGGGAATCGCACCTGCAACTGCAGCAGCGCCCTGGCCAGAGTGCAGCCGATGAAAGCTGGCAAGTGCAGGCCGACCGCCTGGACCTGACGCCACTGACCCCGCTGATCGATGCCCTGGCACCCCTGCCAAACAAAGTCATGGAGGTGGTCGATGGCTTGAAGGTGACCGGCGCGCTGCGCAATGTGCGCCTGGAGGCCAGGCCCAAGGCCGAAGGTGATCAGCGCCTGCGGTTCGCCGCCAACCTGGAAAAGGTCGGCTTCGAGGCTTACCACAATGCCCCGGCCGCCGGTAACGTCAGTGGCAGTATCAGCGGTGACCTGGGGCACGGTGAGCTGCGCCTGGATACCGATGCGTTCATGCTGCATCTGTACCCCATCTTCGCCAAACCTTGGCACTACCAGAAGGCCAATGCACAGCTGACCTGGACCTTGGACAAGGACGGTTTCACCCTGATCGCGCCGTACCTCAAGGTGCTGGGCGAGGAGGGCAAAATCGCCGGCGACTTCCTGATCCGCCTGTTGTTCGAGGAAGGCCGCGAGGACTACATGGACCTGCGCGTCGGTCTGACCGACGGCGATGGTCGCTATACCGCCAAATACCTGCCCGAAGTGCTCAGCCCGGCGCTCGACGAGTGGCTGCGCAGCGCCATCGTCAAAGGTGCGGTGGATGAAGGTTACTTCCAGTACCAGGGCTCGTTGAATCATGGCGCGGCGCCAGAGGCGCGCAGCATCAGCCTGTTCTTCAAGGTGCATGACGCGGCCCTGGACTTCCAGCCCGGCTGGCCGCAAGTGCAGCATGTGGATGGCGATGTGTTCATCGAGGACAGCGGCGTGCGCATCAAGGCCCAGCGCGGCGTGTTGCTCGACACCAAGGTCAGCGATGTACAGGTCGATATCCCGCATGTCGATGGCGATCAGCACAGCCACCTTTACCTGGATGGCGATTTCGACGGCAGCCTGGGCGATGGCCTGAAAATCCTCAAGGAAGCGCCAATCGGCACCGGTGAGATTTTCGCCGGCTGGGAAGGTGAGGGGCCGCTCAAGGGCAAGGTCAAGCTCGACATCCCGCTGGCCCATGGGCAGCGGCCGAAAGTGCAGGTGGACTTCGCCACCAGCGATGCGCGGCTTAAAGTCGCCCCACCTAGCCTGGAATTGAACCGCCTGAAGGGTGACTTCAGCTTCGACTTCGACAAGGGCCTGAGTGGCAAGGGCATCAGCTTGCAGGCCTTCGGCAAGCCGGTAACGGCGCAAATTACCGCTGAAGGCCAAGCTGGGCAGATGCAGACCCGCATCAATGCCAATGGCCAGGTGCCGCTCAAGGCGCTGACCGACTGGCTGCAGTTCAACCAGTCCTTGCCGGCGTCCGGCGACCTGCCGTACCAGTTGCAAGTCAGCCTGGGCAGCCGGGAAAACACCCTGAGCGTCACCTCCAGCCTCAAGGGCCTGGCGATCGACCTGCCGGCGCCGTTTGGCAAGGCGGCGGCGGATGCCCGCGACAGCCGTTTCAGCATGAACCTGCAAGGCCCGGAGCGGCGCTTCGATGCCGCCTACACCGACTTGGCCCGCTTTGCCTATGCCGCACCGGCCGACAAGCTGGCCCAGGGCCGTGGCGAGTTACTGCTGGGCACAGGTGACGCCCAGCTACCTGCCAGCCAGGGCCTGCGAGTGCGCGGGCATTTGCAGGCCCTGGACCTGGCCCCTTGGCAAGAGCAGGCGGCCCGCCTGGCCGGTGACGACCCCAGTGGCAGTGCGCGGCAGAACCTGCAAAGCGTCGACCTGAGCATCGGCCAGTTGAAAGCCTTCGGTATGGACTTGAATCAGGCCGTGGTACGGCTGGCCCGAGGTGGCCCGGCCTGGGACTTGCGCCTCGATAGCAAGGAAGTCATTGGCAACGCGCGAGTGCCGGATGCCAAGGGTGCGCCCATGGTCGTGCGCATGCAGACCTTGCGCCTGCCCGCCGCCAGCGCTGCTGAACAGCAGGCTGAAGACGGCCCGGACCCGCTGGCCTCGTTCGACCCGCGCAAGGTCCCGGCGCTGGACCTGAGCATCGACAAGCTCTACCGCGGTGACGACCTCTTCGGCAGCGCTTCGATCAAGCTGCGGCCGACTGCGCGTGGCGTTACCGCCAGCGATATCGACCTTGACTTCAAAGGCTTGCGCATCGATGGCGGTGGCGGCTGGGAAGGTGAAACGGGCAAAACCAGCAGCTGGTACAAAGGGCGTCTGGACGGCAAGAACCTGGCGGATGTGCTCAAAGCCTGGGGCTTCGCTCCGACCGTGACCAGCCGCGACTTCCGCCTGGATGTGGATGGCCGCTGGCCGGGTTCGCCAGCTGCGGTGAGCCTGACGCATTTTTCGGGCAGCATGGACGCGGCGCTGCGCACGGGCCAGTTCGTCGAGGTTGAAGGCAGCGCCCAGGCACTGCGGGTGTTCGGCTTGCTCAACTTCAACTCGATTGGCCGGCGCCTGCGTCTGGACTTCTCCGACCTGTTCGACAAGGGCCTGGCCTATGACCGGGTCAAGGGTTTGCTGGTCGCCAGTAGCGGCGTGTACGTGACTCGCGAACCGATCACCGTGACCGGCCCGTCCAGCAACTTCGAACTGGATGGCACGTTGGACATGGTGCGTGACCGGGTGGATGCCAACCTGCAGGTGAGCCTGCCGGTGACCAACAACCTGCCGCTGGCGGCGTTGATCGTCGGCGCACCCGCTGTGGGCGGCGCGCTGTTCCTGGTCGACCGGCTGATCGGTGACCGTGTGTCGCGCTTTGCCAGCGTGCACTACCGTGTCGAAGGCCCGTGGAAAGAGCCTAGAATCACATTTGTGAAACCTTTCGAGAAATCCCGCTAGGAGTGCCCATGAAGGCAGCGGTAATCCAGATGGTCAGTCAGGACGACGTGCTGGCCAACCTGCAGCGTGCCGGTGCCCTGTTGGAGCAGGCCGCGTTGGGCGGCGCACGGCTGGCGGTGCTGCCGGAAAACTTCGCCGCCATGGGCCGTAAGGACGCCGCTGCAATCGGCCGTGCCGAAGCCTTGGGTGACGGGCCGATTCTGCCATGGTTGAAACGCACCGCCCGCGACCTCAAGTTATGGATTGTTGCCGGTACCTTGCCCTTGCCACCGGTCGGCCAGCCCGAGGCCAAGGCTCATGCCTGCTCGCTGCTTATCGACGAACACGGCGAGGTGGCGGCACGCTATGACAAGTTGCACCTGTTCGACGTGGATGTCGCCGACAACCGCGGTCGTTACCGCGAGTCGGATGACTACGCCCATGGTGCTCAGGTGGTGGTGGCTGATACGCCAGTAGGACGGCTGGGGTTGAGTGTGTGCTACGACCTGCGCTTCCCCGAACTGTACAGCGCACTGCGCGCGGCTGGCGCGGAACTGATCACTGCGCCGGCTGCCTTTACCGCCGTGACCGGCGCGGCACATTGGGAGGTGCTGGTGCGCGCCCGGGCCATTGAAACCCAGTGCTACCTGCTGGCTGCAGCGCAGGGAGGCACCCATCCAGGCCCACGGGAAACCCATGGCCATGCGGCGATCGTCGACCCTTGGGGGCGTATCGTCGCAGAACAGGCGCAAGGCGAAGCGGTACTGCTTGCCGAGCGCGACATTGACGAACAAGCGTCCATTCGGGCGCGCATGCCGGTGGTATCGCACCGGCGCTTTTTCTCGCAGGGCGCGTTGCGGCCTGCGCACACCTCGGAGTGACTATGAGCCAGATGTTATCCACCGTCAGTGAGCAACTCCTGGCCCCAGGCGGCTTGACCCTGGACAGCCTGCAGAGCGTGCTGGGTGAGTTGGCCGGCCCCGGCATCGACGCCGCCGACCTGTATTTCCAAGGCCAGATCTCGGAAACCTGGGCGCTGGAGGACGGCATCGTCAAAGAGGGCAGTTTCAACCTCGACCAAGGCGTGGGCGTGCGTGCCCAATCCGGTGAAAAAACCGGTTTCGCCTACAGCAACGCCATCAACCTCGAAGCGCTGACCTCGGCAGCCCGTGCGGCCCGTTCGATTTCCCGCGCCGGGCAGAACGGCACGGTGCAGGCCTTCCGCAGTCAGGAGGTGACCGCCCTGTATGCCGCGGACAACCCGTTGGATGTATTGAGCCGTGCCGAAAAGGTCGAGCTGCTCAAGCGTGTCGATGCCGCCACCCGCGCCCTCGACCCGCGTATCCAGCAAGTCAGCGTGAGCATGGCCGGGGTTTGGGAGCGCATTCTGATCGCAGCGGCCGATGGCAGCCTGGCTGCCGACGTGCGCCCGCTGGTGCGCTTCAACGTCAGCGTCATCGTCGAGCAGAATGGCCGTCGCGAGCGCGGCGGGCAGGGCGGTGGCGGGCGTACCGATTACCGCTTCTTCACTGAAGAGCGGGTGATGGGCTATGCCCGCGAGGCACTGCGCCAGGCCCTGGTCAACCTGGAGGCGATCCCGGCGCCGGCGGGTACCTTGCCGGTGGTGCTGGGTTCGGGCTGGTCGGGTGTGCTGCTGCACGAGGCTGTCGGCCATGGCCTGGAAGGCGACTTCAACCGCAAGGGCAGTTCGGCGTTCAGTGGCCGCATCGGCGAAAAAGTGGCATCGAGCCTGTGCACCATCGTCGACGATGGCACCCTCGAAGGCCGCCGTGGCTCGCTGAGCGTGGATGACGAAGGCACGCCGACCGAATGCACCACGCTGATCGAGAACGGCGTGCTCAAAGGCTATATGCAGGACAAGCTGAACGCGCGCCTGATGGGCATGGCGGTGACCGGCAACGGCCGCCGTGAATCCTACGCGCACCTGCCGATGCCGCGCATGACCAACACCTACATGCGCGCCGGCGAAAGCGACCCGCAGGAAATCATCGCGTCGGTGAAGAAGGGTATCTACTGTGCCAACCTCGGTGGTGGCCAGGTGGACATCACCAGCGGCAAGTTCGTGTTTTCGACCAGTGAGGCCTACCTGATCGAAGACGGCAAGATTACCGCCCCAGTGAAAGGTGCGACCCTGATCGGTAACGGTCCTGAGGCGATGAGCCGGGTGTCGATGGTCGGTAACGACCTGGCGCTGGACAGCGGGGTAGGGACGTGCGGCAAGGACGGGCAGTCGGTGCCGGTGGGGGTAGGGCAGCCTACCTTGAAACTGGATGCGATTACCGTGGGTGGTACCGGGGCGTGATGGCTTCGGGAACCGTTGTGGGAGCAGGCATGCCCGCGAAGCAGGCGACGCGGTGCATGGCACCGGCTTCGCCGGTGTTCGCGGGCGGGCCCGCTCCCACAGGGTCCCGGTCTGTCAACGCAACCCGCGCTGCAACTCGTCGAGGTCGCGGATGTACTTGAACACCTTGCGCGCGGCGGCAGGCGGCTTGTTCCGGGCCTTCTCGTGCTGGGCATGGCGCACCAGCGAGCGCAGCTGCTGGCGGTCGGTGTCGGGGTACTCGTTGACGAAGCGCTCGAGGTCCTCGTCGTTGCCGTCGATCAACCGGTCACGCCAGCGCTCGAGGCTGTGGAAACGCTCGTTGTACTGGCGGGTCGAGCTGTCCATCTGCTCAAGCAAGGCATGGATGGCATCCAGGTCCTGCACGCGCATCAGCTTGCCGACAAACGACATGTGGCGTTTACGGGCACCATGAGCGGTGTGCTTGCTGGCCTCGGCCAGGGCCTTGCGCAGCTCGTCGGTCAACGGCAGGCGGGCCAGGGTATCGGCTTTGAGCGTGGTAAGGCGCTCGCCGAGTTCGACCAGCTCATGCAGTTCGCGCTTGATCTGGGTTTTGCTTTTTTCGCCGTCGAAGGCGTCGTTGTTTGAATCAACCATGGTGGCAGTCCGCTAGAAATCGCCGCCATGATAACCAGTCGGGGGCCGCTTGTCCGGCCCGGTCGTAGAATGACCCCAAGCCGTACGCAGAATTTGAGTGGAGAAAACCATGAGTGCAGTCCAGAGCGTGGGTCCGAAGGACCTGCCAGCATTGCAGGAGCAGGTCGAGGCGATCATCGCCGAGGCGCGCCGCCAGGGGGCCAGTGCCTGCGAAGTGGCGGTGTCGCTGGAGCAGGGCTTGTCCACCACGGTACGCCAGCGTGAGGTTGAAACGGTCGAGTTCAACCGTGACCAAGGTTTTGGCATCACCCTTTATGTGGGCCAGCGCAAAGGCTCGGCCAGCACGTCGGCCAGTGGCCCGGACGCGATCCGTGAGACTGTCGCTGCTGCCCTGGCGATTGCCAAGCATACCTCCGAGGACGAATGTTCCGGCCTGGCCGACGCAGCGCTGATGGCTCGCGACATCCCCGACCTGGACCTGTATCACGACTGGGATATCGAACCGGAAAAGGCCATCGAGATGGCCCTGGCATGCGAGGCCGCGGCGTTCGATGCCGACCCGCGCATCCTCAACGCCGACGGCACTACCCTCAATACCCACCAGGGCTGCCGTGTGTATGGCAACAGTCATGGTTTCATTGGCGGTTATGCTTCGACCCGGCACAGCTTGAGCTGCGTGATGATCGCCGAAGGCGACGGGCAGATGCAGCGCGACTACTGGTATGACGTGAACCGTCAAGGCAACCTGCTGGCCGACCCGCGCAGCATCGGTGTACGCGCAGCCCAGCGTGCCGCCAGCCGGCTGGGCGCGCGCCCGGTGCCCACCTGCGAGGTGCCTGTGCTGTTTTCTGCCGAGCTGGCCGGTGGCCTGTTCGGCAGCTTCCTCTCCGCAATTTCCGGCGGCAACCTGTACCGCAAGTCGTCGTTCCTCGAAGGTACCATCGGCCAGCGCCTGTTCCCTTCCTGGCTGACCCTCGACGAGCGTCCGCACATTCCGCGCGCGTTGGGCAGTGCTGCGTTCGACGGAGATGGGCTGGCCACCTACGCCAAGCCGTTCGTCGACAAAGGCGAGCTGGTGTCGTACCTGCTGGGGACCTATTCCGGGCGCAAGCTGGGCTTGCCAAGCACGGCCAACTCCGGTGGCGTGCACAACCTGTTCGTCACTCACGGCGTCGAAGACCAGGCCGCATTGATCCGCCGTATGGGCCGCGGGTTGCTGGTGACCGAGTTGATGGGTCACGGGCTGAACATGGTGACGGGGGATTATTCCCGTGGTGCGGCTGGCTTCTGGGTCGAGAATGGCGAGATCCAGCATGCCGTTCAAGAAGTGACCATCGCCGGCAATATGAAAGATATGTTCCAGCAGATTGTGGCGATCGGTAACGATCTTGAAACTCGCAGCAATATCCACACAGGGTCGGTGCTGATCGAGCGGATGACGGTCGCGGGTAGCTGATTGCCGCCAGAAATGCCCAGTGGCACCGAAGACCCGGCCATCGCGCCGGGTTTTTCTTTCACCATTGTCTACTTGAAGTGATTCTAGTTATCACTTAATAATGAATATCATTATCCAGTCACCCGGCGATGATGTTCATGAAACCCGTCCTCCGCGAACTGCCCTACCTGGAAAACTGGCGCTGGCTCAGTCGGCGCATCCGCTGCGCGCTCGAGCCCGACGAGCCGCGCCTGATCGAACATTACCTGGCCGAAGGCCGCTACCTGGTGTGCTGCACCGAAACCTCGCCGTGGACGGTGGCGCTGACCTCCTTCCGCCTACTGCTGGATACCGCCTGCGACCGCATGCTGCCGTGGCACTGGCGCTGCCAGTGCCTGGACCAGGCCTGGCGTCCGCTGCTGGACCTGCGCAACCTCGACCGCCAGGCGCAGAACCAGCGTTGGCAACCCTACGCCCTGCAGTTGGCCAATTGCCGTCTGCTGCCGTCGATTTCCCCCGATGAACTGATGCAAGGATTTGATGATGAGTGATACCCGTATCGAGCGTGACAGCATGGGTGAACTGCAGGTGCCGGCCCAGGCCCTGTACGGTGCCCAGACCCAGCGCGCGGTCGACAACTTCCCGGTCAGTGGCCAGCGCATGCCAGCCCAGTTCATTCGTGCCTTGCTGCTGGCCAAGGCCGCTGCGGCCAAGGCCAACATCGAACTGGAGCAGCTTTCCGCCGCGCAGGGCCAAGCCATCGTCAAGGCTGTCGAGCAGCTGCTGGCCGAAGACTTCATCCAGCACTTTCCGGTCGACGTGTTCCAGACGGGCTCCGGCACCAGCTCGAACATGAACGCCAACGAGGTGATCGCTACCTTGGCCAGCCGTGTACTGGGTGAGGCAGTCAATGCCAACGATCACGTCAACTGTGGCCAGAGCAGCAATGACATCATCCCGACCACCATTCATGTCAGTGCCGCGCTGGCCCTGCACGAGCAGTTGTTGCCAGCCCTGGCGCACCTGGTACAGGTGATCGAGGCCAAGTCGGCTCAGGTGCACCCGTATGTGAAGACTGGCCGCACCCACCTGATGGACGCCATGCCGGTGCGCATGAGCCAGGTGCTGGATGGCTGGGCGGCGCAGATCAATGGCGCCAAGGCGCACCTCGAAGCCACCCTGCCGAGCCTGCAGGCGCTGGCCCAGGGCGGTACCGCCGTGGGTACCGGCATCAATGCCCACCCACAGTTCGCTGCCGGCTTTGCCCGCCAGCTCAGTGGCCTGACCCAAGTCGAGTTCACTCCCGGGCAAAACCTGTTTGCCCTGATCGGGTCGCAGGATACCGCTGTGGCCCTGTCTGGCCAGCTCAAGACCACTGCGGTTGCGTTGATGAAAATCGCCAACGACCTGCGCTGGATGAACTCCGGCCCGCTGGCCGGCCTGGGTGAAATCGAGCTGCAAGGCCTGCAGCCTGGCTCTTCGATCATGCCTGGCAAGGTCAACCCAGTGATCCCGGAGGCCACTGCCATGGTCGCCGCCCAGGTGATCGGCAACGACGCCACCATCGCCGTCGCTGGCCAGTCCGGTAACTTCGAGCTGAACGTGATGCTGCCGGTGATCGCCCGCAACCTGCTGGAGAGCATCGAGCTGATGGCCAACGTCAGCCGCCTGCTGGCCGACAAGGCCATCGCCACCTTCAAGGTCAACGAGGGCAAGCTCAAGGAGGCCCTGGCGCGCAACCCGATCCTGGTTACTGCGCTGAACCCGATCATCGGTTACCTCAAGGCCGCCGAAATCGCCAAGACCGCCTACAAGCAGGGCCGCCCGATCATCGATGTGGCGCTGGAGCACACCGACTTGTCGCGTGACCAGCTGGAGGCGTTGCTGGACCCGGAAAAACTCACCGCCGGCGGTATCTGACACTGCGCCACCGCCCAGGAGGCAACCATGCAGCACTGGAAACGCACCACGGAAACCGCCAACCGCCTGTTCGAACAAGGCGAGCTGGTCGATGCCCGGGAACATTACCTGCAAGCCCTGGCGCTGGCCCAGGTGCTGTTCGAGCGCTGGCATGACGTCGACGAAGCGGTGGCCGCTTTCGTTATCGCCCACCACAACCTGGCCGACCTGCACCTGCGCCTGAACCAGCCGCAGGAAAGCGCCGACTACCTGTGCGCCGTTCACCAGCGGTTGTTGCAGGCCAGCCAGGAGGCGCGCTTGCCGCAGGCGCTGCGTGATGCAGCCCTGCGCCACAGCGGGCGCACCTACACCGAATTGCTGAGTTTCATTGCCGAGTACGGCCAGTACCCACGCACCGAGCGCCTGCTCAACCGCCACAGCGCCGGGGCCAGCGAACTCGCTGCCCAGCCGGTCGTGGCGCCCAGAACCCATGCCTACGGAATTCACTGACATGCCCCATACCTTGCCTGCATTGCCATACGCCTATGACGCGCTGGAGCCGCACATCGACGCCCAGACCATGGAAATTCACCATACCAAGCATCACCAGACCTACGTGAATGGTCTGAACGCCGCAATCGAAGGCACCGAGTGGGCCGAATGGCCGGTGGAAAAGCTGGTCGGCGTGGTCAAACAACTGCCGGAAAACCTGCGTGGCGCAGTGACCAACCATGGTGGCGGGCATGCCAACCACAGCCTGTTCTGGACTGTCATGTCGCCACAGGGCGGTGGCGAGCCAGTAGGCCAGTTGGCGCAGGCTGTCACTGCGCAACTGGGCGGTTTCGAGGCTTTCAAGGAGGCTTTCACCAAGGCCGCGTTGACCCGCTTCGGCAGCGGCTGGGCCTGGCTCAGCGTGACGCCACAGAAAACCCTGGTGGTTGAGAGCAGTGGCAACCAGGACAGCCCGCTGATGCACGGCAATACGCCGATCCTGGGCCTGGACGTGTGGGAGCACGCCTACTACCTCAAGTACCAGAACCGTCGTCCGGAATACATCGGTGCCTTCTACAACGTCATTGACTGGGCGCAAGTGGAACGCCGTTACCTCGAAGCCCTGAAGTGAGTCGGACCGGTATGCGCTCTGAGGTAATGTCTGTCAGCAGTGTGCGCCTGTTCCGCCTGGCGCTTGGGACTTTGTTGTTGCTGGCCGGCACCGCGCTGCTGGTGGCGCGTGGCCTCGCCTGGCTGGACCTGGAGCCGCGCATGCTGCGCGCCCTGGAGGGCGGTGCTTTGTGTGCACTGGGCACGGCACTGGGCGCAGTACCGGTACTGGTCATTCGCAACATGCCCGTGGCGCTGGCTGATACGCTGTTGGGCTTCGGTGCCGGCGTGATGCTGGCGGCCACTGCATTCTCCCTGATCATTCCAGGCCTGGATGCAGCCCAGGCTATCGGCTTCAGCCCTTGGGGGGCAGGGGGCCTTATCAGTTTCGGCCTCATGTTCGGGGCGTTGTGCCTGTTCCTGGTCGATCTCAAGGTGTCCGGTGCTTCGCCGGAGGCCTTGGTTGGCACGGAGAACCAGCCGGTCATTGCTGCGCGCATCTGGCTGTTCGTGATCGCGATCATTGCCCACAACATCCCTGAAGGCATGGCCATTGGCGTGTCGGCCGGGGGCGGCATGGCCGACGCCGACAGCTTGGCCATGGGCATTGCCTTGCAGGACGTGCCTGAGGGGTTGGTGATTGCGCTGGTGCTGGCAGGGGCGGGTATGCCGCGTTTCAAAGCCTTTCTGATCGGCGCAGCCTCAGGGCTGGTCGAGCCGGTGGCGGCGGTGATCTGCGCCTGGCTGGTGAATGTTGCCGAACTGCTGCTGCCGCTGGGCCTGGCCTGTGCGGCGGGGGCGATGCTGCTGGTGGTCACCCAGGAAATCATCCCCGAATCGCGGAGCAACGGTCATCATCGCCTGGCCAGCCTGGGATTGTGTATCGGCTTCTGTCTGATGATGGTGATGGATACCGCGCTTTCGTGATTGGGCGGCAGTGTTCGTCTGGAGATTTTCAGCGCCTGTGAGATCGAGCGCCGCCCGCGCGGCGCATCGCGAGCTAACGCTCGCTCCTACGTTTGTTTCGGGCCAATTTGTCCTGTGGGATTTACGCGCGCCACCTTGACGCATGGCGCGATATTGCGTCGTAAAGACACGGCGGGTCGCGCACATCTGTCCCAGGCATGACTGGCCCGAAACAAACGTAGGAGCGAGCGTTAGCTCGCGATGCGCCGCGCGGGCGGCGCTCGATACAACAGGCGCTGAAAGTGTTCTGTCGGGCCCTGCAGCTTACTCGCCTTCGTCGAAGAAGTTGTTGATCAGCTCGACCAGTGCATCCATGGCGTCGTTGTCCTGCTCGCCTTCGGTATGCAGATGCACCTGGGTGCCTTTGCCGGCAGCCAACATCATCACCGCCATGATGCTCTTGCCATCCACCAGCTTGTCCGGCGCACGACCAACCCGCACCTGGCAGGGGAAGCGGCCGGCCACGCCGACGAACTTGGCTGCCGCCCGGGCATGCAGGCCCAACTTGTTGATGATGGTGATTTCGCGGGCGGGCATCGTGGGGCGGATCCTTGGGCTAGAGGTCGCGGTGGCGGACCTGGACGTTTTTCAGGGTTTGTTGCAACTGTTGGCCAAGGCGTTCGGTGATGTAGACCGAACGGTGGTGGCCGCCAGTGCAGCCGATGGCAATGGTGACGTAGGCACGGTTGCTGGCGGCGAAGCGTGGCAACCATTTGAGCAGATAGGTGGAAATGTCGTTGTACATGTCTTCGACATCCGGCTGTGCGGCCAGGTAGTCGATCACGGGCTGGTCGAGGCCCGAGTGTTCACGCAGCTCTGGCTTCCAGTAGGGGTTGGGCAGGCAGCGCACGTCGAACACCAGGTCGGCGTCGACCGGCATGCCGCGCTTGAAACCGAACGACTCGACCAGGAACGCCGTGCCAGGCTCGGGTTGGTTGAGCAGGCGCAGCTTGATCGAGTCACGCAGCTGGTACAGGTTCAGGCTGGTGGTGTCGATCTTCAGGTCGGCCAGGTCGGCGATTGGCCCCAGCAAGTCGCTTTCCACCCGGATGGCTTCGGCGAGCGAACGATTGGCGTTGGTCAGCGGGTGGCGTCGGCGGGTTTCCGAGAAGCGCTTGAGCAGCATGTCTTCGTCGGCGTCCAGGAACAAGACATCGCACTGGATGTTCCGCGAGCGGGCTTCTTCGAGCAGTTCAGGGAAGCGCGTCAGGTGGCTGGGCAGGTTGCGTGCGTCGATCGACACGGCAACCTTGGGCTGCAGCAGTTCGGTGTTGATCAGTGCGTCTTCCGCCAGCTGCGGCAGCAGCCCGGCGGGCAGGTTGTCAATGCAGTAGAAACCGTTGTCTTCCAGGACATCGAGGGCGGTGCTCTTGCCGGAGCCGGACCGGCCGCTGACAATGATCAGGCGCATGTTCAGTGCTCGTTCTGTACGTCCAGGACAACCTGGAACAGGGCCTCACTGCTGGTGGCCGCACGCAGCCGATCACGGACCTCCTTGCGATCGAGCATGCTGGCGATTTGACGCAGCAGTTCCAGATGCGCATCGGTGGCGGCTTCAGGCACCAGCAGGACGAACAGCAGGTCCACCGGCGCGCCATCGATGGCGTCGTAATCGATAGGGGCTTCCAGGTGCAGCAGGGCGCTGACTGGAGCAGAACATCCTTCAAGCCGGCAGTGCGGGATGGCGATGCCATTGCCGAAGCCGGTGGAACCGAGTTTTTCCCGAGCGACCAGCTTTTCGAAGACGTCTTGCATCTCCAGTTCTGGCACTTGTTCGGCGATGACGGTGGCGACCTTTTCCAGGGCGCGCTTCTTACTGCCGCCCGGCACGTTCACGAGGGAACGGCCGGGGGTCAGGATGGTTTCAAGTCGGATCATGGATGAGGGGGATCAGCGGGCAGCTGCACCTTGCAGCAGGCTTTGCTGTTTTTCCTTGTGTTTTTTCAGTTGGCGGTCGAGCTTGTCGGCCAAGGCGTCGATCGCTGCATACATGTCTTCGTGTTCGGCGTTGGCTACCACTTCGCCGCCAGGAATCTGCAGGGTCGCCTCGACCTTCTGCTGCAGCTTCTCGACTTTCATGATGACCTGCACGTTGGTGATCTTGTCGAAGTGACTTTCCACGCGAGCGAGCTTTTCAAGCACATAATCGCGAAGTGGCTGGGTGACTTCTACATGCTGTCCACTGATATTGACTTGCATACAGCTTCTCCTTTGTTGCCCGTGCATAAAGAGGCAGATCTTGCACCTGCCCCACAAACGCTGTGGCACATCTCAGGGGCTACATCAGTCGCTTGCGCTCGCTCGACGGTGCGATGCCGAGGGACTCGCGGTACTTGGCGACGGTGCGACGGGCTACCTGGATGCCTTGTGCCTCCAGTAAACCAGCGATCTTGCTGTCACTCAATGGCTTTTTCTGATTTTCCGCCGCAACCAGTTTCTTGATGATCGCGCGGATCGCCGTGGACGAGCATTCTCCGCCTTCGGAGGTGCTGACGTGGCTGGAGAAAAAGTATTTCAGTTCGTAGATGCCACGCGGTGTGTGCATGTATTTCTGCGTGGTAACCCGGGAAATGGTCGACTCGTGCATGCCCACCGCTTCGGCGATGTCATGCAGCACCAACGGCTTCATCGCTTCGTCGCCGTGGTCGAGGAAGCCGCGCTGGTGCTCGACGATCTGCGTGGCAACCTTCATCAGGGTTTCGTTGCGGCTTTGCAGGCTCTTGATGAACCAGCGCGCTTCCTGCAGTTGGTTGCGCATGAAGGTGTTGTCGGCGCTGGTGTCGGCGCGGCGCACGAAGCCCGCGTACTGTGGGTTGACGCGCAGGCGTGGGATGGCTTCCTGGTTCAGCTCTACCAGCCAACGCTCGCTGTCCTTGCGCACGATCACGTCAGGCACCACGTACTCGGGTTCGCTGGACTCGATCTGCGAACCGGGGCGCGGGTTGAGGCTTTGCACCAGCTCGATGACCTGGCGCAGCTCGTCTTCCTTGATTTTCATGCGCCGCATCAGCTGGCTGTAGTCGCGGCTGCCGAGCAGGTCGATGAAATCGGTGACCAAGCGCTTGGCTTCGGTCATCCACGGGGTATTGGCGGGTAACTGGCGCAGTTGCAGCAGCAGGCATTCGCCCAGGTTGCGAGCGCCTACGCCTGCGGGCTCGAACTGCTGGATACGGTGCAGTACCGCTTCGACTTCGTCCAGCTCGATATCCAGCTCCGGGTCGAAGCCCGCGCAGATTTCTTCGAGGGTGTCTTCCAGGTAGCCCTGGCCGTTGATGCTGTCGATCAGGGTGACGGCGATCAGGCGGTCGGTATCGGACATCGGCGCCAGGTTCAGCTGCCACAACAGGTGGCTTTGCAGGCTCTCGCCGGCCGATGTGCGGGTGGTGAAGTCCCACTCGTCGTCATCGTTGCTCGGCAGGCTGCTGGCGCTGGTCTGGTAGATGTCTTCCCAGGCGGTATCGACCGGGAGCTCGTTGGGGATGCGCTCGCTCCACTCGCCATCTTCCAGGTTGTCGGCACTGACCGTGCTTTCCTGGAAGCTGTTGTCCTGTACTTCGGCGGCCGGCTTGTTCTCGGCGTTGTCCGCCATCGGGTCGCTGTTGTCGAAGTCGTCGCCGTCTTCCTGACGTTCGAGCATCGGGTTCGATTCCAGCGCTTCCTGGATTTCCTGTTGGAGGTCCAGGGTGGAAAGCTGGAGCAGACGGATGGCCTGTTGCAACTGCGGTGTCATCGTCAGTTGCTGGCCCATTTTTAGGACGAGCGATGGTTTCATGGCAGGGGCTTAATACCTTGTTCGCCGGCGCGCATGCGCCATCCACTACACGAGGGCGCCGAGGCGCCAGATCAAGCAAGTTTTATGCCTTAAATTGTAGCGTTTGCCTAGAGTACCGTAACAACTTTACCCGCAGTTTCAGGGCTATTTGCCAGTACTCTAGACGCGTCTAGGGTCAGAGGCGGAACTCGTGGCCCAGGTACACCTCTTTGACCAGGTCGTTGGCCAGGATGGTTTCGGCGTCGCCTTCGGCGATCAACCGGCCATCGTTGACGATATAGGCGGTTTCGCAGATATCCAGGGTCTCACGCACGTTGTGGTCGGTGATCAGTACACCGATACCTTTGGCCTTGAGGTGGTGGATGATCTGCTTGATGTCGCCGACCGAAATCGGGTCGACACCCGCGAACGGTTCGTCCAGCAGGATGAACTTGGGTGCGGTCGCCAGGGCGCGGGCAATCTCGACGCGGCGGCGTTCACCGCCGGACAGGCTCATGCCGAGGTTGTCGCGGATGTGGCTGATGTGGAATTCCTGCAGCAGGCTTTCCAGCTCCTTGCGGCGGCCTTCGCGGTCGAGGTCCTTGCGGGTCTCGAGGATGGCCATGATGTTGTCGGCTACCGACAGCTTGCGGAAGATCGAGGCTTCCTGCGGCAGGTAGCCGATACCGGCGCGAGCACGGCCGTGCATGGGCTGGTGGCTGACATCGAGGTTGTCGATCAGTACCCGGCCCTGTTCGGCCTGGACCAGCCCGACAATCATGTAGAAGCAGGTGGTCTTGCCGGCGCCGTTGGGGCCGAGCAGGCCGACGATCTGGCCGCTGTCGATCGACAGGCTGACATCACGTACCACCTGCCGGCCCTTGTAGCTCTTGGCCAGGTGCTGGGCTTTGAGGGTTGCCATTTACTCGGCCTTCTTCTTGGGCTGGATCACCATGTCGATACGCTGACGCGGTGTAGTCACGTTGCCACCGCGACCGGCGGTCGCCACCTGGGTCTGGGTGTTGTAGACGATCTTCTCGCCTTCGGTGGTGTTGCCTTCGTTCTCGACCTTGGCCCGATCGGTGAGGATCACCAGGTCTTTCTGCGACTGGTACTGGATGGTCACGCCCCAGCCTTTCATCTTGTCCGGCTTGGCCGCGCTCTGCTGCTGCTCGAAGTAGGCCAGGTTGCCCACCGAGGTCACCACGTCGATATCGCCGGAAGCGGAGCGGGTGATGGTCACGGTGTTGCCTTTGATCATCATCGAACCCTGGGTGATGATCACGTCGCCGGTGTAGGTGGCCACGCCTTGCTTGTCATCCAGGTGGGCGTTGTCGGCCTGGATGCGGATAGGCTGGTCACGGTCATTCGGCAGGGCGAGGGCGCTCGCGCTTCCCAGTGCTGCGCTCAGGCTGAGCAAAAGGGGGAGGGTTTTAACGAGCCTCATACTGTCCTCTTACGTTAGAGAGCAAGTCCATCTTGCCTTCTTTCAAATACGCTTTCATTCCTTTGCCCGTAGTCGTGCCACCGGCGCCGTCGATTCTAACGGCTTGCTCGGTCTGCGCATATTGCTTCTGCGGGAACACGGTCATGCGTGAGCTGGTGATGATGGTTTCACGCTGCTTTTCGTCGGTGCGGGCAACCCGTACCTTGTCGATCAGTTCGACCTCGGTGCCGTCCGGGTTGACCTCGGCGCGGGTACTCTGCACATGCCATGGGTATTCGGTGCCGCGGTACATGTGCAGATCCGGCGTGGTCAGCAGGGTGATTTCGCTGGCCTTGAGGTGCTCGACCTTGTCGGCGGTCATTTCGTATTGCAGCTTGCCGTCGGGCAGGAACTGCACGCTGTGGGCGTTGATCGCGTAGTAGTCGATGGCGCTTTCGTCGACTTGGGCCACCGGCTTGTCGAGGAAGCTTTCCGGGCTGACATTCCAGTAGCCAATGGCTACCAACAGGGCGGCGATCGCCCCGAGCAGCACAATGTTTCGGGCTTTCTTGCTGAACATGGGCAGCCTTACAGGTAGTTGGCGTTGGCAGCGTCCAGGGTGCCCTGGGCCTGCATGATCAGTTCGCAGAATTCACGGGCCGCGCCTTCGCCACCACGTGCCTGGGTCACGCCGTGGGCGTGCTCGCGTACGAAGGGTGCGGCGTTGGCTACAGCCATGCCCAGCGCTACCCGGCGAATCACCGGCAGGTCGGGCAGGTCGTCCCCCAGGTAGGCTACTTGATCATAGCTTAGGCCCAGTTCGGCGAGCAGGCCGTCAAGCACAACCAATTTATCCTCGCGGCCTTGGTACAGGTGGGGGATGCCGAGGTTCTTCGCCCGGCGTTCGACCACCGGGGTCTTGCGGCCGCTGATGATGGCGGTGGTGACGCCCGAGTTCATCAGCATCTTGATGCCCTGGCCGTCGAGGGTATTGAAGGTCTTGAACTCGCTGCCGTCCTCGAGGAAGTACAGGCGCCCGTCGGTGAGCACGCCGTCCACGTCGAAAACTGCCAGCTTGATGCCTTTGCCGCGTTGCATGAGGTCCTGGTTCATTCCATCGCTCCTTTACATTACGCCGGCGCGCAGCAGGTCATGCATGTTCAGGGCGCCGGTCGGGCGGTCCTCGCGGTCCACCACCACCAGGGCGCCGATCTTGTGGTCTTCCATGATCTTCAGGGCTTCGGCGGCGAGCATTTCGGCGCGCGCGGTCTTGCCATGAACGGTCATGACCTGCTCGATCAGGGTGGTGTGCACATCGATGTTGCGGTCCAGGCTGCGGCGCAGGTCACCGTCGGTGAAGATACCGGCCAGTTTGCCATCGGCCTCGACGATCACGGTCATGCCCAAACCTTTGCGGGACATTTCCAGCAGCGCATCTTTGAGCAAGGTGCCGCGTGGCACCTGGGGCAGCTCTTCGCCGCTGTGCATCACGTTCTCCACCTTCAGCAGCAGGCGACGGCCCAGTGCGCCACCTGGGTGCGAGAAGGCGAAATCTTCGGCGGTGAAGCCGCGGGCTTCGAGCAGGGCGATGGCCAGCGCGTCGCCCAGTACCAGCGATGCCGTGGTGGAAGAGGTGGGCGCCAGGTTCAGCGGGCAGGCCTCTTGCTCGACACGGGCGTCGAGGTTGACCTCGGCGGCCTGGGCCAGCGGCGAGTCGGGGTTGCCGGTCAGGCTGATCAGCTTGATGCCCAGGCGTTTGATAAGCGGCAGCAGGGTGACGATTTCGGCGGTGCTGCCAGAATTCGACAGGGCAAGGATGACATCGTCGCGGGTGATCATGCCCATGTCGCCATGGCTGGCTTCGGCGGGATGGACGAAAAATGCCGGGGTGCCGGTGCTGGCCAGGGTCGCGGCGATCTTGTTGCCGATGTGCCCGGACTTGCCCATGCCGACCACGACGACCCGGCCCTTGCTGGCCAGGATCAGTTCGCAGGCCTTGACGAAATTGTCGTCGATGCGCGCCAGCAGGGCCTCTACGGCCTCGAGTTCCAGGCGCAGGGTGCGTTGGGCGGATTGGATCAGCTCGCTGGATTGGCTCATGTCGAAAAAGCAATGCCTGATGAAAAGGCCGCGATTATACGCGCAATGAAGAAAACCCTCACCCCTTCGATTGCTGTAGCGAATGTCATCAAAGCCTGTCGCGGGGCTGAACGACTGCTTGCCTGGCCTTGGGGCGGCGCTGTGAGCGGTGCTATAGTTCGCCGCTATTCGGCCTGCCAGGGGTGCGTGTGCCTTCCTGATGGAGGCCGGCGTCCATTAGGACGAGGCTGCACTAGCAAGGAGTCTAGATGAGTGTGGATAGCGCCTACGCGGTCGAGTTGAAGGGGGTTACCTTCAAACGCGGTTCGCGCAGCATTTTCAGCAACGTCGACATCCGCATCCCGCGCGGCAAGGTCACCGGCATCATGGGGCCATCGGGTTGCGGCAAGACCACGTTGCTCCGCCTGATGGGCGCGCAACTGCGCCCGTCCAGCGGTGAGGTATGGGTTGCCGGGCAGAACCTGCCGACGCTGTCGCGCAGCGACCTGTTCGACGCCCGCAAGCAGATGGGCGTGCTGTTCCAGAGCGGCGCGCTGTTCACCGACCTCGACGTGTTCGAGAACGTCGCGTTCCCGCTGCGCGTGCATACCCAGCTGTCGGACGAAATGATCCGTGACATCGTGTTGATGAAGCTGCAGGCCGTGGGCCTGCGCGGCGCCATCGACCTGATGCCCGACGAGCTCTCCGGTGGCATGAAGCGCCGGGTGGCGCTGGCCCGGGCGATCGCCCTGGACCCACAGATCCTCATGTACGACGAACCGTTCGTCGGCCAGGACCCGATTGCCATGGGGGTGCTGGTGCGCCTGATCCGCTTGCTCAACGATGCCCTGGGCATCACCAGCATCGTGGTGTCCCATGACCTGGCGGAAACCGCCAGCATCGCCGATTACATCTACGTGGTCGGTGATGGCCAGGTGCTGGGCCAGGGCACGCCCGATGAGCTGATGGGCTCGGACAACCCACGGATTCGCCAGTTCATGAAAGGCGACCCGGACGGCCCGGTACCCTTCCACTTTCCCGCGCCTGACTACCGCGCCGACCTGCTGGGGGCGCGTTGATGCGCAGAAAATCCTTACTCGAACGTGTCCGCCTGCTGGGCCGTTCGGCAATCGACGTGTTGGCCGTGCTCGGGCGTTCGTGCCTGTTCCTGTTCCATGCGCTGGTCGGTCGTGGCGGCATTGGCGGTGGCTTCCAGCTGCTGACCAAGCAGCTGTACTCGGTGGGCGTGCTGTCGCTGGCGATCGTCGTCGTCTCCGGGGTGTTCATCGGCATGGTGCTGGCGCTGCAGGGCTACAGCATCCTGACCAAGTACGGCTCGGAGCAGGCGGTAGGGCAGATGGTCGCCCTGACCCTGCTGCGTGAGCTTGGTCCGGTGGTGACGGCGTTGCTGTTCGCCGGTCGTGCCGGCTCCGCGCTGACCGCCGAAATCGGCAACATGAAGTCCACCGAGCAGTTGTCGAGCCTGGAAATGATCGGCGTCGACCCGCTCAAGTACATCGTGGCGCCGCGCCTGTGGGCCGGTTTCATCTCGCTGCCGCTGCTGGCGCTGATCTTCAGTGTGGTCGGTATCTGGGGTGGCTCGTGGGTGGCCGTGGACTGGCTGGGTGTCTACGAAGGCTCGTTCTGGGCCAACATGCAGAACAGCGTTTCTTTCACTGACGACGTGCTCAACGGGCTGGTCAAGAGCCTGGTGTTCGCCTTCGTCACAACCTGGATCGCCGTTTTCCAGGGGTACGACTGTGAGCCCACTTCAGAAGGGATCAGCCGTGCCACCACCAAGACCGTGGTCTACGCCTCGTTGGCAGTGCTGGGTCTGGACTTTATTCTGACCGCCTTGATGTTTGGAGATTTCTGATGCAAAACCGCACCCTGGAAATCGGTGTCGGCCTGTTCCTCCTGGCCGGGATCCTGGCGCTGCTGCTGCTGGCCCTGCGTGTCAGCGGGCTGTCGGCCAGCCCGAGCAGCGATACCTATAAAGTTTATGCCTACTTCGACAATATCGCCGGTTTGACGGTCAGAGCTAAAGTGACAATGGCCGGTGTCACCATCGGCAAGGTCACCGCCATCGATCTGGACCGTGATTCCTACACCGGTCGGGTGACGCTGCAGTTGGACAAGTCGGTAGACAACCTGCCGACCGACTCCACTGCCTCGATCCTGACTGCGGGCCTGCTTGGCGAGAAGTACATCGGCATCAGCGTGGGTGGCGAAGACCAGGTGCTCAAGGATGGCGCGACCATCCATGACACCCAGTCGGCACTGGTGCTGGAAGATCTGATTGGCAAGTTCCTGCTCAACTCCGTTGGCAAGGAACCGAAAGAAGCGCAACCGGCTAATTAAGGAGTTTCCATGATTTCGATCCTGCAACGTGGCCTGCTGGTCCTGCTGGCGGCCTTCCCCCTGCTGACCGTGGCCGCGCAGACACCGCACGACGTGGTTCAGGGCACCACCAACGAACTGCTCGGCGACCTGAAGGCCAACAAGGAACAGTACAAGTCCAACCCCAACGCGTTCTATGATTCGCTCAACCGCATCCTCGGGCCGGTGGTGGACGCCGACGGTATTTCTCGCAGCATCATGACCGTCAAGTACTCGCGCAAGGCCACCCCGGAGCAGATGCAGCGCTTCCAGGAAAACTTCAAACGCAGCCTGATGCAGTTCTATGGCAATGCCCTGCTCGAGTACAACAACCAGGGTATCGTCGTCGACCCGGCCAAGGCCGATGACGGCAAGCGCGCCAGCGTCGGCATGAAGGTCACCGGCAACAACGGTGCTGTCTACCCGGTGCAGTACACCCTGGAGAACATCGGCGGCGAGTGGAAGGTGCGTAACGTGATCGTCAACGGCATCAACATCGGCAAGCTGTTCCGTGACCAGTTCGCCGACGCCATGCAGCGCAACGGCAACGACCTGGACAAGACCATCGACGGCTGGGCCGGCGAAGTGGCCAAGGCCAAGCAGGCTGCCGACAACTCGCCAGAGAAGACCGTCAAATGAGTGAGGCCGCTGTAAGCATGGCCGAGCCGGGCGTACTGCGCCTGGCCGGTGTGCTGGACTACCGCAGCGGCCCGGCCTTGCGCAAGCAGGGCAAGGCGCTGATCGATGGTTCTCGCGAGCCGCGCCTGGTGCTTGACTGCTCGGCGGTCGAGAAGTCGTCGAGTGTCGGCTTGTCGCTGCTGCTTGCGTACATGCGCGATGGCCAGGCCACCGGCAAGGTGTGCGAGGTGCGTGGCATGCCCGACGACATGCGGGAAATTGCCGAGGTCTATGACCTCGATGAAGTGCTGGCAACCTGATGGCCCGGCACGGATGATGGCCCCTCGGTCAGCGAAGCCTTCGTTGGGCTTCGCAGGCGAGGGGCTTTTTTGTATGATGGCCGACCCGTGCGCATCGGGCGCCGATTGAGGTTGAGCATGCAGGCCGTAGAAGTTAAAAGCTTCCTTGAAGAGAAATTGCCGGGTTCCCGGGTCGAAGTTGAAGGCGAAGGCTGCAACTTCCAGTTGAACGTGATCAGCGACGAGTTGGCTGGCCTGAGCCCGGTCAAACGCCAGCAGGCGATCTATGCTCACCTGAATCCGTGGATCGCCAATGGCAGCATCCATGCGGTAACCATGAAATTTTTCAGCAGCGCAGCCTGGGCTGAGCGCACCTGAGCCAACTTGGCGGCGAGATTCCAATGGACAAACTGATTATTACTGGCGGCGCTCGCCTTGACGGCGAGATCCGCATTTCGGGCGCGAAAAACGCAGCCCTGCCAATTCTGGCGGCGACCCTGCTGGCCGACGGCCCGGTCACCGTGGGCAACCTGCCGCACCTGCACGACATCACCACCATGATCGAGCTGTTCGGCCGCATGGGCATTGAGCCGGTGATCGACGAAAAGCTGGCGGTGGAGATCGACCCTCGCACCATCAAGACCCTGGTCGCGCCTTACGAGCTGGTCAAGACCATGCGCGCCTCGATCCTGGTGCTGGGCCCGATGGTCGCCCGTTTCGGCGAAGCCGAAGTGGCCTTGCCTGGCGGTTGCGCCATTGGCTCGCGCCCGGTCGACCTGCACATCCGTGGCCTTGAAGCCATGGGTGCGAAGATCGAAGTCGAAGGTGGCTACATCAAGGCCAAGGCGCCGGAAGGTGGCCTGCGTGGCGCGCACTTCTTCTTCGACACCGTCAGCGTGACCGGTACCGAGAACATCATGATGGCTGCTGCCCTGGCCAAGGGCCGCAGCGTGCTGCAGAACGCCGCACGTGAGCCTGAAGTGGTCGACCTGGCCAACTTCATCAACGCCATGGGCGGCAAAGTCGAGGGCGCGGGCACCGACACCATCACCATCGATGGCGTGGAGCGTCTGCACTCGGCCAACTACCGCGTGATGCCGGACCGCATCGAGACCGGTACCTACCTGGTCGCTGCTGCCGTGACCGGTGGCCGCGTCAAGGTCAAGGACACCGACCCGACCATCCTTGAAGCCGTACTGGAAAAGCTCAAGGAAGCCGGCGCCGACATCAACACCGGCGAAGACTGGATCGAGCTGGACATGCACGGCAAGCGGCCGAAAGCCGTCAACCTGCGTACCGCTCCGTACCCGGCGTTCCCGACCGACATGCAGGCGCAGTTCATCTCGCTGAACGCCATTGCCGAAGGCACTGGCGCAGTGATCGAGACCATCTTCGAAAACCGCTTCATGCACGTTTACGAAATGCACCGCATGGGCGCGCAGATCCAGGTCGAAGGCAACACCGCCATCGTCACCGGCGTCAAGGCGTTGAAAGGCGCGCCGGTCATGGCCACCGACCTGCGAGCTTCCGCCAGCCTGGTGTTGTCGGCACTGGTTGCCGAAGGCGATACGCTGATCGATCGCATCTACCACATCGACCGTGGTTACGAGTGCATCGAAGAAAAACTGCAGATGCTCGGCGCGAAAATCCGCCGCGTACCGGGCTAATAGCCCGCTGGTGCAAGGACGCACCTTTCGAATTGAATGCGGCCAGGTCGATGACCTGGCCGGCAGCAGCCGCTTAAGGACCGACGTTCCAATGTTGACCATCGCGCTTTCCAAAGGCCGTATTCTCGACGATACCCTGCCGTTGCTGGCCGAGGCCGGTATCGTGCCGACCGAGAACCCGGACAAGAGCCGCAAATTGATCATCCCCACCACGCAGGACGATGTACGCCTGCTGATCGTGCGTGCCACCGATGTGCCGACCTATGTCGAGCATGGCGCCGCCGACCTGGGCGTGGCCGGCAAGGACGTGCTGATGGAGTACGGCGGCCAGGGCCTGTACGAGCCCCTGGACCTGCAGATTGCCCAGTGCAAGCTGATGACCGCTGGTGCGGTCGGCGCACCCGAGCCCAAGGGCCGTCTGCGCGTGGCCACCAAGTTCGTCAACGTAGCCAAGCGTTACTACGCCGAACAAGGTCGCCAGGTGGACATCATCAAGTTGTACGGCTCGATGGAGCTGGCACCGCTGATCAACCTTGCCGACAAGATCATCGACGTGGTCGACACCGGCAACACCCTGCGTGCCAATGGCCTGGAGCCCCAGGAACTGATCGCCACGATCAGCTCGCGCCTGGTGGTCAACAAGGCTTCCATGAAAATGCAGCACGCCCGCATCCAGAGCTTGATCGACACGCTGCGCGGAGCGGTCGAATCGCGACACCGCGGTTAACTCTCTACCTACGTGCGCGGCCTTCGCTGTCGCGCCCTCTATCCGCGTCATAGCCATTTTTCTCAGGTGCCCGCGCGGATGGACTGGTAGCCTAGGGCGCCTGAGCATTCGCTAATAATCGAGGCCCTCGCCATGACCGTGTCCACTGCAATTGCCCGTCTCAACGCTGCTGACCCGGATTTCGCCCGACATCTGGATCATCTGCTGAGCTGGGAAAGTGTGTCCGATGACGCGGTCAACCAGCGCGTGCTCGACATCATCAAGGCCGTGCGCGAGCGCGGCGATGCGGCGCTGGTGGAGTTCACCCAGCGTTTCGATGGTGTCGACGCCAAGTCGATTGACGACCTGATCCTCAACCGCGAACGCCTGGAACTGGCGCTGACCCGAATTACCCCGGCCCAGCGCGAAGCCCTGGAAAAGGCCGCCAACCGTGTGCGCATTTACCACGAGCGGCAGAAGCAGGATTCCTGGCAGTACACCGAGGCCGACGGCACCGTGCTCGGCCAGAAGGTTACCCCGCTGGACCGTGCTGGCCTGTATGTGCCGGGCGGCAAGGCGTCGTACCCGTCGTCGGTGCTGATGAACGCCATTCCAGCCAAGGTTGCCGGTGTGGCCGAGGTGGTGATGGTGGTGCCGACCCCGCGGGGCGAGGTCAACGAACTGGTACTGGCTGCGGCCTGCATCGCCGGTGTTGACCGCGTGTTCACCGTGGGCGGCGCCCAGGCCGTCGCCGCGTTGGCCTACGGTACCGAGAGCGTGCCGCAGGTAGACAAGATCGTCGGCCCGGGCAACATCTACGTCGCTACCGCCAAGCGCCACGTGTTTGGCCAGGTAGGCATCGACATGATCGCCGGCCCGTCGGAAATCCTCGTGGTGTGCGACGGCCAGACCGACCCGGACTGGATCGCCATGGACCTGTTCTCCCAGGCCGAGCACGACGAAGACGCCCAGGCCATTCTGGTCAGCCCGGATGCCGCCTTCCTCGACCGCGTTGCCGCCAGCATCGACAAGCTGATGCCAACCATGGAGCGTGCCGAGATCATCGAGAAGTCGATCAATGGCCGTGGCGCACTGATCCAGGTGCGCGACATGCAGCAGGCCATGGACGTGGCCAACCGTATCGCTCCGGAGCACCTGGAGCTGTCGGTGGCGGACCCGCAGGCCTGGCTGCCGCACATTCGCCATGCTGGCGCGATCTTCATGGGCCGCCACACCAGCGAAGCGCTGGGCGACTACTGCGCCGGTCCCAACCACGTGTTGCCGACCTCCGGCACTGCGCGTTTCTCGTCGCCGCTGGGGGTGTATGACTTCCAGAAGCGTTCGTCGATCATCTTCTGCTCCGAGCAGGGCGCGTCCGAACTGGGCCACACTGCCTCGGTCCTAGCCCGTGGCGAGTCGCTGACCGCCCACGCCCGCAGCGCTGAATACCGTATCCTGACCCAAGACAAGGGGAACTGAGCATGAGTCGATTCTGGAGCCCCTTCGTCAAGGACCTGGTGCCTTACGTGCCGGGCGAGCAACCCAAGCTGGCCCGCCTGGTCAAACTGAACACCAATGAAAACCCTTATGGCCCGTCGCCCAAGGCCCTGGAGGCCATGCGCGGCGAGCTGAACGATAACCTGCGCCTGTACCCGGACCCGAACGGTGACCGGCTCAAGCAAGCGGTGGCCGCGTATTACGGCGTGACCCCGGCACAAGTGTTCGTTGGCAACGGCTCGGACGAGGTGCTGGCGCACATCTTCCACGGCCTGTTCCAACACGATGCACCGTTGCTGTTCCCTGACATCAGCTACAGCTTCTACCCGGTTTACTGCGGCCTGTACGGTATTGCCTTCGAACAGGTGGCGCTGGATGAGCAGTTCCAGATCCGCATCGAGGACTACAACAAGCCCAACGCCGGCATCATCTTCCCCAACCCCAACGCGCCGACTGGCTGCCTGATGCCGCTGCAGGCGGTGGAGCAGTTGCTGCAGGCCAACCGTGATTCGGTGGTGGTGGTGGATGAGGCCTACATTGATTTCGGGGGTGAAACGGCCATCAGCCTGGTGGACCGCTACGACAACCTGCTGGTCACCCAGACGCTGTCGAAGTCTCGCTCACTGGCTGGCCTGCGCGTTGGCCTGGCGGTGGGGCACCCGGACCTGATCGAGGCGCTGGAGCGGATCAAGAACAGCTTCAACTCCTACCCGCTGGACCGTGCGGCAATCGTCGGCGCGGCGGTGGCGTTCGAAGACCGTGAGTACTTCGAGGAAACCTGCCGTAAAGTGATCGACAGCCGCGAGGTGTTGGTCGGTCAGTTGCAGGCCAAAGGTTTTGAGGTGCTGCCATCGGCTGCCAACTTCATCTTCGCCCGCCACCCGCAGCAGGATGCCGGTGAGCTGGCGGCACGCCTGCGCGAGCAGGGTGTGATCGTGCGCCACTTCAAGCAGCCGCGCATTGCCCAGTTCCTGCGTATCACCATCGGTACGCCGGAGATGAACCAGGCGCTGCTGGATGCTTTGGGCTGACGCTTTCGTTTTTTGGGGCGGCCTTGGAGCGGGAAGGGGCTGCGAAGCGGATCTGCGCATTTAGCGTGAGTGCGGATATTGCCGGGGCCGCTTTGCGGCCCATTCGCAGCACAAGGCTGCTCCTACAGGGGGCAACCGTCCATCCGCCTTGGTAGCCGGCTTGTTGCGCACCGCGGCCGGTGTGTCATTCAGCACCAGCACGTAGTCGTTCTGCTTCCCCATCCCCTCCGGATCAGTCCATTGCTGGTCTCTGGCCGCAACCTGGGCAACCACCTGCCCGTTCTTGATGATCGTCAGGTAGCCATTGGCGTTGCTATTCCAGCGTAACTGCCCTTTGTTCTCGTCGGCCCGCGCCTTGCGTACGCCGGTGTCGCCCAGTAAAGGCGTACCATCCAGCAGCCACTCCGGCTGCAGCTTGAGGCCCATGTGGCGCAGCACAGTGGGCGCTACCGAGGTCTGCGCGGGTAACCCGTACAGGTTGTGGGGCCCGGGCATTTCCACGGGAACGCTCGGCTCGGTCAGTTCTTGATTTAGCGGCTTGTTGCTGGCGATGAAGATGCTCTTTTCCTGCTCTGAAGCGCTGCCATGGTTTTTCCCCCAATAATCCCGGCCGTGGTCGGTGCTGATGATTATCAGCCAGTCTTCCCGTGGGAACAGGCGACGTCGCTGGTCTACCTTGTCCAATAATCGCCCGATCTCGCTGTCGGCCCTGCGCAGTGCCTGCTGATAGCGCTCGCCGTAACCCTCGCGATGACCGACCTTGTCAGGTTCGTCCAGTTGAATGAAGGTGAAGTCGGCGGGTGTGTTGCCGAGGATCTGCAACGTTCGCTCGATCACCTGCGCATCGGTCAAACCACTTTCGCGCACATCGGCGCCATGCGCGTCTTCCAGCAGAAATGCCGTATTGATGGGGGGCCAGTTGACGATGCTGGAGAGGTAGGCATTGGGGAAGGCTTGCCGTAGCCGCTTGAACAGGCTGGGAAACGCCGGGTTCAGCCGTTGCGAGTCGGCGTCCGAATCAACGCCATGCTTGTTGCTCCACACGCCGGTCAGCAAGGTGGCCCAGCCGGGACCGCTCAAGGTCAGTTGCTCGCTGGCCTTGCCATTGATGCCTCCGGCGTACGCTTTGCCGTAGTAAAGCCGCTGATTCAGGTTGGTGGCGTCGCCCAGTTGCAGGTACTGCTGCAGTTGCACGCCGCCGAGGCCGATGAACAAGGCCTTCGGCCGGCTTTGTTGTCGGGCCGGTTCGCAGGCTGGCAGAAGGGCGAGTACCAGCAGGATCCACAGGCTCGCTAGTCGCATCCAGATACACCCTTGAGAGTTCGCCATGAGCGTTGCAACAACGGCGCTTGCCCGCAACTGGCAGAAATGACAGGTGGTTTACGGCGTTGGTCGCCATCCAGTAAGCTGCGCAAATTCATCGGATGATTGGTTGAGTAGTATGAGTACAGAGTTGACCAAGCGCTCCTTGGTGGAGCTGGCGGTCGAACGTATGCGCGAACGCATCGTTGTGGGCGACTGGCAGGTCGGTCAGCGGCTGCCGACCGAACCGGAGCTGGCCCTGCAGTTGGGCATCAGCCGCAATACCGTGCGCGAGGCCATGCGCGTGCTGGCGTTCAGCGGCCTGGTGGAAATCCGCCAGGGTGACGGTAGTTACCTGCGCACCGCCCAGGACCCGCTGCAGGCGGTGCAAGCGATGTCCCGTTGCACCCCTGAGCAGGCCCGTGAAACCCGCCACATCCTCGAAACCGAGGCCATCGGCCTGGCAGCGCTGCGCCGCACCGACGGCGACCTGCAAGCGTTGCGCGACGCCCTGGACGGGAGTGCCGGGCACTTTCATGGCGATGTCGATACCTATGTGTCCTGTGACCTGGTGTTCCACCAGCGTCTGGTCGATGCCGCCCACAACCCGGCGCTAAGCGAGCTGTACCGCTACTTTTCCGGGGTAGTGGCTGCCGCGCTGCAACACAACATGGCAACCGTGCCGCGTTGCCAGGCAACGTTCGACTTGCATGGGCAAATCCTCGACGCCATCGAACAACGTGATGCGGAGCGGGCCAAGCGCTTGAGCCGTATCCTCATCGAATCCTGACCCCGAGAAGGCCATGGCTGAATCCATTACCCGCAATACCCCGCCGAAAGCGCGGGAACTCGATGAGCTGCTGATCGACGCCGAAGCAGACGACGAGCAGGTCCAGCACCAACCCGTGCTGCTGCAGCGGCCCTGGCTGCTGTTGCTGGGCCTGGTACTGGTAGCCTTGAACCTGCGCCCGGCGCTGTCGAGCATGGCGCCGGTGCTGGGCCAGGTTGCCGAAGGCCTGGGGCTCAATGCCTCGCAGGCAGGCTTGCTGACCACCTTGCCGGTGCTGTGCCTGGGCCTTTTCGCGCCTTTGGCGCCAGCGTTGGCGCGGCGCTATGGCAGCGAGCGAGTGATCCTTGGCATCCTTGTCACCCTGGCGCTGGGGATCGTGGTGCGAAGCAGCTTCGGTGCCGTTGGGGTGTTTCTCGGTAGCCTGATGGCGGGTGCCAGTATTGGCATTATCGGCGTGCTGCTGCCGGGTATCGTCAAGCGCGATTTCCCGCAACACGCTGGCACGCTGACCGGTGTATACACCATGGCCTTGTGCCTGGGCGCGGCCATGGCGGCGGGGGCGACCGTACCCTTGGCGCTGCATTTCGACGGCAGCTGGGCGCTGGGGCTGGGCTTTTGGGTGCTGCCGGCCTTGCTGGCGATGCTGGTGTGGCTGCCACAGGCCCGCCAGGGGCATGGCCTGCACAAGGTCGCCTATCGCGTGCGTGGCCTGTGGCGAGACCCGCTGGCCTGGCAGGTGACCCTGTACATGGGCCTGCAGTCGTCGTTGGCCTACATCGTCTTCGGCTGGTTGCCGTCGATCCTGATCGGCCGTGGCTTGAGCCCGACCGAGGCGGGGCTGGTGCTGTCGGGCTCGGTGATCGTGCAATTGATCAGCTCGCTCAGTGCACCCTGGCTGGCCACCCGTGGCAAGGACCAGCGGCTGGCAATCGTGGTGGTCATGTTGATCACCCTGGCGGGGCTGTTCGGTTGCCTGTATGCACCGCTTTCCGGGCTGTGGGGATGGGCCGTGGTGCTCGGCTTGGGGCAGGGCGGGACCTTTGCCCTGGCGCTGACCTTGATCGTACTGCGCTCCAAGGACGCTCACGTGGCGGCAAACCTGTCGAGCATGGCCCAGGGGGTGGGTTACACCCTGGCATCGATGGGGCCGTTCGCGGTGGGGTTGGTGCATGACCTGACCGGGGGCTGGGCGGCAGTGGGGTGGATCTTCGCCGTGCTGGGTATTGGCGCCATTGTGTTCGGCCTGGGGGCCGGGCGTGCGCTGCACGTGCAGGTGACCTGCGAAAAGGTCTGAGGCCTGTGTGTGCGGTACTGGCCTCTTCGCGGGCACGCCCGCTCCCACAGGGATAGCGGCAGCATTCAACCTGTAGGAGCGGGCGTGCCCGCGAAGAGGCCGGTACTGGCATAAGCCATCGGGGCAGATTATCGTGCTGTCTTCGACCCGAGCACGGACCAGCCCCCATGAGCGATGCCAACCGCGACCTGATCACCCGCTTCTACCAGGCCTTCCAGCGCCTGGATGCCGACGCCATGCTGGCCTGCTACAGCGACGATATCGTTTTCAGCGACCCGGTGTTCGGCACCCTGCGCGGCAAGGACGCAGGCGATATGTGGCGGATGCTCACCAGCCGCGCCAAGAACTTCACCCTGACATTCGACAGCGTCCGCGCCGATGAGCGCACTGGCGCTGCGCACTGGGTGGCAACCTACCTGTTCAGCCAGACTGGCCGCATCGTGGTCAACGACATCCAGGCGCGCTTTGTCATTCGCGATGGGCTGATCTGCCAGCATGACGACACCTTCGACCTGTGGCGCTGGTCGCGGCAAGCGCTTGGGGTGCCCGGCCTGTTGCTGGGCTGGTCGCCGCTGCTGCAGAACAAGGTCCGCCTGCAGGCATTCAAGGGGTTGCGCGCATTCCAGCAGGCCCAGGGTGAGTGAAGTCGTCGCACCTGTCGTTGCTAAACCCTGGTTTGTCTACCTGGTAAGGGCGGCCAATGGTTCGTTGTATTGCGGTATCAGCGACGATCCGCTGCGGCGCTTCATGGCCCACCAGAAAGGGCAGGGCGCCCGCTATTTCAAAACCAGCCCGGCCCAGGCGCTGGTGTATGTGGAGCAGTGGCCGGACAAGGGCGAGGCGTTGCGCCAGGAGCGCTTGGTCAAGCGGCTGCGCAAGTCGGCGAAGGAGGCGCTGGTGGCCTCCTTCAACGGCTTTGCGGGAATCAGTCCTTGCGGCGTTTCAGCTGATCCACCAACGTCGTCGGCAGCCCCTTGATGATCAAGGTGCCTGCCGCTTCGTCATATTCCACCTTGTCCCCCAGCAAGTGCGCCTCGAAGCTGATCGACAGCCCCTCGGCACGCCCGGTGAAGCGGCGGAACTGGTTCAGGGTGCGTTTGTCCGCGGGGATTTCCGGCGACAGGCCGTAGTCCTTGTTGCGGATATGGTCGTAGAACGCCTTGGGCCGGTCCTCGTCGATCAAGCTGGACAGCTCTTCCAGCGTCACCGGCTCGCCTAGCTTGGTCTGGGTGGTGGCGTACTCGACCAGGGTCTGGGTCTTTTCGCGGGCAGATTCTTCCGGCAGGTCTTCGCTTTCGACGAAATCGCTGAAGGCCTTGAGCAGGGTGCGGGTTTCGCCCGGGCCGTCAACGCCTTCCTGGCAGCCGATGAAGTCGCGGAAGTAATCCGAGACCTTCTTGCCGTTCTTGCCCTTGATGAACGAAATGTACTGCTTGGAGTTCTGGTTGTTCTTCCACTCCGACAGGTTGATGCGCGCCGCCAGGTGCAGTTGGCCAAGGTCGAGGTGACGTGACGGGGTCACGTCCAGCTCGGCATTCACCGCCACACCCTCGCTGTGGTGCAACAGGGCGATCGCCAGGTACTCGGTCATGCCTTGCTGATAGTGGGCGAACAGGATGTGGCCGCCGGTGGACAGGTTGGACTCTTCCATCAGCTTTTGCAGGTGCTCGACGGCCACGCGGCTGAAGGCGGTGAAGTCCTTTTCCTCATCCAGGTACTGCTTCAGCCAGCCGCTGAGCGGATAGGCCCCCGACTCGCCGTGGAAAAAGCCCCAGGCCTTGCCTTGCTTGGCGTTATAGCTGTCATTGAGGTCGGCCAGCAGGTTCTCGATGGCGTCGGAGGCAGCCAACTCGGAGTCGCGAGCATGCAGCACGGCGGGGCTGCCATCGGGCTTTTTGTCGATCAGGTGAACGATGCAATGACGGATTGGCATGGAATTCTCGGCGAGCTGCAAAAGTTGCCAAGTTTACCCTAGACACAAGGTGATGCAGTGGCCGTATGTTGGCAGATATGTCGGTTGTTCGTTTTTTGTTCAATTTTGTGCGATTTAAGCTAAAACCCCCGAAAAACCTGCATTAAATCGAAGTGCGCAGCGGATATTTATCCATTCCTGTGGTAGTTTTGCGCGGTCTTGCGCCCCTCGTGTGGCGCATTGCTGGCAGCGTGCTTTCGTCGTGTCGAACCAAACGCCGATTTACGTATCTACATACGCGATTGGCGCGGCCCTCCACTTAAAGGGGCTGGCCCGATAACGTCGTAGTTCGCTGCATAACCATCGAATTTGATAGGGAAGGAACACCACCATGGCATTGACCAAAGACCAACTGATTGCCGACATCGCCGAATCGATCGCCGCGCCAAAAGCCACCGCCAAGAACGCTCTGGAGCAACTGGGCCAGATCGTTGCCGACCAACTGGAAAACGGCGCTGAAATCACTCTGCCAGGCATCGGCAAACTGAAAGTCTCCGAGCGTCCTGCCCGTACCGGCCGCAACCCTTCGACCGGCGCTGCCATCGAAATCGCTGCCAAGAAAGTCGTCAAGTTCGTTCCAGCCAAAGTGCTGACCGACGCTATCAACAAGTAATTGTTGAAGCTTTGACGAAACCGCGCCCGGCTTGCCCGGGCGCGGTTTTTTCATGCCTGTGATTTACCCCGGGCGTGCCAGGCCTGGCGCGCGGCATCGTCATGGAAGCTCCAGGCGACCATGCGGCTCTGCTTTTGCCCCTGGCCCATTTCTATGATGCGCACGGCCTTGGCGCCAGACTTCTTCAACGCCGCCTCTATCCCCGGCAGGTTGCTGGCTTTGGACACCAGGCTGGTGAACCACAGCACCCGTTCGGCGTACTGCACGCTTTCCCCAACCAACTGGGTGACAAAGCGGATTTCGCCGCCCTCGCACCACAGTTCGTTGTTCTGGCCGCCAAAGTTCAGCACCGGCAGCTTGCGCTTGGGGTCCTGCTTGCCGAGGTTCTTCCACTTGCGCTGGCTACCGCGGGTGGCTTCCTCGCGCGAGGCATGGAACGGCGGGTTGCACAGGGTCAGCTCGAAGCGCTCGTCGTCCTGCAGCAGACCGCTGAGGATGTGGGCGCGGTTGGCTTGCTGGCGCAGGGTGATGGCCTTGCCCAGGCCATTGGCCTGAACGATGGCCTTGGCCGAGGCCAGGGCCACAGCGTCGATGTCCGAGCCCAGGAAGCGCCAGCGGTAGTCGCTGTGACCCAGCAACGGGTAGATGCAGTTGGCGCCTACGCCAATGTCCAACACACGCACCTGAGCGCCCTTGGGGACCTCGCCGGCGTTGTCATCGGCCAGCAGGTCGGCGGCCACGTGGATGTAGTCGGCGCGGCCAGGGATCGGTGGGCACAGGTAGTCGGCCGGGATATCCCAGTGCTGGATACCGTACTGGGCCTTGAGCAAGGCGCGGTTGAACACCCGCACGGCTTCGGGGTTGGCGAAGTCGATGCTGGGTTTGCCGTGGGGGTTGGTGATGGTGAAGCGAGCCAGGTCAGGGTGGGCCTTGATCAGGCTGGGGAAGTCGTAACGGCCCTGGTGGCGGTTGCGCGGGTGCAGGGTGGGTTTGTTCTGGGTCATGCTTGGGTCCGGTGTTGCATGTGCTGGACAGAGGGCCGCTGTGCGGCCCATTCGCGGCACAAGGCCGCTCCCACAGGATAGTGGTGCGCCTTGCAGGCTGCGCCATTCCTGTGGGAGCGGCCTTGTGCCGCGAACGAGGGCATGGCCCTCGCTGGTCAGATCAGCAATGTCAGGTTACAGCGCTGCAATCCGCGCATGCTGCTCGGTGAAGTTGGCCAGGGCCTGTTCGGACTCGGCCAGCTTGGCGCGTTCCTTCTCGATCACCGCAGGCGGGGCCTTGTCGACGAAGGCTGCGTTGGACAGCTTGCCGCCGACGCGTTGCACTTCACCCTGCAGGCGCTGGATTTCCTTGTTCAGGCGCGCCAGCTCGGCATCCTTGTCGATCAACCCGGCCATTGGCACCAGCACTTGCAGGTCACCCACCAGGGCGGTGGCCGACAGCGGCGCTTCGTCGGCATCGCCCAGGACGGTGAACGACTCGACCTTGGCCAGCTTCTTCAGCAGTGCTTCGTTTTCCTGCAGACGGCGCTGGTCGTCGGCGTTGGCGTTCTTCAGGAACAGCGGCAGCGGCTTGCCGGGGCCGATGTTCATCTCGGCGCGGATGTTGCGCAGGCCGACCATCAGCTCTTTCAGCCACTCGATGTCACCTTCGGCGGCGGCATCGATGCGGGTTTCATTGGCCACCGGCCACGGCTGCAGCATGATGGTCTTGCCATCGATACCGGCCAGCGGCGCGATGCGCTGCCAGATTTCTTCGGTGATGAACGGCATGAACGGGTGCGCCAGGCGCAGCGCCACTTCCAGCACGCGTACCAAGGTGCGGCGGGTGCCACGGGCGCGCTCGACCGGGGCGTTTTCGTCCCACAGTACCGGTTTGGACAGCTCCAGGTACCAGTCGCAGTATTGGTTCCAGATGAACTCGTACAGTGCCTGGCTGGCCAGGTCGAAGCGGAACTGCTCCAGCTGGCGGGTCACTTCGGCTTCGGTACGCTGCAACTGCGAGATGATCCAGCGGTCGGCCAGCGACAGTTCGCAGGCTTCGCCGTTCTGGCCGCAGTCCTCGCCCTTGTCCAGCACGTAGCGGGCGGCGTTCCAGATCTTGTTGCAGAAGTTGCGGTAGCCTTCGACGCGGCCCATGTCGAACTTGATGTCGCGGCCAGTCGAGGCCAGCGAGCAGAAGGTGAAGCGCAGGGCATCGGTGCCGTAGCTGGCAATACCTTCGGGGAACTCGGCCTTGGTCTGCTTGGCGATCTTTTCGGCAAGCTTGGGCTGCATCATGCCGCTGGTGCGTTTTTCCAGCAGGGCATCGAGGGTGATGCCGTCGACGATGTCCAGCGGGTCCAGGACGTTGCCTTTGGACTTGGACATCTTCTGGCCCTGGCCGTCACGTACCAGGCCGTGCACGTACACGGTCTTGAACGGTACCTGCGGGGTGCCGTCCTCGTTCTTGATCAGGTGCATGGTCAGCATGATCATGCGCGCAACCCAGAAGAAGATGATGTCGAAGCCCGTCACCAGTACGTCGGTGGAGTGGAACTTCTTGAGGAATTCGGTCTGCTCCGGCCAGCCCAGGGTGGAGAAGGTCCACAGGCCCGAGCTGAACCAGGTGTCGAGCACGTCGTCGTCCTGGCGCAGGGCCACGTCGCTGCCCAGGTTGTGCTTGGCACGCACTTCTGCCTCGTCGCGGCCGACATAGACCTGGCCGGCCTCGTCGTACCACGCCGGGATGCGGTGGCCCCACCACAGCTGGCGACTGATGCACCAGTCCTGGATGTCACGCATCCAGGAGAAGTACATGTTCTCGTACTGCTTGGGTACGAACTGGATGCGGCCATCTTCCACGGCGGCGATGGCAGGCTCTGCCAGCGGCTTGGTGGAAACGTACCACTGGTCGGTCAGCCACGGCTCGATGACGGTGCCGGAGCGGTCGCCCTTCGGCACTTTCAGGGCGTGGTCGTCGATGCTCACCAGCAGGCCCTGGGCCTCCAGGTCGGCGACGATCTGCTTGCGCGCGACGAAGCGGTCAAGGTTGGCGTACTGGGCCGGCAGTTGGGTGTCGACCTGCTCGTTGACGCTGCCGTCGAGGTTGAAGGCCTGGGCGCTGGCCAGCACGAAGGCGTTCTTGTCGAAGATGTTCAGCAGCGGCAGGTTGTGGCGCTTGCCGACTTCGTAGTCATTGAAGTCGTGAGCCGGGGTGATCTTCACGCAACCGGTACCGAACTCGGGGTCGCAGTAGTCGTCGGCGATGATCGGGATGCGGCGGCCGACCAGTGGCAGTTCGACGAATTTGCCGATCAGTGCCTGGTAGCGTTCGTCGTTCGGGTTGACGGCCACGGCGGCGTCACCCAGCAGGGTTTCCGGACGGGTGGTGGCAACCACCAGGTAGTCCAGGCCTTCGGCGGTCTTGGCGCCGTCGGCCAGCGGGTAGCGCAGGTTCCACAGGTGGCCTTTCTCGTCGTGGTTTTCCACTTCGAGGTCAGAGATGGCCGTGTGCAGCTTGGTGTCCCAGTTGACCAGGCGCTTGCCGCGGTAGATCAGGCCGTCTTCATGCAGGCGCACGAACGCTTCTTTGACGGCTTCGGAGAGGCCGTCGTCCATGGTGAAGCGCTCGCGGCTCCAGTCTACCGACGAGCCCAGGCGACGGATCTGGCGGCTGATGTTGCCACCGGACTGATCCTTCCACTCCCAGACCTTTTCCAGGAACTTTTCGCGGCCCAGGTCATGACGGTTCTGGCCTTTGGCTTCGAGCTGGCGCTCGACCAGCATCTGCGTGGCGATACCGGCGTGGTCGGTGCCCGGCTGCCACAGGGTGTCGCGGCCTTGCATGCGGCGGAAACGGATCAGGGCGTCCATGATCGCGTTGTTGAACCCGTGGCCCATGTGCAGGCTGCCGGTCACGTTCGGCGGCGGGATCATGATGGTGTAGGACTCGCCTGCACCTTGTGGGGCGAAATAGTTCTCGGACTCCCAGGTGTTGTACCAGGAAGTTTCAATGGCGTGCGGCTGGTAGGTCTTATCCATGCGCGGCGGGACCCTGTGCATTTATTCGGGAAAGCCGGGAAGTATAACCAAGCTGGGGTGCTGAGGCGACAGCCGCTGGGGCTGCTTTGCAGCCCATTCGCGGCACAAGGCCGCTCCTACAGGCACCGCGATCCCTGTAGGAGCGGCCTTGTGCCGCGAATGGGCCGCAACGCGGCCCCCGAATCTCATTCCGAACGCTTGATCAACCGCTCGATCCGCGCATCCAGACGGCGCTTGATCTCGTTCTCGATGTGCGGGGTAAAGTCGTTGATCACGTCCTGCATGATCATCTGCGCCGCTGCGCGCAACTCGCTCTCCAGGTGCAGCAGGGTGTCCTGGCGGCGGGTCTGCGGGTCGTCCTCGGGTTCGGCGGCGGCCGGTTCGGCAACAGGTACGCTATTGCCGGCAGGTTCTTCCAGCAGCAATGGAATCTGCTCCACCGTCTCGGTCAACAGCGGCGGTTGCAGGTCGGCGTCGCCAAGCAGTTGGCGGATCGACTCGAGGTCATCGAGCAGGTGGGCGGAGTCGGGCAAAGGGGAGGGCTTGTCCATCGTCGTCAAAGTCGCTGTAAGCGGTGGTCTTGCAGAGCATAGCCCTGTTCACGGTAGAAACGGAATCGCTCACGGGCTGCTTGGCGGATGCCAGGCGCTTCGACGACGATTTCGGCCACCCGGTCGAACTGGCCGACAAAGCCCGGTACGCTGGCGCCCAGGTTGATCAGCAGGTCATGGTGCTCGCCGGCAGTGTCCGCCAGGCCCAGCGCAACGCCAGCATCGGCATGCACCTCGGCCAGGTCGTGGGGCACGAACGCCTCGCCCTTGAAGCGCCACAAGCGCTGGTCCAGCTCGCTGCGCTGTTCAGCATCCTGGCAGTGCAGATAAACACGGTGGCCGAGGCGCCAGGCCTTTTCGCACAGCTTGCAGGCGAAATCGAGCCGCGCCGACAGCGAGTCGGTGGGCAAAATGTAGAAGTCGACTTTGCTCATGGTCGGAATCACCGGCCGGTGGCGCGCAAGGCACCACCGGCTTCACGGCGTCAGGCGCCAGCGCGGTCGAGCAGGTACTGGGTCAGCAGGGGCACCGGACGGCCAGTGGCGCCCTTGTCCTTGCCACCGCTTACCCACGCGGTGCCAGCGATATCCATGTGCGCCCAGTTGTAGGCCTTGGCGAAGCGCGACAGGAAGCAGCCAGCGGTGATGGTGCCGGCCTTCGGCCCGCCGATGTTACCCATGTCGGCGAACGGGCTGTCCAACTGCTCCTGGTATTCGTCGAACAGCGGCAACTGCCAGGCACGGTCGTCGGCGCGCTTGCCGGCATCGAGCAGTTGGCCGACCAGGTCGTCATTGTTGCCCATCAGGCCGGAGGTGTGGCTGCCCAGGGCCACGATGCAGGCGCCGGTCAGGGTGGCGATGTCGATCACCGCCTGCGGCTTGAAGCGCTCGGCGTAGGTCAGGGTGTCGCACAGCACCAGGCGGCCTTCGGCGTCGGTGTTGAGAATTTCCACGGTCTGGCCGCTCATGGTGGTGACGATGTCACCTGGGCGAGTGGCGCCACCGCTTGGCATGTTCTCGGCACAGGCCAGCAGGCACACCAGGTTGATCGGCAGTTGCAGCTCGAGCACCGCACGCAGGGTGCCCAACACGCTGGCGGCACCGCACATGTCGTATTTCATTTCGTCCATGCCGGCGCCTGGCTTGAGGCTGATACCGCCGGTGTCGAAGGTAATGCCTTTACCGACCAGCACGAACGGCTTGTCGGCCTTTTTGCCGCCCTGGTAATTGAGCACGATCAGGCGTGGCGGCTGGTCGCTGCCCTGGCCCACGGCATAGAACGCGCCCATGCCCAGGTCCTTGATCTTTTTCTCGTCCAGCACTTCAACCTTGAGCGCCTTGTGCGCTTTGCCCAGGTCTTTGGCCTGTTCGGCCAGGAAGCTTGGGTGGCAAAGGTTGGGCGGCAGGTTACCGAGGTCGCGGGTGAAGGCCATGCCCGTGGCGATGGCGCCGGCGTGCTTGACCGCGCGCTCCACTTCGGCCTGGCCGGCCTTGTCGGCCAGTAGGGTGACCTTTTTCAAGGCGCGCGGCTCAGCCTTCTGGCTCTTGAAGCGGTCGAACACATATTCGCCGTCGAGCAGGGTTTCGGCCAGCAGGCGGTACTTGCCGTAATGGGCATCGCGGTTGCTGACCGCGATATCATCCAGGGCCAGGACGGCGTCACTGCCGTTCAGGCCTTTGAGCACGCCAGCGACGCTGGCGACCAGTTTGCGCCAGGCGCGGTCGCCCAGGGCTTCGTCCTTGCCGCTGCCCACCAGCAGCACGCGCTCGGCCTTCAGGCCTGGGAGGGCTTGCAGCAGCAGGGTTTGGCCCGGCTTGCCGGCCAGGTCGCCGCGCTTGAGCACGGCGCTGATGGCACCTTCGCTGGCCTGGTCGACTGCCTTGGCAACAGCGCCGAGCTTGCGATTTTCACCTACCGGAATAACCAGCGTGGCGGTTTTTACGGATGCAGCAGCTACGCTTTTTACAACCAGTTCCATGTCAGGGTCCCCGAATGATCGATACGAATGGCGCTGTGTGTTCCAGCGCTCTGGACGGGCCTGGCCGCGTCGTCGCGCACCAGCGGAAAAGCTGCCAGTTTGAGCCTGCGGCAAGCGTGCTGACAACCCCGTTGTGCACCTTCATGCGCGGCCAAGTGACAGGGGCGGTCAATCACAGGATAATGCGCGCACTTTACATGGAGGTTCGCCTTTGGCGAACCGGCATTGGTCTTGGATGTACTAAGTCATTGTTTGGCGCCATTGCATGGCAGTCCGCCCTGACAACCCAGGAGTGTCTGGTTTGATCGTCTTTCGTTATCTGTCCCGCGAGGTCCTGGTGACCTTGAGCGCCGTCAGCGCTGTGCTGCTGGTGATCATCATGAGCGGGCGCTTCATCAAGTACCTGGCCCAGGCTGCCCAAGGCGTGCTCGATCCGGGTGTGCTGTTCCTGATCATGGGCTTCCGCCTGCCGGGCTTCCTGCAGCTGATCCTGCCGTTGGGGCTGTTCCTCGGCATTCTCCTGGCTTACGGGCGCCTGTACCTGGAAAGCGAGATGACCGTGCTGTCGGCAACCGGCATGAGCCAGCAACGCTTGCTGGGCCTGACCATGGCGCCAGCCGCCCTCGTCGCCCTGCTGGTGGCCTGGCTGAGCCTGAGCCTGGCACCGCTGGGCGTGGCCCAGGTGCAGCAGATCATCAGCCAGCAGGATGCCCTGACCGAGTTCGACACCCTGGTGCCGGGCCGCTTCCAGACGTTGCGCGATGGCTCGCGGGTAACCTACACCGAGCAGCTGTCGGATGACCGCATCAACCTGGCCGGGGTGTTCATCTCCGAGAAGCGCTTCAACCAGGACAAGACCAAGGACCGCGCCCCGTCGGTGCTGGTCGCCGAAAAAGGCCACCAGGAAATCCAGGCCGACGGCAACCGCTACCTGGTGCTGGAAAACGGCTACCGCTACGACGGCAACCCGGGCCAGGCCGACTACCGCGCCATCAAGTACGACACCTACGGCGTGCTGCTGCCCAAGCCGGAGGTCGCCGAGGAAGTGACCGAGCGCGAAGCCATCCCGACCTCCGAACTGATCGGCAAGAAGGGCCTGCGCGAGCGCGCCGAGCTGCAATGGCGGTTGTCGCTGCCGATCCTGGTGTTCGTCGTCACCCTGCTGGCGGTACCGTTGTCGCGGGTTAACCCACGCCAAGGCCGCTTCCTCAAGCTGTTGCCGGCAATTCTTCTGTACATGGCCTACCTGACAATGCTGATTTCCGTACGCGGCGCCCTCGAGAAGGGCAAATTGCCGATTGGCCTGGGCATGTGGTGGGTCCACGGCCTGTTCCTGCTGATCGGCCTTGGCCTGATGTACTGGGAGCCGCTGCGCCTCAAGCGCGCCGCCCGCCGTGCGGAGGTGGCCCATGGCTAAGCTCGACCGCTACATCGGCCAGAGCGTGCTGCTGGCCATCCTGGCGGTGCTGGGGATCATCCTCGGCCTGGCCTCGCTGTTCGCCTTCATCGATGAGATGAGCGACCTCAGTGACACCTACACGGTGATGGAAGCGGGCAACTTCGTCCTGCTTACCGCACCACGGCGGCTGTACGAAATGCTGCCGATGGCGGCATTGATCGGCTGCCTGATCGGCCTGGGCAGCCTGGCCAGCAGCAGCGAACTGACCATCATGCGTGCGGCGGGTGTTTCCATCGGCCGTATCGTCTGGGCGGTGATGAAGCCGATGCTGGTGCTGATGCTGGTTGGTCTGCTGATTGGCGAGTACGTGGCACCGGTGACCGAGAACAAGGCCCAGGCCGACCGTTCCCTGGCCCAGGGCGGCGGTGAAGCGCAAAGTTCCAAGCGCGGCATGTGGCACCGCCAGGGCGAGGAGTACGTGCACATCAACGCCGTGCAGCCCAACGGCCTGCTGCTGGGTGTGACCCGTTACCGCTTCGACAACGAGCGCAAGATCGTCACCTCGAGCTTCGCCCGCCGCGCGCAGTACCAGGACGATCACTGGCTGCTGGCCGACGTGCGCACCACCTACTTCCGTGGCGACCACACCGAAGTGGTCAACGCGCCTCAGGAACGTTGGGACGTTTCGCTCACGCCTGAGCTGCTCAATACCGTGATCCTGGCGCCGGAGTCGCTGTCGATCACCGGGCTGTGGGACTACATCCATTACTTGTCCGACCAGGGCCTGAACAATGCCCGTTACTGGTTGGCATTCTGGACCAAGGTGCTGCAGCCGATGGTGACGGCGGCGCTGGTGCTGATGGCGATCTCGTTCATCTTTGGGCCGCTGCGTTCGGTGACCCTTGGCCAGCGCGTGTTCACCGGTGTACTGGTGGGCTTCGTGTTCCGCATCGGCCAGGACCTGCTGGGGCCTTCGAGCCAGGTCTTTGGCTTCCCGCCGTTGCTGGCGGTGGTGATCCCGGCGGGGATCTGTGCCTTGGCCGGTGTGTGGTTGTTGCGCCGGGCCGGGTAGAGGCCTGAGCAGCACAAAAAAGCCGACCTCAGGGTCGGCTTTTTCATGGGTTCGATTCTGCGATGGCCTCGGCCTATTTCTTCTGCTTCGGCACCCGCACCAGCTGGGTTTCCGAGTAGATGTCATGCCAGCCGCGCTTGCGCTTGTCGATCAGCGCCCAGAAGAACCCCAGCCCCAGGCACAGCCACGAGGCGATCGATACCACAAACCGCAACAGCGCCTGCCACAGGCTGATGGCCGAGCCATCGGCGTTCTGCACCCGCACCCCCCACACCTGCATGCCCAGGGTCTGCCCACCGTGGGTCCAGAACTTGGCAAAGAAGCCGAATAGGGCAAACAGCAACACCGTTGACAGCAGCGGGTCGCCATCCAGTGCGCCGGCTTCGGTCAGCTCGCGCATGCGTGCTTCGCCGATAATCGACATCTGGATCATCTTGTAGGCACCGGCGGTCACGATCAGCAGCGCCGTGCACAGCAAAAAGTCATAGAACATCGCCGCCAGGCGCCGGCCCAGGCCGACCGGCGGAAAATCACCCTGGGGTGTGAGCAGAGGCTTGGACATGCAGGACGGCTCCAGAAGACGAAGCCACTATTCTACGGGCAAAAAAAAGCCCCTGCACTTGGCAGGGGCTTTTGGGTGTCTGGTATTCGCTTAGGCGACGACCTGAACCTTGTCAGCCTGCAGGCCTTTCTGGCCCTGGACTGCTTCAAAGGTAACCTTCTGGCCTTCTTTCAGGCTTTTGAAGCCGTTGCCTTCGATAGCGCGGAAGTGCACGAACAGATCAGCACCGCTTTCTGGGGTGATGAAACCGTAACCTTTCTCGTCATTGAACCACTTGACGGTACCGTTCTGACGCTCAGCCATTGTCTTATTTCCTATGAAGCTTGAATTTTGATGACAGTTACTTTCGCACTTGTGTGTAAGCGAAAGATTACTGGGCTGGGTTGCAGGAAAGTAAGAGACGTCAAACGGGTTGTAGCAAATCTCGGCTACTGGCCCAGGTCACGAACTGTTGCGACCCATGCAAACACAGTGCAGTGACTCTACGCCAACTCCCGAGCGAAAAACAAGCCCTTGGTCGTATGGAAAACTGGCCGTTTGCCGATAACCGACCGCTTTGTCGGAAACAGCATGGCGCCTGGCCTGGGGTCATGTTCAAAAGTTATTGGGCAGGTTCGAAAACGAATATGTGGAACCTGCCCACAACCTTCACAAAGTCGTTTCAGCCACGGTAGTAACGTTGTGCCACGAAAGGCATTTTGCTGACTTTCAAGGCCACCTTCTTGCCGCGCACCACGGCAAACAAGGCAGTGTCGAGTGCAGTATGTTCACTATCGATATAACCCATTGCGACAGGGGCGCCGAGTGTCGGGCCAAAGCCACCGCTGCACACTTTACCTACCGGTTTATCGTTTGCATCGACAATGTCCGCACCTTCACGCACTGGAGTGCGTTCTTGTGGCAGCAGGCCGACACGTTTGCGCGTCACACCGTCGCGCTGGTGGGCGAAGATCGCCTCGGCGCCCGGGAAACCTGCAGCGCGTGCGCCATCGGCTCGGCGCACCTTGGAAATCGCCCACAGCAGGCTGGCTTCGATCGGGGTAGTCTTGCTGTTCATGTCGTGGCCATACAGGCACAGGCCGGCTTCCAGGCGCAGCGAATCGCGTGCACCCAGGCCGATTGGCTGTACTTCCGGCTCGGCCAGCAGGCGGCGGGCCAGGGCGTCGGCGGCGGCGACCGGTACAGAGATCTCGTAGCCGTCTTCGCCGGTATAGCCCGAGCGGCTGACGAAGCAGTCTTCATCCAGCAGTTTTACCGGACGGAATTGCATGAAGGTCATGCCGGCCACTTCCGGGGCCAAGCGCTCCAGCACGTTGACCGCTGCCGGGCCTTGCAGGGCGAGCAGGGCACGCTCCTCGAACAGCGGCTGCACTGCGCAACGGTGGCCAATGTGTTTTTGCAGGTGGGCCAGGTCCTGGTCCTTGCAGGCGGCGTTGACCACCAGGAACAGGGTGTCGTCGCCCAGGTTGGCGACCATCAGGTCGTCAAGGATGCCGCCTTGCTCATTGGTGAACATGGCATAGCGTTGCATGCCCACCGGCAGGTCGATGATATCCACCGGCACCAGGCTTTCCAGGGCCTTGGCGGCATCGGCGCCGCGCAGGATGATCTGGCCCATGTGCGAGACATCGAACAGGCCGGCCTGCTCGCGGGTATGCAAGTGCTCTTTGAGCACGCCCAGCGGGTACTGCACCGGCATGTCGTAGCCAGCGAATGGCACCATGCGCGCACCCAGTTCCAGGTGCAGGGCGTGCAGTGGGGTCTTGAGCAGTGTTTCGGACATCGGTGACTCCTTGCTGTTGTTGTCGGGTCAACATTCGATGATGTTGACGGCCAGGCCGCCTCGGGCGGTCTCTTTGTATTTGCTTTTCATGTCGGCGCCGGTCTGGCGCATGGTGCGGATGACCTTGTCGAGCGACACGAAGTGCTGCCCGTCGCCGCGCAAGGCCATGCGCACCGCATTGATGGCTTTCACCGAACCCATGGCGTTGCGCTCGATGCAGGGCACCTGAACCAGCCCGCCGATGGGGTCGCAGGTCAGGCCCAGGTTGTGTTCCATGCCAATTTCGGCGGCGTTCTCCACCTGCTGTACGCTGCCGCCCATCACTTCGCACAACGCCCCGGCAGCCATCGAGCAGGCCACGCCGACTTCGCCCTGGCAGCCCACTTCGGCGCCGGAGATGGAGGCGTTTTCCTTGTACAAGATGCCGATGGCTGCGGCGGTGAGCAGAAAGCGCACCACCCCGTCCTCGCTGGCACCCGGTACAAAGCGCATGTAGTAGTGCAGGACCGCCGGGACGATCCCCGCCGCGCCGTTGGTGGGTGCGGTAACCACACGCCCGCCGTAGGCGTTTTCCTCGTTCACGGCCAAGGCGTAAAGGTTGACCCAGTCAAGCACCGACAGGGCGTCGCGCAGGCTGGCTTCCGGGTGACGGCTCAGCTGGCGGTACAGGGCTGGCGCACGACGTTTGACCTTCAGCCCTCCTGGCAATATGCCTTCATGCTGGCAACCGGCTTCGACGCAATCCTGCATCACTTGCCAGATGCGCAGCAGCCCGGCGCGGGTTTCCGCTTCGGGGCGCCAGGCGGCCTCGTTGGCCAGCATCACTTGACTGACCGACAGCTGCATTGCGCCGCAATGGCCGAGCAGTTCCTTGGCCGTCTTGAACGGATAGGCCAGCACGGTGCTGTCCTCGACGATGCGGTCATGGCCGGCGGCGTCCTCGTCGACCACGAAACCGCCGCCCACCGAGTAGTACTCGCGGCTGCGGATTTGCAGGCCGGCCTCGTCGAAGGCGCGGAAGATCATGCCGTTGGGGTGGTAGTCCAGCGGCTTGCGGATCATTGCCAGGTGCTGCTTTTCGATGAACGCAATGCTGTGCTCGCCCAGCAGGTTGATGCGGCCGCTGTCGCGGATGGCCTGCAGGCGGGTGGGAATGCTGTCGGTGTCGATAATGTCCGGGTGTTCGCCTTCAAGGCCCAGCAGCACGGCCTTGTCACTGCCGTGGCCTTTGCCGGTGGCGCCCAGTGAGCCATACAACTCGGCCTTGACGCTGGCGGTGCGGGTCAGCAGGCCGTCACGGCGCAGCCCCTCGGCGAAGCGCGCGGCGGCGCGCATCGGGCCGACCGTGTGCGAACTGGAGGGGCCGATGCCGATCTTGAACAGGTCGAAGACACTCAATGACATGGTGACCTCCTGCCAGGTTTAGTGGGCGGACAGGTGAACCCGCTCCTACAGCGCCCGCCACCCGATACAGGTGGCGGGGCAGGGGCTATCAGGCGTCCTGATAGCTCTCGATCGACGGGCAGGCGCACACCAGGTTGCGGTCGCCGAACACGTTGTCGACCCGGCCGACTGGCGGCCAGTATTTGCCTTCCACCAGGCTCGGCAGTGGGTAAACCGCCTGCTCGCGGCTGTAGCCATGGGCCCATTCGCCAACCAGCTCGGCCGCCGTGTGCGGGGCGTTTTTCAGCGGGTTGTCGTCCTTGTCCAGGCTACCGTTCTCGACCGCGCGGATTTCTTCGCGGATCTGGATCATCGCGTTGCAGAAACGGTCGAGTTCTTCCTTGGACTCGCTTTCGGTCGGTTCGATCATCAGCGTGCCGGCCACTGGGAAGGACATGGTCGGTGCGTGGAAGCCGAAGTCGATCAGGCGTTTGGCCACGTCGTCGACGCTGATGCCGCTGGTGTCCTTCAGCGGGCGCAGGTCGAGGATGCACTCGTGCGCCACCAGGCCATTGCCACCGGTATACAGAACAGGATAGTGCTCTTCCAGGCGGCGGGCGATGTAGTTGGCGTTGAGGATCGCCATCTGCGAGGCACGCTTGAGGCCGGCCCCGCCCATCATGCGGATGTACATCCAGGTGATCGGCAGGATGCTGGCGCTGCCGAACGGCGCGGCGCAAACCGCGCCCTCGGTGTTTTCAAGCTGCGCGTGGCCAGGCAGGAACGGCGCCAGGTGCGACTTGACGCCAATCGGGCCGACGCCCGGGCCGCCACCACCGTGCGGGATGCAGAAGGTCTTGTGCAGGTTCAGGTGGGAGACGTCGCCGCCGAACTTGCCCGGGGCGCACAGGCCGACCATGGCGTTCATGTTGGCGCCATCGATGTACACCTGGCCACCGTTGTCGTGGATGATCGCACAGATTTCGCCGATCGCTTCTTCGAACACGCCGTGGGTCGACGGGTAGGTGATCATGATCGCGGCCAGGCGCTCGCGGTGCTCGATCGCCTTGGCGCGCAAGTCCTCGACATCGACGTTGCCACGGGCGTCACAGGCGGTGACGACGACGCGCATGCCCGCCATGTGTGCGGTAGCCGGGTTGGTACCGTGGGCCGACGATGGGATCAGGCAGATGTCGCGGTGGCTTTCGCCACGGCTGCGGTGATAGGCGCGGATGGCCAACAGGCCTGCGTACTCGCCCTGGGAACCGGCGTTGGGCTGCAGCGACACGGCGTCATAGCCGGTGGCGGCGCACAGCATGGCTTCCAGCTCGGTGGTCATCTGCAGGTAGCCCTGGCTCTGCTCGGCCGGGGCGAACGGGTGCAGGTTGCCGAACTCGGCCCAGGTGACCGGGATCATTTCGCTGGCGGCGTTCAGCTTCATGGTGCACGAGCCCAGCGGGATCATGCTGCGGTCCAGCGCCAGGTCCTTGTCGGCCAGGCGGCGCAGGTAGCGCATCAGTTCGGTTTCGCTGTGGTAGCGGTTGAACACGGGGTGTTCGAGGATGGCCGACTGGCGCAGCAGGGCAGCGGGCAACAGCGAACCGGTGCTGGCGGCCAGGGCGGCGAAGTCAGGTTGAGCCTGGTCGCCAGCGAACAGCTGCCACAGCGACTCGACGTCCGCCTGGCTGCTGGTTTCGTCCAGCGACAGGCCCAGGTGGGCGGCGTCGATCTGGCGCAGGTTGATGCCCTGGGCGCGTGCCTTGTCATGCAGGTTAGCGGTGGCAGTGCCGGTGGCCAGGGTCAGGGTGTCGAAGGCGCTGGCGCCCACTACCGATACACCCAGTGCCTTCAGGCCGGCGGCCAGGATCGCGGTCAGCGCATGGGTACGCTCGGCGATGCGCTTGAGGCCGGCCGGGCCGTGGTACACGGCGAACATGCTGGCGATGTTGGCCAGCAGCACTTGGGCGGTACAGATGTTGCTGGTGGCCTTCTCGCGGCGGATATGCTGCTCGCGGGTTTGCATGGCCAGGCGCAGGGCGGTCTTGCCGAAGCGGTCGATCGACACGCCGACCAGACGGCCCGGCATGTCGCGCTTGAACGCGTCGCGGGTGGCGAAGTAGGCCGCGTGCGGGCCACCGAAGCCCAGTGGCACGCCGAAGCGCTGGGCGCTGCCGATGGCCACGTCGGCGTCGAATTCGCCAGGTGGGGTCAGCAGGGTCAGGGCCAACAGGTCGGCGGCTACGGCGACCAGGGCGTTGGCGGCGTGGAAGCGCTGCACCACGTCGCGGTAGTCGAATACGTCGCCGTTGCTGGCAGGGTACTGCAGCAGGGCACCGAAGAAGGCGCTGACATCGTTAAGCTCGCGCTCGTCGCCGACCACCACCTCGATACCCAGCGGCTCGGCACGGGTGCGCAGCACGTCCAGGGTTTGCGGGTGGCAGTGCACGGAGGCGAAGAAGGCGTGGCTGGCCTTGTTCTTCGACAGGCGCTTGCAGAAGGTCATGGCCTCGGCGGCGGCAGTGGCCTCGTCGAGCAGGGAGGCGTTGGCGATCGGCAGGCCGGTCAGGTCGCTGATCAGGGTCTGGAAGTTCAGCAGTGCTTCCAGGCGGCCTTGGGAAATTTCTGGCTGGTACGGGGTGTAGGCGGTGTACCAGGCCGGGTTTTCCAGCAGGTTGCGCAGGATCGGCGCCGGGGTGTGGGTGTTGTAGTAGCCTTGGCCGATGTAGCTTTTGAACAGCTGGTTCTTGCTGGCGATGGCCTTGAGCGCGGCGAGCGCGTCGGCTTCGCTCTGGCCGTCGTGCGAGCCGAGTACGCTGGTGCCTTTGATGCTGTCGGGGATGACCGCGGCGGTCATGGCTTCCAGCGAGTCGAAGCCCAGGGCGGCGAGCATGGCCTGCTCGTCAGCGGCGCGCGGGCCGATGTGACGGGCGATGAATTCGTTGGCGGTGCCGAGGTTGATGGTCATGGCGGGGTTCCTCAGGCGTCGTCGTTGGCTTTGAGCAGGCGGTCGTAGGCGTCCTGGTCGAGCAGGGCGGTCACGGCGCTGGTATCGGCAGGGATGAAGCGGAAGAACCAGCCTTCGCCCATCGGGTCTTCGTTGACCAGTTCCGGGCTGTCTTCGAGCTGGCCGTTGACTTCGACCACTTCGCCGGTCAGCGGCATGTAGACGCCACTGGCGGCCTTGACCGACTCGACGGTGGACGCTTCGCTGCCTTTCTCATACTGCTGCAACTCTGGCAGTTGCACGAAAACCACATCGCCAAGGGCGTTCTGGGCGTAGGCGGTGATGCCCACGGTGACGCTGCCATCGGCTTCGACGCGCAGCCATTCGTGATCTTCAGTGAAACGCAACTCGCTCATGGGGAATCCTCGGGAAGCAGGGCGTTGGGCGCGGTGGCTCCGCGCTCTTGGGTTGGGATTCCCTAAGCAATAATGCGGCCAATCACTAAAAATCGTTATAAATCATATAGTTAAAATATTTCCATGATGCGTTCGAAATTCTTTTGGAACGATAACGCTACAGCTGGCGAGGCAAGGGAAAAGGTTTTGCGATCAAACCCTTGCGTAGACGCATTTGGATGGCCGTGTATCGATTTCAATCCGCTGTATTGAAATCGATACGTGGCGCGCTGTCGGGCTTCATCCGCCCGTCAGAAAGGGTAATGCCAGGTACAGCTTGATGACGATGACATTGATGATGTCGATGAAGAACGCGCCCACCATCGGCACGACCAGGAAGGCCATAGGCGAGGCGCCGTAGCGCTGGGTCACCGCCTGCATGTTGGCGATGGCTGTCGGTGTCGCACCCAAGCCGAAGCCGCAGTGCCCGGCAGACAGGACGGCCGCATCGTAGTTTCGGCCCATCACCCTGAATGTCACGAAGATTGCGAACAGCGCCATGACCAGTGTCTGTGCGGCCAACAAGATGAAGAAAGGTAACGCCAGGGCCGCCAGGTCCCATAGTTTGAGGGACATCAAGGCGATGGCCAGGAACAAAGACAAACTCACGTTGCCCAGTACCGAAACTTCCCGCTCGAATACACGGTAAAAGCCGATTGCCGAAAGCCCATTGCGCAGCAATACGCCGACGAACAGTACGCAAACGAACGTCGGTAGTTCGAGTGCCGTGCCTTTCAAAAAGCCGTTGAGTAAAGTGCCAGCCAGTAAACTGACGGCAATAAGTGCCAAGGTTTCTATAAATGAAAACGATGTAATCAGGCGCTCTTTGTGTGGCTGCTCAAAGCCCTTCGGCAACTGCGGCACTTCTTCTTCGATAGCCGGCGTCTTGACGCGCTTGATCAGCAACTTGGCAACGGGGCCACCTATCAAACCGCCCAGCACCAGACCGAAAGTGGCAGAGGCCATTGCCAGTTCAGATGCCGAAGCCAGGCCAAATTTTTCTGTAAAGGTCGCGCCCCAGGCAGCGCCAGTGCCGTGGCCGCCCGACAAGCTGATCGAACCGGCCAGCAGCCCCATCAGTGGGTCGAGCCCCAAGGCTGTTGCCAGGCCGATGCCCATGGCGTTCTGAACCAGCAGCATGCCCGTCACCACCAGCAGGAACACCGCGACCACGCGCCCGCCCTTTTTCAGGCTGGCGAAGTCTGCACTCAAGCCAATGGTGGCGAAAAACGCCAGCATCAACGGTGTTTGCAACGAGGTATCAAACTGGACGTGTACATCGAAACTGCGCAACGCCAAAAGTGACACGGCAACGACCAAGCCGCCAGCAACAGGCTCCGGGATATTGTAAGTGCGCAGGAAACCCACGCGTGCAACCAAACCGCGCCCCAGCAGCAATACTAAAGAAGCGGCTACAAGTGTCCCGTAAAAATCGAGTTCAATCATCAGGTACTCTTCGTTCAGGGTGACATGCGAAATTTCAATGTCGCCATTCTACGGTGAGCACTCCAGTTAATTGCGGCTGGGCGGCTAGGAAAAGTCTGATTCAATCAACGGTTTTGACCATGGGTTTCATGGTTTTCCGGGTATCCCATATTTACGCAGCCGCTGGGCGATAGCGGTATGTGAAGTTTGCAGGCGCCCGGCCAGCTGCCGCGTCGATGGGTAACTGGCATACAGGCGCTGCAACAGTTCGCGCTCGAAATCGCCCACGGCCTGTTCCAGGCTGGCCACTTCTCCATCTTGCCCGCGGGCCACCGAGGTACCGGCGATGTCCAGGTCGCCGATGTCCACCAGGTTGCTCTCGCAGATGGCTGCCGCACGGAAAATCACGTTTTGCAGCTGTCGCACATTGCCCGGCCAAGGGTTGGCCAGCAGGGCCGAATGGGTGGCCGGGGCCAGTCGGCAGGGTGGGCGCTGGATCTGCGTGCAGGCCTGCTGCATGAAGAAGTGCGCCAGCATCAGGATGTCCTGGCCACGGTCGCGCAGTGGCGGCACCTGCAGGTTGAGCACATTCAGGCGGTAGAACAGGTCTTCGCGGAAGCTGCCTTCGGCGACCATGCGCTCCAGGTCGCGGTGGGTGGCGCTGATGATGCGCACATCCACGTTCACTTCGCGGTCGCCGCCCACCCGGCGGAAGCTGCCATCGCTGAGGAAGCGCAGCAGTTTGGCCTGCAGGTACGGCGACATTTCGCCAATTTCATCAAGGAACACCGTGCCCTGGTTGGCCAGCTCCATCAGCCCGGGCTTGCCACCGCGTTGCGCGCCGGTGAAGGCGCCGGGGGCGTAACCGAACAGCTCGCTTTCGGCCAGGCTCTCCGGCAGTGCGGCGCAGTTCAGGGCCAGGAACGGTGCCGCGTGGCGGCTGCTGATGGCATGGCAGGCGCGGGCTACCAGCTCTTTGCCGGTGCCGGTTTCGCCATGCACCAGCAGCGGCGCATCCAGCGCTGCCACGCGCAGGGCGCGGGCCTTGAGGGTGCGAATGGCCGGCGATTCGCCAAGCAAGGCATCGAAGCCATCGGCGTGGTCGTGGTGCAGGGCCGACAGGCGTTCGCCCATGCGCGACGGTGGGTACAGCGTCAGCAGGCCCCCGGCGTTGGTGATCGGCATGGCGTCCAGCAACAGGCTCTGGCCGTTCAGCTGCATTTCGCGCATGGGCAGGTGGAAGTTGTTGTCCAGCAGGGCTTGCAGCAGTGCCGGGTCGCCAAACAGTTCACCCACCGAGCGCCCGGCGGATTCGCGGCCGCATAGCTCGATCAGCGCCGGGTTGGCCAGCAGTACCAGGCCTGCGCTGTCCACTGCCAGCACCGGGTCGCTCATGGCGGCCAGCAGGGCATCGAGTTGCAGGTGGCGGCGTTGCCCGGGGAGGATGTCGACCACATCCACCGATTGCACGCCGTGAACTTCGAACAGCGCGTCGTGCAGTTCTTCGAGCACGGCGGGGCTGAGGGTGGGGGCGTCGATGTAGACGTTCGGCGGGACCATCTCCACGGCGTCCAGGTTGAGGTTGCGGGCACCGAGCAGGGCGAGGACTTCCTGGGTGATGCCGACGCGGTCGATGAAGCTGACGTGGATGCGCATGGGGCAATGGGATTTTGGCTGGAGAGAGGGCGGTAGTATGCCTCAACATCGCTGGGGCCGCTGTGCGGCCCATTCGCGGCACAAGGCCGCTCCCACAGGGATCGCGTCAGCTTTGGGCCTGTGGGAGCGGCCTTGTGCCGCGAATGGGCTGCAGAGCAGCACTCGTTTGCGCAATCACTCCAGATGTTCAGGTTTGATCGGGTCGCCTGATTTCACATCGAGCTTTTCGCGAATGTCGGCGAACATGTAGTCATAGAGCTTGTGCGGCGAACTCAGCGTTTCGAATTTCTTCGGTGGCGCCAGGTACGACTGCGCCTTGCGGGTCAGCAGCATGAGGAAGCTGGGCAAGACTTGGTCCTTGGCCAGGAAGAACTTTTCTTCCACCGTCTTGCCTTCGATGCTGCCATGCATGTGGAACTGAATGCCTCTGCCTTCCTTGGGGTCCGACACTGCCTCGTACTCGATGTTCAGGTCATAGCTGTGGTCGGCACTGTTCAGCGCTGTGCGCTCGATGTGTACATGACCGGGGTGGTACTGGGCCATGGCTAGCTCCTTTGGAAGGTCGAAAATGGCGGGCCGCGTGAGCCCGCCGACTGCATTCAACGGTAGCTGATCCCAGGCTTCGCGGTGGAAACCCGAGTGCCGGCGGTGCCTTTGACGATGCCCTCGATGTTTTCCAGCGAGCTGATCACCGCGACCTTGCCGGTGTTGCGGGCGAAGTCGCTGGCTGCCTGAACTTTCGGTCCCATGGAGCCGGCAGCGAAGCCCAGGCGTTCGAGTTCGTCCGGGTGGGCCTGGGCAATGGCTTTCTGCGTCGGTTTGCCCCAGTCAATGTAGGCCGCATCGACGTCGGTGGCGATAATCAAAAGGTCGGCTTCCAATTGCTCGGCCAGCAGCGCCGAGCACAGGTCCTTGTCGATCACCGCCTCGATGCCTTTGAGCTTGCGGTTTTCATCGTACATGGTGGGGATGCCGCCACCGCCGGCGCAAATCACGATGCTGCTTTTTTCCAGCAGCCACTTGATCGGGCGGATTTCGAAGATGCGCTTGGGTTTCGGGCTGGCCACCACGCGGCGGTACTTGTCGCCGTCGGCCTTGACCACCCAGCCCTTCTCCTTCGCCAGGCGTTCGGCCTCTTCCTTGCTGTAGACCGGGCCGATGAACTTGGTCGGGTCCTTGAAGGCGGGGTCGTTGGCGTCCACTTCCACTTGGGTCAGCAAGGTGGCGAACGGCACTTCGAAGGCCAGCAGGTTGCCCAGTTCCTGTTCGATCATGTAGCCGATCATGCCTTCGGTTTCGGCACCCAGCACGTCCAGCGGGTACGCCTCGTCGGGCTTGTAGGACAGGGCTTGAAGCGACAGCAGGCCGACCTGCGGGCCGTTACCGTGGGCGATGACCAGCTCGTTGCCGGGATGAATCTTGGCGATCTGTTCGGTGGCGGTGCGGATATTGGCGCGCTGGTTGTCAGCGGTCATGGGCTCGCCGCGACGCAGCAGGGCGTTACCGCCCAATGCAACAACGATACGCATGGGGAATGTCCTTTGCATTTGCAGAAGAGGGGTACACCTCGCCCCGCGAGGGGGCGAGGTACGCCGTCAAAGGTCAGCCAGGGTCGAAACCAGGATCGCCTTGATCGTGTGCATGCGGTTTTCCGCCTGCTCGAAGGCGATGCAGGCTGGCGACTCGAACACGTCGTCGGTCACTTCGATGCCGTTGGCCAGGTCCGGGTACTGTTCGGCGATCTGCTTGCCTACCTTGGTTTCGGAGTTATGGAACGCCGGCAGGCAGTGCATGAACTTGGTCCGTGGGTTGCCGGTGGACTTCATCAGCTCGGCATTCACCTGGTAAGGCTTGAGCTGCTTGATGCGCTCACCCCAGGCTTCGATCGGCTCGCCCATCGATACCCACACGTCGGTGTGCACGAAGTCCACACCCTTGACCGCGGCTTTCGGGTCTTCGGTGAGGGTAATGCGCGCGCCGCTTTCTTCAGCGTACTTCTTGCAGCGCTCGACCAGGTCGTCGTGTGGCCACAAGGCCTTTGGCGCGGCGATGCGTACATCCATGCCGAGCTTGGCGCCGATCAGCAGCAGCGAGTTGCCCATGTTGTTGCGGGCGTCGCCCAGGTAGGCGTAGCTGATGTCGTGCAACGGCTTGTCGCTGTGCTCACGCATGGTCAGCACGTCGGCGATCATCTGGGTCGGGTGGTATTCGTCGGTCAGGCCGTTGAATACCGGTACGCCGGCAAACTTGGCCAGCTCTTCGACGATTTCCTGCTTGAAGCCACGGTACTCGATGGCGTCGTACATGCGCCCGAGCACACGGGCGGTGTCCTTCATGCTTTCCTTGTGGCCGATCTGCGAGGAGTTGGGGTCGATGTAGGTGACGTTGGCGCCCTGGTCATAGGCGGCCACTTCGAAGGCGCAGCGGGTACGGGTGGAGGTTTTTTCGAAGATCAGGGCAATGTTGTTGCCCTTCAGGTGCTGTTGTTCGGTGCCGGTGTACTTGGCGCGCTTGAGGTCGCGGGACAGGTCCAGCAGGTAGCGCAACTCGCGCGTGGTGTGGTGTTCCAGGCTGAGCAGGTTGCGGTTGTGAATGTTGAACGCCATGACAGTTTCTCCTTGAGTTCGGTGATGTCCCGGCCGCCACTTCGTGGGTGCGGCCGGGCGTAATGGTCGTTAGTAGTCGATCGGGTCGCGCACGATCGGGCAGGTCATGCAGTGGCCGCCGCCACGGCCCCGGCCCAGTTCGCCGGCGCTGATGGTGATGACCTCGATGCCGGCCTTGCGCAGCAGGGTGTTGGTGTAGGTGTTGCGGTCGTAGCCGATGACCACGCCCGGCTCGATGGCCACCACGTTGTTGCCGTCGTCCCACTGTTCGCGCTCGGCGGCGAAGCTGTTGCCACCGGTCTCGACCACGCGCAGGCCACCTTTGAGACCGAGTTGCTCGCCGACCACTTCAATGAACGACTTGTTGATGCGGCGCACGTCCATGCCGTAAGGCTTGCTTTCGTCCGGGCGGATGATGAATGGCACGATCTCTTTCACCACTTCCGGGAAGACCGTGACCAGGTCGCGGTCGCAGAAGCTGAACACGGTGTCCAGGTGCATGGCGGCGCGGGACTTCGGCAGGCCTGCGACGATCACTTCCTTGACGGCGCCCTTGGCGAACAGGTTCTGCGCCAATTGGCCAATGGCCTGGCGCGAGGTGCGCTCGCCCATGCCGATGAGCACGATGCCATTGCCGATCGGCATCACGTCACCGCCTTCGAGGGTGGCATTGCCATGGTCCTTGTCCGGGTCGCCGTACCACACCTGGAAGTCGGCGCCGGTGAACTCCTTGTGGAACTTGTAGATGGCGGTGGTCAGCAGGGTTTCTTGGCGTCGCGCCGGCCAGTACATCGGGTTCAGCGTTACACCGCCGTAGATCCAGCAGGTGGTATCGCGAGTGAACTGGGTGTTGGGCAGTGGTGGCAGGATGAAGCTGGAGTGGCCCAGGTAGTCGTTGTACATCTTGACCACATCGGCGCCTTCGCTCTGTGGCAGGTCCTGGCCAGCCACACCGCCGATCAGGAATTCGGCCAGGTGACGCGGGTCAAGGCCTTCGAGCCAGCTGCGCACTTCGTTGGTCAGGCCCACGCCGACGGTGTCGGGGGTGATCTTGCGATCGAGGATCCACTTCAGGGCTTCTTTGTTCTGCACGATGTCGGTCAGCAGGTTGTGCATTTCCAGCACATCCACGCCACGCTCGCGCATCTTGGTGACGAAGTCGAAATGGTCACGCTTGGCCTGGTCGACCCAGATCACATCGTCGAACAGCAGTTCGTCGCAGTTGCTCGGCGTCAGGCGCTTGTGCGCCAGGCCCGGGGCGCAAACCATCACTTTGCGCAGTTTGCCGGCTTCGGAGTGGACACCGTACTTCTGTTTTTCAGCGGACATGGTTTCATTCCTCCAATTGAACGAAGACGTGGGTCAAAGGGTCAGGAAGCCGTCGTACAGGCCAAAGGCTGCCACCAGGGCGCCGATGACCACGGCTGCGAAGATCAGTTTTTCCACGTTGGTGAAGACAGGTTGGCCTACCTCACGCTTGGCCTTGGCGAACAGGATGGCGCCAGGTGCGTAGAGCAGGGCCGAGAGCAGCAGGTATTTCACACCGCCGGCGTACAGCAGCCAGACGGCGTACAACAAGGCGATACCGCCGATGATCAGGTCTTTCTTGCGTTCGGCCAGGGCCTGTTCGTAGGTTTCGCTGCGCAGTGCCAGCAGGAACGCGTAGGCCGCCGACCACAGGTAGGGCACCAGGATCATCGAGGTGGCGAGGTAGATCAGCGACAGGTAGGTACTGTTGGAGAACAGCGTGATCACCAGGAAGATCTGCACCATGGCGTTGGTCAGCCACAGGGCGTTGGCCGGTACCTGGTTGGCGTTCTCGCGGCGCAGGAACTCCGGCATGGTGTGGTCTTTGGCGGCGGCGAACATGATCTCGGCGCACAGCAGCACCCACGACAGCAGGGCCCCCAGCAGCGAGATGATCAGGCCGACGCTGATCAGCACCGCGCCCCAGTGGCCGACCACATGTTCCAGCACCGCGGCCATCGACGGGTTCTGCAGCTTGGCCAGCTCTGGCTGGGTCATGATGCCCAGCGAAAGCACGTTGACCAGTACCAGGAACAGCAGCACGGTAACGAAGCCGATGACCGTGGCCTTGCCCACGTCAGAGCGCTTTTCCGCCCGTGACGAGAAGATGCTCGCGCCCTCGATGCCGATGAACACCCACACGGTGACCAGCATCATGTTGCGCACCTGGTTCATCACACTGCCAAGTTCTGGTGTGCCTACGGCCCAGATGTCGGCGGTGAAGATGTCGAGCCTGAAGGCGAACAGGCAGATCAGGGCGAACAGCACCAGCGGCACCACTTTGGCCACGGTGGTGACCAGGTTGATGAACGCTGCTTCCTTGATACCGCGCAGTACCAAAAAGTGCACGGCCCACAACAGGATCGACGCGCCAATGATGGCGGCCGGGGTGTTGCCTTCACCGAAGATCGGGAAGAAGTAGCCCAAGGTGCTGAACAACAATACGAAGTAGCCGACGTTGCCCAGCCAGGCACTGATCCAGTAGCCCCAGGCCGAGGAGAAGCCCATGTAGTCGCCGAAGCCGGCCTTGGCATAGGCATACACCCCGCCGTCCAGGTCAGGCTTGCGGTTGGCCAGGGTCTGGAACACGAACGCCAGGGTCAGCATGCCGACCGCGGTGATGCCCCAGCCGATCAGCACAGCGCCAACCCCAGCGCTGGCGGCCATGTTTTGCGGCAGCGAGAAGATCCCGCCACCAATCATCGAGCCGACGACAAGTGCAACTAACGCACCAAGCTTTAGTTTTCCGGATGAATCAGACATTTAACAACTCCTGCCAGGAGAAAGTTGACGACAGAATAGATCCGACGCCTTTGCCGTAAGCTGACTTGCGTCAGTTTAAGGCGACGTGAAGGTGGGAAATTTCCTTCACGGGTGCTCCTGGAGAGTGCCGACAGCTTAAGCTGCAGGCCTTGCGCGCTGGCACCTCCATGTCCTACTAGAGCAAACGCTCTGTTCAGCCTGCGATGCTTGAAACTAGCCGCTTTTGCCGCTTTCGCAAATTTTTCACAAGAATTTCGAGTTTTATCAGTTTCTTTTCTAGTTGCTGGACTGCTGCTAATTTTGAATGAGAGGGTGCATAGACAAAGCAGTTATTAGTGCTATAGGTTGAACCTGCAGCTTCAGAATAAGTAACAACATTTATATGGCCCGCAAGGCTGTTTCAAACGTATGACAGGGCGTGAAAAAGGGAGGCTCATGAGCGAACCGGGACAGAAGCTGCGCCTGGGCGCGCTGATCGCGCTGGTGGTCGGCTCGATGATCGGTGGCGGGATCTTCTCGCTGCCGCAGAACATGGCCGCGCGCGCCGATGTGGGTGCAGTGCTGATTGGTTGGGGCATCACCGCGGTCGGCATGCTGGCCCTGGCGTTCGTGTTCCAGACCCTGGCCAACCGCAAGCCCGAGCTTGACTCGGGGGTGTACGCCTATGCCAAGGCCGGCTTTGGCGAGTACATGGGGTTTTCCTCGGCCTGGGGCTACTGGATCAGTGCCTGGCTGGGCAACGTCGGCTACTTCGTGCTGTTGTTCAGCACCTTGGGCTTCTACTTTCCGATCTTCGGTGAAGGCAACACGCCAATCGCTATCGGCTGTGCCTCCCTGCTGCTGTGGGCGGTACACTTTTTGGTGCTGCGCGGCATCAAGGAAGCGGCGTTCATCAACCAGGTGACCACCGTGGCCAAGGTGGTGCCGTTGCTGATTTTCGTGGTGATCGCGGCGTTTGCGTTCCGCGCCGATATCTTCACCCGGGATATCTGGGGCCTTAGCAACCCGCAGTTCGGCAGCGTGCTGGAGCAGGTGCGCAACATGATGCTGGTGACCGTATTCGTGTTCATCGGCATCGAGGGGGCCAGCGTGTATTCCGGGCGCGCCGAGCGCCGTTCGGACGTGGGCAAGGCCACGGTCATTGGCTTTCTCGGTGTGCTGGCGCTGCTGGTGCTGGTCAACGTGCTGTCGCTGGGGGTGATGACCCAGCCGGAACTGGCCGGGCTGCAGAACCCCTCGCTGGCCTCGGTACTGGAGCATATCGTCGGCCCTTGGGGCGCCTTGCTGATCAGCATCGGCCTGGCGGTGTCGCTGCTCGGCGCCTTGCTGTCCTGGGCGTTGCTGTGTGCCGAGATCCTTTACGCCACGGCGCGGGACAAGACCATGCCGCGCTTTCTGGCCAAGGAAAACGCCAACCATGTGCCGGCCAACGCCCTGTGGCTGACCAACTGCATGATCCAGGGTTTCCTGTTGATTACGCTGTTCTCGGCCGGTACGTACACCAGCCTGATCTACCTGGCCTCGTCGATGATCCTGGTGCCCTACTTGTGGTCGGCGGCGTATGCCGTGCTGCTGGCGGTGCGCGCGGAAACCTATGCCGGGCAGCCGGGTTTGCGGCGCAAGGATTTGCTGGTGGCGCTGGTTGCCTTGCTGTATGCCGTGTGGCTGCTGTATGCCGGCGGCCTCAAGTACCTGTTGCTGTCGGCGCTGTTGTACGCCCCCGGTGTGATTCTGTTCGCCAGGGCCAAGCATGAGCAGGGGCAGACCTTGTTCACGACCTGGGAAAAGCTCATTTTCGCCGCCGTGCTGGTGGGGGCTGCGCTGGCGGCCTACGCCCTGTATTCAGGGCTGCTGAGCTTGTGACGGAGCAGGGCAGGGGTGCTCCGGGCGCGACCAGATCCACAGGTTGCCCAGGGTCATACCCGCGATAGCCAGGAATACCGGCCAGTGGTGTTCCAGAAAGGTCAGCATCAGCCCTGCGCACAGCAGCATGCTGAGGGTTGCGCTGACCTTGGCCCGGCGCTGGATCACCTTGCCGTTGCGCCAGTTGTACAGGATCGGCCCGAACAACCGGTGGTTCTCCAGCCAGGCGGACAGGCGCGGTGAGCTGCGTGTGGCGGCCCAGGCGGCCAGCAGGATGAATTCGGTGGTCGGCAAGCCGGGAATCACGATGGCGACCAGGCCCACCCCGAGGCTCACGTAGGCCAGGATTCCATACAACAGGCGGGCGAGTTTGGAGCGGGCGGGTCGGGTCATGTTCTCACTGCATAAAACGGTTCGGCCACCGGAAGGGTGGCCGGCTACGGCGTATCAAACCAGCGCGGCATCTGCAGCATAGGCGTGCTTGAGCAGCTCGGTGAAACGCTCGAAAGCGGCAACTGCACCGCGCTCGGCAGCGGCTTCCTCGCTGGCCGACAGCTCAAGGCCATCCAGGATACGCGTGAACTGCTTCCAGCCCTCGGCGCGGCCACCGGCCGGCTCGCCCAGGTGGCGGGCACCGAAGCTGTCGGACAGCTCCAAGGCCACGGCACGTTTGATCAGAAACGCAGCGCCCAGTTTGGAGCCTTCGGAGACGAAGATCCAGCCCATTGCCTCGCCCAGGCTCGGGTTGCCCAGGGCACCGGGCACGGCGGCCGGTACTTCGGTGTCGAGGTCGGCCAGGTCCAGGCGGGCCTGGTCAGCGCGGCAGCGCTCGGCCAGGTCGGGGACGATGGCGATCAGTTGCGGGTCGTTGTACAGGGCCTGCAGTTCGGACTGGAACAGGTACTGGGCCACGACGAAGCGGGCGAAACTCTCGCGGCTGTCGAAGGGCGCGTGGGATTTGACCAGGGCATCCAGCTCGGCGTGCGGGGCGTGGGTGATCTGGTTCAGGCGCTGGGAGCGCGGGGCTGGGCGTTCGGTCATGGGGCAGTCCTTGGAAAAAGGGGCGTCTAGATACAAGACGAAATAGCGGGGGTGGGACAGTAAAAAAACTGGGTTTTGGGCTGGAGAGCTATAGCGTCTGTGCAATCGAGCGCCGCCCGCGCGGCGCATCGCGAGCAAGCTCGCTCCTACATTTGTTTCGGGCCAGTAACGCTTGCGCCAACGCACGCGACCGCCTTGTTTGTTCCACACAATATCGAGGCGGACACTAAAGGGCCGCGCGCCTGCGCCTCAGGAATAATTGGCCCGAAACAAATGTAGGAGCGAGCTTGCTCGCGATGCGCCGCGCGGGCGGCGCTCGATCTCACAGCCAATGCAAAACGAAAGGCCTCAAATATCCCAGACCACATTGATACCGAAGTTGCGCCCCGGCATGGTCAGGCGGTCGATGTTGGCGGGCTGGGTCACAGCCGCTTCACCCTGGCCGTCGTAGCTGCGTACCGAGTCCCACTGCCAGTACTTCTTGTCGGTGAGGTTGTACAGCCCGGCATTGATGGTGACGTCGTCGGTGACCTTGTAGTAGCCGGTCAGGTCCAGCACGCCGTAGCCAGGGGTGCGGAATTTCGACGTGGAACCGTCAGGCGAGTAGAAGGTGCTGTCGTCGACGCGGGTCTTGCGCTTGACCAGCGTCCAGCTCAGCAGGCCGCCGTAATTCTGCTGCTCGTAACCCAGGCCGAATACGCCCTTCAGCGGGTTGACGCTGTTCAGCGGCTGACCGGTGTCATCGTTACGGCCATAGGCGTAGGCAATCGAGCCTTGGGTATAGAGGCCCTGCGGTGCGCCGAAGTGGTCCAGGTTCAAGCGCCCCTTGACCTCGGCACCCTTGATGGTGGCGTGCTTGATGTTGTTGGCCTGGAAGGTCTGTTCCAGGTTGGCGCTTTGCACGGCGTCTTCGTCGATGAAGTCGCGGTACTTGTTGTAGAACACCGCCACGTCGAAGTTGCCGGCGTCGAAGTTGCCACGCAGGCCGGTTTCGTAGCTTTTGCTCTTCTCCGGTTCGAGGTTCGGGTTGCCCTCTACGCGGTAGCCTTGCTCGATGTTTTCGAAGCGGCCGTACATGGCCTTGGCGGTCGGGGTGCGGAACCCTTCGGCGTACTGGCCGTACCACGTGTAGTTGTCGTTGAAGGCGTAGGTCAGGCCGAACTTGGGCGAGACACGGTGCCATTTCTTGTCCGAGTCGTCCTGGGAGCTAGGCGCCGTGCCGTTGGACGCCAGGCCACGCAGGAATTCCTCGGTGAACTTGGGCTCCATGCGCGTGTAGTCGTAGCGTGCGCCGGGCATGAAGGTCCAGTTGTTCCAGCGGATCTCGTCCTGCACGAACAGGCTGTAGGTGTTCACGGTCGGGTCCGGGAAATCGCTGACCAGTGCCTGGCCGTCTGCCGGGCGGTCGGCGCCGACGGCGGTGCAACCGGAGCCAATGGTCAGGCAGGTGCCGGTGCCGCTGCGCGAACCGGTGACTTTCTCGTGCTTGAGCGTGGTGCCGTAGGTCAGCAGGTGGTCGGTGGCGCCGATGTTGAAGGCTTTGTCCAGCTGGGCGTCGAACACCCACTGGCGGTCCTTGTAGGTGGTGTCGCGGGTACGCAGCACCTGGCGACCAGGCGGCGCGTAGACTTCCTCGGTGTGCTGGTCGGTTTTGGCGATCTGGTAGTTCAGGCTCCACTTGACGTGGTCGGCAACCAGCGAATCCAGGCCGAACTCATGGTTGAGGCCGAAGCGTTCGCGGGTGATGGTGTCGTTACCATTGCGCGCCTTGTAGTAGCCCATGCCACCAAAGCCCGGAATGAACGGCCCGCCCACAGCGCTGAGGATGTTCTGGTCGCGGTCATCCTTGTAGCGCTCGTAGGTGAAACCCAGGCGCGCGTCGTCGGCGTAGTTCCAGCCAAGCTTGGCCAGCACGTTGGTGGTGCGCACGTCCATCGGGTTGGCTTCGGTGCGCGACAGGCCGGCGCCGCTGTGGCTGCCGTGGGTTTCGGTCTCGTGGCCGTTGCGCTGGCTCAGGTGCAGCAGGCCGTCGACATCGCCCTGGCGGCCGGCGACAGTGGCGGAGGTCAGCCAGCTTTCGTCGGCCGAGCTGTAACCGGTTTTCAGGCGTGCACCCACGTCTTTACCGGGCTTGATGATGTCGTCCGGGTCGAGGGTGAAGTAGCTAACCGCGCCGCCGATGGCGTTGCTGCCGTACAGCACCGAGGCCGGGCCACGGAGGATTTCCACGCGCTTGACGATTTCCGGGTCGACGTAGTTGCGTTGGGTCTGGGCATAGGGGCCGTAGAAGAAACTGTCCGGGATCGACACGCCGTCGACCTGGGTGAGGATCCGCTCGCCGTCGATACCCCGGATGTTGTAGCCGTTCAGGCCGCTGCGCTGGCCGGTACCTGCCACCGACACGCCTGGCTCGTAGCGCACCAGGTCCTGGATGTTGTTGACGTTCTGTCGGTCCAGTTGCTCGCGGGTCTGCACGCTGACCGTACTCGGCACCTGGCTGACGTCCTGGGCGCTACGGGTGGCGCTGACGGTCACCTGCTGCAGGGCGATCACGTTGCTGCCGGTCTGGCGCTCTAGCACCACGTTGCCATTGCTGATCTTGCGAAAGCTCAGGCCAGTGCCATGCAGCAGGCGCTTGAGTGCGGCGTCTGGCGGCAGCGAACCCTGTACCCCTGGCGAGGCCACGCCGTCGGCCAGCTCGGCGCTGAAGCCGACCTGCCAGCCGGTGACCTGGCTGAAGGCGTTGATCGCCGACACCAAAGGCTGCTGGCCGATGCTGAAGCGGTAGTCGCCCATGCGCGGGCTGCTGGCCTGGGCGGGTTCGGCGGCCAGCGCCGGCAGGCTGCAGGCACCGCTGGCAAGCAAGGCCAGGGTAAGCAGGGACAGTTGCCCTGTACGGCGGGGTAGGGTGGACGAGCGGGTAGGACCAGTGGACATCGGAAGCGCTCCCAGACGCGCGGACTGTTATAGGTGATGACTGTTCTCGTTTTCAAACAAGAATCAGTTGCATTAGCTATAACGAGACGAGCGGGGTAGCACGACCGCGTAAAAATAATTTCAAGGTCAGTTCAGGATGACCAGCGACGGGTACTCATGCAGCTGTGACGAGGTGATGTGGGCCAGCGCGCGCAGGGTTTCCAGCGGCTGGTCGAGACGGTAGTTGCCGGTGACGGCGACGTCTTCCAGCTGCGCATTGCGGTTGATGATCCAGCCCGGGTAGTAACGCCGCACTTCGGCCAGCACCTGGCTCAGCGGGCAGTTCTCGAACACCAGGCGGCCATCGATCCAGGCCAGGTCCTTGTGCATGTCGGGGCGCTGGCGCTGGCCAAAGCCTTGCGGGCCGACGCTGATGCTGTCGCCGGCACTCAGGCGGATGCGTTGGTCGCGTGCGCCCTGCAGGTCGACATCGCCGCGTTGCACCCGCACCTGGGCCTCGCCGTCGAGGTAGCGCACTGCAAAATCGGTATCGCGCACCTGTGCGCGTAAGGGACCGGCCTCCACTTCCAGCGGCAACAGCGCGCCCTCTGGGACCTGGAAGTATGCCTCGCCCTGCAGCAGGCGGGCGATCTGGCGACCGTCCTGGCGGTCGCTGGCAAATGCCGAGTTGGTGTTGAGCAGCACTTTTGCGCCATCTTCCAGTTGCAGGCGCTGGCGCTCGCCGACCACGGTGAGGTGGTCCGCCTGCAGGCGCATGGGCAGGTTGCCGACGGTGAACAGCCCGACCAGCAGCACCGCGGCGGTGGCCAGGGGTTTCCAGTGGCTGCGCAGGCGCCCGCGCCATGAACGGCGTTGTTGCTGGTGCAGCTGTGTGGCCGCCTGGTGCAACGGCGTACCGTTCCACAGTGCCTCTGCCTCGACATAGGCCTCGGCATTTTCCGGCGCGGCGCTCAGCCAGGCTTCAAAGGCCTGGGTGTCTGCGGCATCTGCGCATTGCAGGCGTACCAGCCAGTCCAACGCCTCGTCCATGGCACGAGCACGGGCACTAGGCCCGGCAGGTGACGGGCGAGGGGCGGGGCTGTCGGTCACGGTGAATCCTTGAATGGTTTTTTGCGAATGATCAAGGCTAAGGCGGGGTGTGGCAAGGGCTTTGCGTTACCGTTCGCCTGAGGTCAGCTCATTTGAGGCGCTCGGCAACACCCATGCAGATCGCCATGATCAGTTTCAATTCCTTTTGCACGGTGCTGGGCGAAACACTTAGTTGCTCGGCGATTTCCAGATAGGTGGCGCCATGCAGGCGGCTAAGGATGAAAATGCGCTGCTGGCGTTCGCTCAGTTGGTTGAGGCTGATGCTCAGGTGCTTAAGCAACTGCTCGGCGTGGGCGGCATCCTCGCTGCTGGTGGCGGGCGCGGCCACGCTGTGCAGCACTTCGTCGGGCACGTCGTCGACCAGCATGCGCGCTTGCACCCGGCGCGTACGCAGGTGGTCGAGCGCCAGGTTGCGCGCGGTCTGAAACACGAACGGCTCGATGTGCTCGATGGGCCGCTCACCCAGGGCGCGGGACACCCGCAGGTAGGTTTCCTGCAGCAGGTCTTCGGCCGTGCTGGGGTTACCGACCATGCGCTGCAAGGTACGCAGCAAGGTAAGGCGCTGGACGAGGAAGACGGAGTTGAACCGGGACTGACTCACGGGGGAACCTGGCCGACGAAAGGTTAATGATAATGCTTATCATCTATGCCGAAGGTCAAGTGTGGAAGTGTTAGGAAAAGGTAAAGATTGTGAGAGCCAGTTGGGATTTTGTGTTCGCCGCAGTTATTGCAGCGCCTGTGAAATCGAGCGCCGCCCGCGCGGCGCATCGCGAGCAAAGCTCGCTCCTACATTTGTTTCGGGCCAATTATGCCTGTGGCAAGGGCGCGCGGCCCTTTGGCGCATGGCTCGATATCGCGTCGTACAAACCAGGCGGTCGCGCGCGCCTGCCACAGGCGATACTGGCCCGAAACAAATGTAGGAGCGAGCTTTGCTCGCGATGCGCCGCGCGGGCGGCGCTCGACTCACGGGCACCCGAAATGCCCCGTCATACTCACCGGGCGTTGCTCAGCGCCAGGCAGTTATCCAGCATGCGGTTGCTGAACCCCCACTCGTTGTCATACCAGGCCAGCACCTTGAGCATGCGCCCGTTGGCCCGGGTATGGTTGGCATCGAAAATGGACGAAAGCGGGTTGTGGTTGAAATCACAGGAAACCAACGGCAAGGCGTTGTAGCCCAATACCTTGGAATGCTTGCTGGCTTCAAGGAACAGCTGGTTGACCTGCTCGGCCGTGGCCTCGCGCTTGAGGTTGACGGTGAGGTCCACCAGCGACACGTTGATTACCGGCACCCGCACCGCCATGCCGGTCAGCTTGCCGGCCAGCTCCGGCAGCACCAGGCCCACGGCCTCGGCGGCGCCGGTCTTGCTGGGGATCATCGATTGGGTGGCCGAGCGCGCGCGGTAGGGGTCGCTGTGGTACATGTCGGTCAGCACCTGGTCGTTGGTGTAGGCGTGGATGGTGGTCATCAGGCCTTGCTCGATGCCGAACTCGCGGTGCAGTACCTGGGCGATCGGCGCCAGGCAGTTGGTGGTGCAGGAGGCGTTGGAAATGACCTGGTGCGAGGCTCGCAAGATGTCATGGTTGACCCCGTAGACCACGGTGGCGTCGGCACCTTTGGCCGGCGCCGAGACAATCACCTTGCCAGCACCTGCGGCCAGGTGGGCAGCGGCCTTGGCGCGGTCGGTGAACAGCCCGGTGCATTCGAACACCACGTCGATCGCTTCGGCCTTCCAGGGCAGTTCGGCCGGGTTGCGGATGGCACTGACCGCGATGCGGTCACCATTGACCGTCAGGCTTTCGTGGTCGGCCTCGACGCAGGCGTCGAAGGTGCCGTGCACACTGTCGTACTTGAGCAGGTGGGCATTCATGGCGCTGTCGCCCAGGTCGTTGATGGCGACGACCTGCAAGTCCTGGCGGTAGCCTTGGGTATACAGTGCGCGCAGGACGTTGCGCCCGATGCGGCCGAATCCATTGATGGCGATGCGAAGGGTCATGGCAGTACCTCTGGCAGTCCGAGTGAAACCTGTGGCACAAAGGAGCTTCACTGAAACGGTTTTGTTGTTGGAATTACAAGATTATTCACTGGCTGATAGAAAACAAGCCTTTTTAGTGGCAGTATTTTGTTTAAACATACAACGAGTGGTTGGGCGACGTGCCTCCACCGATGCAGCGGGCTCCCAACCTTGAGCCTAGGCCGCAATCGTTTGGAGGGGAAATGCCCGGTAAACCGCCCTTACAATTAGCCTGGAGTCCAGTACATGCATCCGCGCATCCTTGAGGTCACCCAGCGGCTGGTCGAGCGCAGCCGTGCCACCCGCGAACGCTACCTGCAACTGATTCGCGGCGCGGCCAGTGAAGGGCCCATGCGTGCCAGCCTGCAGTGCGCCAACTTCGCCCACGGCGTGGCCGGTTGCGGCAGCGAAGACAAGCAGACGCTGCGCCTGATGAACGCGGCCAACGTGGCCATCGTCTCGGCTTACAACGACATGTTGTCTGCCCACCAGCCGTACCTGCACTTCCCCGAGCAGATCAAGCAGGCCCTGCGCGAGGTCGGTTCGGTCGGCCAGTTCGCCGGTGGCGTGCCGGCCATGTGCGACGGCGTGACCCAGGGCGAGCCGGGCATGGAGCTGGCGATCGCCAGCCGTGAAGTGATCGCCATGTCCACTGCGGTAGCGCTGTCGCACAACATGTTCGACGCGGCCCTGATGCTGGGCATCTGCGACAAGATCGTCCCCGGCCTGATGATGGGCGCGCTGCGCTTCGGCCATTTGCCGACCATCTTCGTCCCGGGTGGGCCGATGGTGTCCGGCATCTCCAACAAGCAGAAAGCCGACGTGCGCCAGCGCTATGCCGAAGGCAAGGCCAGCCGCGAAGAGCTGCTGGAGTCGGAGATGAATTCCTACCACAGCCCCGGTACCTGCACCTTCTACGGCACTGCCAATACCAACCAGTTGGTGATGGAAGTGATGGGTCTGCACCTGCCAGGCGCTTCGTTCGTCAACCCGTACACGCCGCTGCGCGATGCCCTCACCGCCGAGGCCGCGCAGCAGGTGACGCGCATGACCAAGGCCAGTGGCAGCTTCATGCCGCTGGGCGAAATCGTCGACGAGAAGGCGCTGGTCAATTCCATCGTCGCCCTGCACGCCACGGGTGGTTCAACCAACCACACCCTGCACATCCCGGCGATTGCCCAGGCGGCAGGTATTCAGCTGACCTGGCAGGACATGGCCGACCTGTCCGAAGTGGTGCCGACCCTGTCGCACGTCTACCCCAACGGCAAGGCCGACATCAACCACTTCCAGGCTGCCGGTGGCATGGCCTTCCTGATCCGCGAGCTGCTCGATGCCGGCTTGCTGCACGAAGATGTCAACACCGTGGCCGGCCACGGCCTGCGGCGCTACACCCAGGAACCGTTCCTCGACAACGGCAAGCTGGTGTGGCGCGAAGGACCGCGGCAGAGCCTGGACGAGAGCATCCTGCGCCCGGTGGCGCGGCCGTTCTCGGCCGAAGGTGGCCTGCGGGTGATGGAAGGCAACCTGGGCCGTGGTGTGATGAAAGTGTCCGCCGTCGCCGCCGAGCATCAGGTGGTCGAGGCCCCGGCGCGGGTGTTCCATGACCAGCAGTCGCTGGCCGATGCGTTCAAGGCCGGTGAGCTGGAGCGTGACTTCGTCGCCGTGGTGCGTTTCCAGGGCCCGCGTTGCAACGGCATGCCAGAGCTGCACAAGCTCACGCCATTCCTGGGTGTGCTGCAGGACCGTGGCTTCAAGGTGGCGCTGGTGACTGACGGTCGCATGTCGGGCGCCTCGGGCAAAATCCCGGCGGCCATCCATGTCTGCCCCGAAGCTTATGACGGCGGCCCGCTGGCACGGGTGCGCGATGGTGATATCGTGCGGGTCGACGGTGTCGAAGGCACGCTGCGGGTCATGGTGTCGGCCGAGGAGCTGGCCAGCCGCGACCTGCCGCCAGCGCCCCAGGGCAATGACCTGGGTTGCGGGCGAGAGTTGTTCGGCTTCATGCGCATGGCGTTCAGCCCGGCAGAGCAGGGCGCCAGTGCCTTTACCTCGGCCCTGGAGAACCTCAAATGAAGGACCTGCTGGTTGGCGACATCGGCGGCACCAATGCCCGCTTCGCGTTGTGGCGTGACAACCAGTTGCATGAGGTAAAGGTTTTCGCCACTGCGGACTACACCAGCCCGGAGCAGGCCATTGAAGCTTACCTCGAAGGCCAGGGTATCGCCCGTGGCGGGTTGGCGGCCGTATGCCTGGCGGTGGCCGGGCCGGTCGATGGCGATGAATTTCGCTTTACCAACAACCACTGGCGCCTGAGCCGCACGGCCTTCTGCAAGACCTTGCAGGTCGAGCGACTGTTACTGATCAACGATTTCACCGCCATGGCGCTGGGCATGACCCGCCTGCGCGAAGGGGAGTTCCGTGAAGTATGCCCTGGCCAGGCCGACCCCTTGCGGCCGGCGCTGGTGATCGGGCCTGGCACAGGGCTGGGCGTGGGCTCGCTGCTGCGCCTCGGCGAGCAGCACTGGCAAGCCCTGCCGGGTGAGGGCGGGCATGTGGACCTGCCGGTGGGCAATGCCCGTGAAGCGGCGATCCACCAACAGATCCATGGCCAGATCGGCCATGTCAGTGCCGAGACCGTGCTCAGCGGTGGTGGCCTGGTGCGGCTGTACCAGGCGATCTGTGCGCTGGACGGTGATACACCCAGGCACCAGACCCCGGCGCAGATCACCGATGCGGCACTGGGCGGCGAGCCGCGAGCGCTGGCGGTGGTCGAACAGTTTTGCCGGTTCCTTGGGCGCGTGGCGGGTAACAATGTGCTGACGCTGGGCGCGCGGGGAGGGGTTTATATTGTTGGCGGGGTGATTCCGCGCTTTGCCGAGCTGTTCCTGCGCAGTGGGTTTGCCGCCAGCTTCGCCGACAAGGGCTGCATGAGTGGTTATTTTGCTGGCGTGCCCGTGTGGCTGGTGACGGCGGAGTTTTCCGGGTTGCTAGGGGCCGGGGTGGCCTTGCAGCAGGCGTTGGATCACTGACTGAGGCCGCTTTGCGGCCCAGCTAAAAGCAGGCAACGAAGACCTGCAATCAACAAGAGGACGGACCACCTTGAGCACTGCCGGCAAATCGATCCTGATGGTCGACGACGACCAGGAAATACGCGAACTATTGCAAACCTACCTGAGCCGCTCCGGCTTCCAGGTGCATGCCGAAGCCGACGGCAAGGGTTTTCGCCGCGCCCTGGAAAGTACCCCCTGCGACTTGGTCATCCTCGACGTCATGCTGCCCGACGAAGACGGCTTCAGCCTGTGTCGCTGGGTGCGCCAGCATCCGCGCCAGGCGCGGGTGCCGATCATCATGCTCACCGCCAGCTCCGACGAAGCCGACCGGGTCATCGGCCTGGAGCTGGGCGCTGACGATTATTTGGGCAAACCGTTCAGCCCCCGCGAACTGCAAGCGCGCATCAAGGCCTTGCTGCGCCGCGCCGAATTCGGCCAGACGGCACCGGGCGGTGCGGTGCTGGCCTTCGATGACTGGCGCCTGGACACGGTCAGCCACCGTCTGTTCCATCACGACGGTGAAGAGGTGATGCTTTCCGGCGCCGACTTTGCCCTGCTCAAGCTATTCCTCGACCATCCGCAGCAGATTCTCGACCGCGACACCATCGGCAACGCCACCCGTGGTCGCGAGCCGATGCCGCTGGACCGCATCGTCGACATGGCGGTCAGCCGCCTGCGTCAGCGCCTGCGCGATACCGACAAACCACCCCGGCTGATCCGCACCGTGCGCGGCAGTGGCTACCTGTTGGCGGCGCATGTCTGCAGTGCGCCCTGAGCGGCGCTGGCGCTTGCTGCCGCGCTCACTGCTGGGGCGCATGCTGCTGCTGACCCTGCTGGTGGTGCTGCTGGCCCAAGGTTTGTCGAGCATCATCTGGGTTGCCCAACTGCGTGCCAGCCAGTTGCAGGGCCTGCGTGCCAGTGCCAGCAGCCTGGCTCACTCGATGAGTGCCAGTGTCAGTTACTTCCGCTCGTTGCCGGTGGCCTATCGGCCGATGGTGCTCGACCAACTGCGCAGCATGGGCGGCACGCGCTTTTTCGTGTCGCTCAATGCCAAGCCACTGGACATGCCGGTACTGCCCATCACCCCGCGCAAGCAGGCGGTGATCGACGTGTTCCAGCAGGTGCTGCACGAGCGCCTGGGGCCGCAGATGGACATTTCCGTGGAGTTCGTCGCCCCTGACGACCTGCGCATCTTCAACAGTGGCCTGAAGCTCGACGAACTGCCACGTTCCTGGGCGCATTACTCGTTGACCCTGGAGCCGCTCAACCCACCGGTGCTGGTGACGCAGATCCGCCTGGGTGAAGGCGAGTGGCTGTACATCGCCTCGTTGCTGCCCGAACCCTATACCAGCCTGGAGGCAGAACGCCTGCCACGCCAGCAGATCGGTTTCATCGTGCTCACCACCGCCTTGCTGCTGTTGTTCATCGGCCTGCTGGTGCACTGGCAGAGCTGGCCGCTCAAGCGCCTGGCACGGGCCGCGCGGGAGATGTCGCTGGGCGCCGACGTGGCGCCGGTGGCCGAAGGGGGTGGCAGCGAAGTGGTCGAGGTTAGCCGGGCGTTCAACAGCATGCGCGAGCGTATCAGCCGTTATTTGACCGAGCGCAGTCAGCTGTTCAGCGCCATTTCCCATGACCTGCGCACGCCGATTACCCGCCTGCGCCTGCGTGTCGAACTGCTGGAGGATGAGCGCTTGCAGGCCAAGTTCAGCCAGGACCTGGATGAGCTGGAGCTGCTGGTCAAAGGTGCCCTGCAGTGTGTGAAAGACACCGACATCCACGAAAACATCGAGCCAGTCGACCTCAATCAGGTGCTGGACATTCTGGCCGAGCCTTACCTGGGCGATGGCCGCATCACCGTCGAGGGCCAAGCGCTGGCGGCGTATCCGGGCAAGCCGCTGGCATTGCGCCGCTGCATCGGCAACCTGATCGACAACGCCATCAAGTATGGCGAGCGGGCGCGGCTGCGCATCATCGACAGTGCCGAGGGCTTTGTGCTGCAGGTGGACGACCAGGGGCCGGGAGTGCCAGAGCAGCAATTGGAGCAGGTGTTCGAGCCGCATTTCCGTTTGGCCGGGCAGCAGCAGGGGTATGGGCTGGGGTTGGGGATTGCGCGCAATATTGCCCATAGCCATGGGGGCGAGGTGAGCTTGCTGAACCTGCGCGAGGGTGGTTTGCGGGTGACGTTGTACCTGCCGCGGGGCCTGGAGTGAAACGCTGCGTTGCCTGCGCCGGCAATGTAACCAAACGATGACATTGATGCATCGCTTCGTTACCTGGAGGGGCGGGCAGTCTGTTTAGACTTCATGTAACGCAAGCGACCGACTTGCACGGTATAACAACAAGAAAGGTGCTTCGATGAACCCCTCGCTCCGTCTCGCTGCCGCAATCTCCCTGGCTTCCTTACTCCCGCTCAGCGCCCAGGCTGCCGAATCCAAAGGCAGTGTCGAGGTGGTGCACTGGTGGACCTCCGGTGGTGAAAAAGCGGCCGTCGATGTGCTCAAGGCCCAGGTCGAGAAAGACGGCTTCACGTGGAAGGATGGCGCTGTCGCTGGCGGTGGCGGTGCCACGGCCATGACCGTGCTCAAGAGCCGCGCCGTAGCCGGTAACCCGCCGGGCGTCGCTCAGATCAAAGGGCCAGACATCCAGGATTGGGCGGCCACCGGCCTGCTCGACGGCGATGTGCTCAAGGATGTGGCCAAGGCCGAGCACTGGGACACATTGCTCGACAAGAAGGTCGCCGACACCGTGAAGTACGACGGTGACTATGTCGCCGTGCCGGTAAACATCCACCGTACCAATTGGCTGTGGATCAACCCCGAAGTCTTCAAGCAAGCTGGCATCGACAAGGCGCCAGCCACCCTCGATGAGTTCTATGCCGCCGCCGACAAGCTCAAGGCCGCCGGTTTCATCCCGCTCGCCCATGGCGGTCAGCCGTGGCAGGACAGCACCGTGTTCGAAAGCGTGGTGTTGGCGGTGATGGGCGCCGATGGCTACAAGAAGGCCATGGTCGACCTCGACGACGCGGCCTTGACCGGCCCGGACATGGTCAAGGCGCTGAGCGAACTGAAAAAGGTCGCCACCTACATGGACCCGGATGGCAAAGGTCAGGACTGGAACCTGGAAGCGGCCAAGGTCATCAACGGCAAGGCTGGCATGCAGATCATGGGCGACTGGGCCAAGAGCGAATGGACCCTGGCGAAGAAAACCGCCGGCAAGGATTACCAGTGTGTGCCGTTCCCCGGCACCGACAAGGCCTTCCTCTACAACATCGACTCGCTGGTGGTGTTCAAGCAGAACAACGCCGGCACCTCTGCCGGCCAGCAGGACATCGCCCGCAAAGTGCTGGGTACGGACTTCCAGAAGGTCTTCAGCAGCAACAAGGGTTCGATCCCGGTGCGCAACGACATGCTTGCCGACATGGGCAAGTATGGCTTCGATGCTTGTGCGCAGCGCTCTGCCAGTGACTTCCTGGCCGACGCCAAAAATGGCGGCCTGCAGCCGAGCATGGCGCACAACATGGCCACCACGCTGGCCGTGCAGGGCGCGTTCTTCGACGTAGTGACCAACTACATCAACGACCCCAAGGCCGACCCGGCCGATGCGGCGAAGAAGCTGGCAGCGGCGATCAAGGCTGCCCAGTAAAGCTGGCAATCATCCTGTAGGAGCAGCCTTGTGCTGCGAATAGGCCCCCTGGCTTGAGGCGTTGCTGTGCCTGCAATGGCCTCTTCGCAGCACAAGGCTGCTCCTACACAAGCGTGCGTGCCGTTCCTGAACGGGGATCTGAACCATGACCACAACGACCGCCCAACTGCGGGCCTCACCCCTGGACGCGCTTCAGCGCTGGCTGCCCAAACTGGTGCTGGCGCCCAGCATGTTCATCGTCCTGGTGGGCTTCTACGGCTACATCCTCTGGACCTTCGTCCTGTCCTTTACCACCTCGACCTTCCTGCCCACCTACAAATGGGCGGGCCTGGCGCAATACGCCCGGTTGTTCGACAACGACCGTTGGTGGGTGGCGAGCAAGAACCTGCTGGTGTTCGGCGGCCTGTTCATCGCCATCAGCCTGGCCATCGGTGTGTTGCTGGCGGTGCTGCTGGACCAGCGCATCCGCCGCGAGGGCTTCATTCGCACCATTTACCTGTACCCCATGGCGCTGTCGATGATCGTCACCGGCACCGCCTGGAAGTGGCTGCTCAACCCCGGCATGGGCCTGGACAAGCTGCTGCGCGACTGGGGCTGGGAGGGCTTTCGCCTGGACTGGCTGATCGACCCCGACCGGGTGGTGTACTGCCTGGTGATCGCCGCAGTGTGGCAGGCCTCGGGCTTCATCATGGCGATGTTCCTGGCCGGCCTGCGTGGTGTCGACCCGTCGATCATCCGCGCTGCGCAGATGGATGGTGCCAGCCTGCCGCGCATCTACTGGACCGTGGTGCTGCCCAGCCTGCGCCCGGTGTTCTTCAGCGCGCTGATGATCCTTTCGCATATCGCCATCAAGAGTTTCGACCTGGTGGCGGCGATGACGGCGGGCGGCCCGGGTTACTCGTCTGATCTGCCAGCGATGTTCATGTACTCGTTCACCTTCAGCCGCGGCCAGATGGGCATGGGGTCGGCCAGCGCCATCCTCATGCTCGGCGCGATCCTGGCGATTCTCGTGCCTTACCTGTACTCGGAGCTGCGGAGCAAACGCCATGCATAGCCCTGTCGGAAAAACACCGCTGAGTCCGAGCCGCATCGCCATCCACGCACTGTTGCTGATCGCTGTTCTGCTGTACCTGGTGCCGCTGGTGGTAATGCTCCTGACCAGCTTCAAGAGCCCGGAAGACATCAGCACCGGCAACCTGCTGAGCTGGCCGCAGGTGATCACTGGCATTGGCTGGGTCAAGGCCTGGGGCACAGTCAGCGGCTACTTCTGGAACTCGATCATGATCACCGTGCCAGCGGTGCTGATCTCCACCGCCATTGGTGCGCTTAACGGCTATGTGCTGTCGATGTGGCGCTTCCGTGGCTCGCAGCTGTTCTTCGGCCTGCTGCTGTTTGGCTGCTTCCTGCCATTCCAGACCGTGCTGCTGCCGGCCTCGTTCACCCTCGGTAAGCTTGGCCTGGCCAGCACCACCAGCGGCCTGGTGCTGGTACACGTGGTCTACGGCCTGGCCTTCACCACACTGTTCTTCCGCAACTTCTACGTGAGCATTCCCGATGCGCTGGTCAAGGCTGCACGGCTGGACGGCGCCGGGTTCTTCACCATCTTCAACCGCATCATCCTGCCGATGTCGACGCCAATCATCATGGTCTGCCTGATCTGGCAGTTCACCCAGATCTGGAACGACTTCCTGTTCGGCGTGGTGTTCTCCAGCGGCGATTCGCAACCGATCACCGTGGCCCTGAACAACCTGGTCAATACCAGCACCGGGGCCAAGGAATACAACGTCGACATGGCGGCGGCGATGATCGCCGGCCTGCCAACCCTGCTGGTCTACGTGGTGGCAGGCAAATATTTCGTGCGCGGGCTGACAGCCGGCGCGGTCAAGGGGTAAGCCATGGCAACGCTCGAACTTCGCAATGTGAACAAAACCTACGGCAGCGGCCTGCCGGACACCCTCAAGGACATCCAGCTGTCGATCAAGGACGGCGAGTTCCTGATCCTGGTCGGCCCCTCTGGCTGCGGCAAGTCCACCTTGATGAACTGCATCGCGGGCCTGGAGCAGATCACCGGCGGCGCGATTCTCATCGATGAGCAGGACGTCAGTGGCATGAGCCCCAAGGACCGCGACATCGCCATGGTGTTCCAGTCCTATGCGCTGTACCCGACCATGAGCGTGCGTGAGAACATCGAGTTCGGCCTGAAGATCCGCAAGCTGCCTCAGGTGGCCATCGACGAGGAAGTGGCGCGGGTGGCCAAGCTGCTGCAGATCGAGCACCTGCTGGCGCGCAAGCCGGTGCAGCTTTCCGGTGGCCAGCAGCAGCGCGTGGCCATGGGCCGGGCGCTGGCGCGGCGGCCGAAGATCTATTTGTTCGATGAACCGCTGTCCAACCTCGACGCCAAGCTGCGGGTCGAGATGCGCACCGAAATGAAACTGATGCACCAGCGTCTCAAGACCACCACCGTGTACGTCACCCATGACCAGATCGAGGCCATGACATTGGGCGACAAAGTGGCGGTGATGAAGGACGGCATCATCCAGCAGTTCGGCACCCCGCAGCAGATCTACAACGACCCGGCCAACCAGTTCGTCGCCAGCTTCATCGGTTCGCCGCCGATGAATTTCGTTCCGGTGCGCCTGGCCAGGCGGGATGGCCGCTTGCTGGCGCTGCTCGACAGCGGCCAGGCGCGCTGCGAGCTGCCGTTGGGAATGGCCGCTGACGAGTTCGATGGCCGCGAAATCATTCTGGGCATCCGTCCTGAGCAAATTGCCCTGGGTGCCGCAGAGGGCAATGGTTTGCCGGGCATTCGCGCCGAGGTGCAGGTTACCGAACCCACCGGGCCGGACCTGCTGGTGTTCGTCACCCTCAACCAAACCAAGGTGTGCTGCCGCCTGGCGCCGGATGTGGCGTGCAGGGTGGGGGACACCCTCAACCTGCAATTCGACCCGGCTCGGGTGCTGCTGTTCGACGCCGAAAGCGGCGAGCGCGTGCACCTGGCCAGCACTGCCACAACCGCTAAGGACAACGTGGCTCACTTCAAAGGCCGTTGACTCGTCTACACCACCAATAAGAAAAAAGAGGACGTAAAGGGATGGAACAGCGCAAACGTATCAGGACATTGGCATCGCTGGCCCTGCTTGCCGTGGTCGGCAGCAACGGCGCTCAGGCTGCCGAGGCCTTTTCCAGCGAATCAAAATGGATGACCGGCGACTGGGGCGGCACCCGTACCGAGCTGTTGGACAAGGGCTACGATTTCACCCTCGACTACGTCGGCGAGGTGGCCGGCAACCTGCACGGTGGCTACAACGACGACAAGACGGCACGCTACAGCGACCAGTTCGCCCTTGGCGCACACCTGGACTTGCAGAAAATCTTCGGTTGGCACGATGCCGAGTTCAAGCTGGCAATCACCGAGCGCAGCGGCCGCAACCTGTCCAACGACCGCATCAGCGACCCGCGCGCCGGGCAGTTCAGCTCGGTGCAGGAGGTGTGGGGCCGTGGCCAGACCTGGCGCCTGAGCCAGATGTGGGTCAAGCAGAAGTACTTCGACGGCGCGCTGGATGTGAAATTCGGCCGCTTCGGCGAGGGCGAAGACTTCAACAGCTTCCCTTGCGACTTCCAGAACCTGGCCTTCTGCGGCTCCCAGGTGGGCAACTGGGTCGGCGGCATCTGGTACAACTGGCCGGTCAGCCAGTGGGCGCTGCGAGTGAAGTACAACATCACCCCGGAATTCTTCGTGCAGGTCGGTGCCTTCGAGCAGAATCCCTCCAACCTGGAAACCGGCAACGGCTTCAAGTTAAGCGGCAGCGGCACCAAGGGAGCGATATTGCCGGTGGAAGCGGTGTGGTCACCCAAGGTCAACGGCCTGCCGGGCGAGTACCGCCTGGGCTACTACTACAGCACGGCCAAGGCCGACGATGTGTTCGACGACGTCAACGGCAACCCGCAGGCGCTGAGCGGCGAGGCTTTCAAGTCGCATTCCAGCAAGCACGGCTGGTGGGTGGTGGCGCAGCAGCAGGTCACCGCTCAGGGTGGCGACGTCAACCGTGGCCTCAGCCTGTTCGCCAACTTCACCGTGCATGACAAGGCCACCAACGTGGTCGACAACTACCAGCAGGTGGGGTTGGTCTACAAAGGCGCCTTCGACGCTCGCCCCAAGGATGACATCGGTTTTGGCGTGGCACGTATTCATGTGAATGACGACGTGAAGAAGCGTGCCGAACTGCTCAATGCCCAGAGCGGCATCAGCGATTACGACAACCCAGGCTTCGTGCCGCTGCAGCGCACCGAGTACAACGCCGAGCTCTATTACGGCTTCCACGTCACCAACTGGCTGACCGTGCGGCCTAACCTGCAGTACATCAAAAGCCCGGGCGGGGTGGACGAGGTGGATAACGCGCTGGTCGCAGGCTTGAAGATTCAGTCGTCATTCTGAGGGCAATTGTTGTAAATTTACGCCAATCCATTTTCGGTTCCCGGCACCCACTGGCCTGCAGTGGTTGTCGGGGATAGGCCGAGACAGCGCTATCTCAAACAACAAGAGCTCTGAACCATGCCTGAACATCCGCTCCATCGCTTCTTTTCCTCGCAGCGGCCACGGCCGACATTCGAGTGGGAGCGTTACCAGCAGCGCGATGTGCTGATCATCGATCATCCCCGTTGCCAGGCGGTATTCAGCCGCCAGGGTGCGCAGTTGCTGCACTTTCAACCGGCGGGTGAGCGGCCGTGGCTGTGGTGCGCCGAGCAATGGCCGCAGGTGGGAGCGATCCGTGGGGGCGTGCCGGTGTGCTGGCCGTGGTATGGCCGCCACCCCAGCGAGGACCTGTGGCCGGCCCACGGCTGGGCAAGGTTGCTGGATTGGAAGCTGGTGGACAGCCGCGAAGACGAGGAGGGCGTGACCCTGAAATGGCGCTTGGACCTGTGCGACTGGCAGGTCGACCTGCATGCCCGCTTGGGCAGCCGCATGGAGCTGAGCCTGAGTACCGAGCACCAGGACAGCGAACCCTGCCAGCTGAGCCATGCGCTGCTGGCTTACTGGCGCATCAGTGACGTGTCTGAGATAGCGCTGTCTGGGCTGGAGGATATCGAAGGCTACGACCGCCTCAGCCGCCAGACCTGCCGTGAAGAGGGCGCGCTGAAGCTCAGGGGCGGCTGCCAGAAGGTCTACCCGGGCACACCGCGCGTGCAGCTGCAGGATCCGGCCTGGCAGCGCGAGCTGTGCATCGACACCGGAGACAGCGACGACACCGTGGTCTGGCACCCGGGTAATCGCCCGCTGATGGGCGTGAGCGGGCGCGAGAGCCAGCGCTTCGTCTGTGTCGAGGCTACCAGCGGCAGTGGTGAGGGGCTGAGCCTGGCGCCAGGTCAGCGTGCGCACCTGCGCTTGCAGGCGCACCGGCTCAGTTGAGTTCGTCGTCCTCGATCGGGTAGCGGCTGGCGTTGAGGCTTTCCTTGATCTTGCGCAGGTGCGGCTGGAAGTCCACGCCGCGGCGCAGGGTCATGCCGGTGGCCAGCACATCGAGCACGGTCAGCTGGATGATTCGCGAGGTCATCGGCATGTAGATGTCGGTGTCTTCCGGCAGCGGGATGTGCAGGCTCAGGCTGCAGGCATTGGCCAGCGGCGAGCCCGCGGCGGTCAGGCCCAGTACCGAGGCGCCGTTTTCGCGAGCCAGGCGCGCCACTTCGACCAGCTCGCGGGTGCGCCCGGTGTAGGAAATGATCACGAACAGGTCACCGGTATGCGCCACCGAGGCCAGCATGCGCTGCATCAGTACGTCGGCGTGGGCCGACACCGCCAGGTTGAAGCGGAAGAACTTGTGCTGCGCATCCAGGGCCACCGGGGCCGAAGCACCGAGGCCGAAGAAGTGGATCTGCCGGGCCTGGATCATCATGTCCACCGCCCGGCTGACCTGCTGCGGGTCCAGTTGCTGGCAGGCGCCGTCGAGCGAGGCGATGGCGCTGGCGAAAATTTTCTGGGTGTAGGCTGCCGGGTCATCGTCGGCCTCTACCGCGCGGCTGACATAGGCGGCGCCGCTGGCCAGGCTCTGCGCCAGCTGCAGCTTGAGCTCGGGGTAGCCGCTGACGCCGAACGAGCGGCAGAAGCGGTTGACGGTCGGTTCGCTGACCTTGGCCGCCTGGGCCAGCGCAGCGATGCTGAAACGGGTGGCTTGTTGTGGGTTGAGCAAGATGACTTCGGCGACTTTGCGTTCGGCCTTGTTCAGCTCGTCGAGGCGTCCCTGGATCTGTTCCAGGAGGTTTCGCACGCGGTCCATGGGTGTGTCCTTGGGTCGGGAAGACAGCCGGCTGTGGAAGCAGCAGGCTTTTTGCACGGTCGTCTATCGTACTGTCGGTGCGGTTGGCGTACCACTTGTCTGTAACACTTGTGTGTAATGTTGTGGTTTTTACTACATTATCCCTTGAAAACCGTATGTGAAAGCGGTATTCCTAGACCAACTTTAGGAAAGAACCAACATCATGGCTGCGATCAGTGTCGAACCTTGCACCTTTGCCCTGTTTGGCGCCCTCGGCGACCTGGCATTGCGCAAGCTGTTTCCTGCGCTCTACCAGCTCGACCGGGCCAACTTGCTGCACCCGGACACCCGCCTGCTGGCGCTGGCCCGCGAGGCCGGCAGTGCGCAGGAGCACCTGAACAGTATCGAGGCACACCTGCGCCGCCATGTGCCCGAGGCCGATATCGAGCCTGCTGCGCTGGGGCGCTTCCTCGCCCGGCTGCACTACCAGCACTTGGACTTCCTTCAGGCCGAGGGCTACCAGGGCCTGGCCGAACGACTGCCAGGCGAGCAACCGTTGATCGCCTACTTCGCTACGGCAGCCGTGGTATACGGGGCAATCTGCGAAAACCTCGACAAGGCCGGGCTGGCCCCGCGCACGCGCGTGGTACTGGAAAAACCTATCGGCCACGACCTGGAGTCGTCGCGCCGGGTCAACGATGCCGTGGCACGGTTCTTCCCTGAAAGCCGGGTCTACCGCATCGACCACTACCTGGGCAAAGAGACGGTGCAGAACCTGATTGCCCTGCGGTTTGCCAACAGCCTGTTCGAAACCCAGTGGAACCAGAATTCCATTTCCCATGTGGAGATCACCGTCGCGGAAAAGGTCGGCATCGAAGGCCGTTGGGGTTACTTCGACAAGGCCGGCCAGCTGCGCGACATGATTCAGAACCACCTGCTGCAGCTGCTGTGCCTGATCGCCATGGACCCGCCCAGCGAACTGTCCGCCGATGCCATCCGCGACGAGAAGGTGAAGGTACTCAAAGCCCTGGCACCGATCACCGGCGACGGCCTGAGCACCCGCGTGGTGCGCGGTCAGTACATTGCAGGTTACAGCGAAGGCAAACCGGTGCCGGGCTACCTGGAAGAAGACAATGCCAACGCGCAGAGCGACACCGAAACGTTCGTCGCTCTGCGCGCCGACATCCGCAACTGGCGCTGGTCGGGCGTGCCGTTCTATCTGCGTACCGGAAAACGCATGCCGCAGAAGCTGTCGCAGATCGTCATCCATTTCAAGGAAACGCCGCACTACATCTTCGCCCCGGAACAGCGTATGCAGATCGGTAACAAGCTGATCATCCGCCTGCAACCGGACGAGGGCATTTCTTTACGGGTGATGACCAAGGAACAGGGCCTGGACAAAGGCATGCAGCTGCGCAGCGGCCCGCTGCAACTGAATTTTTCCGACACCTGGCGCAGCGCAAGAATTCCGGATGCCTACGAGCGGCTGTTGCTCGAAGTGATGCGCGGCAACCAGAACCTGTTCGTGCGCAAGGACGAAATCGAGTATGCCTGGAAGTGGTGCGACCAGTTGATCGCCGGCTGGCGTAACGCGGGCGATGCGCCCAAGCCATACGCCGCGGGCTCCTGGGGGCCGATGAGCTCGATTGCACTGATCACACGCGATGGGAGGGCGTGGTATGGGGATATCTGAACTGAAACTACCGGCAGCCGTGAAGGCGCATGATCTGGCGGATGCCAAGGCGCTGTCCGCGACCCTGGCCCATGATGTGGCCGAGCGCCTGCGCGCGGCCATTGCCGCCAAGGGGCAGGCTTGTGTGGTGCTGTCTGGCGGTCGCAGCCCGGTTCCGTTCCTGGAAAAGCTGGCCAGCGAAAGCCTGGACTGGGCCAAGGTCACCGTCAGCCTGGCCGATGAGCGCTGGGTGCCGGTGGAGCATGCTGACAGCAATGCCGGCCTGCTGGCCCGCCACCTGTTCAAGGGCGCAGCGGCCAAGGCCCGCTTCGTAGGCCTGTACCAACAGGCGGAGAACCTCGATGCCGCTGCGTTCAAGGCCGACCAGGTCTTGGCCGGGCTACCGCCGATCGACGTGCTGGTGCTGGGCATGGGGGACGATGGCCATACCGCGTCGCTGTTCCCTGGCAGCCCTAACCTGGAGCCAGGCCTGGACCTGGCCAGCCCGCGTCGCTGCCTGCCGTTGCTTGCGCCGAGCGTGCCACATCAGCGTCTGTCGATGACGCGCCCGCTGCTGGCCAGTGCAGCCTTCATTGCGCTGTCCGTGCAAGGCCAGGGCAAACTCGCTACCCTGCGCGCCGCGCTGGCTGGCAACGACCTTACTGAAATGCCGATTCGCGCTTTTCTTCACGCCCCCCTGGACATCTACTGGTGCCCATGAGCCAAGGATCCACAGTCATGACCACCCTCGAACGCCCACAGCCCAAGCTCTCGATGGCTGATAAAGCCGCGCGGATCGACGCCATTTGCGAAAATGCACGCATCCTGCCGGTCATCACCATTGCGCGTGAGCAAGACATTCTGCCGCTGGCCGATGCCCTGGCCGCTGGCGGCATCCGTACCCTGGAAGTGACCCTGCGTTCGCAGCATGGCCTGAAGGCCATCCAGGTGCTGCGTGAGCAGCGCCCGGAGTTGTGCGTCGGCGCCGGCACCGTGCTCGACCGCAGCATGTTCGCCGCTGTCGAGGCCGCAGGTGCACAGTTTGTCGTAACGCCTGGCATTACCCAGGACATTCTCGAAGCGGGTGTGGACAGTGAGATCCCGCTGCTGCCGGGCATCAGCACACCCTCCGAAATCATGATGGGCTACGCCCTGGGCTACCGTCGCTTCAAGCTGTTCCCGGCGGAAATCAGCGGCGGCGTGGCGGCGATCAAGGCATTTGCCGGCCCGTTCGGTGATATTCGCTTCTGCCCCACGGGCGGCGTGAACCCGGCCAACGTGCGCAACTACATGGCGCTGCCCAATGTGATGTGCGTGGGTGGCACCTGGATGCTCGACAGCAGCTGGATCAAGAACGGCGACTGGGCGCGGATCGAGGCGTGCAGTGCGGAGGCGATGGCGCTGCTGGACGCCAACTGAATTTGTTGTGTGCTTTACGGCTTATGGGGCGCTTGGTCGGCGCCCCTTTTTTTTGCCTGCAAGAAAGTGTTCCTGCTGATGGGCCGGTTGGCCGAGCGTTAGGTTGGTGGCTCGATTGGTCTGTAGGAGTGGGCGCAGTGAGTAGTTTTGAAGCATGTGAACTCAAGGGGTCGTATGAGATTGAACGCTACCTCTACGGCGAGTCTGGGGTGCAGGCAGGGGGTGGGTTGCCGGGCAAACGGTTTTTGGCAGAGTTGAAGTGAGTGGGGCCTCTGCAGCGTGCTTCACTCGCCCCGCCTATGCCTACCTCTCTTATTGTTCCAGGGTGCAGGAAAATCGCTCGGATGAATATGTCAGGCGGCAGCGTTATTGGTGTGGGCTTGCCCCGGACTTTGTGGGGGACCTTGGTGTTTCATTCCGAGTGAGTGAAGGAATCAATCGAATGAACGCACTGTCCGGTATTGTCACCGAATTGCCGGCGAAAGAGGTCTGGGGGCACCCCCTCGAGTACGAGCGTGATATCTATTTGAGCGGCAGCCAAGCCTTCTTGATTTACCAAGTGAATATTGCCTATGCACATTGCCGTGATACGGACGGGCAAGACAGCTCGGCGTTTTGCGCTGCGTTCGAGCAAGTGAATGAGCAGCAAGTGCTGGTATCGTCCATTGCTACCCGTAACTTGGTAGCTGTCGCCGAGTCACAGGCAGTTGATGTTGCTGACTGGCTGTCGATCAAGCAGGCAGTGCTCGAGCGCTTACACCAGGATGCCCTGCAGTTTGACAGATCGGTTAAGGACGTTCCCTTCTATCGATATAAATAGCGACGGCCGGCAAGAAGAGGTGCCCTATGAGTTTTATTGACAAAGCGATGATCAAATCTATCGGTAACTTTCCGCACAAGCGTGGAGCTTATGAAATCGAAAACTATCTGTTCGGCAGTGATGGGGCAGTGAATGCAGGGTGTTGGGTATACGATAAGACTGTGTACGGCGACATGCGGCTGGGGCCTCAGAACTGGGGGACCTACAGCACGCCGATCATGGCATATCTTGTTCATCTGAATACCGTGCGCGTACCCAGCAGCGTCAAACATGTGCAGGAAGTGGCTGTGACAGAAGGCTACAGTCACTCATTCACGTCGACACTGGAAACGGAAATCGGCCTGGGGGCCGGTTTTCTGCTCAGCGCAGTGGGTGGAAGGTTGACGAGCAGTTCCACTGAGGGCATTCATGGTTCCTCGGTCAATACCCGTAAAATTGAAATGGAAGGCCCCGGAGTTTTCAATATCTACCAAGTGCATTATGTGTATGCGCATTGTGTTACGTCGGCGGGGAACTACGTGGACTTTTTCAATTATTCGAAATTCAGGCGGGTCAATCAGCGGGAAGACCTGTATTTCCTGACATCGGTGGCGACTGAAACGACCGTGGCTGTTGCGGCCAAGTATTCCATTGCGCCCTTGCGGTGGGAAGAGATACAGGCCGCTGCGCTCATGCAGGGCTACGACGTAGATAACAATAGTGGCCGCTTTGCCTTTGACTGGAAGGCCTATAGCCGTCCGGGGAGTCAATACTGAAAGGCGGTAAAAAAAAGCCCGCATTCTAAAATGCGGGCTTCTTCATCGCGTGCGACAGTGCTTAAGCCGCTTTGGCTTCCTGCTGGCTCAGCGACCGGTTCAGCGCGCTGAACAGTGCCTTGAAGCTTGCAGTGGTGATGTTTTCATCGATGCCCACGCCATGCACCGGGCGGCCACCGGCCACGCGCAGTTCAATGTAGGCCGCTGCCTTGGCATTGGTACCTGCGCCAATGGCGTGCTCGTTGTAGTCCATGATCTCTACGGCAATCGGCAGGCCGGCCACCAGTGCTTCCAGCGCGCCGTTGCCTTTGCCGCGCCAGTGCAGTGTGGTTTCGCCTTCACCGGCCACTTCCACTTCCACGGCGCTGTGGCCGTTTTCTTCCTGCAGGCGATGGCTGACCAGTGCATAGGGTGCGTTGGCCTGGAGGTATTCCTTGTGCAGCAGGCTGTAGATCTGCTGGGCGGTCATTTCCAGGCCCAGGCGGTCGGTTTCACCCTGGACGACCTGGCTGAACTCGATCTGCATGCGGCGTGGCAGGCTGATGCCGTATTCCTGTTCGAGCAGGTAGGTAATGCCACCTTTGCCCGACTGGCTGTTGACGCGGATCACCGCCTCGTAGCTGCGGCCGATGTCGGCCGGGTCGATTGGCAGGTAAGGCACTTCCCACAATTCGCCTTCCTGCTGCTTGGCGAAGCCCTTGCGGATGGCATCCTGGTGCGAACCGGAGAACGCGGTGTGGACCAGGTCGCCCACATACGGGTGACGTGGGTGTACCGGCAGTTGGTTGCACTCTTCGACGACCTTGCGCACGCCGTCGATGTCGGAGAAGTCCAGCAACGGGTCGATGCCTTGGGTGTAGAGGTTCAGTGCCAAGGTCACCAGGTCGACGTTACCGGTGCGCTCGCCGTTGCCGAACAGGCAGCCTTCGGCGCGGTCGGCACCGGCCATCAGGCCCAGCTCGGTGGCCGCGATGCCGGTGCCACGGTCGTTGTGGCAGTGCAGGCTGATGATCACGCTGTCGCGGCGGCTAACGTTACGGCAGAACCACTCGATCTGGTCGGCGTAGATGTTTGGCGTGGACACTTCCACGGTCGCCGGCAGGTTGAGAATGATCTTGTGCTCAGGGGTAGGGTTCCACACCTCGATGACCGCGTCGCAGACTTCCTTGGCGAATTCCATTTCGGTGGCGCTGAAGGTTTCTGGCGAGTACTGGAAGGTCCAGTGGGTTTCCGGCTGCTGGGCGGCGTATTTGACGAACAGCTTGGCCGCGTTCACCGCGATGTCCTTCACGCCTTGCTTGTCCTGATTGAAGACGATGCGGCGGAACGACGGGCTGGTGGCGTTGTACAAGTGGACGATGGCTTTCTTGGCACCGCGCAGCGACTCGAAGGTGCGAGCGATCAGGTCTTCACGGGCCTGGGTGAGCACCTGGATGGTGGTGTCGTCAGGGATGTGGCCTTCTTCGATGAGCATCCGCACGAAGTCGAAATCGGTCTGCGAGGCGGACGGGAACGACGCTTCGATCTCCTTCACGCCCACCTGCACCAAGGTCTTCCAGAAGCGCAGTTTTTTCTCCGAATCCATCGGCTCGATCAGCGACTGGTTGCCATCACGCAGGTCGGAGCTGCACCAGATGGGTGCTTGGGTGATGGTCTTCGACGGCCAGGTGCGGTCAGGCAGGTCGATGGTCGGGAAAGCGCGGTACTTCTTCGAAGGGTCTTTGAGCATGGTCATGGAAGCAATCCTTTTGTGTGCGGCCGAGATCGGGCCTGCCGAGCGATAACGAGATGAGGAGGCGAGGCGACGCGATTCAGCCTGGTAGTCGGGCGCTGACCAGGCAGAGGCTGCGATGTTGTCGGAGCAGGATGAGGGTGCTGAAGGTTTTCATGCCTTCAACCCTAACCAGTGGGGTGGGGGATGGCAAGTGTTCAGAGAAAATTGAGAGGAATGCTTAAAAAATACGATTGTGCGAGATTTTATGGCTGGAATTTACAGAGTGCTTAGCGATGGTTGCGCGGTATTTTTCGATGGCGCAACCCAGTGGAATTGACACCAGCGGTGCTGGCCCCTTCGCGGGCACGCCCGCTTCTGTGGGAGCGGGCGTGCCCGCGAAGCAGGCGCTGCCGATATCAGGGTTGGAACGCGCCAATGAAAATCGCCGGGTCCACCCGCGCATCGTTCAGGCTGACGTTCCAGTGCATGTGTGGCCCGGTAGCCCGCCCGGTCGAGCCCACGCGCCCGACCACTTCGCCGCGGCTCAATTGCTGCCCGACCTGCACATCGATCTTCGACATGTGGCAGAACATGCTGATAAAGCCCTGCCCATGGTCGACGAACACCGTGCGGCCATTGAAGAAGTAATCTCCCACCAGGATCACCTTGCCATTGGCCGGGGTCTTGATCGGCGTGCCCGCCGGCACTGCGAAATCCAGCCCGGCATGCGGGTTGCGTTCTTCGCCATTGAAGAAGCGGCGCACGCCGAACTTGCTCGACAGCGGGCCGTTGACCGGCTTGTCGAGGATCAGGTTGCTCGGCAGGTTCGGGCTGAAGCTGCGGTAGGCCTTGATCTGCTCGGCCAGTTCGCGGTCGATGCGCTTGAGGTCGGCCGGGTTCGGGTTGACCTGGCGGGTGTTTTTCAGGGTGATGCGCTGCTCTGGGTACTTTTTACTGCCGATGCTGAAAGGCAGGGCGCGTCCGCCCTGGTTCAGCATTGCGGTGCCGGGTTTCTGGGTCAGCGGGATGCCGACGATGGCCAGCCAGTTGTCCTGCTCCTTCACCACCAGTACCGGCTTGCCGTCGAAACGGGCACTGGGCGCGCTGGCGGCGGGGCCTAGGTCGACCACCGCCACACCACCGGGGACTGGCTTGTTCAGCGTGCGGGTGATGTAGCTGGCCTGGGCGCCGCCGGCCAGCAGCAGCAGGGAAAGGGCAAGCAGAGGCGCGAACAGGCGGGGCATGTGTCAGTCCAGTAGTGAGAGGGTGACCGGGGTCAAGTGGTTGTCTTCGACCCGCACCAGCAGCTCGCCTTCGTTCAGGCGGGCGGTCAGGCGCTGGCCATTGCGGGTTTGTTCGGCGCTGCGAATGGCCTGGCCTTGTTCATCCAGCAAAATGCTGTAGCCGCGAGCCAGGGTGGCCAGCGGGCTGACCACCTGCAGTGTCTGCAGCTGCGCCTGGAAGCGCTGACGACGGTCTTTGAGCACTTCGCGCATGGCCCGTGGCAGGCGCTCGGCCAGGCTGTCCAAGCGTTGCTTCAACAGCTTCAGGTTACGCCCCGGATGCTGCGCGGCCAGGCGGGTGTCCAGGCGTGCCAGGCGCTCGCGGCGCTGGTTGAGGTTGAGCATGAAGGCGCGGCGCAGGCGCATGTCCAGGTCGTCCAGGCGCTGGGCCTGCTGGCGCAAACGCTCGCCTGGGTGGCGCAGGCGCCGAGTCAGCGACTCCAGGCGCAGGCGGTCGTGGCTCAGGCGGTTCTGCATGCGCAGCAGCAGGCGCCGTTGCAGGCCATCCAGGCGTTGCTGCAGGCCGCTGTTGTCGGGGGCCAGCAGCTCGGCGGCGGCAGACGGTGTGGGGGCGCGCACATCGGCGACGAAGTCGCTGATCGATACGTCGGTTTCATGGCCCACGGCGCTGACAATCGGTGTGACGCAGGCGGCCACGGCACGGGCCACGGCTTCTTCGTTGAAACACCAGAGGTCTTCAAGCGAGCCACCACCACGGGCCAGGATCAGCGCATCGAAGCCGAGGCTGTCGGCCAGGCGGATGGCGCGCACGATCTGCGCAATCGCTTCGCGGCCCTGTACCGCCGTTGGGATCAGGTTCAGTTCCACCTGCGGGGCGCGGCGGCCGAACACGCTGATGATGTCGCGGATCACCGCGCCGGTGGGCGAGGTGATGATGCCGATGCGTTGCGGGTGGGCTGGCAGCGGTTTCTTGCGTTCGGCGCTGAATAGCCCCTCGGCCCCGAGCTTTTCCTTCAGTGCCTCGAAGGCCAGGCGCAGGGCCCCATCACCAGCTGGCTCGACGGTGTCGAGAATCAGCTGGTAGTCGCCTCGCCCCTCGAACAGCGAAACCTTGCCGCGCACGCGCACCGCCAGGCCGTCGCGCAGGGCTTGGCGTACCCGAGTGGCGTTCTGCCGGAACAACGCGCAACGCACCTGGGCGCCACTGTCCTTGAGGGTGAAGTACATGTGGCCGGACGCCGGGCGGGCGAGGTTGGATATCTCGCCTTCCACCCACACGCTGCGGAATACGTCTTCCAGCAGCACGCGGGCGCGGCCGTTGAGTTGGCTGACGGTAAGGACCTCGCGGTCCAGGCCGAGTCGTTCGAAGGGGTCTTTGATCATGGCGGGCATCATAAAGGACATCGGCCCCGGTTGTCTGTCCCGGCCCTGTCGCCGTGTAGGCGCAGCCTTGTGCTGCGAAGAGGCCGGTATGGCTAGAGACCCTCCTCGGCTGCAATGGCCTCTTCGCAGCACAAGGCTGCTCCTACAGGCACGGCGCCGACCTGAAGGGTGGCGCAGTACCTGTGGCCCTTCATGCTTGCATGGCCGTTACGAACTGCCTTGCCATTTGCCCTGCATCACGCCGACAGGCCAGCGCTACGGTGCTTTGGCAATCACCCTCCAGCGCCACGAAGCTGACCGAGGCCGGTGCGATCTCCCGCATGCATTCCGGCAGCAACGCCACCCCGAACCCCGCCTGAATCAGCTGCAACTGCGTAGTCTTGCGCGACAGCACCTGTGCGGCTTGCGGGAAGAAGCCTGCCTCCATGCACAACGAAGCCGATAGATAACTCAGCCCGCCACGGTCGCGATGCGGGATGGAAATGAAGCGTTCTTCTTTCAGCTGCTCCAGTTGAACGCACTGCGCGTTGGCCAACGGATGCCCAGCGGCGACCGCCAACGACAACGGTTCGCTGAGCAGTTCATGCAGCACCACGCCATCATGCTGGCGCAGCACCGGCAAGCGTAGCAGGCCGATATCCAGCCGCCCGGCGGCAATATCTTCCAGCTGGGCCTCTGACGACTGCTGCGCGATTTCCAGCGAAACCCCCGGGTTGTCCCGCAGATAGCCCCCCAGACGAGCCAGCAGGGGGCCGGTCAGTGGCACGGTACTGGAATGATTCAGGCGCAGGCTGCCCTGCAACCCTTCGCCGATGTCGCGGGTTATCCGCTCTGCTTGCGCCAGGTCGGCCAACAAGCGGCGTGCGCGCTCCAGAAAGGCCTGGCCGGCCAATGTCAGGCGCGGCAGGCGTGCGGTGCGCTCGAACAGCGGCGTGCCCAGTTGCTGCTCCAGTTCCTTGATCTGCCGGCTCAGTGCCGACTGGGCGATGTACAGCCGCTCGGCGGCACCGCTGAAGCTGCCACATTCAGCAATTTCCACGAAGTAACGCAACTGGCGGATCGACGTCATGTCATGCCTTTTTGAGATGGCTTTGGCGATAAAGGCATATTAGTCGGCATCTCTCGTGCCTGGCTAACCTTTGCCTGTCTTCCCAGGAACTGCTGCCATGCTTGCCCAATTGTCGTTCTCCGGCCTTGACTGGCTACCCATCCTGCTCGGTGTCGGTATCGCCTACATCGTCTTTGGTATCGCTGGTTTCGGCACCGCGTTGGTGGCCGGCCCGGTGCTGATCCACTTCATGCCGCTGTCGCGGATCATCCCGTTGCTGGTGTTGCTGGACTTCGTCGCCGCGTTCGGCAACCTGCTGCCATCGCGCCGCGATGTGGTGCGGGGCGAGTTGCTGCGCCTGCTGCCGTTCATGGCCGTGGGCTGCACGCTGGGCGTGGTGTTCCTGCTGCAGCTCAAATCCGACCTGTTATTGCTGCTGATGGGCGTGTTCGTCACGGCCTACGCGCTATACGGGCTGGCGGTGAAGGTGCGGCCCGCCCGCTTGTCCGGGCTCTGGGCCGTGCCGATGGGAACGGCAGGTGGCCTGTTCGGTGCCCTTTTCGGCAGCGGCGGGTTTTTGTACGCCCTCTACCTGAGCGCTCGGCTGGACGTGAAGGAGCAGGTGCGTGCGACCCAGAGCGCGCTGATCAGTTGCAGCACGGTCGTGCGCCTGACGCTGTTCCTGATCGCTGGCGTCTATGCCGATCAAGGCCTGCTGCTGCTCGCCGCCTGCTTGCTGCCCGTCATGTTCGTCGGTCTCTGGGTAGGGCGCCGCCTGACCAGCCGGCTGTCCCGTGAAGCCTTCGTGCGCTTGGTCACCTGGTTGGTGCTGGCCAGCGGCCTGGCGTTGATCGGTCGCTACCTGAGCGCCTGAGCGGTAGAATTGCGTCATTACCGCGGTTTTTCAGGCTTGTCCCGTTCATGAACACCCAGAGCATCATCGTTCCCAAACTGTCTACCGTCCCAGTGCACGAGGCCCGCGCCCGCGCCATTCTGCGCTGGCTGGTGCGCGAGAAAGTCGTCGAGGAGCAGCTCACCACCTGTGGCCGCACCGGCAACCGCATGGGCCATGCCCTGGCTGCGGGGGCGCGCAAAGTGGCCCTGCACCCGGAAAAACTGCCCTTCGGCGAGCAGGTGAACGGCCTGGAAGTGATGCTTAAACGCTGCATCTACACCCCCACCGAGGGCTTCCTCGAAGAAGCCGGTTGCCCGGAGTGCCGGCGCGAGGTGGGCGAGCCGCTGTTCGAAAGCCTGGAAGAGTGGATGCCGGCAGTGAGCGACAACTTCACCTGCCCGCTGTGCGGCTTCGAAGATGACATCAATGGCTTCATTTACCTGCAGCCATGTGCCTTTTCCAACCTGGGGTTCATCTTCAACAACTGGGGCGAGGCCGGGTTCACCCCGGCCTTTCTCGACAGCTTCGCCGACTGGCTCGACCAGCCGGTGACGGTGGTACAGGTAAAACTGCCACAAGGCTGACCGAAGGCCCTTATTTTGCATTGAGCGGCGCGCCGTGCATGAGTATAATGGCGCGCTTCCATTTTTCCCGCCCGGGAGCCCCCGCGATGCTGCGTATCAGCCAAGAAGCCCTGACCTTCGACGATATCCTCCTTGTACCTGGCTATTCCGAGGTACTGCCTAATGAAGTCAGTCTCAAGACCCGTTTGACCCGTGGCATCGAGCTGAACATTCCGCTGGTTTCCGCCGCCATGGATACCGTGACCGAAGCGCGTCTGGCCATTGCCATGGCCCAGGAAGGCGGCATCGGCATCATCCACAAGAACATGACCATCGAACAGCAGGCCGGCGAAGTGCGCAAGGTCAAGAAGTTCGAGGCTGGCGTGGTCAAGGACCCGATCACCATCGACGCCGACGCCACCGTGCGCGATCTGTTCGAGCTGACCCGCCTGAACAACATCTCCGGCGTTCCGGTGCTGGCCAACGGCGACCTGGTCGGTATCGTCACCTCCCGTGACGTGCGCTTCGAAAACCGTCTGGATGCCAAAGTGCGCGACGTGATGACGCCGAAAGAGCGCCTGGTCACCGTCCGCGAAGGCGCCGACAAGAACGAAGTCCGCGAGCTGCTGCACAAGCACCGCCTGGAAAAAGTCCTGATCGTCGACGACAAGTTCAACCTCAAGGGCATGATGACCGTCAAGGACATCGAAAAGGCCAAGGCCTACCCGCTGGCCAGCAAGGACGACCAAGGTCGCCTGCGCGTCGGCGCCGCCGTCGGCACTGGCAAGGACACCGGCGAGCGCGTTGCTGCCCTGGTGGCCGCCGGCGTTGACGTGGTCGTGGTCGACACCGCCCACGGTCACTCCAAAGGCGTGATCGACCGTGTGCGCTGGGTCAAGGAAACCTACCCGCAAGTGCAAGTGATCGGTGGCAACATCGCCACTGGCGCCGCAGCCAAGGCCCTGGCCGAAGCGGGCGCTGACGCCGTCAAGGTCGGCATCGGCCCAGGCTCCATCTGCACCACCCGTATCGTTGCCGGTGTCGGCGTGCCGCAAATCAGCGCCATCGCCAACGTCGCCGCCGCACTGGAAGGCACTGGCGTGCCTCTGATCGCCGACGGCGGTATCCGCTTCTCCGGCGACCTGTCCAAGGCCATCGTTGCCGGTGCTTCCTGCGTGATGATGGGTTCGATGTTCGCCGGTACCGAAGAGGCACCGGGTGAAGTCGAGCTGTTCCAGGGCCGTTCCTACAAGGCCTACCGCGGCATGGGTTCGCTGGGTGCCATGGCACAGGCGCAAGGCTCCTCCGACCGTTACTTCCAGGACTCCTCGGCCGGCGCCGAGAAGCTGGTACCGGAAGGCATCGAAGGCCGCGTTCCTTACAAAGGCGCCCTGGCCGCGATCATTCACCAGCTGATGGGCGGCCTGCGTTCGTCCATGGGCTACACCGGCAGCGCAACCATCGAAGAGATGCGCACCAAGCCGGAATTCGTGCGCATCACCGGGGCCGGCATGGCCGAGTCCCACGTGCATGACGTGCAGATCACCAAAGAAGCCCCTAACTACCGCGTAGGCTGAGGCTTCTAGCAACATCAGCAAGCGGGGCTGTCACGACAGCCCCGCGTCGTTTCCGATTTCCACTGACGAGATTGAGTCATGGCCCTCGACATTCACGCTCACCGCATCCTGATCCTCGATTTCGGTTCCCAGTACACTCAGCTGATCGCCCGCCGCGTGCGCGAAATCGGCGTGTACTGCGAACTGCACCCATTCGACATGGACGATGAAGCGATCCGCGAATTCAACCCGCGCGGCATCATCCTCGCCGGCGGCCCCGAGTCGGTTCACGAAGCCAACAGCCCGCGCGCGCCGCAGGCCGTGTTCGACCTGAACGTACCCGTGCTGGGCATCTGCTACGGCATGCAGACCATGGCCGAGCAGATGGGCGGCAAGGTCGAAGGTTCCGACCTGCGTGAATTCGGTTATGCCCGCGTAGACGTGGTCGGCAAGAGCCGCCTGCTCGACGGCATCGAAGACCACGTCGACGACGACGGCGTGCTGGGCCTGGACGTGTGGATGAGCCACGGCGACAAGGTTACCCAGATGCCGGGCAACTTCCACGTACTGGCCAGCACCCCAAGCTGCCCGATCGCCGGCATGTTCGACGACACTCGCGGCTACTACGGCGTGCAGTTCCACCCGGAAGTGACCCACACCAAGCAGGGCGGTCGCATCCTGTCCCGCTTCGTGCAGGACATCTGCGGCTGTGAAGCCCTGTGGACCCCGTCCAACATCGTTGAAGACGCCATCGCCCAAGTGCGTGAGCAAGTGGGTTCGGCCAACGTCCTGCTGGGCCTGTCCGGCGGCGTCGACAGCTCGGTGGTTGCCGCGCTGCTGCACCGCGCCATCGGCGACCAGCTGACCTGCGTATTCGTCGACAACGGCCTGCTGCGCCTGCACGAAGGCGACCAGGTAATGGCCATGTTCAAGGAGAACATGGGCGTCAAGGTGATCCGTGCCGACGCTGAAAAGCAGTTCCTCGACAACCTGGAAGGCGAAGCCGACCCAGAGAAGAAGCGCAAGATCATCGGCCGCACCTTCATCGACATCTTCGATGCCGAAGCCAGCAAGCTGGAGAACATCCAGTTCCTCGCCCAGGGCACCATCTACCCGGATGTGATCGAGTCGGCGGGCGCCAAGAGCGGCAAGGCCCACGTGATCAAGTCGCACCACAACGTCGGTGGCCTGCCGGAGGAAATGAACCTCAAGCTGGTCGAGCCGCTGCGTGAACTGTTCAAGGACGAAGTGCGCAAGATTGGCCTGGAGCTGGGCCTGCCGTACGACATGGTCTATCGCCACCCGTTCCCGGGCCCGGGCCTGGGCGTGCGTATCCTCGGTGAAGTGAAGAAGGAATACGCCGACATCCTGCGTCGCGCCGACCACATCTTCATCGAAGAACTGCGCAAGGCCGATTGGTACCACAAGACCAGCCAGGCGTTCGTGGTGTTCCAGCCGGTCAAGTCGGTCGGTGTGGTTGGCGATGGCCGTCGCTACGCCTGGGTCGTGGCCCTGCGTGCCGTCGAGACCGTGGACTTCATGACCGCGCGTTGGGCGCACCTGCCGTACGAGCTGCTGGAAACCGTCAGCGGCCGTATCATCAACGAAATCGACGGTATCTCGCGCGTTACCTACGACGTGTCGAGCAAGCCGCCAGCCACCATCGAGTGGGAATGAGTTGAGCCACAAGGGCGCCGCAAGGCGCCCTTGTCGTATCTGGCTACAGATTATGCTCGCGGTTCAAAGGCATACATGCTGCAAACCGCGGCGTGACAAGGCGCCGCTCAACTGCTCCAGGCCGTCCAGGCGACGTCCGCTGATCCATGGCCAGTCAGCCTTTTCGATGTAGATGTAACGCCCGTCCTGGTGCACTGGGGTGTACTTCAGTTGCCCGTCGTTGCTTCGATGGACCAGGTTCAGTTGGCCGTCGTGGTCGCTGAAAGTAAAGCTGCCCTTGTTCACCAGCGCTGATTCCAGGTTGCCGCTGCCCATCGCTTTCTGGGCTATCGCAACCTGTACCCGCAAGTCACTCTGAACGTGTTGCACAGTGAGATCGTCTCTGGCCATCGTGCGTCCTGGGTCGACGTCTATACCGCCCACTTTGCCGATTTCGATGTCTTCGAAGCGCAGCCCGATAGCGCCTTGCAATTCGCTCAGCCCGGGCACGCCTTCGAAGGTATTCGCGTGGGTACTGCCCACCAGTGCCAGCCACTTGCCGGGGCCGCGGGTGGCCTGGTCGGCGTCGATGGTCAGGTGCGCGAAGTAGTTCATCATCTCTTGCCGAATCCGTGACGATGGCTTGCGCTCCCAAGCCTGGCGGTAGCTGGCCAGGCAGTCGATGGGCTGGATGCGGATGTTCTGTTTCTGGGCGGCAATCATTACTTGCTTGAAGGTGTAGCGGTTAGCAGGGTCGGTCCAGTGCCCTCCGTCCAAGATCGTCACATACGTCTCCAGGTCTTTGGGCATTTGCCCGGTGCGATTGAACAGGTCCAGATCCGCCTGCTGGAAGTCCGTGAGAAAATGCTCCATGTACAACACGCTGACCTTCTGTTTTTTCAGCAGCGCCATGTTGTCGATCAGAAAGCGTTTGCTGCCCAGTTGCGAATGGCTTTCACCGACTACCAGGCCGTGGCTGCGCTGATACAGGCTACGGATGATCTGTTTTGGGGACGACTCGCGGGGCAGCTCGGGCAGCACGGGGCGAGGTGGTAACTGCGCCTTTTCGAAGAACTGGCTGGCGTCAGTGGCCAAGGCATCGCGCCGCCTCCTGAACTCGACGTAGGGTTCATTGGCTACCGGATCAATGTCGGCAAAAATGCCGCTCAGTGCTCGGTCCTCGTCCCCTTGAGCGGCGGCTTTCAAGGCGCTGCGCATGGCCCGGGGAATTTCGTAGGGGCTGTCGGGCAGTTCGGCCGCGCTGGCTCCGGAAACCCTGCCCCAGCGGGCCAGCAGCTTGCGCGGCAACATGCCGCCGCGTAAGCCGGGGCGCTCGAGCGGCTGCCATTGCCCATCATTGCCCAGGCGGATAGGGACGTTGCGGTAGAAAGAAAACGGGTTCTGCGGGTCCACGACTACCCAGCTGTTCATTTGCGCGACAAAGCGAACCTGGTAGGGCAGTTCGTCGATCAAGGCGTAAAAGTTGCCGTTGTGGGTATAGATACCTTCCAGGGGGCCGCTACCAGCATTACCGACCAGTATTTCGTTGGTTTCGAAAGGCGCTAGCAGGGTGCCTTGATCGACAGGTCGGTGCGGTTCCGGGACCCAGGTGGCGACCTCGGCTGGCGTTGCTGGCTCAGTCTCTTCGGCGGTGTACGATGCTTCATCTGGCTCGACCGACAGCGTGGTTTCGGCGTTGCCAAGCTCCTCCAGAGGGTCGCCCGCCGAACCCGCAAGCAGGGTCGCGTCGAACAGGGTACCGATGGCGGCCAGCACGGCGCCAATCACCCCCTGCCTGCGCTCGGCGGTGGTATGGCCATTGATCGCCTGATCGATACTCAGGCCGGTCTCCGCGAGGCCCGCGCCCACCACCGCCAGGGCGATGGGCCAGGACACGGCAGCCATGGGGCCGACAATCTCGCCGAAGGCCTTGAGGTAGCCGATCCATAGTTGCTTGCGCAGGTCGGCATTGGAGCGCAGGGCGAACTTCGCATCGTGGGTCATGCGCGTGTGTGCGCAATCTCGCAAATGGCTGAATGCGTCACCTGAAACTGTCCGGTCGAGCTGATTGAGGCACTGGTGGTCGTTGCCGCCCCAGTTGAAGAACAGAAGGTCGATCATAGCGTTGAGGCCGACACTGCTGCCTTTCTGGTCGAGGGTGTCGAGCGAGAAGTGCCCCATGAAGCGCGCCCGGTTATCGGCCTGGTTGGTGTTCGACAGAACCCACCAGTAGAGCTCGCTGCGGTTGCGAAACAGGTGCAGGGCCTCAAGTTCTCCCGGTGTATAAAGCAACTGGTAGCCATCCTCCATCTCGACCCGGAGGATGTCCGTGGCCAGATGGCCACCGATATCGAAGGTACAAACGCGGTAGCCAGCGGCCGGCGTGGTCTGTTGTTGCAGTTGTTCAAGGTTCGGTGGCCAGCTGCTTGCCCCAGTCAGCGCGGTGGCGACCTTGCGGGCGCGCCTGGCCAGCTCGCTGTGGCCGGCGTCCGCGCTTACCTCCAGCACCTTGGCGAGAAAGTTGACTTTGGCCAGGGTGCGATAGTCGTCGGCATACCGCTGCCAGAAATCATCCAGGCGCTTGTGGAATTCGCCGCAGAAGTCGATCTCCCAGAAGTCTTGAAGCACATCCTGAGGGGCGATAGGGATTTCGTTGTGCTCGTCGAATACCTGCTTGTCCGCCCCGTCCTTGTAGAAACCGGTGAGATAGCTGAGCAAGTCGGCATTGTCCTGGTCATGGACGTCGAAGCGGTGCATGACCAACTGCGGGAGGGTCAGCGATTGAGCGGGTGTCTCGTAGTGCTCCCAACCGCTGAATGTCCGTGGGCTGCTCTTTGCGGTGTTGAAACGGTTGAGGTGAACCTGGTCAGGATCCAGTTGTACCTGGTGGTGCTTGAGCAGAATGGAAATGGCAGCATCGCGCGCCATCTGGCGCATGTCTGGGCAGGCGGCAACAAGGGGGGCGGCAATTTCCCGAAGCTGCTGGAGGGTTTCCTGGTGCTGGGGGGAGAAATCCATGGGTATTTACTCGACGAGGGTGAGGGGTCGAGCCTGCATTGGAGGCGGCTGCAGGTAGCGGTACATATCGCTTTGAAAGGGCGGCGACAACACTTCACTTAATATTTCTCACTTGCAGGTGTATCGTATTCGCCCTTCATCGCCAGCCCTGCTGGCAGGCTGATTGCGCAGAACACGAGGTACCCGCACCGATGTCCTTCACCCGTCGACAAATGCTCAAAGGTCTTACCGGCCTGGTTGTGGTTGGCCTGGGCGCCGGTGGTGCGGCGCGTTACTGGCTGGGCAAGGTCGAAGACGACAACGCCGGGCATGATTACGAGCTGATCGCAGCGCCCTTGGACGTCGAGCTCGTGCCCGGCTTCAAGACCGAGGCCTGGGCGTTTGGCCCTTCGGCCCCAGGTACCGAGCTGCGTGTGCGCCAGGGCACCTGGTTGCGGGTGCGTTTCATCAACCACCTGCCGGTCGAGACCACCATCCACTGGCACGGCATCCGCTTGCCGCTGGAAATGGACGGCGTGCCCTATGTCTCGCAGCTGCCGGTCAAGCCGGGCGAGTATTTCGACTACAAGTTCCGCGTGCCGGACGCCGGTAGCTACTGGTATCACCCGCATGTCAGCAGCTCCGAAGAGTTGGGGCGTGGTCTGGTCGGCCCGCTGATCGTCGAGGAGCGCGAGCCGACCGGTTTCCAGCATGAGCGCACGTTAAGCCTGAAAAACTGGCACGTGGACGAGCAGGGCGCCTGGCTGCCTTTCAGCATCCCGCGCGAGGCCGCGCGCAATGGTACCGCCGGGCGCTTGATCACCATCAATGGCCAGGCCAATTCGGTCACCGAGCTGCCGGCCGGCCAAGTGGTGCGGGTACGCCTGCTGAACCTGGACAACACCTGGACCTACCGCCTCAACCTCAAGGGCGACTGCGAGGCGAAAATCTATGCACTCGACGGCAACCCGGTGACCCCGCGCCCATTGGAAGACGACTACTGGCTCGGCCCGGGCATGCGCATCTGCCTGGCTATCCGTATTCCCGAAGCGGGTGAGGAGATCTCCCTGCGCGACGGTTTCGTGCGCTTGGGGACGCTGCGTTCAGTGGCCAGCAATGACGCGCCAAGCGACTGGCCGCCAGCGCTGCCGGCCAACCCGATCGCCGAGCCGGATCTGGCGAATGCCGAAAAGCTCAACTTCAATTTCGAGTGGGCGGCCAACGTCACGGTTACCCCTGACCCCGACAAGCCGTCGAGCATGTGGCAGATCAACGGCCAGGCCTGGGACATCACCGACAAGACCTGCGCCGACCGCCCCATCGCCACGCTGCAGAAGGGCAAGAGTTACATCTTCGAGTTGAAGAACATGACCCAGTACCAGCACCCGATCCACCTGCATGGCATGAGCTTCAAGGTGATCGGCTCCAACCGTCACGACATCAAGGAACCGTGGTTCACCGACACCTACCTGCTGGGCAAGAACGAGCGCGCCCAGGTTGCACTGGTGGCGGATAACCCAGGCACCTGGATGTTCCATTGCCACGTCATCGACCACATGGAAACCGGCTTGATGGCCGCGATCGCGGTGGTTTGATGCGCCCGCAGATCATCGATCGCAGTCGCGATCAGGAATTCATGCGCCTGGCCCTGGCCCTGGCGGCCGAGGGCGCGGCGTTGGGCGAGGTGCCGGTGGGTGCGGTGCTGGTGCAGCATGGTCAGGTGATCGGCCAAGGTTTCAACCGGCCGATCATCGACAGCGACCCAAGTGCGCACGCCGAAATGGTGGCCATTCGCGCTGCGGCGAAAGCGGCCAGCAACTACCGGCTGCCTGGCAGTACCCTGTACGTGACCCTGGAGCCGTGCAGCATGTGTGCAGGGCTGATCGTGCATTCGCGGGTGATGCGTGTGGTGTTTGGCGCGCTGGAGCCCAAGGCGGGGATTGTGCAGAGCCAGGGGCAGTTCTTCGGCCAAGGGTTCCTGAACCACCGGGTGATGGTGGAGGGTGGGGTGCTGGCGCAGGAGTGTGGGCAGATCCTCAGCGACTTCTTCAAGGCCCGCCGGGCCAAGGCTTAACTCTCAAGACAAGCGCGATTACCTGTGTAGGAGCAGCCTTGTGCTGCGAAGAGGCCGGTTTGGGCAACACTTTACTGTAACTTGGAGGGCCTCATCGCAGCACAAGGCTGCTCCTACACAGGAGATCAGCAGGCTTGAGGGTAGCGATGGCATTTACATCGGCGGCGACTGGTCCGCCGGTTTGTCCTTGTTCACCCCAGGCACATGCAGGTTGCCCTCGGCCACCTGGCCTTCGAGCTGCGGCTGGGTCACCCAGGTAAGGATGTCGTAGTAGCGGCGAATGTTGGCCACGAAGTGCACGGGCTCGCCGCCACGGGCATAACCGTACTTGGTCTGCCGGTACCACTGCTTCTGCGACAGGCGCGGCAGCATCTTCTTCACGTCCAGCCATTTGTTCGGGTTGAGCTTTTCGCGCTTGGCCAGGGTCCGCGCGTCTTCCAGGTGGCCGCTACCCACGTTGTAGGCAGCCAGGGCGAACCAGGTTCGGTCCGGCTCCTGAATGCTATCGTCGAGCTCTTCCTTGATCTTCATGAAGTACTTGGCGCCACCCTGAATGCTCTGCTTGGGGTCCAGGCGGTTGGAAACACCCATCGCCTGGGCGGTGCGCTGGGTCAGCATCATCAGGCCGCGTACGCCGGTCTTGGAGGTGACCTCCGGCTGCCACATCGACTCCTGGTAGCCGATGGCGGCCAGCAGGCGCCAGTCCACTTGCTCGACCTTGGCGTAGCTCTTGAAGTGTTTTTCGTACTTGGGCAGGCGCTGTTGCAGGTGCTGGGCGAAGGTGTAGGCACCGACATAGCCCAGTACGTCGACGTGGCCGTAGTAGCGGTCTTTCAGGCGCTGCAAGGTGCCATTCTTCTGCGCCTTGTCGAGAAACTCGTTGATTTCGTTGAGCAGGCTGTTGTCTTCGCCTGCCGCCACGGCCCAGCGCTGGTCGCGCGTATCACCCACGTCGAAGGCAACCCGGACGTTGGGGAAGTACACCTGGTTCATCGCCAGTTCGTTGGAGTCGACCAGGGTCAGGTCGATTTGCCCTTCATCCACCATGCGCAGCAGGTCGACCACCTCGACGGCGTCGGATTCTTCATATTCCAGGCCAGGGTTCTGCTTTTTCAGCTCGGCCAGCAGGTCGGCATGGCTGCTGCCTTTGAGTACCATGATTTTCTTGCCGACCAGGCCCTTGGCGTTGGTCGGGCGCGGGCGGCCATTGCGGTAGATGACCTGCGGGGTCACCTCCAGGTACGGGTGCGAGTACTTCACTTGGGTCTTGCGCCGCTCGCTGCTGACCAGGCCGGCCGCGGCCAGCACCGGGCCGGAGGGCTTGCCGAGGGAGTCGTACAGTTCGTCGAGGTTGTCGGCGGTCTCGATCTGCAGCTTTACGCCGAGATCTTCGGCGAAATGCTGGACCAGCTCGTATTCGAAGCCGGTTTCGCCGTTGCGGTCCTGGAAGTAGGTGGCCGGGCTGTTGCGGGTGATTACGCGCAGCACGCCGTCCTCCTTCACGCGCTCGAGGGTGCTGGGTTTTTCAACGCAGGCACCGAGCAGCAGAAAGAGTCCGGTTGCGAGAAGCCATTTGGCGCAACGCTGGCGCAAAGCAGTGTGGGCGAACATAGGTTGCAGTATACGCAAAGGACTGGCCCAACCATATCTCGACAACGGTTAGCTTGTCTGGTAGCGGTTTCTGTGGTGTGGGTGCCTGCCTATGGAGGTTTGGCGCCTGTGGGATCGGGCGCCGCCCGCGCGGCGCATCGCGAGCGAAGCTCGCTCCTACATTTGTTTCAGGCCAGTAACGCCTGTTACAGACGCGCGCGAACGCCTTGTTTGTACGACGCGCTATCGAGCCATGCACCAAGGCGTTCGCGCGCAAATCCCACGGGAATTACTGGCCCGAAACAAATGTAGGAGCGAGCTTCGCTCGCGATGCGCCGCGCGGGCGGCGCTCGATCTCACAGGCGCCGGGCTAGCAACGGCGAATACCTGAATTTTTGACCCGCAAGTCCGGTTCCGCCGCCCGGCAGCCGTGGCTTAGAGCAGGTGCCGAAAGCCATCGAAATAGGCTAGAATGCACGGCCTCTAAGCACACCCCTTCCTGAGGCTGTCCCGACGATGTTGATCCTGCGCGGCGCTCCTGCCCTTTCTGCCTTTCGCCACGGTAAATTACTCGAGCAACTGAGCCAGAAAGTCCCCGCTGTTACTGGTTTGTATGCCGAATTCGCCCATTTCGCCGATGTCGACGGCGAGCTGACCGCCGACCAGCAGCAGGTGCTGGGGCGTCTGCTCAAGTACGGCCCGAGCGTGCCGGTACAGGAGCCGACTGGCCGCCTGTTCCTGGTGGTACCGCGCCTGGGCACCATTTCGCCGTGGGCCAGCAAGGCCAGCGACATCGCTCACAACTGCGGCCTGCAGTCGATCCAGCGCCTGGAGCGCGGCATCGCCTACTACGTTGCCGGCACCCTGAGCGACGCTGACGCCGAGCTGATCGCCGCCGAGCTGCACGACCGCATGACCCAGCGCGTGCTCGGCCAACTGGAGCAGGCCGCCGACCTGTTCAGCCACGCCCAACCCAAGCCAATGACTTCGGTCGACATCCTGGGCGGTGGTCGCGAAGCGCTGGCCAAGGCCAACATCGACCTGGGCCTGGCCCTGGCCGAAGACGAAATCGACTACCTGGTCAATGCCTTCCAGGGCCTTAAGCGCAACCCGAACGACATCGAACTGATGATGTTCGCCCAGGCCAACTCCGAGCACTGCCGCCACAAGATCTTCAACGCCAGTTGGGACATCGATGGCCAGGCGCAGGAAAAAAGCCTGTTCGGCATGATCAAGAACACCTACCAGATGCACAACGAAGGTGTGCTGTCTGCGTACAAGGACAACGCCTCGGTCATCGTCGGCAACGTGGCCGGCCGGTTCTTCCCGAACCCTGAAACCCGCCAGTACGGCGCGGTGCAGGAGCCGGTGCACATTCTGATGAAGGTGGAAACCCACAACCACCCGACCGCCATCGCCCCGTTCTCCGGCGCGTCGACCGGCTCCGGCGGTGAAATCCGCGACGAAGGTGCTACCGGCCGTGGCGCCAAGCCCAAGGCTGGCCTGACCGGCTTCACCGTGTCCAACCTGCGTATCCCAGGCTTCGAACAGCCGTGGGAGCAGGCCTATGGCAAGCCAGAACGCATCGTCGACGCCCTCGATATCATGATCGAAGGCCCTCTGGGCGGCGCGGCGTTCAACAACGAATTCGGTCGCCCGGCCCTGACCGGTTACTTCCGTACCTTCGAGCAGGCCATCAACACCCCGCACGGCGAAGAAGTGCGCGGCTACCACAAGCCGATCATGCTCGCCGGCGGCATGGGCAACATCCGTGAAGACCACGTGCAGAAGGGCGAAATCACGGTCGGCGCCAAGCTGATCGTGCTCGGTGGCCCGGCCATGCTGATCGGCCTGGGCGGCGGCGCCGCTTCGTCGGTGGCTACCGGTGCCAGTTCGGCTGACCTGGACTTCGCTTCGGTACAGCGCGAAAACCCGGAAATGGAACGCCGTTGCCAGGAGGTCATCGACCGTTGCTGGCAGCTGGGCGACGCCAACCCGATCGCCTTCATCCACGACGTGGGCGCCGGCGGTATTTCCAACGCCTTCCCTGAGCTGGTCAACGACGGTGGCCGTGGTGGCCGCTTCGAGCTGCGCAACGTACCCAATGACGAGCCGGGCATGGCCCCGCACGAAATCTGGAGCAACGAATCGCAAGAGCGTTACGTGCTGGCTGTCAGCGCCGTCGACTTCGAGCGCTTCAAGGCCATTTGCGAGCGTGAGCGCTGCCCGTTCGCCGTAGTGGGCGAAGCGACTGAAGAGCCGCACCTGACCGTCAGCGACAGCCACTTCGACAACACCCCGGTGGACATGCCGCTGGACGTGCTGCTGGGCAAGCCGCCACGCATGCACCGCTCGGTTACCCGTGAAGCCGAGCTGGGCGATGACTTCGACCCGAGCAAGCTGGACCTGGACAACGCCGTCCAGCGTGTGCTGAACCACCCGGCCGTGGCCAGCAAGAGCTTCCTGATCACCATCGGCGACCGCACCATCACCGGCCTGGTTGCCCGCGACCAGATGGTCGGCCCGTGGCAGGTTCCGGTAGCTGACTGCGCCGTCACCGCCACCAGCTTCGACGTGTACACCGGTGAAGCCATGGCCATGGGCGAGCGTACCCCGCTGGCACTGCTGGATGCCCCGGCGTCCGGCCGCATGGCGATCGGCGAGACCATCACCAACCTGGCTGCTTCGCGCATCGACAAGCTGTCCGACATCAAACTGTCGGCCAACTGGATGTCCGCCGCTGGCCACCCAGGTGAAGACGCCCGTCTGTACGACACCGTCAAGGCCGTCGGCATGGAGCTGTGCCCGGAACTGGGCATCACCATTCCGGTCGGCAAAGATTCGATGTCGATGAAGACCAAGTGGAGCGACGAGGGCGTCGAGAAGAGCGTTACCTCGCCAATGTCGCTGATCATCACCGGCTTCGCCCCGGTGACCGACATTCGCAAGACCCTGACCCCGCAACTGCGCATGGACAAGGGCGAGACCGACCTGATCCTGATCGACCTGGGCCGTGGCAAGAACCGCATGGGCGCTTCGATCCTGGCGCAGACCTACGGCAAGATCGCGGCCCAGGCACCGGACGTCGACGACGCCGAAGACCTCAAGGCCTTCTTCGCCGTGATCCAGGGCCTGAACGCCGACGGCCACCTGCTGGCCTACCACGACCGTTCCGACGGCGGCCTGCTCACCACCGTGCTGGAAATGGCCTTTGCCGGCCACTGCGGCCTCGACCTGCAGCTCGACCCGCTGACCGACAGCAAAGGCGACGTACCGGCCATCCTCTTCAACGAGGAACTGGGCGCGGTCATCCAGGTTCGCCAGGATGCCACCCCGGACGTGCTGGCACAGTTCAGCGCCGCTGGCCTGGGTGAAGGTTGCGTGGCCGTGATCGGCAAGCCGGTCAACAACGGTGAAGTGTCCATCAGCCTGAACGGCGAGGTGCTGTTCGACGACGACCGCCGCATGCTGCAGCGCCAGTGGGCCGAGACCAGCTACCAGATCCAGCGCCTGCGCGACAACGCCGACTGCGCCGACCAGGAATTCGACCTGCTGCTCGAGGAAGACAACCCAGGTCTGTCGGTCAAGCTGGGCTTTGACGTCAACGACGACATCGCCGCGCCGTACATCAAGAAAGGCGTGCGCCCGCAAGTGGCCATCCTGCGCGAGCAGGGCGTCAACGGTCAGGTCGAGATGGCTGCTGCCTTCGACCGCGCCGGTTTCGCCGCCATCGACGTGCACATGAGCGATATCCTGGCTGGCCGCGTCGACTTCGAAACCTTCAAGGGCCTGGTCGCCTGCGGTGGCTTCTCCTACGGCGACGTGCTGGGTGCCGGTGAAGGCTGGGCCAAGTCGGCGCTGTTCAACAGCCGCGCCCGCGACGCCTTCCAGGCCTTCTTCGAGCGTACCGACAGCTTCGCCCTGGGCGTGTGCAACGGTTGCCAGATGATGTCCAACCTGCACGAGCTGATCCCGGGCACCGAGCACTGGCCGCACTTCGTGCGCAACCGCTCGGAGCAGTTCGAGGCGCGTGTGGCCATGGTCGAAGTGCAGAAGTCCAACTCGATCTTCCTGCAGGGCATGGCCGGTTCGCGCATGCCGATCGCCATCGCTCACGGTGAAGGCCATGCCGAATTCGCCAGCGAAGAGGCGCTGCTGGCTGCCGACCTGTCCGGTTGCGTGGCGCTGCGCTACGTCGACAACCACGGCAAGGTCACCGAAGCCTACCCGGCCAACCCGAACGGCTCGCCGCGTGGTATCACCGGCCTGACCAGCCGCGATGGCCGTGTGACCATCATGATGCCGCACCCGGAGCGTGTGTTCCGCGCTGTGCAGAACTCCTGGCGCCCGGACGAGTGGCAGGAAGATGCCGCACTGATGCGTATGTTCCGCAACGCACGGGTGTGGGTGAACTAAGGCGTGTACAAGCTCGCCTTCTTCGTCCCCGCCAGCCACGTGGAAGTGGTCAAGGCCGCTGTGTTCGCCGCCGGCGGCGGGCGCATCGGCGACTATGACCACTGCGCCTGGCAAACCTTGGGCCAGGGCCAGTTCCGCCCGTTGCACGGCAGCCAGCCGTTCCTCGGGCAAACAGGCCAGGTCGAGGTGGTGGAAGAGTGGAAGGTGGAGCTGGTGGTGGCTGACGGGCTGGTAGCCCAGGTCGTCGCTGCGCTGAAGCAGAGCCACCCGTACGAGACGCCAGCCTATGAAGTCTGGCAGCTCGCCGAGTTCTAGACCGCATCAAGGCTTTCGCGGGCACGCCCGCTCCCACAGGTATTGCACAACACATAAATATTGTGCGATTCCTGTGGGAGCGGGCGTGCCCGCGAAGAGGCCCTACGATCCAGCCACGATCTCTCTGCCAGGCCCCGGCCGCTTCAACCAGGCACAAGCCAGCAACCCCACCTCGAACAGTATCCACATCGGCACCGCCAGCATCGTCTGCGAAAACACATCCGGCGGCGTCAAGATCATCCCCACCACAAAGCACCCGACGATCACGTAGGGCCTGCTGCGCCGCAGTGTGGCCACATCGGCCAACCCCACCCAGACCACGATGAACGTCGCCACCGGGATCTCGAACGCCAACCCGAACGCCAGGAACAGCGCCAGGATAAAGTCCAGGTACTGGCTGATGTCGGTCATCATCGCCACGCCGTCCGGCGTCACGCTGGCAAAGAAGCCGAACATCATCGGGAACACCAGGAAAAACGCGAACGCCATGCCGGCATAGAACAGCACGATGCTCGACACCAGCAGCGGCAGGGCAATGCGCCGTTCACGGCGGTACAACCCCGGCGCCAGAAAGCCCCAGGCCTGGTGCAGCAGCAGCGGCATGGCCACGAACAGGGCGCACATCGCAGTCAGTTTGAACGGCGTCAGAAACGGCGAGGTGACGCTGGTGGCGATCATGCTCGCGCCTTCCGGCAAAAAGCGCCGAAGCGGCTCGGAGATGAGCGTGTACAGCGTTTGGGCGAAGGGGAACAAGCCGGCGAACACCAAGGCCACCAGCGCTAGACAACGCACCAGGCGTTTGCGCAGGTCGCGCAGGTGTTCGGTTAGCGGCATGCTGGCCGTCGTCTGCATGGCACTGCTCATGAGGCGTTTTCCTTGGCTAGCGCGACTGTAGCCGCATCATTGGCCGGCTCGGTATTCAGGCTGATGCCCTGGCGGATCTCCTGCTCCAGGCGCTGCAACGGTGCGCTGTCGAGGCTGGGCAGCTCGATTTCGCGCTCCACCTGCGTGCGCAAGGCGTGCATGGCCCGGCGCGCCTGGCCCAAGCCGCGGCCAAGGGTGCGTGCTGCTACCGGCAGGCGTTCCGGGCCTAGCACCAACAGGGCGACGACGCCGACCAGCAACAACTCGCTGAAGCCTACCTCGAACATCAGGCCTGACGGTCCGCTTGCGGCTGCTGCGTGGCCTGGCCGGTCAGCGGGGCCTCGCCTGGTGTACTGGTGTCATTGTCACCGCCCATGGACTTGCGAAAACCCTGGATCGCCTCGCCCACATCGCTGCCCAGGCCCTTGAGGCGCTTGGTACCAAACAGCAGGAACACGATCAGCAGTACGATCACCAGTTGCCAGATTCCAATGCCACCCATTGCGACCACTCCTGTAAGGTCATGAAAAGGAAGGGCAATCCTGCATCGTCTTGATGACATGCACATGACGAACGGGCATTGCCATCTACCTGCAACACACGGCGTGTTGACTGGCGTTTTCATTGCGCAAGCGAGGCACGCACGGATGGGCGGCAGGCAACAGCAGGGGGCGGCCCTGCTGATGGTGATGGTGGTGCTGGCCATGCTGGCGGCGGGCATGGCCTGGTTGGTGGAAGATGGCCGGCGCCAGGTTGACGAGGTGCGCCTGCTGCAGCAGCGGGTACAGGTGCGGGCCATGGAGCAGGCGGGCCTCGCCTATGCCGAGCAGGCCCTGCGCGACCCAGACTGGCGGCTTAGCCCACTGTTCTGGCAAGCCTTGCGCGGGCAGCCGCTGAATTACGATTTTGGCGCTGGCCAGGCGCAGTTGCGGGTAATCGACCAGCACACCTGCTTCAACGTCAATGCGTTGCTGGGGGCCGATGGCGAACGTGCCGAGCATCAGTTGCGTTACCTGCTGGGCGACGACATGGCCGCCGAACGCCTGGTCGATGCCCTGGCTGACTGGCTCGATGCCGACAGCGATACCCGCCTGCAGGGTGCCGAGAGCGCCCAGTACCTGCGTCAGCAAACTCCACGGCTGGCGGCCAACCAGCCGATGCTCGACACCAGCGAGCTGAACCTGTTGCTGGAGCCCGATGCCAGCCGCCAGGGCCGTTACCCGATGCTGTGCGCTTTGCCGCAGACCACTGGCTGGCGGCTGAACGCCAATGCGTTGGGGCTGGAGCATCTGCCGCTGCTGGAGGCGCTGTACGAAGGGCGATACCCGCGTGCATTGCTCAGCCGCATCATCAGCGGCCGGCCGGCGTCGGGGTACGTGGATGCGACCGCGCTGCGCCAGGCGCTGGGGGCGGTGGACGATGAAACGTTCGAACGGCTGAGCGAAGGGCTGCTGCTCAACAGTGGGTATTTCCTGTTGCAGCTGTCGTTCGAGGAAGAGGGGCGGGTGATGCGCAGCGAATTCCAAGTGGAGGCGCTGGGGGTGGTGCAATGGCATGCCCGGGTGCCGGCGCAGCAGGTGCGGGTGCGTAGCCGGGAGCCGATGGCCTGGTAGGGCTTGAGAGTGCCGGGGCTGCTGTGCAGCCCATTCGCGGCACAAGGCCGCTCCTACAAGGATCGCGTAACCCCTGTAGGAGCGGCCTTGTGCCGCGAATGGGCCGCAAAGCGGCCCCTGTACGCCGGACGATCAGACGGTACCGATCTCCCCACCATCATTACGCTGAATCACCACCGTCGCAGCCCGCGGCCTTACCGTGGCTCCAGCCGGCGTAGCATCGGTGGCCTTGTCGGTATACGGCCAGTTCCCCGGGTGCTGAATATTGACGAACAGCGTCTTGTTGTCCGGGGTAAAGGAAATCCCGGTCACCTCGCACTCGTTCGGCCCGACGAAGAAGCGGCGCAGGGCCACCTGGTTCTGGGCATTCACCGGCACCTGCTTGCCGCTGGCATCCACCAGGTCGGTGGGGATCACCGCCAGCAGTTGGTCGTTGGTGTAGTCGGTCAAGGTGCTTTCGCCGTTGTCGGTCTCGAACCACAAAATGCCACGGCTATCGAAGCTCATGCCGTCGGGGCTGGCGAACTGGTTCAGCTCGGTCAGGCCGGAGCGATTGATGTCGGCAGTACCGGCGGCGTTGGCGCCGAACACGAAGATGTCCCAGGTAAAGCTCAGCTGGTCGTCGCTGTCGTGCCAGCGAATGATGTGGCCGTGACGGTTCGGGCCTCGTGGGTTGGCCGCATCGACCTTGTCCGGGGTACGCGCGCTGTTGTTGGTCAGGGTCAGGTACACGTCGCCGTTCAGCGGGTTGACCGTGGTCCATTCCGGGCGGTCCATCGGCGTTGCACCCACGGCATCGCCAGCGCCACGGGTGTTGAGGATGATGCCGGGCAGGTCACCATACAGCGCGCCCAGGGTGCTGCCGCCCTTGGTGGCGGTGGCCACGTCCAGCAGCAACCATACGCCGGTGCCGTCGGCATTGAAGCGGGCCACGTAGAGCTTGCCCTGGTCGAGGTACTTGGCGCCGGTGGCCAGGCGGTCGGCTGGGTTGGCATCGGCGGCGTCCCACACGGCGGTGGACACCCACTTGTACAGGTACTCGTTGTTCGAGTCGTCACCCATGTACCACACCAGCGGCTTGCCCGCGACTGGCAGGCCCGGGGCACAGCCCTCGTGGCGGAAACGGCCCAGGGCGGTGCGCTTGGTGGCCAGGGTGCTGCTGTTGTACGGGTCGATCTCGACGATGTAGCCGTAGGTGCTGGCTTCGTTGCGGTAGTCGTCGGTGGCGCTGGCGCCCTTGACGGTCACGTCGAAACGGGCGAATTCGTCGGCCACTTCGCTGCTGTCACCGGCAGCGCTTTCCCACTTGTACTGGCCACTGGAGGTGCCCACGCCAATGCGGCGCTGGTCTTCGGGGCGGGTGCCCTTGTTGACGAAGATGCCAGGCCAGTTCTCTTCGCAGGTCAGGTAGGTGCCCCATGGCGTATAGCCGTTACCGCAGTTGTTGTTGGTGCCACGGCAGTGGGTGCCCGCGCTGGAGTACTTGGTCTTGACGTGCTCGGTGCCGCGCAGGGGGCCGGTGATTTCCATGCGCGAGGCGGTGGTGAAGCGGCGGTTCAGCGGGTCGTTGTCGACCACCTGCCAACGGCCACTGATTTTTTGCAGGCGTACCACGCCAGCACCGTGGGCGTTGATTTCCTTGCGCACTTCTTCGGCCGGGCGCTTGCCGTTGACATCGGTGGTCGGGCCGGCCGGGTGCAGGGCGGCGGTGTCGATGTATTCGAAGTTGATCGCCAGCAGGCCGTCTTCCGAGCTGCCGTTGATGGGGAAGAAATGCATGCCGTCATGGTGCATGCCCATGGCGTTGGCCTGGTCGGTCGAGGTGTTGCTGCCGTCGGACTTCCATGGGCTGCCGTTGCTGTTGATCGGCGTGCCCCAAGGCGCCAGCACGTAGGCGCTATAGCCCGCGGCGACGACACAGGCGTCGGTACGCGAACCCGGGATGGACTGGAAGCCCAACGCCAGTTTCGGCACTTCCGGCTCGGTAACGGGCGGCTCGGTCACCGGTGGCTCGGTGACCGGATCATCGTGATCGGAACCACCACCGTCGAAGCAGCCTGTCAGGCCGGTACCGGCGATCATGGCGATGGCGGCGCCCAGGCTGCCGCGCATCACGCTGCGGCGGCTCAGGTAGGCGTCCATGACGTTGGCCATCGGCAGGTTGCCGCTTTGGTTGCGGTCCAGGTTGTCGCCGGTATCTCGACTCATCAGGGTGTCCTTATGTTGGCTGAGTTGGAGGAAACCGCGACTTTAAGGCGCAAGTGTGATGATTCTTTGGCAGAAATGTTAACGAGCTTTTAAAACTGCCGGTTCTTAAATTCGCGGCCTACAGATCAAATTGGAATTGCTGTCGGATTTCTGCCATCAAACTGTAATGCCAACGCCGCAACATCCGGGGCCCTGAATGAACGCGGAAAAGGATGGCGGGTGCGATGGCGAGCAGTGTGCACAGGCGCGAAGTGATCGGCTGGATGGGTATCGGTGCCTTGGCACCGCTGCTCGGCGCCTGCACTGCCTTCCCAGGGCAGCAGGGCGGCAACGCCCATTTCGACGTGCTGTACGTGGCCGATACCCTCGATGCCCGCCAGCCAGGCCTGGCCGTGGTGCCTGCTACCCGGTTGGGGCCGGTCAGCCACCTGGGCCGCGCGCCATGGATGACCGGCAGCAGCGCCAGCATCGCCTACCCGCAACTGGCGCCGCTGCTCGATGCCAACCAGGCGGCTTCCGCCCCGCTGGGTGGTTATGCTGTGCTGGCGGCGTTGCTGGAGCAACTGCGCGGCGAGGCCGGTGCGGGCAACAGCCTGACCCTGGAAAACGGCCAGGGCTGGAACGGCAGTGGCCTGGCTTACTTGACCCAGGGTGAAAGCGGTGTGCAAGGCAGCCAACTGCTGGGCATCGAAGCACGGGTCAGCAGCGATGAACGCGTGCTCTGGCCCCAACGCAGCCCAGGGCTCTATCGCCAGGCCAGCGCCGTTACCTTGGGTGCCGGGCTGGCGGACGCGCAACGCCAGGCATTGGGCGTGGAGGCCCTGCACGTCTTCGAACGCGGCGGTGCGCGCATCGCAGTGGTCGGCGTGACCGACCCCTACGCCCAGGACCAGAAAGCCTCCCTTAAACAGTGGTACCAGTCATTGCAGCCGGTGTTCGAGCAGGCCCGGCGCGAGGCGGACCTGGTGGTGGCCATGGCCGATGTGGGCACAGGCCCTGGCCTGTGGCTGGCTGAACGGGTGCCGCAGGTCGACGTGCTGTTGTGCGCCCGTGGCCAGGACCTGTGGCCGGCGCCGGTCGAGGTGACCCAGGCCAGCGGGCGTCGCGTGCCGGTGCTGTTCGCCGGTTGCCGGGGTAGCGGTGCTTTCCGCCTGCGCTGCCAGCGTGTGGCTGGGCTGTGGCAGTTCGACGGGCGCTTCTTCCCGGCTTTTGCGCAACAACTGGCACCTGCTGCGCAGCTGCGTGCCTCACAACTGCAGGCACAACTGCGCCAGCAGCGTGCTGGCCATGCGGCCTGGCTCGACCAACCGCTGGCCCGCGCTCCCCAGGCCTTGTGGCGCCGCGATACCCGAGGCGGCAGCTGGGACCGCCTGTTGCATCAAGCCCTGGCCGACGACAGCGGCATGTCCGTACTGTTGCCGGGCCTGCGTTATGACTACCCGCTGCCCGCGGGGGCGCCCATCACCCGCGAACACTTGATCAGCCTCACCGGCGGCTACCCCGCGCCGGTGGTCGAAGCACCGGCTCGGCAGGTCGAGCAAGTGCTGGAGAATGCTGCGGAGCAATTGTTCGGCGACCCGCTGCTGCTGGACAACAGCCAGGACCTGCCACGCTGGCAGGACCAGGCCTGGCAGGTCAGCTACAGCCCGCAAGGCAAACGCATCGCTGGCCTGGAGCCGGTGCAGGGCCTGTGCCGCACCTTTGGCCTGCAATTCGACAGTCAGGCTGGGGAGCCCCTGTGGCAACGGGTCGAAGCCTGGCTCGCTCGGCAGCGGGCCGACTGGCAGCTGGCACCGCTGCAACTGCCTGACGTGCGCTACGTACAGGGGCATCCGGGCTGGCACCCACGGCAGTTGGCCTCGTGAAGCTTGCTGCGCGCCTATTGACTGGCGCTGGCCTGACCCTGGCCGGCTGGCTCGCCGCCCAGTGTGTGCTGCAGTTGAGCCGCCAACCACAACCGGCCACGGCGCCTGCGGCACCCGACAGCCCGCTGCCCGGGCTGATGGTCGGCGCCTGGCGAGCGCCCATCGACGACGGCGCCATCGCCATCACCCGCTTACCCCTGCAATACCTCGGTGGCCTCAAGGCCCAGCCCTTGGCGTCCAGTGTGGTGGTGCTGCGCTATGGCGAGCAAGTACGCACCCTGGCCCGTGGCCAGCGGCTGGCGCCGGGGATCGTGCTGCAGGACATCGACAGCGATGGCCTGATTTTCAACAACCAGGGGCGGCGCGAACGCCTGCCCTGGCCGCCACGCCCCGCCGTGACCGGCTTCAAGCGGCAAGGATGAACGATGCCTGTTAGATACTGCGTGGCGGCCGCGCTGAGCCTGGTCCTGTCTGTGGCCGGCGCCGAGGAGCCGGTGTTCGATGACAACGGCACGCCGATGTACGAGGTGAACTTCGTCGATACCGAGCTGGGTGAGTTCATCGACAGCGTATCGCGCATCACCGGCACCACCTTCATCGTCGACCCCCGGGTCAAGGGCAAGGTCACCGTGCGCACCGTCGACCTGCACGATGCCGATGCCATCTACGACATCTTCCTGGCCCAGCTGCGCGCCCAGGGCTATGCCACCGTCGACCTGCCCAACGGCAGCGTGAAGATCGTCCCCGACCAGGCCGCGCGCCTGGAGCCGGTGCCGGTGGAGGCGGGTGGGCAGCAGGGCGAGGGCAGCGACAGCGTGGCCACCCGGGTATTCAATGTGCGCAACGCCGCCAGTGAACAAGTACTGGGCATCCTCAAACCGCTGATCGACCCACGGGTCGGGGTGATCACCCCGTACCCGGCGGCGCACCAACTGGTGGTGACCGACTGGCGCAGCAACCTCGAACGCATCGCCAGCCTGCTGCGCCAGCTCGACCGCCCGCAAGAGGCGCCGAGCAGTGGCAGTACCCAGGTGATCTACCTGCGCCATGCCAATGCCGGTGAAGTGGTCAAAGTGCTGCGCGGGCTCAGCCAGGAAGGTGCGGTGCCGTCTGAGGGCACGGGTGAAGGCGAGAACAAGGACAGGCCGGTAATGGCCGCCTCCGGTGGCCCAGGTATTCGCCTGGAACACGAAGAAGGCACCAACGCCGTGGTCATGGTTGGCCCCGACAGCGAGCTGGCGGCCTACCGCGCCATCGTCGAGCAACTGGACATTCGCCGTGCTCAGGTGGTGGTCGAAGCGATCATCGCCGAGGTATCGGACAGCAGCGCTCAGGAACTGGGCGTGCAATGGCTGTTCGCCGACGAAAAGTTCGGTGCCGGCATCGTCAACTTCGGCAGCAACGGGGTGAACATCGCCAACATCGCCGGGGCCGCCGCCAGTGGCGACAACGAGGCTCTGGGTGACCTGCTGTCGAAAACGGCCGGCGCCACGGCCGGCATCGGCCATTTCGGCGGCGGCTTCAACTTTGCCATGCTGGTCAACGCGCTGAAGGGCAAGAGCGGCTTCAACCTGTTGTCCACACCCACCTTGCTGACCCTGGACAACGCCGAAGCGTCGATCCTGGTGGGCCAGGAAGTGCCCTTCGTCACCGGCTCGGTGACGCAGAACAACGCCAACCCGTACCAGACCATCGAACGCAAGGAAGTCGGGGTGAAGCTGCGCATCAAGCCGCAGATCAACATCGACAACAGCGTGCGCCTGGACATCGTCCAGGAAGTGTCGTCGATTGCCGACTCCAGCGCCGCCAGCGACGTGATCACCAACAAGCGCGAGATCAAGACCAAGGTCATGGTCGAGGACAACGGCCTGGTGATTCTCGGCGGCCTGATCAGCGACGAGCTGAGTACCAGCAACCAGCGGGTGCCACTGCTCGGCGACATTCCTTATCTGGGCCGGTTGTTCCGCTCCGATGCCACCAGGAACACCAAGCAGAACCTGATGGTGTTCATCCGCCCACGCATCCTGCGCGACGGGCCAAGCCTGGCCGGGCTCAGCGAAGACAAGTACCGCACCCTGCAGCAGACCACGCCGCTGCAAATGCCGGACCTTGCAGAGGGCACGCCGCTGTTGCAGGTTTTCCCCTCCAGCCGCGCACGCCTGGAAGGCGGTGACTGGTGATGCTGCCTTACCGCCAGGCACGACACAGCGGGGTGGCCATGGCCCCGGCGGAGCAGGGCTGGAAGCTGTGGCTGCGGCCTGATGCCGACAATGCCCAATTGCAGGAGCTGCTGCGTGTGCATGGCCAGCCCAGCCTGCTCGAATACCTGGAGCCTGCGCTGTTCGACGAACGCCTCGGCCAGCTCTACCAGGTTGGCGATGCCGCGACCGAAGCCCTGATCGAAGGGATCGGCGACCAGGTTGACCTGGACAGCCTGATGAGTGAAATGCCACGCATCGAAGACCTGCTCGAAAGCGACGACGAAGCCCCGGTGATCCGCCTGATCAACGGCCTGTTCGGCCAGGCGCTGCGGTTGCGCGCTTCGGACATCCATATCGAAACGTTCGAGCAAAGCCTGGTGGTGCGCCTGCGGGTCGATGGTCACCTGCGCGAGGTGCTGCGCCCGCCGCGCGCGCTGTCGGCCATGCTGGTGTCGCGGATCAAGGTCATGGCCCGCCTGGACATCGCCGAAAAGCGCCAGCCACAGGACGGCCGCATCACCTTGCGCGCAGCGGGGCGCGAAGTGGACGTGCGGGTTTCGACCTTGCCAGGCATCCATGGCGAGCGGGTGGTGATGCGTGTACTCGACAAGCAGGCCAGCTTGCTGGCGCTGGATAACCTGGGCATGCCAGCGGCCGTGTTGCAGGGCCTGCGTAGTTGCCTGGCACGGCCCAACGGCATCGTGTTGTCGACCGGGCCGACCGGTTCGGGCAAAACCACCACCCTGTACGCCAGCCTCAACAGCCTCAATGATGGCAGCCGCAACATTCTCACCGTCGAGGACCCGGTGGAATACGCCATCGCCGGCATTGGCCAGACCGCCATCAATCCGCGCGCCGGGCTGACGTTCGCCAGCGGCCTGCGCGCCATCCTGCGGCAGGACCCGGACGTGATCATGCTCGGTGAAATCCGCGACCAGGAAACCGCCCAGATCGCCGTGCAGGCCAGCCTCACCGGCCATCTGGTGCTGTCGACCCTGCACACCAACAGCGCCGTGGGCGCGGTGACCCGGTTGCGTGACATGGGCATCGAACCGTTCCTGATCGCCTCGTGCCTGCGCGGCGTATTGGCCCAGCGCCTGGTACGGCGCCTGTGCAGCTGTGCCGTGGCGCATCCACTGCAGCCGGCCGAGCGAGACCTGTGGCCAGAGCTGGCTGCGCTGGACAGCAGTTACCATGCAGTCGGCTGCGAGCAGTGCCAGGGCAGCGGATACGTCGGCCGCCTGGGCCTGTACGAATTCATCGAACTGGACGCCGGGTTGATTGGCCTGTTGTATGACGGCGCCAGCGAACTGGCCATGCAGGATTATCTGGTCGAGCGCCGGCAAAGCCTGGTGGTGATGGCCAGCGCTTGCCTGGCCCGTGGCGAAACCAGCCTGGCCGAAGTGCTGCGTGTGGTGCAGGGCTAAGGCATGCCGACCTATCGCTACCAGGCCGTCGACCTCGCCGGCAAACCGCACAAGGCCAGCCTGCAGGCTGACAGTGAACGCCACGCCCGCCAGCTGTTGCGCGAGCAGGGCCTGTTCGCCCGCCAGTTGCAGCGCCATGAAGCCGGTACCCGACAACCCCGGCGCCAGCGCCTTAGCCGCGCCCAGTTGTGTGAGCTGACCCGTCAACTGGCCACCTTGATCGGGGCCGGCATCCCCTTGGTCGATGCCCTGGCCACCCTTGAGCGGCAACTGCGCCAGCCCGCCTTGCACAGTGTGCTGGTGGCCTTGCGCGGCTCGCTGGCCGAAGGCCTGGGCCTGGCCCGCAGCCTGGCCCGGCAGGGCGCACCGTTCACTGGCCTGTACTGCGCGCTGGTCGAGGCCGGTGAGCGTTCCGGGCGGCTGGCCCAGGTGCTGACCCGCTTGGCCGACCACCTGGAACAGGTGCAGCGGCAGCAGCACAAGGCCCGCACCGCGCTTATCTACCCCACGGTACTGATGGGGGTTTCGCTTGCCGTGGTCATTGGCCTGATGACCTTCGTCGTGCCCAAGCTCACCGAGCAATTTGCCCATGCCGGGCAGAGCCTGCCGCTGATCACCTCGCTGCTGATCGGCTTGAGCCAAGGGCTGGTGCTGGCTGGGCCGTGGTTGCTGGGGTTGGCGCTGTTGCTCGCCCTGTTGGCTAGCTGGTTGCTGCGCAAGCCGCACTGGTGCTTGCGCCGCGACCAACTGCTGCTGCGCCTGCCGCGCATCGGCAGCCTGCTGCAGGTGCTGGAAAGCGCCCGCCTGGCCCGCAGCCTGGCGATTCTCAGCGGCAGCGGCGTGGCCTTGCTCGAAGCCTTGCAAGTGGCCACCGAAACCATCGGCAACCGGCGTATCCGCCTGGCCATGGAGCAGGTGCGCCAGCAAGTGCAGGGTGGCACCAGCCTGCACCGCGCCTTGGATACCTCCCAGCAATTCCCACCGCTGCTGGTGAACATGGTCGGCAGTGGCGAGGCCAGTGGCACGCTGGCCGACATGCTCGAGCGTGTGGCCGACGACCAGGAGCGCGGCTTTGCCCGCCAGGTCGATACCGCCATGGCGCTGTTCGAACCCCTGATGATCCTGGTGATGGGCGCCGTGGTGCTGTTCATCGTGCTGGCGGTGCTACTGCCGATCATGCAACTCAACCAGGGCCTGCAATTGTGACGACAAGGAGTATTGCCATGCAGCATCGACGTAACCGCCAGCGCGGCTTCACCCTCATGGAAATCATGGTGGTGATCTTCATTATCGGCCTGTTGATCGCCGTGGTCGCGCCCAGCGTGCTGGGCAACCAGGACAAGGCCATGAAGCAGAAGGTGATGGCCGACCTGGCTACCCTCGAACAGGCACTGGACATGTACCGGTTGGACAACCTGCGCTTCCCCAGCAGTGAACAGGGCCTGGCCGCACTGGTGAAAAAGCCGGCCCAGGAGCCGCTGCCACGGGCCTGGCGCAGTGACGGCTATGTGCGCCGCCTGCCGGAAGACCCGTGGGGCACTCCGTACCAGTACCGCATGCCGGGCGAGCATGGCCGGGTCGATGTGTACTCGCTGGGCGCCGATGGCCTGCCAGGTGGCGAAGGCCAGGATGCCGACCTGGGTAACTGGGCGCTTTAGCCGGTGCGGGGGCAGCGGGGTTTCAGCCTGATCGAATTGCTGGTGGTGTTGGCTATCGCCGGGCTGATGACCGGGCTGGCGGTTGCCGGGCTCGGCACTGGCCAGGCGAGTGTCGACCAGGCGCTGCAACGCCTGGCGGCTGAGACCCGCGGCCAAGCTGCATTGGCCAGGCATGCCGGGCAATTGCGCGGGCTGCGTTGGAATGGTGAGCGCCCGCAGTTCGTCCGGCGCGAGGGCAATGGTTGGGTGGTTGAAGCGGTCGCGCTCGGCGACTGGCCCAAGGGCCTGCATCCGGACTGGCCCGCCAGCCCGCAGCCACGCCTGCTGTTCACACCGCATGGCTGGGCGCAGCCGGGCAGCGTGCGCTGGCGCTGGGCCGATGGCAGCCAGCGCTGGGCCTGGGACCGCGAGGGTCGCTTGCAGGTGGCGCCATGACGCAGCGTCAGCGTGGTTTCACCTTGCTGGAAGTGACCGTGGCCCTGGCGATCGCCGCCGTGCTGGCGGTCATCACCAGCCAGGTCCTGCGCCAGCGCCTGGCCGTGCAGGACAACCTGCAGCAGCATCGCCTTGGCCTGTTGTGCGCGCGTGAGCTGCAAACCCGCTTCGCCGTCGAGCAATTCTGGCCTTCGGCCAATCAGGTGAGTGGCGCGCTGAGCCAGGGTGGCCAGCCGTGTCATTGGCAATTGCAACTGCGCCGCACTGGCGTGCGCGACTTGCGCCGTGGAGAGCTGCAGTTGTTCGGCGAGCGCGACCAGCGCCTGCCGTTGGGCCAGTACACCGTGTTCCTGGAGCGCCCATGAAAAGCTCGCCAAGCCACCGCCGGCCTTGTAGGAGCAGCCTTGTGCTGCGAAGAGGCCAATATGGTCAGCGCAAATCTGCCAGTCGTGCGGGCCTCTTCGCAGCACAAGGCTGCTCCTACAGGGGGCCAGTGCAGGCATCAATCCCGAGAATCAAATCATGAAACGCCGCCAGGCGGGCTTGACCCTGATCGAGCTGATGGTCGCCCTGGCCCTGACCGCCGTGCTCGGCGTCGTGCTCGCCGCCTTGGTCAACGGCTGGCTCAAGGTACGCGAGCGCCTGCTGGTGACCACGCAGGAAACCTCGGTGCTGGACTTCTGTCTGGCCCTTGAGCGGCGTTTCGACAGCCCGGTGCTACGCCGCCTCTACGACCAGCGCCTGCCGCTGGCCAGCCGCTGGCTTGACTGGCAGCCCGCCAGCAACCAGCTGCTGTGGGTCGCCAGCACCGGCCTGCCGGCAGCCGAAGGCGGCGCGCGCCTGCAACGCCAGCGGCTTCGCTTCGAGGCCCATGAGCAGCGCTTGCTGCTGGAGAGTTCGGCCGACCTCTATGCCGTCGGCGCTCCGCGTTGGGTACAACGCGAACGGCTCGACCGTGTCAGCGCGATGAATGTTCTGTACTACCAGGGCGGCCACTGGCTGGCCTGGCCCTCCGATCAACCGGCGCACCCCGGCCGTGGTGTGCGCCTGGAACTGCAGCGTGATGGAGCCCCGTATGTCTGCACCTTCGCCCTCCCATGGGGGCGCTCATGAAGCTTGAATGGCGGCGGCGTGCGCCGGCCCGGCCTTGGCTGTTGCTGCGACCGGGCAGTGTCTGGCACTGGGCATTGGTCGAGGGCGGTAGCGTGCAATGCGAAGGGCAGGGCGAGCCGCCAGCGAACCTGCAGGCGCGTATCGCATTGATCCTGCCTGCCGAGGCCTGTAGCCATTTCCGGGTGCCAGCACCGCCCGGGCTCAAACGCGAGGAATGGCCGCTGCTGCTCGAAGACCGCCTGCTGCAGGCTACTGACGAGGTGGCCTGTGCCTGCCTGGCCCGTGAACCTGGACACCTCCGTCTGCTGGTGGTGGCACGTCAACAGCTGGAAGACTGGCGTGGCCAATGTGCCGCATGGGGCTTGCAGGTGGAACGCTGCTGGGGGGAACTGCAATTGCTGCCGTTGCCCGAGGCAGGATACACCTGGCAATGGCAGCACGGGCCCGACATGGCGTTGTACAAAGGGCTGACCGATGACGGTCAGGAACATTGGCTGGCGTGGCCGAATGCCTTGGGCGATTTGCCGCCGCAACCCTGGTCGGTGCTGCAAAAAGTGCCGCTGAGTGGCAGTTGGCCAAGCCGCTTGGCCCCCCTCGACACAGTACCAGGCTTGTTCGAGCACATTCGCAGGAGGCGTTCGCTACCGGTGGCGTCCCGCCAACAGCAGCGTCTGCTTGCGGCTTGCCTGGTGCTGGCTGCCGTCTGGGGTGGCCTGTGGTTGAGCCAGCAATGGCGTCAGGCGCAACTTTGGCGCAGCCAGGTCATTGCCGTGACCGGCGAGCAGGCCAGCCCCCGGCATGCCGTGCAAGCCCTCAAACGCCTACGCGAAAGCGAACTGCAACAGCAGTTGCGCACCCGTCAGTTGGGCGACCTGCAGGACCGCTTGCAGGCCTGGCTGCATGACAACCCAGGCTGGCGCCTGCAAGCGGTACGCTTCGATGGCCAGCGCTGGCACCTGCGCCTGCAGGGTGAGGGTACGGCACCGCCCTGGCAGGAGATGGCGACTTCCGCTGGCGCGACTGTGCAGATTCAAACCGACCAAGTGATCTTCGACCTGGGGGCGGCTTCATGAACCGGGACTGGCTACAGCGCCATCGTATGCAGTTTGCCTGGGCTGTGATTGCCCTGTTGCTGGCCTTCCTGGCCCTGCGCGCAGGTGTTGCGCAGTGGCGCGAGCTCAGCCAGTGGCGCGGGTTGGCCGAACAGGCGGCCAGCCTGCAAGGCGGCCCGGGTTTGAACCTGGAGCGGCTACACCAGTCGGCCCAGGCCCGGCGTGTCGAACTGACCGATGTCGATGCACAAGGCAAGGCTTGGCAACTGCGTGGGCAGGTAGCGGATGAGCGCGTGTTGCAAGGCTGGTTGCAGAGCCTGCGCGCAGAAGGCGCACAGCCGCTGCAATGGGGGCTGGAACAAGACGGCAAGGGCCTGCGATTTGATCTGGTGCTGCAGCCATGAGGCACTGGGGAATGGCATGGGTGCTACTGGTATTCGTGTTCACGCTGTGGGTTGAGCTTCCGGCCCAGTGGGTGGTGCGTGCGTTCGGCCTGCCAATGCGTGAGGTCAGTGGAAGCCTTTGGCAAGGCCAGGCACAACAGCTGGGGCCGGTCGGGCCTTTGCGCTGGACGGTGCAGCCCTGGCGCCTGCGGGCCGATGCGCAGGTGGGGTTCCAGGGCCAGGCCTGGCAGTTGCGTGCCGAAGGCTGGCCCTGGCGTTGGCGGCTGGAGGCCGGTGCCATGGGCGCCCAGGCCACGGCAGCGGCAGATTACCGGTTGGCCGGTCAGTGGCAGGGGGCGTTGCGGGTCCAGGGGGCAGGGCGCCAATGCCGAGCCAGCGAAGGCCGTATCACCGTTACCGACCTGGCGCTGAGCGAGCCATGGTCGCTGGGGTTGGGGCAGGGCTGGCTGGAAATGGATTGCCGCAGCGGCTGGCGCCTGCGTGGACAGTTGGCGCAACAGGGGCAACATCAGCTGTTTGTGGATGCTGACCTGCCAGGGCGGCGGGCCCAGGTGGTATACGAACTGCAACCGGAGGCGGCGTTGACGCCTTTGTTGCGGGGCGCGCAGTGGCTGGGGCCGCAGGCGTTGGCTGGGCAGCGAGACCTTGGCTGGTAAGCGGTAGCGGCAGGCGTCAGGGCCGAATCTCGATCAACGTCCCATCCCGTACCAGGTCCCAGACCTCTTGCATGTCACGGTTACGCATGGCGATACAGCCATCGGTCCAGTCCAGGGTATGGAAGTACCACTCTGGGTACTCATCGTTGATCGGCGTGCCGTGAATCATGATCATGCTGCCGGCACTCACCCCTTCACGGGTCGCGCGGGCAGCATCGCTGATGTTCGGGTAGTTGATGTGCATGGCCAGGTTGAAGCGGTCGCTCTGCTTGCGCCAGTCCAGCCAGTACAAGCCCTCGGGGGTTTTCTTGTCGCCTTCGCGTTCCTTGGCGCCCTTGGGCTGCTTGCCCAGCGAGATACGGTAGGTTTTCAGCGGCTCGCCACGGCTGATCAACTGCAGGCGGCGCTCGGACTTGATCACCAGCACCTTGTCGATCAACGGCTGCATGGCCTGCTGCGAAGGCGAAGGTGTTTGCGCTGCCGGTACGGGCTTGCGGATGATGGTCTCGGTGAAGGCCGCTTGGGACACCGAGGTAACGCAAAGGCAGAAAAGGGCAAGCAACCAACGCATGTAACGGTATCCCTGAAGGCTTTTAAGTGTGGTTCGAAACGGTCATCGGCGGCAGGTATTCATGGCCTATGGGGTAGTGCTGGCCGATGCGGTCGCGATAGTAGCATTCTAGTGTGCGCGTGACGGTGCGGAAAGCCAGCTCGCCCCACGGTATCTCATGTTCTTCGAACAAGCGCACCTCCAGGCTTTCGACACCGACGGCGAAGTTCAGGTCCGCCAGTTCGGCGCGGAAGAACACGTGCACCTGGTTGATGTGCGGTAAATCGAAGAGCTGGTACAGGCTGGTCGGCCCCACCCGGGCGCAGGCTTCTTCGACGGTTTCGCGACGGGCGGCCTGGTCGAGGGTTTCGCCGTTTTCCATGAACCCGGCCGGCAGGGTCCAGAAGCCCCGGCGCGGCTCGATGGCGCGACGACACAGCAGCACCTGGCTGCCCCAGGTCGGCAGCACGCCGGCAACGATGTTGGGGTTTTGGTAGTGAATGGTCTGGCAGGACTCGCAGACATACCGCAGGCGGCTATCGCCCTCGGGGACCCGCTGAGTGACTGGTTGGCCGCACGCGCTGCAGAATTTCATGTGGGGTTCCTTATGTTCAGGCTATCTTGGCGCGGCCACTGTGCCGCCGCAAGCGCTGGGGCTTGGGTGCTTCGTGGCTTTCGTGCATCATGCAAGACAGGCCTTGGATACGAGCGTGCGCAATGCTGGACGAGCTACTTCGCCGAATGAGCAACCACCACCCCGCATCATTGGAAACCGACCGACGGTTCCCCGAAGCGGCGGTCCTCTTGCCCATTACCCGCAGCGAAGCGCCCGAACTGGTATTGACCCTGCGCGCCAAGGGGCTGTCCACCCACGGCGGTGAAGTCGCCTTTCCCGGTGGGCGCCGTGACCCGGAAGACCCAGACCTGGTCTTTACCGCCCTGCGCGAAGCCGAAGAAGAGATCGGCCTGCCGCCTGGCCTGGTAGAAGTGATCGGCCCGCTCAGCCCGCTGATTTCGTTGCATGGCCTGAAAGTGACGCCATTCGTCGGGCTTATCCCCGACTTCGTCGAATACCGCGCCAACGACGCCGAGATCGCGGCAGTATTCACCGTACCGCTGGAATTTTTCCGGCAGGACCCGCGTGACCATACCCACCGTATCGATTACCAGGGGCGTAGCTGGTATGTGCCGAGCTATCGCTATGGTGAATACAAGATCTGGGGGTTGTCGGCGATCATGATCGTCGAGCTGGTCAACCTGTTGTTCGATGCCGGCATCAGCCTGCACCAGCCCCCTGAGCGTTACATCAAAAACTGAGCGGGGCCTACCCGCCGTCTGCGTTGCAGCCTGAGGAGCTTCCATGAAATACCGTCTGGGCGACCTGCGGGTCGAGAGCCACCCCACCAGTTGGGCCGCGCCCAATGCCACACTGATCGGCAACGTGCGTCTGCAGGCCGATGCCAGCGTGTGGTTCGGTGCAGTGCTGCGCGGGGATAACGAGCTGATCGACATCGGCGAGGGCAGCAACGTGCAGGATGGCACGGTGATGCACACCGACATGGGCTCGCCGTTGACCTTGGGTAAAGGTGTGACCGTAGGCCACAACGCCATGTTGCATGGTTGCACGGTGGGCGATTACAGCCTGGTCGGGATCAATGCAGTGATTCTCAACGGTGCGCGCATTGGCAAGCACTGCATCATCGGCGCCAATGCGCTGATCGCCGAGGGCAAGGAGATCCCGGACGGTTCGCTGGTGATGGGCTCGCCGGGCAAGGTGGTGCGCGAACTGACCGAGCAGCAAAAGCGCATGCTCGAAGCCAGCGCCGCACACTATGTGCATAATGCCCGCCGTTATGCGCAGGAACTGGTGGTTGATGATGAGTGATGTTGCAGAGCGGCCGGTGGCCTCGCCGTGCGTGAGCATTTGCGCGCTGGACGAGCAGGATATTTGCACCGGGTGCCAACGTACCGTGGCGGAAATCGGCCGTTGGGGGCGGATGGACAATGACGAGCGCCGGGCGGTGTTGAAGTTGTGCCATGAGCGCGCCGTACAGGCCGGGCTTGTCCTGTAGGCGCGGCGTTGCCTGTCGAGAGGGCTAGCGGTACTCTGTACGGCTTGCCCACAGACGACCCACCATGTTCTATCTGATTGCCTATATCAGCAGCGTAGTGCTGATCAACTACGCCTTCTCCAGTGCCCCGCACCTGGACATCATCTGGTCCGCCTGGGGCGGCCTGGTGTTCATCCTGCGCGACATGGTACAGACCCGCTTCGGCCATGGTGCGCTGGTGGCCATGCTGGTGGCACTGGTGCTGTCCTACGTTACCTCGGAGCCTGCCATTGCCCTGGCCAGCGCCACCGCGTTCTTCATTTCCGAGCTGATCGACTGGCTGGTGTTCAGCATCACCCGTCGGCCGTTGCGCGACCGCTTGTGGCTGAGCTCGGCGCTGAGTATTCCGGTGGACACCTTCATCTTCTTCGGCATGATCGGGGCTCTGACCCCGGCGGTGGTCGGCACTGCCATGGCCTCGAAATTCGCCGGTGTGACGGCGGTGTGGCTGGCCATGGCATTTCGCGCCCGGCGGGCCGCCGTCGCGGGCTGATGGTGTAGAATAGCGGTCCTTTTTCAGCGGGCCACGCCAAGCCTGGTGCGGCCCCGGATGCCTTCGAGGACCTGAAATGACCCGTATCGGAACCCCATTGTCGCCCACCGCGACCCGTGTACTGCTCTGCGGCTGTGGCGAGCTGGGCAAGGAAGTGGTGATCGAGCTGCAGCGCCTGGGCGTCGAAGTAATCGCCGTCGACCGTTACGCCAATGCCCCGGCCATGCAGGTGGCGCACCGCAGCCATGTGGTCAACATGCTCGATGGCGTTGCCCTGCGCGCGGTGATCGAGGCTGAGAAGCCGCACTACATCGTTCCGGAAATCGAAGCCATCGCCACCGCCACCCTGGTCGAGCTGGAAAACGAAGGCTTCAACGTCGTGCCGACCGCACGCGCCACCCAGTTGACCATGAACCGCGAAGGCATCCGCCGCCTGGCCGCCGAAGAGCTGGACCTGCCAACCTCGCCATACCACTTCGCCGACACCTTCGAGGACTACGCCAAGGCCGTTGCCGACGTGGGCTACCCGTGCGTGGTCAAGCCGGTGATGAGTTCCTCGGGCAAGGGTCAGAGCCTGCTGCGCAGCGACGCCGACCTGCAAAAATCGTGGGATTACGCCCAGGAAGGCGGCCGCGCTGGCAAGGGCCGGGTGATCGTCGAGGGGTTCATCGACTTCGAGTACGAAATCACCCTGCTGACCGTGCGCCACGTGGGTGGCACCACCTTCCTCGAACCTGTCGGCCACCGTCAGGAGAAGGGCGACTATCAGGAATCCTGGCAGCCACAGGCCATGAGCCCGAAGGCGCTGGCCGAATCGCAGCGCGTGGCCAAGGCGGTCACCGATGCCCTGGGCGGTCGTGGCCTGTTTGGCGTGGAGTTGTTCGTGAAGGGCGACCAGGTGTGGTTCAGCGAAGTGTCGCCGCGCCCGCATGACACCGGCCTGGTAACCCTGATTTCCCAGGACCTGTCGCAGTTCGCCCTGCATGCCCGCGCCATTCTAGGCCTGCCGATTCCGGTAGTGCGTCAGTTCGGCCCGTCGGCTTCGGCAGTGATCTTGCCAGAAGGGCAGTCGCAGCAGACCAGCTTCGCCAACCTGGGCGCGGCGTTGAGCGAGCCCGATACCGCCATTCGCCTGTTCGGCAAGCCGGAGATCAACGGTACCCGCCGTATGGGTGTGTGCCTGGCGCGTGATGAGTCGGTTGAAGCCGCGCGGGCCAAGGCAACCCGTGCGTCGCAGGCGGTCAAGGTCGAGTTCTGATTCACGATTGCAGGGGCCGCTCTGCGCCCCAGCTTTCTCAAAGCTCGGTATTGCGTGTTTCCTTCAGGCACAACACAGCAATCAAACTGATCACCGCCGCCACCGACACATACCCCCCCACCCAGCTCAAGCCGCCCATGCTCACCAGCTTCTGGGCAAAGAACGGTGCCGCCGATGCGCCGACGATGCCGCCCAGGTTATACGCCGCCGAAGCCCCGGTATAACGCACATGAGTTGGGAACAGCTCAGGCAGCAGCGCCCCCATCGGCGCAAAGGTCACGCCCATCAGGAACAGCTCGATGGCCAGGAACAGCGCCACGCCCGTGGTCGACCCCGAGGTCAGCAGCGGCTCCATGGTAAAGCCCGAAGCAATCGCCAGCAGGCCACCGACAATCAGCACCGGCTTGCGCCCGTAGCGGTCGCTGAGCCAGGCCGACAGCGGTGTGGCCAGGGCCATGAACACCACCGCGAAGCACAACAGGCCAAGGAACGTCTCGCGGCTATAGCCCAGTGTGGTCACGCCATAGCTCAGCGAGAACACCGTGGAAATGTAGAACAGCGCATAGCACACCACCATGGCCGCAGCGCCCAGCAAGGTTGGCAGCCAGTACTTGGAGAACAGCTCGGCCACTGGCATTTTCACCCGTTCGTGGCGGGCAACCGCCTTGGCGAACACCGGGCTTTCTTCGAGCTTCAGGCGTACATACAGGCCCACCAGCACCAGCGCGGCGCTGAGCAGGAACGGAATGCGCCAGCCCCATTCACGGAACTGCTCGTCACTGAGCACCAAGGCCAGGGTCAGGAACAGGCCGTTGGCAGCCAAAAAGCCGATCGAAGGGCCCAATTGCGGGAACATGCCGAACCAGGCGCGCTTGCCTTCAGGGGCGTTCTCGGTCGCCAGCAGGGCCGCGCCACCCCATTCGCCGCCCAGGCCCAGGCCCTGGCCAAAGCGCAACAGGCAGAGAATGATCGGTGCCCACACGCCAATGCTGTCGTAGCCCGGCAACACGCCGATGGCGGTGGTGGACACGCCCATCAGCAGCAGCGAAGCGACCAGCGTGGACTTGCGGCCGATGCGGTCGCCAAAGTGGCCGAACAATGCCGAGCCCAGCGGGCGGGCGAGGAAGGCGATGCCGAAGGTGAGGAAGGCGGCCAGCATTTGCGCGGTGCCCGACCCGGAGGGGAAGAACACCGGGCCGATCACCAGGGCAGCGGCGGTGGCGTAGACGTAGAAATCGTAGAACTCGATAGCGGTGCCAATGAAGCTGGCAGTGGCGACCCGCGCAGGCGAGTTGACCGGCGCGGCAGATGCCTTGGCGTAGGTGCTGCTTGTCATTAAGTAGGTCCCTAACAGTCTGGTCCGGCTCCATGGGCTTGGCCAGCGCCAACATGCAATGCGAAGGGCAGGCACGGTAGCGCGGGCGCCGGAGCGTTTTGTTGTTGTGTGCGCCCGACTGACGATAGCCCAAGGGGGATAGGGGCGGGGCGGGCACTGTTCGGGGTGTTGAAGCAGGACCGCGGGGCGTGTCAGTGGAGCGGACTGGCCGTGGAACGCCGGGTGCGGGTAGCGGGCGGGACGGCGGGGCTGGGTAAGCGTGACCCGAGTATAGCTATCGGGTCACGGTCCACACCAGTACCTTGCTGGCACAATTGTCCTCTGTTTCGAGGATTTCCAGGCGATAGCGGCCGATCTTCAGGCAAACGGCGCTTTCCGGGATGCTTTCCAGCGCTTCGGTCACCAGCCCGTTGAGGGTTTTCGGGCCGCCGTCGCACGGCAGGTGCCAGCCCAGGGTGCGGTTGATCTCGCGCAGCGAAGCGGTGCCGTCGATGACGAAGGTGCCATCGGGCTGGGGGTGAACGTGGGGGTTTTCCAGGCTTTGCTCGTCTTCGAACTCGCCGACGATCTCTTCGAGGATGTCTTCCAGGGTGACGATGCCCAGCACCTCGCCGTATTCGTCCACCACCACGCCCAGGCGGCGCTGCTGCTTGTGGAAGTTCAGCAGCTGCATTTGCAGGGGCGTGCTTTCGGGTACGAAATAGGGCTCGTAGCAGGCGCTGTGCAGCGCTTCCAGGGTCAGCTCGGCCTTGGGCAGCAAGTGGCTGATCAGCTTGGTGTTGAGGATGGCTTCGACCTGGTTGATGTCGTTGTGGTAGACCGGCAGGCGAGTGTGGCGGCTGACGATCAACTGCTCGATGATGCGCTCGATCGGCTCGTCGAGGTTGATACCGTCCACTTCGTTACGTGGTACCAGGATGTCGTTGACGGTGATCTTGTCCAGCGACTGCAGGCCGTCGAGCAGGCCGTGGCGGGGCGCTTCGTGCGGCTCATCTTCGTCGAAGTTGTCGGCATCCTGAGGGTGCAGGGCCACGGCTGTGGGCTGTACGCGGAATGGGCGCAGCATCAGCTTGGCCAGGCCGTCCAGCAGGCAGGCCAGTGGCTGCAGCAGTGCGAGGGGGACTTTCAGCAGGCTGGCGCCGAGGCTGACGAACGCCTGCGGGTTGCGTCGGGCCAGGCGTCGCGGCAGGTATTCGGCAAACACCAGCAAGGTGAGGGTGGCGGCCAGGCCTGCCAGCCAAAAGCCGTGCTCGCCGTTCTGGCGCTGGCCCACCAGGCAGGCCAGGCCCAGCACCAGCAGCTTGCCCAGGCTGGCGCACAGCACCAAGGCTTGGGCTGGCAACACGGGCTGGCCGTCTTCGCCGGCGCGCAGCGCGCCATTGAGCTGCAGGCGGGCGGCCTCCACGGCGGTGAACAATGCCGACCACAACAGGGCCAGTGCCAGTGTGCCGAATAGCGGTGCGTACGGCAGGGTGTCCATGGGCGGCCGTCAGATATGCAAGATGAATTCGCGAACCAGCTTGCTGCCAAAATAGGCCAGCATCAGCAGGCAAAAACCGGCCAGCGTCCAGCGGATGGCCTTGTGGCCACGCCAGCCCAGGCGAGTGCGGCCCCACAGCAGCACGCTGAACACCACCCAGGCGACACAGGCCAGCAAGGTCTTGTGCACCAGGTGCTGGGCGAACAGGTTGTCGAGGAACAGCCAGCCGGAGATCAGCGACAGCGACAGCAGGCACCAGCCGGCCCAGAGGAAGCCGAACAGCAGGCTTTCCATGGTTTGCAGCGGCGGGAAGTTGCGGATCAGCCCGGACGGGTGCTTGTTCTTCAACTGGCGGTCCTGCAGCAGCAACAGCAGCGACTGGAATACCGCGATGGTGAACAACCCATAGGCCAGGATCGACAACAGGATATGCGCGAGGATACCTGGCTCTTCGTTGATCAGCGGTACCGTGCCGGGGGGCGCGAACTGTGCCAGCAGTGCGGTCACCGCGCCGAGGGGGAACAGCAGCAACAGCAGGTTTTCCACCGGTATGCGCAGGCAGGCCAGCAGGGTCAGGGCGATGACGGCCACGGCGATCAGGCTGGCGGCGCTGAAAAAGTCCAGGCTCAGGCCCAGCGGGGTAATCAGCTGGAAGAACAGCGCGCCGGCCTGGGCCAGCACAGCGATGGCACCTAGCAGGCCAAGCAGGCGCTTGTCGGCTTTGCGGCCCTGGGCCAGGTATGAGCCCTGGTAGATGGCCGCGGCTATATATAGGCCGGCAGCGATCAGGTTGGGGATGAGGCTGGGTGAGGAGACCATAAGTCCTGGTTGGCGAGCCTTAAAGAGACGGAGTTTGGCATAGATTCCGCTGCTCTAGGAAGACTGGAGGCTTGTGTCACGGCATTCGCGGGCACGCCCGCTCCCACAGGTACAGCACAGGCTCTGAATGTGGTGATGGCCCTGTGGGAGCGGGCATGCCCGCGAAGAGGCCGGCACTGCCACCGAATATCTCCCAAGGTGTGCGCCGCCGCTGCACTTCGCTATAATCGCCGCCTTGCTGTGCCCGGCGGGTGTGTATTTCCCCGTGGGCGCCTGACAAACCTCGGCTTTTACTGGGCCTGAAAGGATCACCATGTTCGAAAACCTGACCGACCGCCTGTCACAGACGCTGCGCCATGTCACCGGCAAGGCCAAGCTGACCGAAGACAACATCAAGGACACGCTGCGCGAAGTGCGCATGGCCCTGCTCGAGGCCGACGTTGCCCTGCCGGTGGTCAAGGATTTCGTCAACAGCGTCAAGGACCGTGCGGTCGGCACCGAAGTCTCGCGCAGCCTGACCCCGGGCCAGGCATTCGTGAAAATCGTCCAGGCCGAGCTGGAAAGCCTGATGGGCGCGGCCAACGAAGACCTCGCGCTGAACGCCGCTCCGCCCGCGGTAGTACTGATGGCTGGCCTGCAGGGCGCCGGTAAGACCACCACCGCCGGCAAGCTGGCGCGCTTCCTTAAAGAGCGCAAGAAAAAGAGCGTGATGGTGGTGTCTGCCGACGTCTATCGCCCGGCGGCGATCAAGCAGTTGGAAACCCTGGCCAACGACATCGGCGTCACTTTCTTCCCGTCCGACATCAGCCAGAAGCCGGTGGCGATTGCCGAAGCAGCCATCCGCGAAGCCAAGCTGAAGTTCATCGACGTGGTCATCGTCGATACCGCCGGCCGTCTGCACATCGACGCCGACATGATGGACGAGATCAAGGCGCTGCACGCCGCGGTCAAGCCGATCGAGACGCTGTTCGTGGTCGACGCCATGACCGGCCAGGACGCCGCCAACACCGCCAAGGCCTTTGGCGAAGCGCTGCCGCTCACCGGCGTGGTGCTGACCAAGGTCGACGGTGATGCCCGTGGCGGTGCTGCGCTGTCGGTGCGTGCCATTACCGGCAAGCCGATCAAGTTCATCGGTATGGGGGAGAAGACCGAGGCCCTCGAGCCGTTCCACCCCGACCGCGTGGCATCGCGCATTCTCGGCATGGGTGACGTGCTCAGCCTGATCGAGCAAGCCGAACAGACCATCGACAAGGCCAAGGCCGACAAGCTGGCCAAGAAGCTGAAGAAGGGCAAGGGCTTCGACCTCGAAGACTTCCGCGACCAGCTGCAACAAATGAAGAACATGGGCGGCCTCGGTGGCCTGATGGACAAGCTGCCGAGCATCGGCGGGGTCAACCTGTCGCAGATGGGCAACGCCCAAGGCGCCGCCGAGAAGCAGTTCAAGCAGATGGAAGCGATCATCAACTCCATGACTCCGGCCGAGCGCCGCGACCCTGACCTGATCAGCGGTTCGCGCAAGCGCCGTATCGCCTTGGGCTCCGGCACCCAGGTGCAGGACATCGGCCGCCTGATCAAGCAGCACAAGCAGATGCAGAAGATGATGAAAAAATTCTCTGCCAAAGGCGGCATGGCCAAGATGATGCGCGGCCTGGGCGGCATGCTGCCAGGCGGCGGGATGCCCAAGCTGTAACCCCTATTCCGGGGGCCTGCCTTTTGTCGGGCAGGCGCCCAGAACCCCCGCCTCGGCGGGGCAACGGCCGCGGATTTCGCGGCGCAACCGGCAAATCTGGACGGCAGGCCATGGCCTTGCCGAAAAAGTCATTTGCAAATGTCCGTGTATTCCCCGAGAATATGCGGCCTTTTGGGCACCCGTGTGCCTATTTGGCATTCAGATTTGCAGTACCAGCTGCTGTATCAACTGCAGCACCGACTATAGGAACGATGTTCACATGGTAACCATTCGTCTGGCCCGTGGCGGCTCGAAAAAGCGCCCATTCTACCACCTGACCGTGACCAACTCGCGTAACGCCCGTGACGGCCGTTTCGTTGAGCGCGTAGGTTTCTTCAACCCAATCGCCGCTGGCGCCGAAGTTAAACTGTCGGTCAACCAAGAGCGCGTCACCTACTGGCTGAGCCAGGGTGCACAGCCGTCTGAGCGCGTTGCTCAGCTGCTGAAGGAAGCTGCCAAGGCCGCTGCCTGAATAGTATGAACGCGACGCCAGAAAAGGCTGACGACCTCATCGTCGTTGGCAAGATTTTTTCGGTTCACGGCGTTCGCGGCGAGGTGAAGGTGTATTCCTTTACCGATCCGATTGAAAACCTGTTGGATTATCCACGCTGGACGCTTCGGCACGAAGGCAAGGTAAAGCAGGTCGAGCTGGTTAGCGGTCGTGGCTCCCAAAAGGGCCTGGTCGTGAAGCTGAAAGGCCTCGACGATCGCGATGAAGCCCGTCTTCTGAGCGGTTACGAAATCTGCATTGCGCGGAGCCTTTTGCCCAACCTGGCTGCCGACGAGTACTACTGGTACCAGTTGGTCGGTCTGAAGGTCATCAACCAGGACGAACACCTGTTCGGCAAGGTCGATCACCTGTTGGAGACCGGTGCGAACGATGTAATGGTGGTCAAGCCCTGCGCAGGCAGCCTGGATGATCGCGAGCGTCTGTTGCCCTACACGGCGCAATGCGTGCTCAACGTCGACCTGGAAGCAGGCGTGATGCGGGTTGAATGGGACGCGGACTTCTAAACGATGGGTAACCTTCGCGTAGACGTCATCACGTTGTTCCCCGAGATGTTCTCGGCCATCACGGAGTACGGCATTACCAGCCGCGCGGTGAAACAGGGGTTGCTTCAGGTGACTTGCTGGAACCCGCGGGACTACACCACAGATCGTCACCATACGGTAGATGATCGGCCGTTTGGCGGTGGTCCGGGCATGGTGATGAAAATCAAGCCTCTGGAAGACGCCCTGGTTAGCGCCAGGCAAGCGACCGGAGCTGGGGCAAAGGTGATCTACCTTTCGCCACAAGGCCGCAAGCTGACTCAGCAGGCGGTCAAAGGCCTGGCCGAACAGGAATCGTTGATCCTGATCGCCGGTCGTTATGAAGGCATCGACGAGCGCTTTATCGAGGCTCATGTCGATGAGGAGTGGTCGATTGGCGACTATGTGCTTTCCGGTGGCGAGCTGCCGGCCATGGTACTGATCGATGCGGTTACGCGGCTGCTGCCCGGAGCTTTAGGGCATGTGGACTCGGCGGAAGAAGATTCTTTCACCGACGGTCTGCTCGATTGCCCGCACTACACCCGACCTGAGGTGTATGCGGATCAGCGTGTTCCCGACGTGTTGCTAAGTGGCAACCATGCACATATCCGGCGTTGGAGGATGAAGCAGTCCCTTGGTAGGACCTTCGAACGACGCGCCGATCTTCTGGAAAGTCGCTCGCTTTCTGGAGAAGAGAAGAAGCTGCTCGAGGAATACCTCCGCGAGCGGGACGATAGTTAAACGTATCGATGGTGGATCACGTATCCATCTTAGGAGCACAGCATGACCAACAAGATCATCCAGCAGCTCGAAGCCGAGCAGATGAGCAAGGAAATCCCGACCTTCGCACCAGGCGACACCGTTGTCGTGCAGGTTAAAGTGAAGGAAGGTGAGCGTTCCCGTCTGCAGGCGTTCGAAGGCGTCGTTATCGCCAAGCGTAACCGCGGTCTGAACAGCGCTTTCACCGTGCGCAAGATCTCCAGCGGCGTTGGCGTAGAGCGTACCTTCCAGACCTACAGCCCGCAAATCGACAGCCTGGCCGTGAAACGTCGTGGTGACGTGCGTAAAGCCAAGCTGTACTACCTGCGCGACCTGTCCGGCAAAGCCGCTCGCATCAAGGAAAAACTGTCCTGAGTGCAGTTTGCCCGGTGGCCGAGGCCGCCTAGCGAGAAAAAAGCAGCCTTCGGGCTGCTTTTTTTGTGGGAGCGGGTTTAACCCGCGAAGGGCGCGCACTGGCCCGCCCGCCTTATGATGGAGTCGCTCATGAGCACTACCCGAGACCAGGAAATTCAGCGCCGCACCGAATTGTCGGTGACCCGCGTGACCAAGGCGGTGTTCCCCAACACCACCAACCACCACAACACCCTGTTCGGCGGCACCGCCCTGGCCTGGATGGACGAAGTGTCGTTCATCGCCGCCACGCGCTTTTGCCGCCTGCCGCTGGTGACCGTGTCCACCGACCGCATCGACTTCAAGCACCCGATCCCGGCGGGTTCGATCGTCGAGCTGGTGGGGACGGTGATCAAGGTCGGCAATACCAGCTTGCAGGTGCAGGTGGATGTGTTCGTCGAAAACATGTACCTGGACGGCCGTGAGCGGGCGATCCATGGCGTGTTCAGCTTTGTCGCCATCGACGAAGACAAGCGCCCGGTGCCCGTGCTGCCAAGCGCCTGAGTATCAGGGCTGCGGCGCTGGCTCGATCAACGCCACCAGGGTCCAGCCTGGTTGCGGTTGCAATGGGTTATCGGGGCTGGCCACATGCACCCAGCCATGGCCATCGCGTGCGAACAGCAGGTGTGCACGCTCGCCATGCAGCGCCTTGTAGGCGTCCCAGTCAAAACCTTCGGTCAGGTTGGTGCTGTACAGCTCGGCGCCTTGATGCAGGCGGTTGGCCAGTTGCAGATACGTCATCGAGTTGGCCCCCAGCAGGTGGCCGCGGTGTTCCTCAGCTGCCCGATGTTTGTCGCTGCGTTGTTTCTCCAGGCCGCTGGCCAGCACGAACAGCCGGCCATGGCCGAAATCATGGCGGAACCTCGCGCAGGCCAGGGCATTGATTTCGCCAGCGGGGGAGAGCCCCAGCAAGTGCCCCAGACCGACCAGGTCCAGGTGTGCATCGGCATGCTGTGACGCCGGGTTGCCAAAATAAGTGGGTAGCCCGTCCATGCGTGCGGCGCGAATGTTTTCCCAGCTGGAATCCGTCAGCAAAACCCGACTGCCCAACTGCTGCAGTGCTTTGGCGATGGCTCGGGCCGGTTCATTGGCGCCGACGATGAGAAAGCCGCTGGGCGCAGGCTCTGCAACCTTCAGCAGGCGTGCCAGCGGCCTGGCCGTGGCGCTTTGCAGCACCACCGTGCCAATGATCACGGCGAAGGTCAGCGGCACCAGCAACAGGGCGTCTTGATGACCGGCCTGGTGCAGGCGGATGGCAAAGATCGCCGAAACGGCGGCGGCAACGATGCCGCGTGGCGCAATCCAGGCCAGCAGTGCGCGTTCCCGCCAGCTGAGTGTCGAGCCCAGTGTGGCCAGCCATACGTTCAGCGGGCGTGCCAGCAACTGGATCACCAAGAGCAGCGCCAGCACCGCCGGGCCAAGGCCCAGCAGGGCATGCAGGTCGAGTCGCGCAGCCAGCAGGATGAACAGGCCGGAAATCAGCAGCACGCTGAGGTTTTCCTTGAAGTGCAGAATCTGCCGCACATCAACGCCGCGCATGTTGGCCAGCCACATGCCCATTACGGTCACTGCCAGCAGCCCGGATTCGTGCACGATCTGGTTGGCGGCGATGAAAATACCCAGCACCGCCGCCAGCGATGCGAGGTTGTGCAGGTACTCCGGCAGCCACTGCTCGCGCATGATCTGCCCAAGCAGCCAGCCCCCGGCCGCGCCCAGGGCGGTACCGCAGAAAATGACCCCGGCGAAGGTCGTGAGGCTCTGGACCAGGCCATTGCCGTCTGCACTGGCGATGATGAAGCTGTACACCACCACTGCGAGCAGTGCGCCGATCGGGTCGATCATGATCCCTTCCCAGCGCAGGATGTTGGCGATGGTCGACTTGGGGCGCACCACGCGCAGCATCGGCACGATCACGGTGGGGCCGGTGACCAGGGTCAGGGTGCCGAACAAAATTGCCAGCGGCCAGTCGAACCCCAACAGCCAGTGAGTCGCCAGGGCGATGATCAGCCAGGTGACCAAGGCGCCCACGGTGACCAGGCGATGCACCACGCTGCCGATCTCGCGCCACTGCGACAGGTGCAGGGTCAGGCTGCCTTCGAACAGGATCAGCGCCACCGCCAGCGACACCAGCGGCATCAGCAGCGGGCCGAACAGCGCCTCGGGGTCCAGCCAGCCCAGCGCCGGGCCGGCGATGATCCCGGCCAGCAGCAGAAACAGGATCGCCGGTAGCTTCAGGCGCCAGGCCAGCCATTGGCAGGCAAGCGCGGCGGCGCCGATACCGCCGACGCTGAGAAGTATCTGCTGTTCGCTCATATGGGCTCCCTATGCCTGCAGTGTTATGAAAGACTAAGCGTCAATTCGCCGTTTGCCACCGAGTTTTCATGCCCGCTCTCGACCACCCCCTGATCGACCAGTTCCTCGATGCCCTGTGGCTTGAAAAAGGCCTCTCCGACAATACCCGCGTGTCCTATCGCAGCGACCTGGCCCTGTTCAATGGCTGGCTGCAGGAGCAGGCTGTATCGCTGCCAGATGCCGGCCGTGAGCTGATTCTCGATCACCTGGCCTGGCGCCTCGATCAAGGCTACAAGCCGCGCTCCACGGCGCGCTTCCTATCTGGCCTGCGCGGTTTTTTCCGCTACCTGCTGCGGGAAAGGCTGGTGGCCATCGACCCGACCCTGCAGGTCGACATGCCGCAACTGGGCAAGCCACTGCCCAAGTCGCTCTCCGAAGCTGACGTCGAAGCCTTGCTGCAGGCGCCGGACCTGGGCGAAGCGATCGGCCAGCGCGACCGTGCCATGCTCGAAGTGCTGTATGCCTGCGGCTTGCGTGTCACCGAACTGGTCAGCCTGACCCTCGACCAGGTCAACCTGCGTCAGGGTGTGCTGCGGGTGATGGGCAAGGGCAGCAAGGAGCGCCTGGTGCCCATGGGCGAAGAGGCGGTGGTGTGGCTGGAGCGCTACCAGCGCGATGGCCGCGCCGAACTGCTCAACGGCCGCCCCAGCGACGTGCTGTTTCCCAGCCAGCGCGGCGAGCAGATGACCCGCCAGACCTTCTGGCACCGTATCAAGCATCATGCCCGGGTCGCCGGCATCGACAAGCCGTTGTCGCCGCACACCTTGCGCCATGCCTTCGCCACGCACCTGCTCAACCACGGCGCTGACTTGCGTGTGGTGCAGATGCTGCTGGGCCACAGTGACCTGTCGACCACGCAGATCTATACCCATGTCGCCAAGGCCCGCCTGCAGCAGTTGCACGCGCAGCATCACCCACGTGGATGAATGTTTTTCATGTTCCGCCGACCGGTCCTTGCAAGCCCCTTCACCGGCAGCGTGATGTGGTAGGCTTGAGCGGTTTGCACCAAGGGCCGCACGGTCACCGCGTATTTTCCGCAGGTGGCGCCCTCCGGCCCCTGTCCGCCTTCAGGAGTTCCCATGCGCGTGACCCAGTTTTTCGCCGCCGCCGCGTTGGCGCTGGCCAGTACCTTTGCCGTTGCCGCGGCAACCGACAGCAATGCCGGTGCCGAGCAGGCCATCCGTAAATCGTTGCAGAACCTTGAGCTGGAAGTACCGGTGGAAAGCGTGGCCAGCAGCCCGCTCAATGGCCTGTACGAGGTCAAGCTGCAAGGCGGCCGCGTGCTGTATGCCAGCGCCGACGGCCAGTTCGTGATGCAGGGCTACCTGTTCCAGATCCAGGACGGCAAGCCGGTCAACCTCACCGAAAAAACCGAACGGCAAGGCATCGCCAAGCTCATCAACGGCATTCCAGCCGCCGAAATGGTGGTTTATCCTGCCAAGGGCGAGACCAAGTCGCACATCACCGTGTTTACCGACACCACCTGCCCGTACTGCCACAAGCTGCACGCCGAAGTGCCCGAGTTGAACCGTCGCGGTATCGAGGTGCGCTATGTCGCCTTCCCGCGCCAGGGCCTCGGCTCGCCGGGTGACCAGCAGTTGCAGGCAGTCTGGTGCTCCAGCGACCGCCGTGGGGCGATGGACAAGATGGTCGAAGGTGAAGAGATCAAGGCCGCCAAGTGCGCCAACCCGGTCAGCAAGCAGTTCCAGCTGGGCCAGTCGATCGGCGTCAACGGCACGCCGGCCATTGTCCTTGAAAGCGGCCAGGTCATTCCGGGCTATCAGCCGGCACCGCAAGTTGCCAAGCTGGCACTGGCCAAGTAATCCAATTCAGTACGCCGTCGTCATGGGGTGACGGCATGTTTCACGGTCGGCAAACGTGTCGGCCGTTCAATGGGGAGTTCACAGTGAAACCGGTCAAAGTAGGCATCTGTGGGTTGGGGACCGTCGGTGGCGGAACCTTCAATGTACTTCAGCGCAACGCCGAGGAGATTGCCCGCCGTGCCGGGCGCGGTATTGAAGTGGCACAGATCGCCATGCGCTCGCAGAACCCGAACTGCCAGATTACCGGTACCCCCATTACCGCTGATGTGTTCGAAGTTGCGAGCAACCCGGAGATCGACATTGTCATCGAGCTGATCGGTGGCTACACCGTGGCCCGCGACCTGGTGCTCAAGGCCATCGAAAACGGCAAGCACGTGGTCACCGCCAACAAGGCGCTGATCGCCGTGCACGGTAACGAAATTTTCGCCAAAGCCCGCGAGAAGGGCGTCATCGTTGCCTTCGAAGCGGCCGTGGCCGGTGGCATCCCGGTGATCAAGGCCATCCGCGAAGGGTTGTCGGCCAACCGCATCAACTGGCTGGCCGGCATCATCAACGGCACCGGCAACTTCATCCTCACCGAAATGCGTGAGAAGGGCCGTGCCTTCCCGGACGTGCTGGCCGAGGCACAGGCGCTGGGCTATGCCGAAGCCGACCCGACTTTCGACGTCGAAGGCATCGATGCCGCGCACAAGCTGACCATCCTGGCGTCCATCGCGTTCGGTATCCCGCTGCAGTTCGACAAGGCCTACACCGAAGGCATCACCCAGCTGACCACGGCAGATGTGAACTATGCCGAGGCGCTGGGCTACCGCATCAAGCACCTGGGTGTGGCCCGTCGCACCGCCGAAGGTATCGAGCTGCGCGTGCACCCGACGCTGATCCCGGCCGACCGCCTGATCGCCAACGTCAACGGCGTGATGAACGCCGTCATGGTCAACGGTGACGCTGCCGGTTCCACCCTGTACTACGGCGCGGGCGCTGGTATGGAGCCTACCGCTTCGTCGGTGGTCGGTGACCTGGTCGACGTGGTTCGCGCCATGACTTCCGACCCGGAAAACCGCGTACCGCACCTGGCCTTCCAGCCAGATTCGCTGTCGGCTCACCCGATCCTGCCGATCGAAGCCTGTGAAAGCGCCTACTACCTGCGCATCCAGGCCAAGGATCACCCGGGCGTACTGGCCCAGGTGGCCAGCATCCTCTCGGAGCGTGGTATCAACATCGAGTCGATCATGCAGAAAGAAGCCGAGGAACAGGACGGCCTGGTGCCGATGATCCTGCTAACCCATGGTGTGGTCGAGCAGCGCATCAACGATGCCATCGTCGCCTTGGAAGCCCTGCAGGATGTAGTCGGCAAGGTCGTGCGCATCCGCGTCGAGCAGCTCAACTAAGAACATTATTGCCGTTGGGCCGCCAGCGCGGCCCCGGCCCCAGCATCGAAGGTTTGCACCCATGCGCTATATCAGTACTCGCGGCCAGGCACCGGCCCTGAATTTCGAAGACGTGCTGCTGGCCGGTCTGGCCAGCGACGGCGGCCTGTACGTGCCGGAAAACCTGCCACGCTTCACCCAGGAAGAAATCGCCTCGTGGGCCGGCCTGCCGTACCACGAACTGGCCTTCCGGGTGATGCGCCCGTTCGTCGAAGGCAGCATCGCCGATGCCGACTTCAAGAAAATCCTCGAAGAAACCTACGGTGAGTTCGCCCACGCGGCGGTCGCCCCGCTGCGCCAGCTGAACAGCAACGAATGGGTACTGGAGCTGTTCCACGGCCCGACCCTGGCGTTCAAGGACTTTGCCCTGCAACTGCTCGGCCGCCTGCTCGACCACGTGCTGGCCAAGCGCAACGAGCGTGTGGTGATCATCGGCGCCACCAGCGGTGACACCGGTTCCGCGGCCATCGAAGGCTGCCGCCGTTGCGACAACGTCGACATCTTCATCCTGCACCCACACCAGCGTGTGTCGGAAGTGCAGCGTCGGCAGATGACCACCATTTTCGGTGAGAACATCCACAACATCGCCATCGAAGGCAACTTCGACGACTGCCAGGAAATGGTCAAGGCCAGTTTCGCCGACCAGTCGTTCCTCAAGGGCACCCGCCTGGTGGCCGTCAACTCGATCAACTGGGCGCGGATCATGGCCCAGATCGTCTACTACTTCCACGCGGCGCTGCAGTTGGGCGGCCCAGCGCGCTCGATGGCGTTCTCGGTACCGACCGGCAACTTCGGCGACATCTTCGCCGGCTACCTGGCGCGCAACATGGGCCTGCCGATCAGCCAACTGATCGTCGCCACCAACCGCAACGACATCCTGCACCGCTTCATGAGCGGCAACCAGTATGTCAAGGAAACCCTGCACGCGACCCTGTCGCCGTCGATGGACATCATGGTCTCGTCCAACTTCGAGCGCCTGCTGTTCGACCTGCACGGTCGCAACGGTGGGGCGATTGCCGAGCTGATGGCCAACTTCAAGCAAGGTGGTGGCTTCAGCGTCGAGCAAGACCGCTGGACCGAAGCGCGCAAGCTGTTCGACTCGCTGGCGGTGACCGACGAGCAAACCTGCGAGACCATCGCCGACGTGTTCGCCGCCACCGGTGAAGTGCTTGACCCGCATACCGCCATCGGCGTCAAGGCTGCCCGCGAGTGCCGCCGCAGCCTGGACACGCCGATGGTGGTGCTGGGCACCGCACACCCGGTCAAGTTCCCGGAAGCGGTGGAGAAGGCCGGTGTGGGCAAGGCGCTGGAACTGCCTGCGCACCTCAGCGACCTGTTCAGCCGTGAGGAGCGTTGCACGGTACTGGCCAATGACCTGAAGGCTGTACAGGGCTTTGTCAGCCAGCATGGCAACCGCGGCAAGCCTCTCTAAGCATTGCCGTAGCCTGGGGCCGCACCGCGGCCCCAGGTTTTCGGAGCTTTCCCACGATTACCTCTGAAATGTCCTATTCAGGCTGCTCGGTGCAACGCCTAAATTAGTCGGTCCTCCCACCAGGAGCGGCTCATGCATAAGACCTACGTGTTGATTCATCAGGCTCGCCCATCCCACCAGATCCTCCTGCACCAGGCACTCAACGCACATGGTGTCTTCGATGTGCGCATCAGCGAAAACACCGGTGACCTTGATGCCTGCCTCGGCGCTGAACGGCGTCCCGACTTGCTGATCCTCGATCACGCCATGCCAACCCGGGCCGGCCTTGCCTTGCTCGGCCAGCAACACCCGGCGCGTGCATTGCTGTTCGTCGGCCAGCCCACGCTCAATCATCACGATCTTGCCCAGGAGGCCAGAGATCGCGGTATGTGGGTGCTCGCCGAGCTGCCCTGGCCACTGTCGATGCCACGTCTGCAGCATGCCCTGCAAGCACTGCAGGTGCGCCCGAGGCGGCGTATTCAAACTGTCACGTCGGCCCCGCATGCTCACTGAAACAGCCGCGGTGCAACGAACTTTGCGCTGCGCCTGTTGGTCAGTTCCTTTAGATCCCACCACGCAGCGAGTGATCCGGATGGAAAGAATCTGCAGCCTGCTCAACGACGCCCTAGCCCCCTATCAGGCCCACCTCGGCATCGCCGATGCCAGCGGTAATCGCCAATTGACCGTTCATGACCGCCTCGCCGGTATTACCTTGCGGCGTACGGTCAGCGAGCGCCAATTGCAGGAGCAACGCCTGTTGATCGATCTGGTGGATGGCCTGCACCGTGATCTGCAGATAGCAGAGGGGCGTTTGCAGCCTTGTGTGATCGCGGCATTGCAGCAGCGTCAGCAACCCCATGGAACCTTTGCCTGAGTGGCCTATCAGACACAGTAGAGGCAGTCAGCCAGTGCTTTGCTCCGGCGCTGGCAAGGCTGTCACGGGAAGTCCCCAAGGGCTTTCGCTTGGCCCCGGGCGTTCTCCCCAGCGTCCGGGGTTTCTTTTTTATCGGTCCACACATACCCCCGGTAGGAGCAGCCTTGTGCTGCGAAAGGGCCAATGCAGCTTAAGAATTTCGTGTGCAATGCGGGCCCTTTCGCAGCACAAGGCTGCTCCTACACAGCGACTGCGCATGCCAGCTGGATTCATCTGTTTTCGAAGAAGTGGCGGCTTTCCTGCAGATAGTCTTCCTGCAACGCCGGGTCCAGCCAGCGCGCATACAGCGCTGGCAACACATCCCGGCGCAGCGCAGGCAACAGCTGATCGATGTGCGCAATCGCTTCGCGGCCTAGCGGGTTGTCCGAGCACCCCACATGCAGAAACTGGTAGCGCTCCACCCCCTGTACAGGGTGAAACTGGTAATCAGCCAGTGAACCGCCTTGCTGCTGGATCAGGTAGCGCACCTCCGGCCAGTAGCCGAGCACCAGGCGCAGGCGCCCCAGTTGTTGCATCTGCAGCAGGTTGGCAGTGGCGTCGTTGCCATAATGGCGACTGAGCGCGGTGTCGGGGAGCTGGCGCAGAATGGCGTCGATCTGCGTGCCGTAGCTGCGTTCGGCGACAATCCCCAGCTTCAGCGCGTTGTTGCTCAACAAACCATGCAGGTCCACCTGCTGGCCGTCGAGGTAGGGCGCCAGCAGCGCCTGGTTTTCCTTGCGCAGTACCAGGCCGCCGCTGACCACGCCCAGCGATGGCATGGAAAAACGCACATATTCGGCCCGTTCCGGGGTCCATAGCAGGGTCGGATCGCAGGTAAAACTGTTGCGGTCTTGCAGCATCTGCAGGCCGCGGGCGCGGTTGACCCGCACGATGCTGTGGTCGTACTCGGGCATCTGCCTGATCAGCAGCGGCAGCAACTGGTCGATCACCCCTTGGCCTTTTTCCGTGCCTTCGAAAATGGTGAACGGCGGCAGGTCACGCACCAGCCAGAGGATGCGCTCCTTGGCGCTGGCTGGCTGCAGCAGCAGTGCGGGCAACAGCCCACACAGCAGGATCAGGTGGCGTAGGCAGCGGGCCGCGCGCATGAAACCGGGCCGCGCCAGGGTCAGACCGTGCCTGCTGCGCGCAGGCTGGCAATGGCCGCCGCGTCGTAGCCCAGGCGGGCGAGCAGTGCCTCGGTGTGCTCGCCAAGGGCCGGGCCGACCCATTCGCTGGAACCGGGGGTGTCCGACAGCTTGGGCACGATGCCGGGCATGCGAAATGGCTTGCCATCCGGCAGCTTGGCTTGCAAGAACATTTCGCGCGCCAGGTACTGCGGGTCGTTGAACATGTCTTCGGCAGAATAGATACGGCTGGCCGGCACTTCGGCGGTAGTCAGCACCTGCATCAGCTGCTCCAGCGGCAGGCTGTTGGCCCAGCGGTCGATCACCCCGTACAGCTCGTCACGGCGCAGGTCGCGGCCGTCGTTGCTGGCCAGGGTTGGGTCGTCGGCCAGGTCGTCACGGCCGATTGCCTGCATGAAGCGCTTGAAAATTGCATCGCCGTTGGCGCCGATCTGCACATGCTTGCCGTCGGCGCTGGTGTGGATGGAGGAGGGCGTAATGCCAGGCATGATGTTGCCGGTGCGTTCGCGGATAAAACCGAACACATCGAACTCCGGGACCATGCTTTCCATCATGGCAAAGATCGCCTCGTACAGTGCCACGTCCACCACCTGGCCCTGGCCGCCATTGACTTCTCGGTGGCGCAACGCCATGAGTGCGCCGATCACTCCCCACAGGGCGGCAATCGAGTCCCCGATGGAAATGCCCGTGCGCACCGGTGGGCGGTCGTCAAAACCGGTGATGTAGCGCAGCCCGCCCATCGACTCGCCCACCGCGCCGAAGCCCGGCTGGTCCTTCATCGGCCCGGTCTGGCCAAAGCCCGACAGGCGCACCATCACCAGGCGCGGGTTCAGCGCATGCAGTACATCCCAGCCCAGGCCAAGTTTTTCCAGCACACCCGGGCGAAAGTTCTCGATCAGGATGTCGGCCTCGGCCAGCAGGCGCTTGAGGATCTCGCGGCCCTCGGGGTGCTTGAGGTTGAGGGTGAGCGACTGTTTGTTGCGGGCCTGCACGAACCACCACAGTGACGTGCCCTCGTACAGCTTGCGCCACTTGCGCAAAGGGTCGCCGCCATCGGGTGATTCGACCTTGACCACCTCGGCGCCGAATTCGGCACAGATGCGCGAGGCGAACGGCCCGGCGATCAGGGTGCCGAGTTCGACAACTTTAAGGCCGGCGAGGGGTTTGCTGGGCGTCGACATGGGGCATCCGTGGCAGTTGGGCAGTGCCGTGGTTTTATCACACGTCGGTTTCGCCGGGTACTGCTGCGGCGCATGGAAGGTGCGGATGGGTTAGACTGTGCCACTTTTCTTTTGCACGAAGCCCGTCGACCATGGCCCAGCCGTCCACCACCTACAAGTTCGAATTGAACCTCACCGACCTTGATCGCAACGTCTACGAAAGCGTCAAGCAGACCATCGCCCGCCACCCTTCGGAAACCGAAGAACGCATGGCCGTTCGTCTGTTGGCGTACGCGCTCTGGTACAACGAGAACTTGTCGTTTGGCCGCGGCCTGTCGGATGTCGATGAGCCGGCGCTGTGGGAAAAGAGCCTGGACGATCGCGTGCTGCACTGGATCGAAGTCGGTCAGCCCGATGCCGACCGCCTGACCTGGTGCTCGCGGCGTACCGAGCGCACCAGCCTGCTGGCCTACGGCAGCCTGCGGGTGTGGGAAGGTAAAGTGGTGAGTGCGGTCAAGAACCTGAAGAACCTGAGCATTGCCGCTGTGCCGCAAGAGGTGCTGGAAACCTTGGCGACCGACATGCCGCGCAGCATCAAGTGGGACGTGATGATCAGTGAAGGTACGGTGTTCGTGACTGACGACCGTGGCCAGCATGAAGTACAGCTGCAGTGGCTGCTGGGTGAGCGTGGCTGAAACAACCCATGCGTATCGAACCTCGCCCTCTGCCGCCGACCCTGCCATTTCTGGGTAACCTGCCACCCTTGCTGACCCGCCTATACGCTGCGCGCGGCGTGCAGAGCGAGGCCGAGCTGGACAAAAGCCTGGCGCGCCTGCTGCCCTACCAGCAGCTCAAGGGCATCGAGGCCGGCGTGGACCTGCTGGTCGAAGCCCTTGACCAGCGCCAGCGCATCCTCATCGTCGGCGACTTCGATGCCGACGGTGCCACCGCCAGCACCGTCGGGGTGCTGGGCCTGCGCCTGCTGGGCGCTGCCCATGTCGACTATCTGGTGCCCAACCGCTTCGAGTATGGCTACGGCCTGACCCCGGAAATCGTCGAGGTGGCGCTGCAACGCCAGCCGCAGTTGCTGATTACCGTGGACAACGGCATTTCCAGCGTCGAAGGGGTGGCGGCAGCCAAGGCTGCCGGGCTCAAGGTGCTGGTCACCGACCACCACCTGCCGGGTGAACAGTTGCCCGACGCCGATGCCATCATCAACCCCAATCAGCCAGGTTGCGGCTTCCCGAGCAAATCGCTGGCCGGGGTAGGGGTGATCTTCTATGTGCTGATGGCCTTGCGTGCGCGCCTGCGCAGCCTTGGGCGCTACGAGACACAACCACAGCCGAACATTGGTGAGCTGCTCGATCTGGTGGCGCTGGGCAGCGTCGCCGATGTGGTGCCGCTGGATGCCAACAACCGCATCCTGGTGCACCAGGGCCTCGAACGCATCCGTGCCGGCCGCGCCCGTCCGGGGCTGAAGGCAATTCTCGAAGTGGCCCGCCGCGATCACCGGCGTATTACCTCGACCGACCTCGGTTTCATTCTTGGCCCTCGGTTGAACGCCGCCGGGCGCCTGGACGACATGAGCCTGGGCATCGAATGCCTGCTGTGCGAAGACGCGGCCTTGGCCCAGGACATGGCCCAGCAGCTGGACGATCTGAACCAGGACCGCAAGTCCATCGAGCAGGGCATGCAGCGCGAGGCTTTGGCGCAGCTCAAGGACCTGCCGGTCGAATCGATGCCCTATGGCCTTTGCCTGTTCGATGCCGACTGGCACCAAGGTGTCATCGGTATTCTGGCTTCGCGCCTGAAAGAGCGTTATCACCGTCCCACCATTGCCTTTGCCGATGCCGGCGAAGGTATGCTGAAAGGCTCGGCGCGCTCGGTACCGGGCTTCCATATCCGCGATGCGCTGGATGCCGTGGCGGCTCGTCATCCGCAACTGATCAGCAAATTCGGCGGCCACGCCATGGCGGCGGGGTTGTCGTTGCCTGAAGGCAATTTCCCGGCGTTTGCCGAGGCGTTCGATGAAGAAGTACGGCGCCAGCTACGTGAAGAAGACCTGACTGGCCGGCTGCTGTCCGATGGCAGCCTGGCTGTGGAGGAGTTCCACCTCGACCTGGCCAAGGCCTTGCGCCACGCCGGGCCGTGGGGCCAGCACTTCCCCGAGCCGCTGTTCCATGGCGTGTTCCAGCTGGTAGAGCAGCGCGTGGTGGGCGAACGGCACCTGAAGGTGGTGCTCAAGAGCGAATGCGGTTCGGTGCGGCTGGACGGCATTGCCTTTGGTATCGACCGCGAGGTGTGGCCGAACCCGACGGTGCGCTGGGTCGAGCTGGCCTACAAGCTGGACGTGAACGAGTTTCGTGGCAATGAAAGCGTGCAGTTGATGATTGCCCACATGGAGCCGCGCTGAGGCGTTCGCTGAGGCGTTCGCTGGGCTTGCCTTGATTTTTGCAGTGTGGCGGAGATCGAGCGCCGCCCGCGCGGCGCATCGCGAGCAAGCTCGCTCCTACGTTTGTTTCGGGCCAGTCAATCCTGTGGCAGGCGCGCGCGACCGCCTTGTTGGTACGACGCGATGTCGAGCCAAGCGCCAAGGCGTTCGCGCGCAAATCCCCGAGGCAGAATTGGCCCGAAACAAACGTAGGAGCGAGCTTGCTCGCGATGCGCCGCGCGGGCGGCGCTCGATCTCAAAGGCGACATCACTCTCAAGGCATGCACCCCATACCCCCAAAATCCTGCGAGCCCCCACCACTCATTCTGGTCTAGTCTGAAGTTATGGCCGGACCTGGGCCAGGGACGTGCAATTGAGTGCCCGGGCCGGATCACCATTGGAGTCCTTGGGAGGTGCCCTCATGAGCCTGCTGCTCGAGCCTTACACCCTGCGTCAGCTGACCCTGCCCAACCGCATCGCCGTCTCGCCGATGTGCCAGTATTCCGCTATCGATGGCCTGGCCAACGATTGGCACCTTGTTCATTTAGGCAGCCGCGCCGTCGGGGGTGCGGGCCTGGTGATCACTGAAGCCGTGGCGGTCACCGCCGATGGCCGCATCACTGCCGAAGACCTTGGCTTGTGGGATGACGCGCAGATCGCCCCGTTGCAACGCATCACGCGCTTCATCACTGCCCAAGGCGCCGTGCCCGGTATCCAGCTGGCACACGCCGGGCGCAAGGCCAGCACCTATCGCCCATGGCTGGGCAAGCAGGGTAGTGTGAAGCTCGAAGACGGCGGTTGGCAGCCGGTGGGCCCTTCGAAGATCGCCTTCGACCCGCAGCACACAGCGCCACGCGAGCTGACCGAGGACGAAATCCAGGGTGTGATCGCCGCCTTCGTCGCCTCGACCGAGCGCGCCTTGAAGGCCGGTTTCAAGGTGGTGGAAGTCCATGCTGCCCATGGCTACCTGTTGCACCAGTTCCTCTCGCCGCTGAGTAACCAACGCCGTGACGAGTACGGCAGCTGCTTCGAAAACCGCATTCGCCTGACCTTGCAAGTGGTGGAGGCCGTGCGCAAAGCCTGGCCGGCCGAGTTGCCATTGTTCGTGCGGGTATCGGCAACCGATTGGGTCGAGGACGGCTGGAACCCGGATGAAACCGTCGAACTGGCCCGCCGTCTGCGGGGGTTGGGTGTAGACCTGATCGACGTGTCCTCCGGCGGTACCTCGGTCAACGCCGAAATCCCCACCGGTCCGGGCTATCAGACCCGCTTCGCCGAGCGCGTGCGCAAGGAATCGGAAATCGCCACCGGCACCGTGGGCATGATCACTGAACCTGCCCAGGCCGAGCATATTTTGCGCACTGGCCAGGCCGACATCATCTTCCTCGCCCGCGAACTGCTGCGCGACCCGTACTGGCCGCTGCATGCCGACGACGACCTGGGCGGCAACAAGGCCACCTGGCCGGCGCAGTACCAGCGGGCGACCAGCCGAGCCAACCCGATTCACGAGTCGGATCTGCGCGATTGACCCAAGCCTTTGCGCGGTGGTTGTAGGAGCGGCCGTAATGGTCGCTCCAATCAGTTGTAGGCAGCCTTGCTGAGAATATCGCTCACCCATTGGTTGATGCTCTTCTCTGCCAGTTCCGCCTTGGCCGCCACGCTGGCGTGAAGCGTGGGCTCAAGGCGCAGGCTGAGTTTGCCGGAGTATGTTTTCTGCGGTTCCCGCCCGAGGCGTTCACATGTCTCAAGATAGTCGTCCACGGCCTCTTCGAATGCCTGGCGCAACTCACTGATCGATTCGCCATGGAAACCGATCACATCGCGAATACCTGCGACGTGGCCGATCAGCAACTGGTCTTCGTCGCTGTATTCGATACGAGCGGCATAGCCGCGGTAAGTCATGACATTCATGGTATTACTCCTGCCTGCTCGAGGAACTGGCGGGCGTCTCGCAGTTGGTAGGGCTTGGCGTGCCTATCAGGATGAGGGCGATGGAAGGTTGCCACTGCTCCATTAAGTTCAAAGCGAACCCGTGAGCCTCTACCTTCGATCACCCGGGCACCCACTGATACCAACAGTGACTCCAGTCGCGCCCATTCCAGCGTCCTGGGAACCGGCTTTTTCAGTACTGCATCAAGTGTGGCTTGCTGATGATTGTTCATGGTATCAGATTATGATACCAGCAGCAGTGGCTCAATGGATGAACTGTAGGAGGGAGTGGATCGAGTTTGAAGGAAATATCTGAGATGGTGACCGAGGGAACGCAAAGCCCCTCGGTCAACACAATCGCTTAGTGCTTGATCATCACATGCCGCACACAGGTGTAGTCTTCCAGCCCATACATCGACATGTCCTTGCCGTACCCCGAGTGCTTCTGCCCGCCGTGGGGCATTTCGCTGACCAGCATGAAATGGGTGTTCACCCAGGTGCAGCCGTACTGCAGGCGCGCCGCCAGGCGGTGGGCGCGGCCGGTGTCGCGGGTCCATACCGATGAGGCCAGGCCGTAGTTGGAATCGTTGGCCCATTCCAGCGCCTGCGCTTCGTCGGTAAAACGGGTGATCGACACTACCGGGCCAAACACTTCGTTGCGCACGATCTCGTCGTCCTGCAGGGCATCCGCCAGCACGGTTGGCTCGAAGAAGAAGCCCTCTCCATCGATCGCCTTGCCACCGGTTACCAGCCGAATGTGCGGCTGGGCGATGGCTCGCTGCACCAAGCCTGCGACCTTGTCACGGTGCTGGGCACTGATCAGCGGCCCCAGCTCAGTGTCCTCGGCCTCCTGCAGGCCGGGCTTGAGGCTGGCGACGGCTTCACCCAGGCGTTCGACGAAGCGTTCGTAGATACCGTCCTGCACATACAGGCGGCAGGCTGCGGTGCAGTCCTGGCCGGCGTTGTAGAAGCCGAACGTGCGGATGCCATCGATGGCAGCGTCGATGTCGGCATCGTCGAACACCAGCACCGGGGCCTTGCCACCCAGTTCCATGTGCATGCGTTTCACACTGTCGGCAGTGGCGCTGATGATGTGCGCGCCAGTAGGGATCGAGCCGGTCAGCGACACCATGCGCACCTTGGGGTGGTTGACCAGCGGGTTGCCAACCGTCTGGCCGCGACCGAAAAGGATGTTCAGCACGCCTGGTGGCAATAGGTCCTGGGCCAGTTCGCCCAGGCGCAATGCGGTTAGCGGGGTCAGCTCGGAGGGCTTGATTACCACGGTGTTGCCAGCGGCCAGGGCCGGGGCAATCTTCCAGGCCAGCATCATCAATGGGTAGTTCCACGGGGCAATCGAGGCCACCACGCCCAGCGGGTCGCGGCGGATCATCGAGGTGTGGCCTGGCAGGTATTCACCCGCTGCCGAACCGCCCAGGCAGCGCGCCGCACCGGCGAAGTAACGGAACACATCGGCAATCGCCGGGATTTCGTCATTCAGTGCGGCACTCAGCGGCTTGCCGCAGTTCTGCGATTCCAGCCGGGCCAGCTCATCGCCATGGGCTTCGATGGCATCGGCCAGCGCCAGCAAGGCTTGCGAGCGGTCCTTGGGGCTGGTTTGCGACCAGCTGTCGAAAGCCTGGTCGGCAGCGCGCACGGCGCTGTCCACCTGGGCCTCGGTGGCTTCGTTGATCTGCGCCAGGGCGCTGCCCAGCGCCGGGTTGAGCACGGTCCAGGCTGGGCCTTGGCCAGCGACCAGTTGGCCATTGATCAGCATCTGCGTTTGCATCGGGGGCTCCTCCAGGGTCATTTGCCACTGCCCGCGACGCTTTCGCCGCCCCGGGTCAGGTAATAGGCGCCAAGAATCGGCAGCATGGTCACCAGCATCACCAGCATGGCGACCACGTTGGTCACCGGTACGTCACGCGGGCGGCTGAGCTGGTTGAGCAGCCAGATCGGCAGCGTGCGCTCGTGGCCGGCGGTAAAGGTGGTGACGATGATTTCGTCGAACGACAAGGCAAAGGCCAGCATGCCGCCCGCCAGCAGCGCCGAGCCGAGGTTGGGCAGGATGATGTAGCGGAAGGTCTGCCAGCCGTCGGCACCCAGGTCCATCGAGGCTTCGATCAGGCTCTGCGAAGTACGCCGCAGGCGGGCAATCACATTGTTGTAGACGATCACCACGCAGAACGTGGCATGGCCAACCACGATGGTGAACACTCCAGGCTCTATCCCCAAGGTCTTGAACGCTGAGAGCAGGGCGATACCGGTGATGATGCCGGGTAGGGCGATGGGCAGGATCAGCATCAGCGAAATGCTCTCCTTGCCGAAAAAGCTGCGCCGGTACAGCGCCGCCGAAGCCAGTGTGCCAAGTACCAGGGCGATCAGCGTGGCGAGGCAGGCCACCTGCAGCGACAGCTTGATCGCTTCGAGCACATCAGGCCGGGCGAAGGCCACACCGATCCACTTCAGGGTAAAACCCTTGGGTGGGAAGCTGAACGCCGCGTCTTCGGTGTTGAAGGCGTACAGGAGGATGATCAGGATCGGGAAGTGCAGGAACAGCAACCCGCCCCAGGCCGCCAGGCGCAGCCCCGCAGACGCTTTTTCAGAGTGCATCGAAGGCCCCCAGGCGCTTGACGATGGACAGGTACACCGCGATCAGCACGATGGGCACCAAGGTGAACGCGGCGGCCATCGGCATGTTGCCGATCGCCCCTTGCTGGGCATAGACCATGCTGCCGATGAAGTAGCCGGGTGGGCCGACCAGCTGCGGCACGATGAAATCGCCCAGGGTGAGCGAAAAGGTGAAGATCGAGCCGGCGGCGATGCCGGGGATCGACAGCGGCAGGATCACCTGCACGAAGGTTTGCCCTGGCCGTGCGCCGAGGTCCGCCGAAGCCTGCAGCAACGACGGTGGCAAGCGCTCCAGCGAGGCCTGGATCGGTAGGATCATGAACGGCAGCCAGATGTACACGAACACCAGAAAGCGCCCCAGGTGCGAAGTCGACAACGTGCTGCCGCCCACGCCCGGCACGGCCAGCACCGCCTGCAACAGGGCATCCAGGTGCAACAGTTGGACGAACCACTGGGCCACGCCGCCCTTGGCCAACAGCAGGGTCCAGGCGTAGGTCTTGACGATGTAGCTGGCCCACATCGGCATCATCACCGCGATGTAGAAAAACGCCTTGGTCTTGCCGCTGGTGTAGCCCGCCATGTAGTAGGCGATGGGGAAGGCCAGCACCGCGCTGGCCAGCGATACGGCCACCGCCATGCCCAGGGTGCGCAGGATGATGTCGAAGTTCGACGGGTTGAACAACGCGGCGAAGTTACCCAAGGTCAGGTCCGGGGTGACCGCCATGGTGAAGTCGTCGAAGGTATAGAAACCCTGCCACAGCAGGTTCAACAGCGAACCCAGGTAAATCGCACCGAACCAGGTCAGCGGTGGGATCAACAGCAATGCCAGGTACAGGTTGGGGCGCCGGTACAGCAGGTTGGACAGGCCGCGCAGTGTGCTCATGTCAGCGGCCCTCGGTTTCCTGCAGCACCGTCATCGCTTCGCGGGGCCAGTGCGCCTGCAGCCGTTGCCCAGGCTGCCAGGCCTGCGCCTGTGTCTGCCAGCGGTCGTTGGCCTGGCTGACGGCCAGCAGTTGGCCGTTGTCCAACTGCAGCTCGTAGCGGGTGGCGCTGCCCTGGTACTGGATATCGCGCAGCAGGCCGCTTACCTGCACTTCGTGGCTGGTGACCACAAGGTCGCCCAGGCGGATGTGCTCGGGGCGGATGGAGAACGGCGCCGGGCTGCCGTTGAGCTGCATGGCCAGCTCGCCACGCACCACGTTGGAGGTGCCGACGAATTCGGCGACGAAGGTGGTGGCGGGTTTCATGTACAGATTGCGCGGGGTGTCGACCTGTTCGATACGGCCGCGGTTGAACACGGCGACCCGGTCGGACATCGACAGCGCTTCGGTCTGGTCGTGGGTGACGAAGATGAAGGTGATGCCAAGCTGGCGTTGCAGCTTTTTCAGCTCGCCTTGCATCTGTTCGCGCAATTTCAGGTCCAGCGCGCCCAGCGGCTCGTCCAGCAGCAATACCCGAGGCCGGTTGACCAGCGCCCGGGCCAGGGCCACGCGCTGGCGCTGGCCGCCAGACAGCTGCGCCGGCTTGCGCGCGCCGTAGCCGGCCAGGGCCACCATGGCCAGGGCCTCTTCGGCGCGGCTGTGGCGCTCGGCCTTGGCCACGCCTTTTACCTTCAGGCCATAGGCGATGTTGTCCAGCACATTCATGTGCGGGAACAGGGCGTAGTCCTGAAAAACCGTGTTGACGTCACGTTGGTAGGGCGGCATGCCGGCCGCCTCTATTCCGTGGATGCGGATCGAACCACTGGAGGGTTGTTCGAAACCGGCGATCAGGCGCAGGCAAGTGGTCTTGCCCGAGCCCGATGGGCCGAGCATGGAAAAGAACTCGCCATCGATGATGTCGATGCTGACCTGGTCGACGGCCTTGACCTCGCCGAAGGTGCGGGAAACCTGGGTGAACTGGACGGCTAGGGGCATGCGTGGGCTCCGGGCATCAATGTTTCTCCTTTACTGGCCTCTTCGCGGGCGTGCCCGCTCCCACAGGTTGATCACCGCCTGTTGTGGGAGCGGGCGTGCCCGCGAAGAGGCCGGATCAGGCATTCAGGCAACCTCAGCGCCCACCCATGATCGCAATGTAGTCCTGGGTCCAGCGGCTATACGGCACGAACTTGCCCCCTTGAGCCTGTGGGGTTTTCCAAAATGCGATCTTGTCGAAATTGTCGAAGCCGTTGGTCTTGCAACCCTCGGCGCCCAGCAGTTCGCTGCCGGTGCACGCCGCCGGCACCGCCGGCAACGAGCCGAACCAGGCTGCCACGTCGCCCTGCACCTTCGGCTGCAGCGACCAGTCCATCCACTTGTAGGCGCAGTTGGGGTGCTTGGCCTCGGCATGCAGCATGGTGGTGTCGGCCCAGCCGGTTGCGCCCTCCTTGGGAATGGTCGAGGCCACCGGCTGGTTCTCGGCCTTCAGGCCATTGACCATGTAGCCCCAGGAGCTGGAGGCAACCACACCTTCGTTCTTCACATCGCTCATCTGTACCGTGGCGTCATGCCAGTAGCGGTGGATCAGCGGTTGCTGCTGGCGCAGCAGCTCCAGTACGGCCTTGTATTGCGCCTCGTTCAGCTCGTAGGGGTCCTTGATGCCCAGCTCCGGCTTGGCCGACTTCAGGTACAGCGCAGCGTCGGCGATGTAGATCGGCCCGTCATAGGCCTGCACGCGCCCTTTGTTCGGCTTGCCGTCGGGCAGGTCCTGCGGCTGGAACACCACGCTCCAGCTGGTCGGCGCCTGTTTGAAGGTATTGGTGTTGTACAGCAGTACGTTCGGCCCCCACTGGTAGGGGGTGCCGTATACCTGCTTGTCGACCACGTACCAGCCACCGTTCTGCAGGCGCGGGTCGATGTTTTTCCAGTTGGGGATCAAAGCCGTGTTGATTGGCTGCACGCGCTTGCCGACGATCAGCCGCAGCGAGGCATCGCCCGAAGCGGTCACCAGGTCATAGCCGCCCTTGGTCATCAGGCTGACCATCTCGTCCGAGGTCGCGGCGGTTTTCACGCTGACCTTGCAGCCGGTTTCCTTTTCGAAACCGGTCACCCAGTCATAGGCTTTGTCGCTTTCACCGCGCTCGATGTAGCCCGGCCAGGCGACGATGTCCAGGCGCCCCTCGCCGGCCCCCAGGGCCTTGGGCGGTTCGGCGGCCTGCAGGCTGGCGCTGGCCAGCACGGCGCCAGTCATGGCGCCGAGCAATGCGGTCTTGTGCACTGACATGGTGTTCCCTCTTCTTGGCGATCTTGTTCGGGGCAGTCATCAAGCAAGCAGTGAAGCAATCGTTATAAGCGTAGTGCGCGGGTGCGAGGTATTGGCGATATCGAGTCTAGTTGGCTTTTTGCCAGCTAACGCAACATCTGGAAGCAAATCCCTGCATGGCGAGTGCTGCACCAAGCCTTACTCTGGCGCATGAATCTTCTTGCGTGGAGTCATGCGAATGAATACCCGGGGCTTGCTTGATCAACTCCTGAAATCCGGCCAGCAACTGCTCGAAAAACAGGGCGGTGGCAACAAGCCTGGCGGCGCTTCCAGTGGGCTTGGCGGTTTGTTGTCCGGCGCAGGTGGTGGCCTGTTGGGAGGGGGCGCTCTGGGCGTATTGCTGGGCAGCAAGAAGGCCCGTAAGTACGGCGGCAAGGCCCTGACGTACGGTGGCCTGGCCGCGCTGGGTGTGTTGGCTTACAAGGCCTACGGCAACTGGCAGGCCAACCAGCGGATGGCTGCAGCCGAGCCGCAAACCGTCGACCGCCTGCCGCCAGCCCAGGCCGAGCAGCACAGCCAGGCGGTGCTGCGGGCACTGGTGGCGGCGGCCAAGCCCGATGGCCATATCGACGAGCGCGAGCGGGCGCTGATCGAGGGAGAGTTCACCCGCCTGGACAGCGACCGCCAATTGCAGCATTGGCTGCATGCCGAACTGAACAAGCCGCTGGACCCGGCCGAAGTGGCCCGCGCCGCGCAAACGCCGGAGATGGCCGCCGAGATGTACCTGGCCAGCGTGATGATGGTCGACCAGGAAAACTTCATGGAGCGTGCCTACCTGGATGAACTGGCCCGCCAGCTACGCCTGGACCCAGGCTTGCGCCAGGAACTGGAGAGCCAGGTGCGGGTAGCCGCTGGGCAGTTGTAGGGCCTGTCATAAGACAGTAAGCGCTTATCAGATCGAGCGCCGCCCGCGCGGCGCATCGCGAGCGAAGCTCGCTCCTACATTTGTCTCGGGCCATTTATGCCTGTGGGATTTGCGCGCGAACGCCTTGGCGCATGACTCGATATCGCGTCGAACAAACCAGGCGGTCGCGCGCGCGGGCACAGGTGATACTGGCCCGAAACAAATGTAGGAGCGAGCTTCGCTCGCGATGCGCCGCGCGGGCGGCGCTCGGTGTAACAGGCACCAAATTCCTAATGGCAAACACATCAAATCTGTAAGGCCTCTGGGCTATACTTCGGCGATTTTCCCGCTCGTTGTGAATTCCTGAGGGCTGAATGTGAAAAACTGGACCTTGCGCCAACGGATCCTGGCAAGTTTCGCCGTGATCATCGCCATCATGCTGCTGATGATCGTGGCCGCCTACTCGCGGTTGGTGACCATCGAAACCGCCGAAGAGGCGGTTGGGACCGACAGCATTCCCGGGGTCTACTACAGCTCGATGATCCGCAGTGCCTGGGTCGACAGCTACGTCACCAGCCAGCAACTGGTGGGCCTGTCCAACCACCGTGAAATCACTTCAGCCGACATGGAGCTGTTCAAAAGCTTCGAGGACCGGCTCAAGCAACACATGGCCAGCTACCAGGCCACCATTCAGGACAAGGACGACCAGACCCGCTTCGACAGCTTCGTGCAGCTCGAAGAAAACTACCTCAAGATCGTCAGCCAGGTGCTGGATACCTACCGCCAGCACAACTACGCCGAAGCCGAACGGCTGATCGTCGAGGTGCTGACCCCGGCCTGGGTGGATGGGCGCAAGCACCTGAATGAAGTGATCGAGAACAACCGGGCTTCTGCCGACGCCGCCACCAACGAGATCGTCAGCGCCGTCAGCACGGCCAAGGGCAGCATGGTGGTTTCGCTGCTGCTGGCAATCGTCGCTGCCGGCATCTGCGGCCTGCTGTTGATGCGTGCCATCACCGCGCCCATGCAACGTATCGTGCATGCCCTCGACAAGCTGCGCTCGGGCGACTTGAGCATGCGCCTGAGCCTGGACCGCAAGGATGAGTTCGGTGCCATCGAAAGCGGCTTCAACGAAATGGCCGAAGCACTGGCCAACCTGGTGGCCCAGGCGCAGCGCTCGTCGGTGCAGGTGACCACTTCGGTCACCGAAATTGCCGCCACGTCCAAGCAACAGCAGGCCACCGCCACCGAAACGGCCGCCACCACCACCGAAATCGGCGCCACCTCGCGAGAAATCGCCGCCACTTCCCGTGACCTGGTGCGCACCATGACCGAAGTGACGACAGCCGCCGACCAGGCTTCCAGCCTGGCAGGCTCCGGTCAGCAAGGCCTGGCGCGTATGGAAGAGACCATGCACCAGGTGATGGGCGCCGCCGACCTGGTCAATGCCAAGCTCGGTATCCTCAACGAAAAAGCCAGCAACATCACCCAGATGGTGGTCACCATCGTCAAGGTTGCCGACCAGACCAACCTGCTGTCGCTCAACGCCGCCATCGAAGCGGAAAAAGCCGGCGAATATGGCCGTGGCTTCGCCGTGGTTGCCACCGAAGTGCGCCGCCTGGCCGACCAGACCGCCGTGGCCACCTACGACATCGAGCAGATGGTGCGCGAGATCCAGTCGGCCGTGTCGGCCGGGGTCATGGGCATGGACAAGTTTTCCGAAGAAGTGCGCCGCGGCATGTTCGAAGTGCAACAAGTGGGCGAGCAGCTCAGCCAGATCATTCACCAGGTGCAGGCCCTGGCGCCACGTGTGCTGATGGTCAACGAAGGCATGCAGGCTCAGGCCACCGGTGCCGAGCAGATCAACCAGGCGCTGGCCCAGCTCAGCGATGCCAGCACTCAGACCGTCGAGTCGCTGCGCCAGGCCAGTTTTGCCATCGATGAGCTGAGCCAGGTGGCCGCCGGCCTGCGTGGCGGCGTGTCGCGCTTCAAAGTCTGACCGCGATGAACGACTTGCAACCCGCCGCGCAGGCGGATAACGCCAAGGGGGCGTTGTACCTGCAGTTTCGCATCAGGGCGCAGCGTTTTGCCTTGAGTGTGCACGAGGTGATCGAGGTGCTGCCGCGTCAGCCGCTCAAACCGATCGCCCAGGCACCCGCCTGGGTCGCCGGTATCCTCGCCCATCGTGGCCAACTGGTGCCGGTGATCGACCTTGCCGCGTTGAGCTTTGGCCAGCCAGCGGCGCAACGCACCAGCACCCGCCTGGTGCTGGTGCACTACCGTGGCAGCCTGCAACTTGGCCTGATCCTGGAGCAAGCCACCGAAACCCTGCGTTGCCAGCCCGATGAGTTCCAGCCTTATGGGGTGGACACCGGCGAAGCGCCTTACCTGGGCCCGGTGCGCCAGGATGCCCAGGGCCTGCTGCAACGCATCGAAGTCAGTGACCTGCTGCCCGACGCCGTGCACGAATTGCTGTACCCGCAAGACCCGACAGGGATGCCTACATGAACGAACAGCGTTTCTTCCGATTCTTGCGCGAGCGTATTGGCCTGGATGTAGACTCGGTTGGCGCGCCCATGGTCGAACGTGCGCTGCGCCAGCGTTGCGTGGCGGCCGGCGCGATGGACCTGGACGATTACTGGCTGCGCCTGCAGCAGTCGGCGGATGAGCAACAGGCGCTGATCGAAGCGGTGATCGTCCCGGAAACCTGGTTTTTCCGTTACCCCGAATCCTTCACCGCGTTGGCCAGCCTGGCCCATAAACGCCTGGCCCAGTTGGCTGGCGCGCGCCCTCTGCGCTTGCTCAGCCTGCCGTGCTCGACCGGCGAGGAACCCTATTCGCTGGCCATGGCCTTGCTTGACGCCGGCATCGCGCCGGGGGCCTTTCTGATCGATGGCATGGACATCAGCCCCAGTTCGGTAGCCAAGGCCGGGCAGGCCGTGTATGGGCGCAATGCCTTCCGTGGCCGCGAACTGGGTTTTCGTGAGCGCTATTTCGAAGCCCTCGACGAAGGCCACCGCGTGCATGAGCGGGTACGCCAGCAGGTCAGCCTGCAGGTGGGCAACGTGCTAGACCCGGCCTTGACCAGCCGCGATGGCCTGTATGACTTCGTGTTCTGTCGCAATCTGTTGATCTATTTCGACGTGCCGACGCAACAGCGCGTGTTCGAAGTGCTCAAGCGCCTGTTGCATACCCAGGGCGTGCTGTTCATCGGCCCGGCCGAGGGCAGCTTGCTGGCGCGCATGGGCATGCGCCCGCTGGGGATCGCCCAGTCGTTTGCCTATGTGCGCCAGGAGGGCGACAGCGCGCCGCTGGCAGCGGCTCCCGCCCAACCTGTGAAGCGTACCTTGACGACCTTGCCCACGCCGGGTTATCCGCCACCCAGCGCGCCATTGCCGCGCCCGCTGCGTGTGCTGCCGGTGGCGGCCAGGCCGGCGCCTGCACGCGAGCACAAACAGGAGGGCGCCAGCGAGTTGCTGGCCAGCATTGCCCGCCTGGCCAATGCCGGTGCCAGCGAGCAGGCCCGTGGCGAATGCCAGCGCTACCTGGGCCAATACGCACCGTCGGCGCAGGTGTACTACTGGCTGGGACTGCTCAGTGATACCGAAGGCGATGCGCAGCAGGCGTTGACCCACTATCGCAAGGCCTTGTACCTGGAGCCTCAACACCCCGAGGCGCTGGTGCACCTGGCGGCCTTGCTGGCGGCCCAGGGCGACCTGGCCGGTGCCCGGCGCCTGCAGGAACGGGCGGCGCGGGCTGGCCGGGAGTCTGATCGATGAACCATGAATCCACGATGCAGTTGCTGGCCGACGATGACGCGCACATCGACGACTGCTGGAACCGTATTGGCGTGCACGGCGACAAGCAGTGCCCGCTGCTGGAGCGGCATGTCCATTGCCGTAATTGCGAGGTGTATGCCGCTGCGGCCACGCGCTTGCTCGACCGCTATGCGCTGATGCAGGACCACCCGGCTGCAGCGGTGCAGCCGGTAGAGGACAACACCGGCTGCTCCATGCTGCTGTTCCGCCTGGGCGAAGAGTGGCTGGCGCTGGCTACCGCCTGCCTGGCCGAGATCGCCCCGTTGCAGGCGGTGCATTCACTGCCACACCAACGCTCGCGGCTGCTGCAGGGTGTCGCCAATGTGCGCGGTGCGTTGGTACCGTGCCTGTCACTGGCTGACTTGCTGGGTGTGCAGGCCGGTAGCGCCGAGCAACGTAGCACGCGGGCGATGCCACGCATGCTGATTTTGGCCGCCGAAGGAGGGCCGGTGGTGATGGCCGTCGAGGAAATCGACGGTATTCACCGGCTCGACCCACTGCTGCTGGGCAGCGGCCAGGACGCCACCCGCTTCACCGCCGCAGTCCTGCAGTGGCGCGGCCGCAGCGTGCGGGTGCTGGACGATCAACACTTACTGTCTGCCGTGCAGCGGAGCCTGTCATGACCCCAGAGCAAATGCGCGACGCATCGTTGCTCGAACTGTTCAGCCTGGAGGCCGAGGCGCAGACCCAGGTGCTCAGCGCCGGCCTGATGGCATTGGAACGCAACCCCACCCAGGCCGACCAGCTTGAGGCGTGCATGCGCGCCGCTCACTCGCTCAAGGGGGCTGCGCGCATCGTCGGGGTGGATGCTGGCGTGAGCGTCGCCCACGTCATGGAAGATTGCCTGGTGGCGGCTCAGGAAGGCCGCCTGCGGTTGAGCGCCGAGCATATCGACGCGCTGCTGCAGGGTACCGACCTGCTGATGCGCATCGCCACACCAGGCGATGGCGGGGCGCAGGCGACCCTGCCGGTGTTTCTGGCGCAAATGGCCAGCCTGCTCGACCCAGGCGCTACCCTGCCAGCGCAGCCGCTGGCGGCACCCGTACCTGAGCAGCCGCCGATGGCAAGCTTGCCGCCCGCGCCGTTGGTGTTGCCAGCCGAACCGCTGGAGCCTGAACCCGAGCCTGAACCTGAACCCGCCCTACGGCGCAAGGCTGGCAAGCGCGCTGGCGAAGGTGCCGAGCGGGTACTGCGTGTTACCGCCGACCGCCTCAATAGCCTGCTCGACCTGTCCAGCAAGTCGCTGGTGGAAACCCAGCGGCTCAAGCCTTACCTGGCGACCCTGCAGCGCCTCAAACGCATGCATGGCCAAGGCATGCAGGCGCTCGACGGCTTGCGTATGCAACTGGAGGACGTTGGCCAGAGCAGCGAGGTGCTCGAAGCCCTGGCGCAAACCCAGCGCTTGCTGGCGGAAACCCAGCAGATCCTGCAGCAACAGGCGGCAGATCTGGACGAGTTCGGCTGGCAGGCCAGCCAGCGTGCGCAATTGCTGTACGACACGGCGCTTGCCTGCCGCATGCGGCCGTTTGCCGATGTGTTGACCGGGCAAAGCCGCATGGTCCGCGACCTTGGCCGCTCGCTGGGCAAACCGGTGCGGCTGGTGGTGGAAGGGGAGAAGACCCAGGTCGACCGCGATGTGCTGGAAAAACTCGAAGCACCGCTGACCCACCTGTTGCGCAATGCTGTCGACCACGGCATCGAACTGCCCGAGCGACGGCTGCTGGCGGCCAAGCCTGACGAGGGAGTGATCCGCCTGCGGGCTTCGCACCAGGCGGGCATGCTCAGCCTGGAACTGATCGATGATGGTGCCGGTATCGATCTGGAGCGCTTGCGCAGCAGCATCGTCGAGCGCGCCCTGTCGCCGGCCGACACGGTGGCACGGATGAGCGAGGCCGAGCTGCTGACGTTCTTGTTCCTGCCCGGTTTCAGCCTGCGCGACAAGGTCACCGAAGTGTCCGGGCGTGGCGTGGGGCTGGATGCGGTGCAACACATGATCCGCGAGCTGCGTGGCTCGATCGAGCTGACCCAGGTGGCGGGGCAGGGTTGTCGCTTCCATCTGCAGGTACCGCTGACCCTGTCGGTGGTACGCAGCCTGGTGGTCGAAGTGGGCGGTGAGGCTTACGCCTTCCCACTGGCCCACATCGAACGCACGCTGGAAGTGACCGCCGAGCAGATCGTGCAGATCGAAGGGCGCCAGCACTTCTGGCACGAAGGCCGGCATATTGGCTTGGTGGCGGCCAGCCAGTTGCTCAACCGCCCGGCCGGGCAAAGCGACGAGGCCAGCCTGCGCGTGGTGGTGATCCGCGAGCGCGAGCAGCTGTACGGCGTGGCCGTGGAGCGGCTGGTGGGCGAACGCGTGCTGGTGGTGATGCCACTCGACCCAAGGCTGGGCAAGGTGCAGGACATTTCCTCCGGCGCCTTGCTCGATGATGGCTCGGTGGTACTGATCGTCGATGTCGAAGACTTGCTGCGGTCGCTGGAGAAACTGCTCAGCACCGGCAGCCTGGAGCGTGTCGAGCGCGGCAGCAGCGGTGCCCGTGGCGTGGTCCGAAAACGCATCCTGGTGGTCGACGATTCGCTGACCGTGCGTGAGCTGCAGCGCAAGCTGCTGGGCAACCGCGGCTACGATGTGGCAGTGGCGGTGGATGGCATGGACGGTTGGAACGCCCTGCGTGGCGAGGACTTCGACCTGCTGATCACCGACATCGACATGCCGCGCATGGACGGCATCGAACTGGTGACCCTGGTGCGCCGCGACCAGCGCCTGCAGTCGCTGCCGGTGATGGTGGTGTCCTATAAAGACCGTGAGGAAGACCGACGGCGTGGTCTGGATGCTGGCGCCGACTACTATTTGGCAAAGGCCAGCTTCCACGACGATGCGTTGCTGGACGCTGTGGTGGAGCTGATCGGAGGTGCTCAGGGATGAAGATCGCCATCGTCAATGACATGCCCATGGCCGTCGAAGCGCTACGCCGTGCGGTCGCCCTGGAGCCCGCACACCAGGTGGTGTGGGTGGCCAGCAACGGTGCCGAGGCGGTGCAGCGCTGCACCGAGCAACTGCCCGACCTGATCCTCATGGACCTGATCATGCCGGTGATGGACGGTGTCGAGGCAACCCGCCGGATCATGGCCGAGACCCCGTGTGCCATCGTCATCGTCACGGTCGACCGCAAGCAGAACGTGCACCGGGTGTTCGAGGCCATGGGCCATGGCGCCCTTGACGTGGTCGACACCCCGGCGCTGGGCGCTGGCGATGCCCGCGAAGCGGCGGCGCCCCTGTTGCGCAAAATTCTCAATATCGGCTGGCTGGTCGGTCAGCAGCGCGCCCCCGCCACAAGGCCGGTGGCCGCACCGCTGCGTGAGGCCTCGCAGCGTCGTGGGCTGGTGGCGATCGGCTCGTCGGCGGGCGGCCCGGCGGCGCTCGAAGTGCTGCTCAAGGGCTTGCCGGCAGCGTTTCCGGCGGCCATCGTGCTGGTCCAGCATGTGGATCAGGTGTTTGCCGCAGGCATGGCCGAATGGCTTAGCAGCGCGGCGGGCCTGCCGGTGCGCCTGGCCCGTGAAGGCGAACCGCCGCAGCCGGGGCAGGTGTTGTTGGCCGGTACCAACCACCACATTCGCCTGCTACAGAATGGCCAACTGGCCTACACTGCCGAGCCTGTCAACGAAATCTATCGGCCCTCGATCGATGTGTTCTTCGAGAGCGTGGCCCGTTACTGGAATGGTGATGCCGTGGGCGTGCTGCTCACCGGCATGGGGCGCGACGGTGCCCAAGGCCTGAAGCTGATGCGGCAACAGGGCTTTCTGACCATTGCCCAGGACCAGGGCAGCAGCGCGGTGTACGGCATGCCCAAAGCTGCCGCGGCCATCGATGCCGCAGTGGAAATTCGCCCGCTGGAACGCATAGCCGGGCGCTTGACGGAATTTTTCGCAAAATGACGAACTGTATTGAATCACGCCGCCAGGCCGGTAGTGATCGGGTGAACAGGTATGAATGACTTACCGATCGAAGGTTTCGCGACCACCAACGAGAACTCGGCGATGGTGTTGTTGGTCGACGATCAGGCAATGATCGGCGAAGCGGTGCGGCGTGGTCTGGCCAATGAAGACAACATCGACTTCCACTTCTGTGCCGACCCGCACCAGGCGGTGGCCCAGGCCATGCGCATCAAGCCCACGGTAATTCTCCAGGACCTGATCATGCCTGGCCTGGACGGCTTGACCCTGGTGCGCGAATACCGCAACAACCCGGCGACCCAGGACATCCCGATCATCGTCCTGTCGACCAAGGAAGACCCGTTGGTGAAAAGTGCGGCGTTTGCCGCCGGGGCCAACGATTACCTGGTCAAGCTGCCCGACACCATCGAGCTGGTGGCGCGTATCCGCTATCACTCGCGCTCCTACCTGACCTTGCTGCAGCGCGACGAAGCCTACCGTGCGTTGCGGGTCAGCCAGCAGCAACTGCTGGATTCCAACCTGATGCTGCAGCGGCTGATGAACTCCGATGGCCTGACTGGGCTGTCCAATCGCCGCCACTTCGACGAGTACCTGGAGCTGGAATGGCGCCGGGCAATGCGTGAGCAGCAGCAGCTGTCGTTGCTGATGATCGACGTGGACTACTTCAAGGCCTACAACGACAGCTTTGGCCACCTGGCCGGCGACGAGGCTTTGCGTCAGGTGGCCGAAGCCATTCGTGGCTCGTGCTCGCGGCCGACCGACCTGCCGGCGCGCTATGGCGGCGAAGAGTTCGCCCTGGTATTGCCCAACACCTCACCAGGCGGGGCGCGCTTGGTGGCCGAAAAGCTGCGCCAGACCGTGCTGGGCCTGGGTGTCCCGCATACCGCACCGGTGGCCGACTCGTACTTGACCGTAAGCATCGGCCTGGCCACCCAGACCCCGACCATCGGCAGCCACTGCCGGCAGTTGATCTCGGCGGCTGACAAAGGCCTGTACCAAGCCAAGAACGGCGGGCGCAACCAGGTGGGTATCGCCTGACCAAGCCTGCACCGTACTTGTAGGAGCAGCCTTGTGCTGCGAAGAGGCCGGGAGGGGTAAAAGATACCTTTCGCCCGTACTGGCCCTTTCGCAGCCCAAGGCTGCTCCTACGGGCCGATTACAGCCAGATGGTCGCCCGACGGGTCTGCCGCCACGCTGCGGACTCGGTTATACTCGCAGGCTTTTCACCGAATTCGTGCGAGTAGCCAGCCCATGGAAATCCAACCGATCCTGAACACCATCAAGGACCTCACCGAGCGTTCCCAGTCAATTCGGGGGTATCTTTGACTACGATCACAAGCATGACCGCCTGATCGAAGTCAACCGCGAGCTGGAAGACCCCAACGTCTGGAACAAGCCCGAGTACGCCCAGGCGCTGGGCCGCGAGCGTGCCATGCTGGCGCAGGTGGTCGAGACCCTGGACAAGCTGTCCAACGGTCTGGGTGATTGCCAGGACCTGCTCGACATGGCCGTCGAGGAAAATGACGAAGGCGCCGTCGGCGACGTCGTGACCGAGCTGGAAGGCCTGGAAGAAAACCTGGCCCAGCTTGAGTTCCGTCGCATGTTCAGCGGCGAGATGGACATGAACAACGCCTACCTGGACATCCAGGCCGGCTCCGGCGGTACCGAGGCGCAGGACTGGGCCAACATCCTGCTGCGCATGTACCTGCGCTGGGCCGACAAGCGCGGCTTCGACGCCACCATCATCGAGCTTTCCGAAGGTGAAGTGGCCGGCATCAAGGGTGCCACCGTGCACATCAAGGGCGAGTACGCCTTCGGCTGGCTGCGTACCGAAATCGGCGTGCACCGCCTGGTGCGCAAGAGCCCGTTCGACTCCGGTGCCCGTCGCCACACGTCGTTCTCGGCAGTGTTCGTGTCGCCCGAGATCGACGACAAGGTCGAGATCGAGATCAACCCGTCCGACCTGCGCATCGACACCTACCGCTCCTCCGGTGCCGGTGGCCAGCACGTGAACACCACTGACTCGGCAGTGCGTATCACCCACGTGCCGACCAACACCGTGGTGGCTTGCCAGAACGAACGTTCCCAGCACGCCAACAAGGACACCGCCATGAAAATGCTGCGGGCCAAGTTGTACGAGCTGGAAATGCAGAAACGCAACGCCGCCTCGCAGGCGCTGGAAGACAGCAAGTCGGACATCGGCTGGGGCCACCAGATTCGCTCCTACGTGCTGGATGACTCGCGCATCAAAGACCTGCGCACAGGCGTAGAGCGCAGCGACTGCCAGAAAGTGCTGGACGGCGACCTCGACCAGTATCTGGAAGCAAGCCTCAAGCAAGGGCTGTAAGCCGCACTCCACTGCCGCGATACCTGGCTACCCGCCGGTATCGCGAGCCCTGCCCGAATAGGGCAACGAATACCTGATGGAAACAATGACGACATGAGCGACCTCAAGACCGAATCGCAAGACCTGCAACAGGAAGAAAACGCCCTGATCGCCCTGCGCAAGGAAAAACTTGCCGCCGAGCGCGCCAAGGGCAACGCCTTCCCCAACGACTTCCGTCGCGACAGCTACTGCAACGACCTGCAGAAACAGTACGCGGACAAGACCAAGGAAGAGCTGGAAGCAGCCGCGATCCCGGTCAAGGTTGCCGGCCGTATCATGCTCAACCGTGGCTCGTTCATGGTTATCCAGGACATGACCGGCCGCATTCAGGTCTACGTCAACCGCAAGACCCTGCCGGAAGAAACCCTGGCTGCGGTCAAGACCTGGGACCTGGGCGACATCATCAGCGCCGAAGGCACCCTGGCCCGTTCCGGCAAGGGTGACCTGTACGTCGAAATGACCAACGTGCGCCTGCTGACCAAGTCGCTGCGCCCGCTGCCCGACAAGCACCACGGTCTGACCGACACCGAGCAGCGCTACCGCCAGCGTTACGTCGACCTGATGGTCAACGAAGAAACCCGCCACACCTTCCGTGTGCGTTCGCAGGTGATCTCGCACATCCGCAAGTTCCTCATCGAGCGTGACTTCCTCGAAGTCGAAACGCCGATGCTGCAGACCATTCCGGGCGGTGCCGCCGCCAAGCCGTTCGAAACCCACCACAACGCCCTGGACATGGCCATGTTCCTGCGTATCGCGCCGGAGCTGTACCTCAAGCGCCTGGTGGTCGGTGGCTTCGAAAAGGTCTTCGAGATCAACCGCAACTTCCGTAACGAAGGCGTTTCGACCCGTCACAACCCTGAATTCACCATGCTTGAGTTCTACCAGGCTTATGCCGACTATCGCGACAACATGGACCTCACCGAGGAACTGTTCCGCGAGCTGGCGCAACTGGTACTGGGCTCCACCGACGTGCCGTACGGCGACAAGGTATTCCACTTTGGCGAGCCGTTCGTGCGCCTGTCGGTGTTCGACTCGATCCTCAAGTACAACCCCGAGCTGACCGCTGCCGACCTGCAGGACGTCGACCGCGCCCGCGACATCGCCAAGAAGGCCGGTGCCAAGGTGCTGGGCCACGAAGGCCTGGGCAAGCTGCAGGTGATGATTTTCGAAGAGCTGGTCGAGCACAAGCTGGAGCAGCCGCACTTCATTACCGAGTACCCGTTCGAAGTGTCGCCGCTGGCCCGTCGCAACGACGACAACCCGGCTGTAACCGACCGCTTCGAGCTGTTCATCGGTGGCCGCGAAATCGCCAACGCCTACTCCGAGCTCAACGATGCCGAGGACCAGGCCGAGCGCTTCCTGGCCCAGGTGGCCGAGAAGGACGCCGGTGACGACGAAGCCATGCACTACGACGCCGACTTCGTGCGTGCGCTGGAGTACGGCATGCCGCCGACCGCCGGTGAGGGCATCGGCATCGACCGCCTGGTGATGCTGCTGACCAACTCGCCGTCGATCCGCGACGTGATCCTGTTCCCGCACATGCGTCCGCAGGCCTGAGTGATTTGAACGAGCCGCCTTTCGAGGCGGCTTTTTCTTGCCTGAATCTTTATGTTGTTTGTACTGGCCTCTTCGCGGGCATGCCCGCTCCCACAGGTCTTGCGCAGGACCTGATGGTTGCGGGGGGCCTGTGGGAGCGGGCGTGCCCGCGAAGAGGCCGGCACTGATGAAACACTGCCCATGAGGTATTCCCTGTGACACCCGCCATGCCTGACCAAGGCGCCGCCGGCATCGCCACCGCCGTCGCCGAAAGCGTGCAATACCAAGGCCGCAAGACTGCCCGCCAAGGCAGCGAGCAGCGTCGCCAGCTGATTCTCGACGCCGCCATGCGCATTGTCGTGCGTGATGGCGTGCGCGGCGTGCGCCACCGTGCGGTGGCCGCCGAGGCCGGTGTGCCCTTGTCGGCCACCACCTACTACTTCAAGGACATCGAGGACCTGCTCACCGATACCTTCGCCCAATACGTCGAGCGCAGCGCTGCCTACATGGCCAAGTTGTGGGCCAACACCGAGGTGGTGTTGCGCCAGTTGCTGGCCCAGGGCGATGGCAGCCAGCAGTCTCGGGCGCGGTTGGCTGACGAAGTGGCGCGCATGACCGCCGACTACGTCCAGCGGCAACTGCTGAACCGCCGCGACTTCCTGATGGCCGAGCAGGCCTTTCGCCAGGAGGCGTTGCTGTGCCCGCGTCTGGCCGAGCTGGTGTGTGCCCATGAGCAGATTTTGCTGCACGGCACCCGGCAATTGCTGCAGGTGGTGGGTTCGCGGCAACCGGAACAGGACGCCCAGATGTTGACGGCGATTATCGAGCAGATGGAATATCAGGGCCTGCTCAAGGATGCGAACGCGCAAGCCGATGGGCAGATGCTCGCTATGCTTACCCGATACCTGCAGCTGGTGCTGGCATCGGCCTGAGCCGAGACCGACTTTTCAAGGAGAACCTGATGAAAGCCTGGCGTGTGGTGTTGTTGACTCTGTCATTCCTGCTGCTGGGCGGTTGTCTGGTGACCTTCCATGAGCCTTTGCCCAGCAATCAGGCGGCGCCCAAGGCCTTGCTTGGCAAGTGGAGCAGCAAGGACGCCTGGGGCGAGCCGCTGAAACTGGTGATCAGCCGCAGCGGTGGCGATGCCTACAAGGCGGTGGCCACTGCCAAGGGCAAGGCCCCGGAGGAATACGTGTTCACCGTGTCGCGCCACGGCAACCGCTGGTACCTGTCGGCCGGCGTGCCCAAGCGCCTGGGTGGCAATTTCCTGATCGGTGGTTTCGATATCGTCGATGGCAAGGAGCTGGTGGTCTACAACCTGGATGTCGAGCAGGTGCAGCAGGCGGTGGACAAGAAGGAACTGACCGGGCGTAGCACCGAGGTGCCGGAAGACAACGGCGACGGCGTGCTGATCGACAGCCCGTCGGCCCGGGTGCTGGCCTACCTGGACGACCCGGCCAACTCCGACCTGTTCGTCGAGGTGGCGCGGTTCCAGCGCTCAGGCAAGTAGTTGCCTGTTACCGGCCTGTTCATGGTTTGAAATTGCAATGCGATCCCGGTAGGAGCAGCCTTGTGCTGCGAAAGGGCCGGTAAGACAGAAGATATTTGCTGCCGATACTGGCCTCTTCGCAGCACAAGGCTGCTCCTACAGGGATCGAGGCCGACGCAGATAAGGAGTCCCCGGTGGACGAATACCAGCAAACCATTCGTGCATTGTCCGACCGCATCGTCGCGGCCCAGACCCCGATCCGGGTCTTGGACGCGGTGAAATGGGACGACAATATTCGCCAGGGCTTTCTCAAGGCCAAGGGCAAGGAGCCGCCGGCGGTTGACCGCGCCTACTACCAGTCGCGCCCGCTGTCGTTCGACTCCAGCGCGGTCAAGGCCGAGTTCCAGGGCATCGAGCGCGACATCATTCGCCAGCTAGGCCAGTTCAACCCGGTCGGGCAGATCATGAAGCGCATGTGCCGCGAGTACCGCATGGTGGTGCGCATGCTCGAAGCGCGCGGCACCGAGGACTTCGGGTTGATCTCCCAGGAGCTGTACGGCGCAGCCTCGGATGCTTTCCACGCCGGTGACCCGACCCTGGCCGACCTCGGCATGATGTTCTCCGACTACCTGAACAACATCGACGGCCGAGGTGACCTCAAGGACGAACCAAAGAACCTGACGGCCAAAGAGGCCGTGGACATTCTCCAGCGCCGTCTGAACAAGGTGTTCGGCGAGGCCGAGGAAACCATTCGCGTATTCGAGTCTGATGGCATCGTCGCCGATGCTGCGGCCGGTGCCGACTACATCAAGGTGCGCGCCGACGCCATGTTCAACGTCCGCGACGTGCGCGCCCTGGAGGTGCACGAAGGGCTGGTGCACGTGGGCACCACACTGAATGGCCAGAACCAGCCTATCTGTACCTTCCTGGCCAAGGGCCCGCCCTCGTCGACGGTGACCCAGGAAGGCCTGGCCATCCTCATGGAAGTGATTGCCTTTGCCTCCTACCCCAGCCGCTTGCGCAAGCTCACCAATCGCACCCGCGCGATCCACATGGTCGAGGAGGGCGCCGATTTCCTCCAGGTGTTCAATTTCTTCCGCGAGCAGGGCTTCGAGATGGCGCAGAGCTACAGCAACGCCAGCCGAGTGTTCCGCGGCTCGGTACCCAATGGCCTGCCATTCACCAAGGACTTGTCCTACCTCAAGGGCTTCATCATGGTTTACAACTACATTCAGTTGGCCGTGAAGAAGGGCAAGCTGGAACAGATCCCATTGCTGTTCTGTGGCAAGACCACCTTGGAAGACATGCGCACCCTGCGTCAGCTGGTCGAGGAGGGGTTGGTCGAGCCGCCCAAGTACCTGCCCGAACAGTTCCGCGACCTTAACGCGCTGTCGGCCTGGATGTGCTTCTCCAACTTCCTCAACCACCTGAGCCTGGACCGTATTGAAGCCGACTACGCGAACATTCTCTGAGTGCTGCCGCCTGCTGGCCCTGGGCTTGGTGCTGTTGGGCCTTGGCGGCTGCAGTAGCCTGCTGTTCTACCCCGAGCGTGGCCAGGCCTTCACGCCAGAGCGAGCCAAGTTGGAATACCGCGATGTCACCCTGACCACGGCTGATGGCATCCGCCTGCACGGTTGGTGGCTACCGGCCAAGGCCGGCGCCGAGGTCAAGGGCACGGTGCTGCACCTGCATGGCAACGGCGGCAACCTGCCTGGGCATTTGGGGGGTAGCTACTGGCTGCCGGAGCAGGGCTACCAGGTGTTGATGATCGATTACCGAGGTTACGGCTTGTCCCAGGGCCAGCCGAGCCTGCCGGACGTGTACGAGGACATTGCCGCCGCCATGGCCTGGCTGGACCAGGCGCCCGAGGTCAAGGGCAAGCCGCTGGTGCTGCTGGGGCAGAGCCTGGGTGGCGCCATGGCCATTCACTATCTGGCGGCCCACCCTGAGCAGCGCCAGCGCTTCAGCGCACTGGTGTTCGATGGTGTGCCGGCCAGCTACCGCGCGGTGGGGCGCTATGCCCTCAGCACCTCATGGATGACCTGGCCGCTGCAGGTGCCGCTGTCGTGGCTGGTGCCGGACGGCGACAGCGCGATCCGCTCGATCGAGCGGTTGAGTAGCCCGCCGAAGCTGTTTTTCCACAGCATCGACGACAACCTGGTGCCGATGGACAACGGCATTCGCCTGTACCAGCACGCGCCACCACCACGGGTGCTGCAACTGACCCGAGGCGGCCACGTGCAGACCTTCGCCGACCCGACCTGGCGCCAGGTGATGCTGCGTTTCCTCGATGACCCTAGCCATTTCAACGGCCTGCGGCGGCTTGCCGAAGTGCCCAATTTCCCTGACGAGAAGAACAAGCAATGAGTGAAGAACGCAACGCCATCCCGCTGATCCTGACAGGCGTCGGCAGCATCATCGTGACGGTGGGGGCTTTGTGGTACTACGGTTACCTGCATTTCGCCAAACCCGAGGATGCCCTGTTGCTGCAGGACTTCACCATGCTCAAGACCATTCCTGGCGAGGACTACAAGGTCTCGCTGGACCCGGCGCCGCAGGTGGCCCAGTGTGTCGATGGTGTGCTGGTGCTGTTCGACACCCAGCAAAAAGGCCTGACCGGCGTGCTGGTGGACAACCGCAAGCGCGCGGTGCGCTGCATGGGCGAGGAAACCCCGCAGCAGGTGCAGTGAATGTTCGACGTAGCATTTTCAGCGCCGGCGAGATCGAGCGCCGCCCGCGCGGCGCATCGCGAGCTGCGCTCGCTCCTACGTTTGTTTTTGGCCAGTAACGCCTGTGACAGGAGCGCGCGACCGCCTTGTTTGTACGACGCAATATCAAGTCATGCGCCAAGGCGTTCGCGCGCAAATCCCCCAGGAATAATTGGCCCGAAACAAATGTAGGAGCGAGCTTCGCTCGCGATGCGCCGCGCGGGCGGCGCTCGATCTCGCAGGCCCCATAACGCTATCGGCGGACTAGTTCACCTGGCTCACCGTACGCGGTGCCACCGGCTGGTTGTCGTTGGAGATGGTCACCTCCACCCGGCGGTTCTGCGCACGCCCTGAGTTGCTGCCGTTGTCCGCTACCGGGAACTCCTTGCCGTAACCCTGGGCGACGATGCGCGCAGGGTCCACGCCAGCACGCACCAGCGCCATGCGCACGGCGCCAGCGCGACGCTCGGACAGGCTCTGGTTGTAGTTGGCCGAGCCGACGCTGTCGGTGTAGCCCTCGACGATCACCTTGCGCTCCGGGTTTTCCTGGAGGAACTGCGCCAGCTTGGTGATGTTCGGGTAGGCGTTGCTCTTGAGTTCGGCCTTGTTGAAGTCGAACAGCACGTCGCCGAAGGTCACCAGCGTACCGCGGTCGGTCTGCTTGGCGTTGAGGCTGTCCTGCAGCTTGGCGATCTGCGCGTCGCGGGCATCCAGCTTGGCCTGGGCGCGTTGGGCCGAGGCGTTCTTCAGCTCGCCTTCAGCGGTACGCAGGGCAATGGTCTGCTTGGCCACTTCAACGCGTTGGTTGGTCAGGTAGGCGAGTTGGTCGACCTGCTTCTGGTCTTCACGGTCCATGTAGGCCTTGTCGGCCTTGTTCAGCCAGTCCTGAGCGTCCTTGGTCTCCAGTGCCGCGACCTTGCTCGATTGCGGGTCGCTCTGCAGCGAGGAGAAGTTGCTGCGGGCCGCTTCCAGGTTGGCATTCGGGTCGTGCGAGCAGGCAGCAAGACCGACGCTCAGGGCCAGCAGGGCGGGAATCATGACGTGTTTGCGCATAGTGTTCATCCTTTGATCGTGTGCGAAGGCTAAGGTTGGCGGGGCAGGGCTCATTGAGCGCTGCGCAGGCCTTCCTCACGTACGTCCTGAACGCCCTGGCGGGCATCCTGCACGGCCTTCTGGGCCTTGGCCGCCTGGGCCTTGCGTTCGGCGAGGCGTGCGTCCCACTCGGCCTGCTGGGCCAGGCGCTTGGCCTCGTCGTATTTCTTGTCGTGCATGGCGATTTCGGCTTGCTTGAACTTGTCCTGGGCCGCTTTCATTTCCACGGCGGCAAACTCGGTACCGCCAGCGCTGACGGCGGAGTTCACGGCGGACTGGGTAACGGCATACTGCTCGGTGGGCGGGTTGCCCGCACAGCCGGCCAGGACCAGGCTACTGCCGAGGGCCAGCGCGGCCAGCTTGAACCCGCGCACATGAGAGGATGACAGTTTGCTGGTGCGGGTCTTCATGGTGGTCAGCTCCATTGGATCACTCCTGATAACGACGATGTCCGTAGCAGTCCATCGCTCAATCCCTGACAAAACCGCGCGCTTCAGCTGAACGGTGCACGAGGGTTGTGTGCAGGGTTTTAGCGTGATGGCTATTGGCTCCGACTCGAGCGTTTTTCGAATGGTTCAGAAAAAAATGCGCTGGGCGTGGATTTATTTCTGACTGTTTGGTCAGCGAGGATTTACTGGAACTTTCTCGGCCGAAGGCGGTATTCCGGGCCTTTCAGGGGCCCGGAACGTAGGAGGCGGGTTATTTTTCGCTGTCGACAGCGGTGTTGCTCAAGCTGTGCAGGTGCTGGCGCGACAGGGAAAGAAAGCGTGGTGTAGGGCCGACGTCTTCGTACAGCGGGTCGCCTTCTTCGTCGGTGGCGATGACCTGGCGGCCTTGCACATAAGGGAAACTGGCCTCCAATTCTTCGAGGGCAGCGGCCACCAGTTCACCGAGCAATTCCTCGGCGGTGCGCTTGGGGTACATATCGATCAGTGCGGCCAGCCGCGCCTCGGACTCCAGGTCAAGGTGCAGGACATGGCCTGTGCGGCTTAGAGTGCCAGCGGCATTTTGTTCCCAGTGCTGGGCGAGCTCACGGATTTTCATGATGACCTCTGGTTACGCCTGATAAGGCTGCATGGCATGGGAGTGCTGTGCTTTCACTTTAGTTTGCTTTGGCTGATCACGGCTTGCCATGGCTGCTCGGCTGGGGGCACTCTTCGGCAGAGTTGTGTACAGGAGTGCGCCAGAGCCGCGCCAAAGAGAGGGCCAATGACCGATATCGATGTGCGTTTGCGTGAAGATGTCCATGTGTTGGGAGAGCTGCTTGGCGAAACCATTCGCCAGCAGCATGGCGATGCGTTCCTGCAGAAGATCGAGGACATTCGCCACAGTGCCAAGGCCGACCGGCGCGGCCCCGGCGAGCAACTGAGCTCGACCTTGGCGGACCTGGCCGAAGAAGACCTGCTGCCCGTGGCCAGAGCCTTCAACCAGTTCCTCAACCTGGCCAACATGGCCGAACAGTACCAGTTGATCCGCCGCCGCGACGCCGATCAGCCCGAACCGTTCGAAGCGCGGGTACTGCCCGAGTTGCTGGCGCGCCTCAAGCAGGCCGGCCACAGCAACGATGCCCTGGCCCGGCAATTGGCCAAGCTCGACATCCAGCTGGTGCTCACTGCTCACCCTACTGAAGTCGCTCGCCGTACGCTGATCCAGAAATACGACGCCATCGCCGGCCAACTGGCCGCGCAGGACCACCGCGACCTGACGCCTGCCGAACGCCAACAGGTCCGCGAACGGCTGCGTCGGTTGATCGCCGAAGCCTGGCACACCGAAGAAATCCGCCGCACCCGACCCACGCCGGTAGACGAAGCCAAGTGGGGCTTCGCGGTGATCGAGCATTCGCTGTGGCACGCCATCCCCAGCCACCTGCGCAAGGTCGACAAGGCCCTGCTGGAGGCCACTGGCCTGCGCTTGCCGCTGGAGGCCGCGCCGATCCGCTTTGCCTCGTGGATGGGGGGGGACCGTGATGGCAACCCCAACGTGACCGCTGCCGTCACCCGCGAAGTGCTGCTTCTGGCGCGCTGGATGGCCGCCGACCTGTTCCTGCGCGACATCGATGCACTGGCCGCGGAGCTGTCCATGCAGCAGGCCAACGATACCTTGCGTGAACGTGTCGGCGACAGCGCCGAACCCTACCGCGCCGTGCTCAAGCAACTGCGCGACCGTTTGCGTGCGACGCGGGCCTGGGCGCATTCGGCCTTGGGCAGCAACCAGCCGGCCGGTGCCGACGTCCTGATGGACAACCGCGACCTGATTGCGCCGTTGGAGCTGTGCTACCAGTCGCTGCACGCATGCGGCATGGGCGTGATCGCCGAAGGCCCGCTGCTCGACTGCCTGCGCCGCGCCGTCACCTTCGGCCTGTTCCTGGGCCGCCTGGACGTGCGCCAGGACGCTGCTCGCCACCGCGATGCACTGACCGAAATCACCGACTATCTGGGCCTGGGGCGTTACGCCGATTGGGACGAAGAGCAGCGCATCGAGTTCCTCCAGGCCGAGCTGAAAAACCGTCGGCCGCTGCTACCCGCGCATTTCAAGCCGCAAGCGGACACTGCCGAAGTGCTGGCCACTTGCAGGGAAGTCGCCGCTGCGCCGGCGGCTTCGCTGGGCTCGTACGTCATCTCCATGGCCGGCGCCGCCTCGGATGTGCTGGCCGTGCAACTGCTGCTCAAGGAAGCCGGCCTGACCCGCCCCATGCGCGTGGTACCGCTGTTCGAAACCCTCGCCGACCTCGACAACGCCGGCCCGGTGATGCAGCGCCTGCTCGGCCTGCCGGGCTACCGCGCTGCCCTGCGCGGCCCGCAGGAAGTGATGATCGGCTACTCGGACTCAGCCAAGGATGCCGGCACCACGGCCGCCGCCTGGGCGCAGTACCGGGCCCAGGAAAACCTGGTGCGTATCTGTGCCGAGCACCAGGTCGAGCTGCTGCTGTTCCACGGCCGCGGCGGCACGGTTGGGCGGGGCGGTGGCCCGGCTCATGCGGCGATCCTGTCGCAGCCTCCGGGTTCGGTGGCGGGGCGTTTCCGTACTACCGAACAGGGCGAGATGATCCGCTTCAAGTTCGGCTTGCCGGGCATTGCCGAACAAAACCTCAACCTGTACCTGGCTGCCGTGCTCGAAGCCACGCTGTTGCCACCACCGCCCCCGCAGCCGGCTTGGCGCGAGGTGATGGACCAACTGGCCGCCGATGGCGTGCAGGCCTACCGCGGCGTGGTGCGGGAGAACCCCGACTTCGTCGAATACTTCCGCCAGTCGACGCCAGAGCAGGAACTGGGGCGCCTGCCGCTGGGCAGCCGCCCGGCCAAGCGACGTGCCGGGGGTATCGAAAGCCTGCGGGCCATACCGTGGATCTTCGGCTGGACCCAGACCCGCCTGATGCTGCCAGCCTGGCTGGGTTGGGAAACCGCGCTGAGCAATGCCTTGGCCCGTGGCCAGGGTGAGTTGCTGGCGCAGATGCGCGAGCAATGGCCGTTCTTCCGCACCCGCATCGACATGTTGGAAATGGTGCTGGCCAAGGCCGATACGCAAATTGCCGAGGCCTACGACGAACGTCTAGTGCAACCGCACTTGCTTCCTTTAGGTACGCACCTGCGCGACCTATTGTCGCAGTCGTGCCAGGTGGTGCTGGGCCTGACCGGGCAGCCGGTGCTACTGGCGCACAGCCCCGAGACGCTGGAATTCATCAGCCTGCGCAACACCTACCTGGACCCGTTGCACCGCCTGCAGGCCGAGTTGCTGGCCCGCTCGCGCAGCCGCGAAGCCGCTCTGGACAGCCCGTTGGAGCAGGCCTTGCTAGTGACCGTGGCGGGTATCGCCGCCGGGTTGCGCAACACCGGCTGAGGGCATGCCCGGGCCATGCCTGGCGAGTGCCGGGCATACCCGGCTCAAGGTCGGGGAGGGTGGTTGCGCCGGGCGCAACCGCCTGCCCGGTCAGCCGCAAGTGGCGCATTCCTGCAACTTTGGGACGCTTGTCTGGCTGCCGAGCGCTGTGTATCTTGAGCAGCCTTCTGACCGATTTGTGGTCATACCCGATTTTCCGGACTTGGCCCTGGTCGCCGAATCCATTGAATTTCATAAAAAAATTTGAGGAGCACGAGATGCGCGTAATTCTGCTGGGAGCTCCCGGGGCCGGTAAAGGTACTCAGGCAAAGTTCATCACCGAAAAGTTCGGTATCCCTCAGATCTCCACCGGTGACATGCTGCGTGCCGCCGTCAAGGCCGGCACCCCGCTGGGCCTGGAGCTGAAGAAAGTCATGGATGCTGGCCAGCTGGTTTCCGACGAGTTGATCATCAGCCTGGTCAAGGAGCGCATCGCCCAGCCTGATTGCGCCAATGGCTGCCTGTTCGACGGTTTCCCACGCACCATCCCGCAAGCCGAAGCCATGGTCGCTGCTGGTGTCGACATCGACGCCGTGGTCGAAATCGCCGTGGACGACGAAGAAATCGTTGGCCGCATGGCTGGCCGCCGCGTGCACCTGGCCTCGGGCCGCACCTACCACATTCAGTACAACCCGCCGAAAGTGGAAGGCAAGGACGACGAGACGGGTGAAGACCTGATCCAGCGCGACGACGACAAGGAAGAAACCGTTCGCCATCGCCTGTCGGTCTACCACAGCCAGACCAAGCCGCTGGTGGACTTCTACCAGAAGCTGTCGGCCGCCAATGCTGGGAAGCCGAAGTACAGCCACATCGAAGGTGTCGGCTCGGTCGAAGCCATCACCGCCAAGGTACTGGCAGCCCTGAGCTGATCCAGCGCCTTGCGTATCTCGACAACGGCCCGCTTGCGGGCCGTTGTCGTTTGGGGCCGCACAGCGCCCCTTCGGGACACAACGCCGCTGCTGCTCTATACTGCCGCTCTTTTTCATTCGCACCTGGATACCCGTTCGATGACCACCCTGCTGGCCCTGGATACCGCCACCGAAGCCTGTTCCGTCGCGCTGTTGCATGACGGCAAGGTAACCAGCCATTACGAGGTGATTCCGCGCATGCATGCCCAGAAGCTGCTGCCGATGATCAAGCAGCTGCTGGCCGATTCTGGCGTGGCACTGAATGCGCTGGATGCCATCGCCTTTGGCCGTGGCCCGGGCGCGTTCACCGGTGTGCGCATTGCCATTGGCGTGGTCCAGGGCCTGGCCTTCGCGCTCGAACGGCCGGTGCTGCCGGTGTCCAACCTGGCCGCGCTGGCTCAGGGGGCATTGCGTGAGCATGGCGTGCAGCAGGTGGCCGCTGCCATCGATGCGCGCATGGATGAAGTGTACTGGGGCTGCTACCAGGCCACGGCGGGTGAAATGCGCCTGGTGGGCCGCGAGGCGGTGCTGCCGCCCGAACAGGTTGCGTTGCCAGCCGACAGCCATGGCGAGTGGTTCGGTGCCGGTACCGGCTGGGGCTATGCCGAGCGCCTGGCAGTGCAGGTGGCGGCCAGCAATGCCAACGCCTTGCCCAATGCCCTGGACGTGCTCAGCCTGGCCAGCTTCGCCTGGGCACGTGGCGAGGCAATCGTCGCCGAGCAGGCGCAACCGGTCTATCTGCGCGATAATGTGGCTACGCCCAAGAAACAGTGAGTGCTGTTCGTCGGTTATCGCCGATCACGCTAAAACCATTTGTGCGATCTGTGGTCCAGTTATCACTCAAGCATTAGCGACGGAACTCTGATGCTGCTAAATTGCCATCATTGGTCCTGAGTGCTCATGCCATGCGTATCGACGGTTTCTCATCGCAGTCCTATCCGGTCAAGCGCCCTGCGCGCAAGGCAGCGGTGCGCGACGAGGCCATCGACGACGCCGAGGTGATCGAAGAGGCCGAAGCCGCCCCGCAGGAAGCCAGCGCCCGCCGCCGCAGCGGTGGCCTGCCAGCCCGTCAGCAGGACATGGTGTTCCCCCGCGCCCGTGACCGGCGCACCGCCACTGCACTGGCCAGCTACCTGAGCACCGCCGGTTTTACCGACTGGGACATGGAAGTACTGGGGCTCGACCTGTACATTTAGTGGATGAATCCATCACCACTGCCTTACTTTCTCGGTTGCCCGTCGTGGAGCGAAAACGCCTGGCGCGACTACCTGTACCCCGCTGACGCCAACAGTAATCAAATGCTTGGTTTCTACAGCCAAGTGTTCAATGCCGTCGAAGGCAACACCACGTTCTACGCACGCCCCGCCGCCGGCACCATTGCCCGCTGGGCGCAGGTGATGCCCGCGCACTTTCGCTTTACCGCCAAGTTTCCAAGGGACGTCAGCCACGAGGGCGACCTGCGTGATCAGCTTGAGCCAGCTTTTGACTTCACCCGGCTGATGGCCCCGCTGGGCCAGCGCGTATCGCCATACTGGCTGCAGCTTCCGGCTCAATTCGGCCCTGCACGCTTGGGCGAGCTTTGCCACTTCCTCGATGAAATCGCCGTGCCAGTGGCGGTGGAGGTGCGCAACCAGGCCTTTTTCGCCAAGGGCGATGAAGAGCGCCTGCTCAACCGCTTGTTGCACGAACGCGGTATCGAGCGTATCTGCCTCGACCCGCGTGCGCTGTTCAGTTGCACCTCCCGCGACCCTGCCGTGCTGCATGCGCAGTCGAAAAAGCCCAAGGTGCCGCCACGCCCTGCAGCCTTCAGCCAGCACCCGCAGGTGCGTTTTATCGGCCATCCGGAACTGGATGCCAACGAGACGTTTCTCACACCTTGGGTGGACAAGGTGGCTGGGTGGATCGAAGAAGGACGCAGCCCCTACATCTTCCTGCACACCTCGGACAACCGCTTGGCAGCGGCGTTGGCTCAACGCTTTCACCAGCGGCTGATGGCACGCTTGCCGGGCCTTGCACCCTTGCCGGAATTGCCGCGCGCGCCCGAGGTCGAACAACTGGGGCTACTCTGACTTTTCCCTGACTGCCGGAGGTTGAACCATGGATGTGCAAACCCTGCGAGCCGAAGCCTTCAAGGCGCTACACGAGCGCGACGGTGCGTTCGTCATCCCCAACCCGTGGGATGCCGGGTCCGCCAAGTTGCTGGCGAGCCTGGGCTTCGAAGCGCTGGCGACCACCAGCGCCGGCCTGGCCTTCAGCCTGGGCCGCCCGGATGCCGAAGGGGCCTTGAGCCTGGACGATACCCTGGACAATGCCGGCGAGATCGTCGATGCCACCGCATTGCCGGTAGCTGCCGACCTGGAGAACGGCTTTGGCGACTTGCCTGAAGCCTGTGCTCAGACCATCCTGCGTGCTGCCGAAACTGGCCTGGTAGGCGGCTCCATCGAAGATGCCAGTGGCCGCAGCGATGCGCCCATCTACGACTTAGGCCTGGCCGTGGAGCGCGTGCGCGCCGCTGTGCAGGCTGCGCGTAGCCTGCCATTCCCGTTCACCTTGTGCGCACGGGCAGAAAACCTGCTGCATGGTCGCATGGACCTGGACGACACCATCCTGCGCCTGCAGGCCTATGCCGAGGCCGGTGCCGACGTTCTTTATGCCCCAGGGCTGCGCACCGTGGAGGAAGTCCGCGCGGTGGTGCAGGCAGTCGCGCCGCGGCCGGTGAATGTACTGATGGGCATGGCGGGCGTGCCGTTGAGCGTGAACCAGCTACAGGACCTGGGCGTGCGCCGCATCAGCGTGGGCTCGTCTCTGGCCCGTGCCGCACTCGGGGCCTTGCACCGGGCCGCACTGGAAATCCGCGATGAGGGCACGTTCGGCTACGGCGAGCAGGCACTGCCCTTCGCCCAGCTCAACGACCTGTTCCGCCGCTGACAAGGGGAGTGCTGGCGCTGCTGGCTGGCGGGTGTGCCCTTGCTCAGGCGTGAGCGCGAACGTTGTTCAGCACCACCGGGCGCGCCCAGTGCATGTCGAACGCCAGGTCGTTCTGCTGTTTGGCCAGGGTAGCGTCGTCGAACGGTTCGGGCGCCGGGTCCAGAAGGTGGGTTTCGAACTCGGCGATAGGCAGGAACAGAGACCTTGGAGCAGGGCCTGGGCCTGGCTCGGCAATGGGTTGGCCCTGGCTCATCACCACCGGGCGTAGCCAACTGTTGTCAATGTCGAGCTGGCGCTGCTGCTCGATCAGTTCGATGGCGCTGAACGGCTCTGGGGCGGGCGGTAGCAGCTTGGCTTCGAGCTCTGCCTTGGGCAGGAACAGTGGCTCGGGCGGTGCTACCACGGTGTCTTGCACCGGGCAGGCACGCTGGGCGTCGATCATGGCCAGTGCACGGGCGCCGCCGATGGGTTCACCGCTGTCGTGGTCGTACTGCACGAACGACTGGCTGACGCTGTCTACCGGCTCTTCCTGTTGCTCGGCCATGGCCCGGGCGAAAAAATCCTGCCACAGGTGGCTGACGCCCCCGAGTGCCTGGGTGTTGTGCTGACTGTAGTTGCCGACAGGCGACAAATAGGTCAAGCCGATGGGAAGAGTATCTGACATGGCAGTCGCGCGCGTTGTGCTCTGGCAGAATAGCGGGATATTGCCTGTATCGGCTGTGACGGCCGATACATTAATGGCGGGGTTCAATTTTCAGGTGTACGTGATGGAAGAGCAGGGCACAGGTATCCGAGTCGAGGCGTTGTCGGCTGAATTCGAGGCGCAAGCCGCTGCGTGGGCCGAGCGCCTCGCGCTGCCGCTGCACGACGAGGCTGCTGATTTCGCCGTGCAGGTCGGCGCTGATGGTTTGCAGATCCAGCAGTTGGGGCCGCAGGCACCTGGCCCGGTGCGAGTGGACTTCGTCGAAGGCCAGGCCGCGCACCGGCGCCAGTTTGGCGGTGGCAATGGGCAGATGATCGCCAAGGCTGTCGGCATCGCCCAGGGCGTGCGGCCACAAGTGCTGGATGCCACGGCGGGGCTGGGCAAGGATGCGTTCGTGCTGGCCAGCCTTGGCTGCCAGATGACCCTGATCGAACGCCAGCCGCTGATTGCCGCGCTGCTGGAGGATGGCCTGGCGCGGGCGCGCGCGGATGAAGAAGTAGGGCCGATTGTCGGGCGCATGCGGCTGCTGACTGGCAACGCCATCGAGCGCATGCGCAGTTGGGAAGGGGAGGCGCCGCAGGTGATCTACCTTGACCCGATGTTCCCGCATCGGGACAAGAGCGCCTTGGTGAAAAAGGAAATGCGTGTGTTCCGGCCATTGGTGGGCGATGACCTGGATGCCCCGGCGCTGCTCGAGGCGGCCTTGGCGCTGGCCAGCCACCGGGTGGTGGTGAAGCGCCCGCGCAAGGCACCGATCATCGACGGGCCGAAGCCAAGCCATAGCCTGGAAGGCAAGTCGAGCCGGTATGACATTTACCCGAAGAAAGCGCTGAAAACCTGATTCACCCTATAGGGTCGGTCAATCCGGCCATGGTGGGAGCGGGCGTGCCCACTCCCACGCCCACAGCTTCAGGGTTGGAACGCCCGCAGGAACACCCCCACCACCTCGCGCACATGCGCCTCGGCCTCGTCGCCCTCCAGCGGCCCCGCACACCCAAGCAGCAACCGGTAATCCGGCGCACCCTTGACCAGGCAGAAAAAGTGCTCCGCCGCATGCAGCGGGTTGTCGATGCGCAGCAGCCCGCGCTCGTGTGCCCCGCGCAGCAGCGCTTCCATCCCCGCCAGCACGCGCTTGGGCCCGGCCTCGTAGAAGTACTCGCCAAAACTTGGGTCCAGGCTGCCCTGGGCCATGATCAGGCGGCTGAGCTTGACCGCCTCGTCACTGCTGATCAGTGCCTGGAAGCCACGGGCAATGGTCAGCAGCACCTCTTCCACCGCGACGCCCTCGGGGTACTCGAACAGCAGGTCAGGCAACTGGATCTGGCAGGTGGCCATGACCGCCGAGCAAAACAAGGTTTGCTTGTCGGTGAAGTGGCTGTAAACGGTGAGCTTTGAAACACCTGCCGCCGCAGCGACCGCATCCATGCTGGTGTTGGCGTAGCCAAGGCTGAGGAACAGCGTCTTGGCCGCTTCGAGAATCGCCTCGCGCTTGGCCAGGTCCTTGGGCCGGCCCGGGCCGATGGGTGCGTCGTTGGACATTGTGGTCTGCATCTGGTTGAAGAACGCCCATCTTAACGGGTCAGGCGCGATCCGGCTAAAACCAGGTCACAATGGCTGCTGTCTGCCAGCGGACAGTTGATCGACAGTGATGTCGTCAGTCAGGCACCAGTGCTGTTTTAAATATGCATAAGTTACTGATTTATAAAGTTTATTTTGTTGGCATGAATCGTGTTCACAAAGCTGCAAGGGCATCTGAAAAGGGTGCCGAGCCTATCGAGCAGGAGTCCCCATGCCACGTGAAATTCGTTTGAACGCCTTCGAAATGAACTGTGTCGGCCACCAGTCGCCCGGCTTATGGCGCCACCCCAAGGACCGCGCCTGGCAGTACAAGGACCTGGAGTACTGGACCGACCTGGCCAAGCTGCTGGAGCGCGGCAAGTTCGACGGCATCTTCATCGCTGACGTGATCGGCATCTACGATGTACTCGGCGGTAATGGCGATGCCGCCATCCGTCAGGCGGCCCAGGTGCCGGTGAACGACCCGCTGGCACTGATCACGCCCATGGCACTGGTTACCGAGCACCTGGGTTTCGGCCTGACCGCCTCGCTGACGTTCGAGCACCCGTACCCGTTCGCTCGGCGGCTGTCGACCCTGGACCACCTGACCAAGGGCCGCATCGGCTGGAACATCGTCACCTCCTACCTCGACAGCGGCGCACGCAACCTGGGGCAGAAAGCGCTGAGCGACCATGATGCCCGCTACGACTTCGCCGACGAATACCTGGAGGTGCTGTACAAGCTGCTCGAAGGCAGCTGGGAGGACGATGCGGTGGTGCGTGACCGTGCAACCGGCCTGTTCACCGACCCGCGCAAAGTCCACGAGATCCGCCATCAGGGCAAGCACTTCCAGGTTCCGGGTATCCACCTCTGCGAACCTTCGCCGCAGCGCACGCCCGTGTTGTATCAGGCAGGGGCGTCCAGCCGCGGCAAAAATTTTGCCGCCGGCCACGCCGAATGCGTGTTCGTCGCTGCGCCGTCCAAGGTCATCCTGAAAAAGACCGTGGCCGATATTCGTCGCCGCGCTGCCGAGGCGGGGCGCGACCCGCGCAAGGTGCTGATCTTCAACATGCAGACGGTGATCGTCGACGAGACCGACGCCAAGGCCCAGGCCAAATGGCAGGAGTTGAAAAGTTACGCCAGCTACGAAGGCGCCCTGGCGCTGATCTCTGGCTGGACCGGCATCGACTTCAGCGAGTACCAGCCCGACCAGGTGCTGGAGCATATCCACACCAACGCCATCCAGTCGGCTGTGGAAGCGTTTTCCACCGCCGACCCGAACAAGCAGTGGACGGTGCAGGAGTTGGCCGACTGGGTCGGCATCGGCGGCTTTGGCCCACTGATCGTCGGCAGCGCGCAAACCGTGGCGGACGAACTGCAGGCCTGGGTTGAAGAAACCGATGTCGATGGCTTCAACCTGACCTATGCCCTGGCCCACGAAACCTTCCGTGACGTGGTCGAGCTGCTGGTGCCGGAGCTGCAGCAACGCGGCGCCTACAAGACTGAATATCGCCCTGGCACCCTGCGCGAGAAACTGTTCGGCGACGGCCCACGGCTGCCGGCCAGCCACCCGGCGGCTGGCTACCGCGACCTTGGCCGTCAAGCCGAACCTGTCTGAAATAGCCGGGGCCGCTTTGCGGCCCATCGCAGGCAAGCCAGCTCCTACAGGTATTGCGCAGATCTTCAGACACGTGCGGTCACTGTAGGAGCTGGCTTGCCTGCGATGGGCTGCGCAGCAGCCCCAGTGCGATGACTCAGGACTGCTTGGCACCCCCACCAATCTGCCACACATACGGTGGTTCGGTACCGTTCACCTGCCAGTCGCCGATAATCCGCTCCTTGTAGATCACCGGGTTATGCGAAGCCGCCGTGCGGGCGTTGCGCCAGTGGCGGTCGAGCTGGCGGCTGGTGCTGGTGGTGGAAGCGCCCAAGGCATTGAACAGGTCGCTGGTGGCGCGCAGTACCAGGTCGATGGCGGCCACTTGCGCCTGGGCCGATTCCAGCTCGGCAACCAGATTGGCTTGCTGCTCAGCGGCCGAATCATTGGAAAAGCGTGCCAGGTAGGCCTGCTGGATGGCCTCGGCGGCGCGCAGGGTCGCGGCTTCGGCGGCATACACCTGGCCCGAGGCCTTGCCGATCACTTGCAGCACCTGTGGGTCCTGGCTGACGGCAGCGCCGTTGCCATGGCTGAACACCCGGGTGCGCTTGCGGGTTTCCTGGCTGAAGTCGCGCACGGCGGCACGCCCGGAGCCGGTGATCACCGCCAGCAGCACCAGTTGGTAGAACGCGGTCTGGTATTTGAAGCGGGTGGCGAAATCGATGATGTTCTCTTCCTCGACCACGGCATTTTCAAACACCGAGGTACCGCTGCCGGTAGTGCGCTGGCCGAAACCGTCCCAATCATCGCGCTGACGGATACCGGGCTGCTGAGTGCGGATGGCGGCGATCACATCGGCGCCGGTGTCGTCGCGCCGGGCGAACAGGTCGATCCAGTCGGAGAACAGGCTGCCAGTGCTGTAGTACTTGGTGCCGTTGACTACCCACTGCTCACCCAGGCGTGAAACGCGGGTGATGACATCGCCAATTTTCACCGCCCCGATCTCGGTCCAGGCGCAACCCACCAGGTCACCGGCGACGAAGCGCTGCAGCCACACATCCTGTGGTGCGCTGGCGTGGGCGTTGAGGCGGTCTTCGACGAAAGCAAAATGACCGCGCAGGGCCTGGGGCACGTTGGAGTCGGCTTCGGCCAGCTCGATCAGTAGCTGGAACAACTGCGGCAAGGAGGCGCCGCCACCGCCCTGTTCGACGGGCACGCGCACGGCGCCGAAGCCGGCCTCCTTGAGCCACTGGATGGGTTCGTAGGGCAGGGTGCGGTTGCGCTCGCGTTCCACGCTGGAGTCGGCAATGCGGGCGAAGATAGGCCGGAAGCGGGCGGCCAGTCGGGTGTAGTCGGTGCCGTTGGCTTGGGCTGGAAGGTGCTGTTCGAGGGCAGTCATCGGAATACTCCAAGTACATGAACGAGGGTGTTAGGTACCGGTGATTGCACAGGTCGTGCCGGGCAGTGGAAGGCCCGTGGGGCGGGGCTTGCGATGTGTTCCAGCGGTGTTTGACTGTGGCGGGGCGGGGCAAGTTGTTGATTGGCTGTGGGCCGGGCAACAGCGTTTAGCGGCTGGAAAACCAGCTGAATTTCTTTGTGCCGCCAGCTTCCCGCCATCGCTTGCCTGACTTAATATACCCGTCAGTACAAATATTCGAAGTGCCCTCCGCGAAAGGATTCATCATGTTGCGCCATGCCTTGTCCATCGCTCTGCCCGCTGCCGCCGTGCTGTTCCTGGCGGCCTGCGGTCAGGAAGCCGCCCCACCTGCCGCGCCGCGCCCGGCGCTGGTGGTGCAGCCGCAGCCGGCCGCAGCCGCTGCAGACAGTTACCCGGGTGAAGTGCGTGCGCGCTTCGAGCCGGAGCTGGCCTTCCGCATTGGCGGCAAGGTCAGCAAGCGCCTGGTCGAAGAGGGGCAGCGGGTCAAGGCCGACCAGCCGCTGGCCGAACTGGACCCGCAAGACGTGCGCCTGCAACTGGAAGCCAACCGCGCCCAGCTGGCCGCTGCCGAAGCCAACCTGTCGCTGGTGCGTGCCGAGCGCGACCGTTATCAGAAGCTGCTGGAGCGGCAGATGGTCAGCCACTCCCAGTACGACAACGCCGAAAACCTCTACCGTGCAGGCCTTGCTCGCTTGAAGCAGGCCAAGGCCGAGTACGACGTGGCCGGCAACCAGGCCGAGTATGCCGTGCTGCGTGCGCCGCAGGCCGGGGTGATCGCCAAGCGCCAGGTTGAAGTGGGCCAGGTGGTCGCCGCCGGGCAGACCGTGTTCACCCTCGCCGCCGACGGCGAACGGGAAGTGGCCATCGGCCTGCCGGAGCAGCAGTTCGCGCGCTTTGCCGTGGGCCAATCGGTGAGCGTGGAGTTGTGGTCGCACCCGCAACAACGCTTCCAGGGGCGCATTCGCGAGTTGTCGCCGGCTGCCGACCCGCGTTCGCGCACGTTCGCGGCGCGCATCGCCTTTACCAGCGCCGCCACGCCGGCCGAACTGGGCCAGAGCGCCCGGGTGTACATCGCCCATGATGGGCAGATCCCGTTGGCGGTACCACTGTCGGCAGTTACAGCGGAAAACGGCCAGGCCTATGTCTGGCGGGTGAACAAGGACCGCCGCCTGGAGCGGGCGCCGGTGCGCCTGGGGGCTTATGGCAGCGACAGTGTGCCGGTGCTCGAGGGCCTTGCCCCGGGGGACTGGGTGGTCGCCGCCGGTGGCCATGTATTGCGCGAGGGCCAAGAGGTACGCCCCGTGGACCGCAGCAACCGTGTAGTGAACCTGACGGCCAAGGAGTAAGTCCCGATGGGTTTCAACCTTTCTGCCTGGGCGCTGCGCAACCGCCAGATCGTCCTGTTCCTGATGATCCTGCTGGCGGCCATCGGCGCCATGTCTTACACCAAGCTCGGCCAGAGCGAGGACCCGCCGTTCACCTTCAAGGCCATGGTCATCCGCACCCTGTGGCCCGGCGCCAGCGCTGAAGAAGTGTCGCGCCAGGTGACCGAGCGCATCGAGAAGAAGCTGATGGAAACCGGCGAGTACGAGAAGATCGTCTCGTTCTCCCGCCCCGGCGAATCGCAGGTCACCTTCATGGCCCGCGACTCACTGCATTCCAAGGACATCCCCGAGCTGTGGTACCAGATCCGCAAGAAGGTCGCGGACATCCGCCACACCTTGCCGCCGGAAGTCCAGGGCCCGTTCTTCAACGATGAATTCGGCACCACCTTCGGCAATATCTATGCGCTGACCGGCGAGGGCTTCGACTATGCGGTGCTCAAGGACTACGCCGACCGTATCCAGATCCAGCTGCAGCGGGTCAAGGATGTGGGCAAGGTCGAGCTGATCGGCCTTCAGGACGAGAAGGTCTGGATCGAGCTGTCCAACCTCAAGCTGGCCACCCTTGGCGTGCCGCTGGAGGCCGTGCAGAAGGCGTTGCAAGAGCAGAACGCGGTGAGCACCGCCGGCTTCTTCGAGACCCCCAGCGAGCGCCTGCAATTGCGCGTGAGCGGGCGTTTCGACAGCGTCGAGCAGATCCGCCAGTTCCCTATTCGGGTAGGTGATCGCACCTTCCGTATCGGTGATGTCGCCGAGGTGCACCGTGGCTTCAACGACCCACCCGCACCGCGCATGCGCTTCATGGGCGAGGATGCCATTGGCCTGGCCGTGTCGATGAAAGACGGCGGTGACATCCTGGTACTGGGCAAGGCCCTGGAAGGCGAGTTCGAACGCCTGGCGCACAACTTGCCGGCCGGCATGGAGCTGCGCAAGGTGTCGGACCAACCAGCGGCGGTGAAGGCCGGCGTGGGCGAGTTCGTCCAGGTGCTGGTCGAGGCCCTGGTCATCGTCTTGCTGGTGAGCTTCTTCTCGCTGGGCCTGCGCACTGGCCTGGTGGTGGCGCTGGCCATCCCACTGGTGCTGGCCATGACCTTTGCCGCCATGCATTACTTCGGCATCGGCCTGCACAAGATCTCCCTCGGCGCGCTGGTGCTGGCCTTGGGCCTGCTGGTGGACGACGCGATCATTGCCGTGGAGATGATGGCGATCAAGATGGAGCAGGGCTACGACCGCCTCAAGGCGGCCAGCTATGCCTGGACCAGCACGGCCTTCCCGATGCTCACCGGTACCCTGATCACGGCGGCAGGCTTTTTGCCGATCGCCACGGCGGCCTCCAGCACCGGCGAATACACCCGGTCGATCTTCCAGGTGGTTACCATTGCGTTGCTGACCTCGTGGGTGGCGGCCGTGGTGTTCGTGCCGTACCTGGGCGAGCGCCTGCTGCCGGACCTGGCCAAGCTGCATGCCGCGCGCCACGGCAAGGACGGCCATGCGCCTGACCCTTACGCCACACCGTTCTACCAGCGTGTGCGGCGGGTAGTGGAGTGGTGCGTGCGGCGGCGCAAGACGGTGATCCTGCTGACCATTGCCGCCTTTGTCGGCAGCATTCTGCTGTTCCGCTTCGTGCCCCAGCAGTTCTTCCCGGCGTCCGGGCGACCGGAGCTGATGGTCGACCTGAAGCTGGCCGAAGGCGCCTCGCTGGCCAACACCGCTGAGCGGGTCAAGCAACTGGAGGCGCTGCTCAAGCAGCAGGAGGGCATCGACAACTATGTGGCCTATGTGGGCACCGGTTCGCCACGCTTCTACCTGCCGTTGGACCAGCAATTGCCGGCAGCCAGCTTCGCCCAGTTCGTGGTGCTGGCCAAGTCGATGGAAGACCGCGAGCGCCTGCGCAGCTGGTTGATCAGCACCGTTGACCAGCAGTTCCCCGACCTGCGGGCGCGGGTCACGCGTCTGGAAAACGGCCCGCCCGTGGGCTACCCGGTGCAGTTCCGGGTGACCGGCGAGCACATCGAGAAGGCCCGTGCACTGGCCCGTGAAGTGGCTGACAAGGTGCGCGAAAACCCGCATGTGGTGAACGTGCACCTGGATTGGGAGGAACCGAGCAAGGCGGTGTTCCTTGAAATCGACCAGGACCGTGCCCGCGCCCTGGGGGTGAGCACCGCGCACCTGGCGAGTTTCCTGCAAAGTTCGCTGATCGGCAGCACCGTCAGCCAGTACCGCGAGGACAATGAGCTGATCGAGATCCTGCTGCGCGGCACCCTGCAGGAACGCAGCGAACTGGGCAACCTCGGTAGCCTGGCGTTGCCCACCGACAATGGCCAGAGCGTGGCACTGTCGCAGGTAGCGACGTTGGAGTACGGCTTTGAAGAAGGCATCATCTGGCACCGCAACCGCTTGCCGACGGTGACCGTACGTGCCGATATCTACGACAAGGAGCAGCCGGCAACGCTGGTGAAGCAGATTCTGCCGACCCTGCAGGACATCCGCGCCAAGCTGCCTGATGGCTACCTGCTGGAAGTGGGCGGCACGGTGGAAGACTCCGAGCGTGGGCAGAAATCGGTGAATGCCGGCATGCCATTGTTCATCGTGGTGGTGCTGAGTTTGCTGATGATCCAGCTGCGCAGCTTCTCGCGCACGGTCATGGTGTTCCTTACCGCGCCACTGGGGCTGATTGGCGTGACCCTGTTCCTGCTGGTGTTCCGCCAGCCGTTCGGCTTTGTCGCCATGCTCGGCACCATTGCCCTGGCGGGGATGATCATGCGCAACTCGGTGATTCTGGTGGACCAGATCGAGCAGGACATCGCGGCGGGGATGGAGCGTTGGCAGGCGATCATCGAGGCCACGGTGCGGCGCTTCCGGCCGATCGTGCTGACCGCGTTGGCGGCGGTGCTGGCGATGATCCCGTTGTCGCGTAGCGTGTTCTACGGGCCGATGGCGGTGGCGATCATGGGCGGGTTGATCGTGGCCACGGTGCTGACGCTGTTGTTCCTGCCAGCGTTGTATGCGGCGTGGTTCAGGGTGAAGAAAACCTAGCAGGCTTCACCGCCCTGTGTGTCTGTAGGAGCAGCCTTGTGCTGCGAAGAGGCCGGTGCAGCACATGAGAATTCATGTTGTTGCACCGGCCTCTTCGCAGCACAAGGCTGCTCCTACAGGTTGTGTATCAGAGGGCGCCGAAGACCTTCTTGGCCAGGCTGGTAGCTGCTTGCGCAGGGTTCTGGCGAATGCTCTGCTCTTGCTTGCCAATCATCTCGAACAGCCCATCCAGTGCCTTCTCGGTCACGTAGTTCTCGATGCTGGCGCTCTTGGCGTCGACCACGCCCAGTGCTACCGCCTGCCCGGCAAAGTTGTTGTACTGCTGGGCCAGGCCAACCTTGTCGGTAGCCTGCTTGACGATCGGCAGGAACTTGGCGCGGATCTGCTCGCGGCTGCTCTTGTTCAGGTACTGGGTGGCCGAATCGTCACCGCCGCTGAGAATGCCCTTGGCATCGCTCACGCTCATGTTCTTCACGGCATCCACCAGAATCGCCTGGGCCTGCGGCACGGCAGCTTCGGCGGCCTTGTTCATGCTGGCTTCCAGGGCGTCGACCTGTTCACCCTTGCCGAACATCTTCATGGCCTTGGCGGCTTTGCCCAGGTTGCCTGGCAGCTCGATGCGCACGTCCGGGTTGTTGTTGAAACCGCCTGGGGTGCTCAGCTGCTTGACTGCCAGCTGTGCGCCTTGGGTCAGGGCATCTTTCAGGCCGCCGGTGGCGTCTTTCTGGCTCAGGTCGCCCAGCGACAGGGCCAGGGCGCTGGCCGACAGCAGTAGGCCGGCGCACAGGGTAGTGAAGCGCAGGGAGGTGCGGATCATGAAGCGTTCCTTGTAAACGGATGAGTACGGGTATCAGCGAATCGGGTCGACTTTGATGCGGACCGATTGAGGGTCACTGCCGTCGAGCGCGACACCATGGTGTTCGGTATTGATGAACAGCAACTTGCCATCGAGCTCGATGCGCGCGCTCACCGCATAGCGGTGCCCGGGTTTGACCTGGGCCGGGTCGTAAGTGAGGTGGAACGGCAGCGGTACGTTGCCTTTGACCGGGCCGGCCTGGCGGGCCAGGGTCACGGCAGGGGCGTCCATCAGCGAGACGTCCTGCAGCTCCACGCTCAGGGTGGCGGCAGGCGGCAGGGCAATACGCTGCAGGTAGAAGACTTCACCGTCCAGGCTGGCCTGGTTGGATGGGGTTTGGCTGGAACAGGCTGCGAGCAGGGATGCGCAACACAGCATAAAGAGCTTTTTCATGGTATCTCCGAAGTCCTTGGCGTTGGCTTGTGGCCAACCCCAGGGACTGTAGCGGATTTTCCCGTCGGATAAAGCCTCAGATGGCCGAAGTTTCCAGCCCGTCGTCACGATGCAGGGCCACCTGGCGAATCGACAAGCGCAATTCGGCCGAGAGCACACGCTTGGCCACGCCCTCGGCCAACTCGCCGAGCTTGTCGTGATAGCCCAGCTTGCCTTGCGCGTCGGTGTGCAGCACGCCTTGCTGCAACAGGGTCTGGATGAAGTGGCGGAACAGCGTCTTGTCGAAGAACTCCGGGGCGTTCAGGCCGTGCAGAATCGACAGGCGCTGGGCCATCATCACGCACAGGTCTTCCAGTTCTTCGGCGCTGAGGCTGTTCTGCCCGCTGTTGATCAGCAGCGACGTGGCCATGTAGAAGCGCTGCAGGGTCTGGGTGATGGTGCGGGCGAGCAAGGTCAGCAACACGAACTGCCGCGAGCTGGGCGCCGGGCGGATGTACAGGTCGTTGTCCTGGCGCAACAGGCCCTGCTCGACCAGGGCGGCCAGCCATTGGTCGATCACCTCGTCCAGCTGTTCTGGCGTCCAGCGCAGGAACAGTTCGGCCTGCAGGTAGGGATAGAGCGCGTGCACATATTGGCCCAGCAGTTCGCGGCTCATGCGTGAACTGCTGAGGAAGAAGCTGGCCAACAGCGCCGGCAGGGCGAAAATGTGCAGCACGTTGTTGCGGTAATAGGTCATCAGTACCGCATTGCCTTCATCCAGATAAAGGATGCGGCCCAGGGCGTCTTTCTGCTCGGCCACCAGGTTCATGCTGCGCACATGTTCGATCAGCGCCTGGCCGTCGCCGTCGGGCAGGGTGGTGTGTGGCGAGTAGGGCACTTGGCGCAGCAAGGCCAGGTACAGGTCGAGCACACGGGTCAGGGCGCGCTCGTCCAGGGCCAGGCGGCTGGTGGACAGTAATGCCAGGGCCACCAGGTTGACCGGGTTGATGGCGGCCGCCTCGTTGAGGTGACGGGCCACGGTCTCGCCCAGGCGGGTGGTGGTGGCGTTGAGCCAGTCCGGGCGGTACTGCGGGCCGTGATCCTGCTCACGCCAGCCAGGTTGCTGCTGGTCGAGGAAGCCGGCCAGGCGGATCGGTTCGCCGAAGTTGACGTACACCTGGCCAAAGCGTTGCTTGAGCGCACCGAACACCTTGAAGATGTCGAACACCGACTCTTTCTTCTTGCTGGCGCCGCGCAGTTCGCCCAGGTAGGTACGGCCTTCGAGCACGCGCTCATAGCCGATGTACACCGGTACGAACACGATTGGCGTACGTGATGAACGCAGGAAGCTGCGCAAGGTAATGGCCAGCATCCCGGTGCGCGGCTGCAGCATGCGCCCGGTCCGCGAGCGGCCACCTTCGACGAAGTATTCGACCGGGAAGCCCTTGGTGTACAGGGTGTGCAGATACTCGTTGAACACCGCCGTGTAAAGCGGGTTGCCCTTGAAGGTGCGACGCATGAAGAACGCGCCACCGCGGCGCAGCAGGTTGCCCACCACTGGCATGTTGAGGTTGATGCCTGCCGCCACGTGCGGTGGGGTGAGGCCGTTGCGGAACAGCAGGTACGACAGCAGCAGGTAGTCGATGTGGCTGCGATGGCACGGTACGTAGATCACTTCGTGGCCGGGAGCGATGCCCTGCACTTGTTCGATGTGGTTGACCTTGATGCCGTCGTAGATCTTGTTCCAGAACCAGCTGAGCACCACTTCGAGAAAACGGATGGCGGTGTAGGTGTAGTCCGAGGCGATCTCGTTGCCATAGCGCAGTGCCTGGGCCTCGGCCTTGGCCAGCGGCAGGTTTTCGCGCTGCGCCTCGTCGGCGATGGCCTGGCGCACTTGCGGGGCGTGTACGAGGCCTTTGACCAGGTTGCGCCGGTGCGAGATATCCGGGCCGATGACGGCAGTCTTGAGGTTGCGAAAATGCACGCGCATCAGGCGCTGGGCCATGCGCACGGTGCGCTCGTGGCCCTTGTTGTGCTGCACCAGCTCGCGCAGGTGGATCGGCGCGGAGAACTGCACGCGGGTCTTGCGCCCCAGAATCAGCACGGTCAGCAGCCGGCGCAGGCGCCCGGTCACGGCCCAACTGTCGGCGAACAGCAGCTTCCACGGGCTGGATTCGCTGGCCGGGGTCTGTCCCCAGAACACGCTCACTGGAATGATCTGCGCATCTTCTTCGGCGTGTTGGCTGACGGCTGCCACCAGGCGCTCAAGCGTAGGGGGGGCGCCACTTTTGTCCTGGCGCCCGAGCCAGTCCGGGTCGGGGGTCAGGTAGAAGAACGCGGCTGGCTCCTGCAGTGGGCCGACGGCTACCGGCAGCACCGGGCGCGGCAGCCCTGCCTTGGTGCACTCGTGGTCGAGTACGGCCAGGTCGGTGAGCGACGGCGAGGGCAGTGCATAGAACACCGGCCGGCTGCGGTCGAGGTTGAGGGTCATGGACGACTGGTTGATGGTCTCGGAGCGCACCCACAGGTACAACAGGCGACGCAGGCCGCCGAAGATCAGGCGGTGCAGGGGGGAACGGGTCATGGGGTGTGTGCCCTGGGTGTGATGTTCAGGTGAGTATCCAGCTAATTAGTCTGCCGTATCGGCGTAAGTTCAGCAAAAATCGGCCAACTGCGGGACCGTCATCAATTTTTTTTGTTCTGTGTCATATACTCGGCCTGCCACTTGCAGGATATTTCGGCAAGCGGCGTTGGCACGGGGCAGGTAACCCCATGCCTGCAAGGCGATCTTCACAATAAAAATCCGGAGTAGTTCAGATGTCGTCTCGTGAGACTGGGAATGTAAAGTGGTTCAACGATGCCAAGGGTTATGGCTTCATTCAGCGCGAAGGTGGTGCGGATGTGTTCGTCCACTATCGGGCGATCCGCGGTGAGGGGCATCGTACCCTGGTCGAAGGGCAGCGGGTGGAATACGCCTGCGTGCAGGGCCAGAAAGGCCTGCAAGCCGAAGACGTAGTGGGCCTCTGAGCCTTCTGGTTTCAAGCTGTAGGAGCGGGTTTACCCGCGAAGCAGCCACCACGGTGACTGGCACGGGCTTCGCCCGTGTTCGCGGGCAAGCCCGCTCCTACATAGATGAGCAAGGCTGTAGTTTTATGATGTACGCCAGGTGATTTCCTCTTCACCGTCGGCGCTGATGCGGACCCAGCGGTCGGCATCCTCTTCCCCATCTTCCTCGACCCAGCCACCCGGCGCGCAGCGCACTTCCACACCCAGTGCGGCGAATGCGGCGTGGGCGCAAGCCACGTCATCGGCCCACGGTGTCTGGTCACTTTCCAGGTACAGGCTGTTCCATTTCCCCACAGCTTTGGGTAACCAAGTGACCGGAATGTTACCGGCCTGGCATTTGAAGGTATGGCCTTTCTGCTTCCATTCGCTGCACGGGCCGATCGCCTGGGTGAGCCACTCGGCAATCTGCTTGTGGTCGACGTCGGCGTCCTTCAGGTAAATCTCGATATCAGGTTGGCGCATAAGGGCTCCGGGTGTGCTCAGGTTTGGCGCACGAAATAGTCATAACGCATGGAAACCGTGACCTCGAACGGCTCGGGCTGGTCGATCACCCGGGCACGCTTTTCGGCGCTGGCGCGCCAGCCGTGCGGGGTCATGGCCAGCAGGTCGGCGCGGGCCTTGGGCGCGACCAGGCTCAGGCGGAACTCGAGGGTTTCGCTGTGGGCATGGGCCATGCCTTCGGGGACCAAGGCCAGGTGCTTGTCGTCGGCGTAAGGGCGTACTTCATCGTAGAGCACTTCACGCAGTTCCATCAGGTGGCCGCTGGTCGGGCCTACGCGCATCAGGCCACCGCCAGGGCTGAGCAGGCGTTTGGCCTCGGCCCAGTCCAGCGGGCTGAACACGCTGGCGATGAACTGGCAACTGGCGTCGGCCAGCGGTACGCGGGCCATGCTGGCGACCATCCAGGTGACCTCTGGCGCGCGTCGGCAGGCACGCTTGACCGCTTCGCGAGAGATGTCCAGGGCGTAACCGTCGGCGGCCGGCAGGGCGTGGGCGAGTTGCGCGGTGTAGTAACCCTCGCCGCAACCGATGTCCAGCCAGGCACCGGGCTGGCGTTCGGCGGCCAGCTCAGCCAGGCGGCGGGCGACCGGCGCGTAGTGGCCGGCGTCGAGGAAGTCGCGGCGGGCCTCGACCATGGCCTGGTTGTCACCCGGGTCACGGCTGTTCTTGTGCTGCACCGGCAGCAGGTTCAGGTAACCCTGGCGGGCGCGGTCGAAGCGGTGGCCGGCCGGGCACACCGCTCCATTGTCGAGCCGGCTCAGCGGCGCCTGGCAAAGTGGGCAGGCGAGCATCAGGCGAGCAACCGGACCAGGGTCTGGTAGTAGATTTCAGTCAGCAGGTCGAGGTCGCTGGCCAGGATCCGCTCGTCAACCTGGTGAATGGTGGCGTTGACCGGGCCGAGTTCGACCACCTGGGTACCCATGGTGGCGATGAAGCGGCCATCGGAGGTGCCGCCGCTGGTGGATGGCTGGGTGTCGCGGCCGGTGACGCCCTTGATGCTGGCCGCTACCGCGTCGAGCAGTTCGCCCGGCTCGGTGAGGAACGGCAGGCCCGACAGCGCCCAGTCGACCGACCAGTCCAGTTCATGCTTGTCGAGAATCGCCGACACCCGCGCCTGCAGGCCTTCAACGGTGGACTCGGTGGAGAAGCGGAAGTTGAACAGCGCGGTCAGCTCGCCCGGGACCACGTTGGTGGCGCCAGTGCCGGAATTGAGGTTGGAGATCTGGAAACTGGTCGGCGGGAAGAATGCGTTGCCTTCATCCCAGTGTTCGGCAGCCAGTTCCGCCAGGGCCGGTGCGGCCAGGTGGATCGGGTTGCGCGCCAGGTGCGGGTAGGCCACATGGCCCTGCTTGCCGCGCACGGTCAGCTTGGCGCCCAGCGAACCGCGACGGCCGTTTTTCACCACGTCACCCAGCAGGGTCGTGCTGGACGGCTCGCCGACGATGCACCAGTCCAGGCGCTCGTTGCGTGCTTTCAGGCGCTCGACCACCGCCTTGGTGCCGTGGTGGGCCGGGCCTTCCTCGTCGCTGGTGATCAGGAACGCGACCTTGCCGCGATGGTTGGGGTAGTCCTGCACGAAGCGCTCGCTGGCGATCACCATGGAGGCCAGGCTGCCTTTCATGTCGGCGGCGCCACGGCCGCAGAGCATGCCCTCGGCATCGATCAGCGCTTCGAACGGTTCGTGCTGCCACTGCTGCACCGGGCCGGTGGGCACCACGTCGGTGTGGCCGGCGAAGCACAGTACCGGGCCGTCCTGGCTGCCGTGGGTGGCCCAGAAGTTATCGACGTCTTCAATGCGCATCGGCTCGAGCTCGAAGCCCACGGCGCCCAGGCGGTTCATCATCTGCGCCTGGCAGTCGGCGTCGACAGGGGTGACCGAGGGGCGACGGATAAGGTCGCAGGCCAGTTGAAGGGTAGGCGAGAGCTCGGCAGGGGCCGTCATGGGGGACTCCGGGGCAAGGCAAGGCGGGGAAACTGAGGGGCGTTATCTTATATCAAACCGATCGGCCGGTGGGGCCGCGTTGCGGCCCATTCGCGGCGCAAGGCCGCTCCTACAGGATCACCGCAGCCCATCGAGCGTGTGCAATACCTGTAGGAGCGGCCTTGCGCCGCGAATGGGCTGCAAAGCAGCCCCGGCAACCTCAAGCCTGTTGCGGTTCGGCCGCCTTCTCCTGCGGTTTGGGCAGCGAGGACAGGAACGCCATCACCAGCGCCGCCACATAAGGCAACGACTGCACCAGCAACATCGCCACCCAGAAGCGCATGTCCGAGCTCGGCAGCCCCTGCACAAGGTAGATGCCCAGCGCCGCGCCCCACAGCAGCAACATGATGAACAGCTCTTCACGCGCCTCGGAAATCGCCACCAGCAACCCGTGGCTGTCGGCATTCTTTGGCGTGCGGAAGAACGGCATGCTGCTGGTGAAGAAGCCATACAGCACCGCCTTGGCGATGGTGTGCGACAGGGCCAGCCCCGCCAGCGCGGCGGCGAAGGCATCCTTGAGGTTCACCCCTACCGCACGGCGGTAGAGGAAGATGATCTTGCCGACCTTGAAGAAGAACAGCGCCAGCGGCGGGATGGCGAAGATCATCAGCGGCGGGTCGACCCGGTGCGGCACGATGATCATCGCCGCCGACCACAGCAACGCGCCGACGGTGAAGAAGATGTTCATGCCGTCGGCGATCCACGGCAGCCAGCCGGCCAGGAAGTGGTAGCGCTGGCCACGGGTCAGCTCGCTGCCTTTGCCGCGCAGCAGGGCGCTGGCGTGGTGCTTGATGATCTGGATGGCGCCATAGGCCCAGCGGAAGCGCTGCTTCTTGAAGTCGATGAAGGTGTCGGGCATCAGGCCCTTGCCGTAGCTGTTGTGGGCGTAGGCGGCCGATAGGCCCTTCTCGAACACACGCAGGCCCAGTTCGGCGTCCTCGCAGATGCACCATTCGGCCCAGCCCAGCTCCTGCAGCACGCTGCGCCGGGTCATGGTCATGGTGCCGTGCTGGATGATCGCATCACGGTCGTTGCGGGTGACCATGCCGATGTGGAAGAAGCCCTTGTATTCGCTGTAGCACAGCTTCTTGAAGGCACTTTCGTGCTGGTCGCGGTAATCCTGCGGCGACTGCACCACGGCAATTTTCGGGTCGGCGAAGTGCGGCACCATGTGCTTGAGCCAGTTGCGGTCGACGCAGTAGTCCGAGTCGATGACCGCGATCACTTCGGCGTCCTTGGCCGTGTGCGGTATCAGGTAGTTCAGCGCGCCGCCCTTGAAGCCGGCCAGGGGCGCGACGTGGAAGAACTTGAAGCGCTCGCCAAGCTTTTCGCAATGGGCCTTGAGCGGCTCCCACACGGCTGGGTCCTTGGTGTTGTTGTCGATCACCAGCACTTCGTAGTCGGGGTAGTCCAGGGCGGCAAGCGCATCGAGGGTCTGCTTCACCATCTCCGGCGGCTCGTTGTAGCACGGCACATGCACCGACACCTTGGGCCGGTAGGCACTGTCGGCCTGTACCGGCAGGAACTCGCGGCGGCGCTTGTGTATCCACACCGCCTCGGCCAGTTCGTGGGCCTCGGTGAGCAGCACGATGAACACGCCCAGCGCACCGAGGGCCAGCAGCACACCTACGGTCAGGCTGAACCAGGTGCTGTATTGCTGGCTGTAGTCATAGGCGATCCACACCAGCACCGACCCGCAGAGGAAGGTGATGAACGTCAGGAACGTACGGCCACGCTGGCGCAGGGCCGAGCCGTCGATGAACAGCACCATCAGGGCAATCATTGCCAGCACTACCGAGGCCACCGCCAGGGCACGCCACTGTGGGATCGCCACCACCGGGCCGTCGAAGTTGAACTTCTGCTGACGCTCGGCGTTGTACACCCCCCAGTAGGCCCCTACCGAGCCTTCGTCGCTGGCCTTCCACGGTTGGTCATAGGCTTCGATGACAAAGTAGTTGTAGCCACGGCGGTTGAGGGTGTTGACCAAGGTACGCAGGTAGATGGCTTGGTCAGCCTGGGTGGCATCGGCACCCCCGCGCATGCGGCCGTTGCTCGGCCAGCCGACTTCCGACAGCAGCAGGGGTTTGCGCGGGAACTGGTGCTTCAGCTCACGGGCGCGGTCGAGGACGAACTCCACCGAATCCTTCATCGGCACGAACTCCCAGTAGGGCAGGATGTGCGCGGCAATCAGGTCGACGTGCTTGGCCAGCTCTGGGTGTTCCTTCCAGATGTGCCACTGTTCACTGGTGGTCACGGGCACTTTTACGGCTGCGCGTACCCGGTCCAGGTATTTGATCAGGTTTTGCGGGGTGACTTCTTCACGGAACAACGCCTCGTTGCCGACCACCACCCGCACCACGCTGCGCGACGTGTTGGCCAATTCGATGGCCGTGGCGATTTCACGTTCGTTGCGCTCCAGGTCCGGGCTGATCCATATCCCAAGCGTCACCCGCAAGCCGAATTCTTCGGCCAGGCGCGGGATGTCGGCCTGGGTGCCCTCCACGGTATAGATACGGATGCTGTCGGTCAGTTTGCTCAACTGCTCCAGGTCCTGGCGCATCTCGTCGTCAGTGGGGTACTGGCCCTTCTGCGGGCTTTCGCCCAGGCGGAACGGTGAATACGAAAAGCCAGAGATCTGCTCTGGCCAGGCGGGAGCGGAAACCGGGCGGTTGATCAGTGCCCAGAACCCGGTGAACAGTGCGGCGATGGCCAGCACCACAACCAGGTTCAGGCCGAATTTACGTGAAGACATTGTCGTCCATTTGTGTCGAAGTGATAGGACATTAAAGCAGGGTTGGTAGTCTCTTTCCTAACGATGCAGGCGATGGGCCCACTGGCATATAATGCGCGCCGGTTTTTTGGGGTATGAACATGAGCACAGAAGATCCACGCTTCGCCGGTGTTGCCCGGCTGTATGGCGACCAGGGGCTGCAACGTTTGGGGCAGGCCCATGTGGCCGTGGTCGGTATCGGCGGGGTGGGTTCGTGGGTGGCTGAAGCGCTGGCCCGCAGTGGCGTGGGTGAAATCACTCTGTTCGACCTGGACGATGTCTGCGTCAGCAACACCAACCGCCAGGCCCATGCCCTGGAAGGCCAGGTGGGGCGGCCCAAGGTCGAGGTCATGGCCGAGCGCCTGCGGGCGATCAACCCGGCGTGCACGGTGCATGCGGTGGCCGACTTCGTCACCCGCGAGACCATGGCCGAGTACATCACCGAGCAGATGGACTGTGTGATCGACTGCATCGACAGCGTGATGGCCAAGTCGGCGCTGATCGCCTGGTGCCGGCGCCGCAAGATTGCCATTGTGACGACCGGTGGCGCTGGCGGGCAGATCGACCCGACGCAGATCCAGATCGCCGACCTGAACAAGACGTTCAACGACCCGCTGGCCTCACGGGTGCGCTCCACCCTGCGGCGCGACTACAACTTCTCGCGCAATGTCAGCCGTAACTATGGTGTGCCTTGTGTGTTTTCCAGCGAACAACTGCGATATCCCAAGGGCGATGGCAGCGTTTGCCTGCAGAAAAGTTTCGTGGGCGAGGGCGTGCGGCTGGACTGCTCGGGTGGTTTTGGCGCGGTGATGATGGTGACCGCGACCTTTGGCATGGTGGCGGCGAGCAAGGCGATAGAAAAGCTGGTGGCCGGGGCGCGGCGGCCCTCTGAGCGAGTCAAGCCTGAATAGACCGCGTGAGCTTCTTCGCGGGCTCGCCCGCTCCCACAGGGGGGCTCATCTTTCTTGAGAAGAGATGCAGTACCTGTGGGAGCGGGCAAGCCCGCGAAGAAGCCAGCACCGATTCAACGGGTTGACGCCAACTCCGCCATCCGCTGCAACACTGCATGCAGCCCATTGCTGCGCGACGGCGACAGCTGGCGCTCCAGCCCCAGCTGAGTGAACCACTCGCGCAGATCGAGCCCGGCCAGCTCTTCGCTGGCCAGTCCCTGCACCCGCACCAGCAACAAGGCCAGCAGGCCACGCAACAAGCGTGCATCGCTGCTGGCCTTGAACCGCCACAAGCCCTCGACCTGATCGGCCACCAGCCAGACCAGGCTTTCGCAGCCATGCACTCGGTTGGCTTCGGTCTTTTCAGCTTCGGCCAGCGGTTCCAGTCGGTCGCCCCATTGCATCAGCAGCCGCGCGCGCTGCTCCCAGCCCTTGCCCTGTTCAAAAGCGTCCAGCGCCTGGCGCGCCTGTTCCGGCATATTCATCGCAGCAGCTCCAGGCCCTGATCCAGCGCCGTAAAGAAGCGCTGCAAGTCATCGCTGTCGTTGTACAAGCCCAACGACACGCGGATTGCCCCCTCCAACCCCAGCCCTTGCAACAGCGGCATCGCGCAATGGTGCCCGGCTCGTACGGCAATGCCTTGCTCGGTGAGCAGGTGGGCGATATCGGCATTGTGCACCCCCTCGATAATGAAGCTGGCCAAGGCCGCCTGTGGCGCACCGAGCACCCGCACGCCCTCGCGGTCGGCCAGCCCACGGAGCAGGTGCTGGTGCAGGCTGGTTTCGTGAGATTCGACTGCCTGGGTATCCAGGCTGGCCAGGTAGTCCAGGGTTGCGCCCAGGCCGATCACCCCGGCGATTGGCGGCGTTCCCGCCTCAAAGCCCAGCGGGGCCGGGCGGAAGCTGGCGCTCTGGTACTCGGCCAGTTGCACCATCTCGCCCCCGAACTGCCAGTGGCGCAACAGTTCCAGCGCCTGAGGGCGGCCATACAGCACGCCAACCCCGTCCGGGCCATACAGCTTGTGGCTGGAGAACACATAGAAGTCGCAACCCAGATGCTGCACATCATGGCGACCATGCACCACCCCCTGGGCACCGTCGACCACGGTCAGTGTGCCCTGGGCGCGGGCATGGGCCAGTAGCGCCGGCAGTGGCTGCCAGGTACCCAGCACATTGGACAACTGGCTGACGGCGAGCAACCGGGTGCGCGGGCCGATCAGTTGCAGTGCCTGGTCCAGGTCGATGCGACCATGGGCATCCAGCGGCAGCACCACCAGGCGCAGGTTGCGCCGGCGCGCCAGTTGCTGCCAGGGCAGCAGGTTGGCATGGTGCTCCAGGGCGCTGATGGCAATTTCGTCACCGGCTTCGAAGCGGTGTTCCAAGCCATAGGCCAGCAGGTTCAGTGCAGAGGTGGCGCCGTGGGTGAACACGATCTGCCGTGAGTCTGCGGCGTTGAGCCAGGCGGCGACCTTGTCGCGGCTGGTTTCGAAGGCCTGGGTGGCCAGCGCGCCGGGCAAGTGCTGGGCACGGTGCACGTTGGCTGCGCCATGGCCGTAGTAATGGCTCAGGGCATCGAGCAGCGCTTGCGGCTTCTGGGTGGTGGCGGCGCTGTCCAGGTAAGTCTGGTGCTGCCGTTGCAGGGCGGCGATGGCGGGGAAGTCGGCACGCCAGGGGGAGGGCTGGAACATGTTCGCGGGGCCTGGAATGAAAATCGGGTCTGGCGTGGCGCCAGACCCGATCTTAACATTTCAAACGCTGAGAATGCGCTGTTCGCGAGCAAGCTCGCGCCTACAGGGGCTGAAGGGTTCTCAGTTGTGGGCGTGCAGTGCTTCGTTCAGCTCGATGGCCGACTTGTGGGTCTTGCACTCCACCGCGCCGTTCAGCGAGTTGCGACGGAACAGCAGGTCGGTCTGGCCAGCCAGGTCGCGAGCCTTGACCACTTTGACCAGCTCGTTGTTCTCGTCCAGCAGGTTCACCTTGGTGCCAGCGGTGATGTACAGGCCAGCTTCGACGGTGTTGCGGTCGCCCAGCGGGATGCCGATACCGGCGTTGGCGCCGATCAGGCAGCCTTCGCCGACCTTGATGACGATGTTGCCGCCACCGGACAGGGTGCCCATGGTCGAGCAACCGCCGCCCAGGTCCGAACCTTTGCCGACGAACACGCCAGCGGACACGCGGCCTTCGATCATGCCTGGGCCTTCGGTGCCAGCGTTAAAGTTGACGAAGCCTTCGTGCATGATGGTGGTGCCTTCGCCGATGTAGGCACCCAGGCGTACGCGGGCGGTGTCGGCGATGCGCACGCCGGCCGGGACCACGTAGTCGGTCATTTTCGGGAACTTGTCCACCGAGAACACTTCCAGCAGCTCGCCTTTCAGGCGCGCTTCCAGTTGCAGCTCGGCCAGTTCGCTCAGGTCGACTGCGCCCTGGTTGGTCCAGGCCACGTTCGGCAGCAGCGGGAAGATGCCGGCCAGGCTTACGCCATGCGGTTTCACCAGGCGGTGCGACAGCAGGTGCAGCTTGAGGTAGGCCTCTGGGGTCGAGGTCAGTGCGGCGTCTTCAGCCAGCAAGGTGGCGACCAGCGGCTTGTGGCTTTCGGCCAGACGGGTCAGCAGGGCGGCCTGGGCGGCATCCACGCCTTTCACGGCTTCGGCCAGTTGCGCGGCCTGGGCGTTGCTGAAGGCGATGGCCTGGTTGCCACCTTCGTAACCCAGAACAGGGGCTACCGCAGCGACCAGTTCGGCGCTCGGGTTGAGCAGTGGTTGTGCGTAGAACACTTCCAGCCAGGCGCCCTGGCGGTTCTGGGAGCCGACACCGAAGGCCAGGCTGAACAGGGTATTGGACATGTGATTACCTCGTGCGAAATAGGGTAGGGGGTCAGGCCAGGGCTGCGGCGTACAGGTCAGGCTTGAAGCCGACCAGGGTACGCGCGCCAAGGTCGAGCACCGGGCGCTTGATCATCGACGGCTGGGCCAGCATCAGCTCGACGGCCTTGGCCTGGTCGAGGTCGGCCTTGCTGGCGTCGTCCAGTTTGCGGAAGGTGGTGCCGGCACGGTTGAGGATGACTTCCCAGCCGTGTTCGTCGCACCAGCGGTTCAGGCTGTCACGGTCGATGCCTTGGGCTTTGTAATCGTGGAATTCGTAGGCGATGGCTTTGTCTTCGAGCCAGGTACGCGCCTTTTTCATGGTGTCGCAGGCTTTGATGCCGTAGAGCGTGTAGGTCATTGTGTGCATTGGGGGTGCAGGTTGCCCCAATCTCTCCGTTTTCCGATGTCAGTCGCGGGATTATGCGGGAACGAAACTGTGAGCGCCACGGGTGTGCTCGCCTTGGGGTTTGCAGTGTGGCGGAGATCGAGCGCCGCCCGCGCGGCGCTTCGCAGCACAAGGCTGCTCCCACATCTGTTTCGGGCCAGTATCGCCTGTGCCAGGCGCACGCGACCGCCTTGTTTGTACAACGCGATATCGAGGTGAGCGCCAAAGGGCCGCGCGCCACTGGCACAGGAATAATTGGCCCGAAACAAATGTAGGAGCGAGCTTCGCTCGCGATGCGCCGCGCGGGCGGCGCTCGATCTCACTGGCAGCGAAGTATCATCATGTTACATATTCCCCGGCCACCTGCGACTATCGTGCAGCGGCCCCAAACCGTTGGTCGCCGCTAACATATTGTTTCAATGGCGATGTTTCGCCCTGCTATCGTTTCTGGTTCACAAAGGAAGCTTTCCCGGATGCAGTCCGCCTACACCGTCCTCATCCTGCTGACGCTGGTCAGCCTGTCGAAGCTGGTCGGCCGCGTGATTCCGCTGCCCTTGCCGCTGGTGCAGATCGCCGCCGGGGCCTTGTTGGCGTTGCCGACACTGGGCCTGCATGTGGCGCTGGACCCCGAATTGTTCCTGTTCCTGTTCTTGCCACCGCTTCTGTTTGCCGACGGCTGGCGTATCCCCAAACGGGAGCTGTGGCGCATTCGCGGGCCCGTGGTGGCGCTGGCCGTCGGGTTGGTGCTGTTCACCGTGGTCGGGGCCGGCTACTTCATTCACTGGCTGCTACCGAGCATCCCACTGGCGGTGGCCTTCGCCTTGGCGGCGGTACTCTCGCCGACCGACGCCGTGGCTGTTTCGGCCATCGCCCAGGACCGGCTGCCTACGCCGCTGATGCACATGCTGCAGGGCGAGGCCCTGATGAACGACGCGTCGGGCCTGGTGACCTTCAAGTTCGCCTTGGCAGCGGCGATCACCGGGGTGTTCTCGCTGACCGATGCAAGCTTCAGTTTCGTCCTGGTTGCGCTTGGCGGCCTCGCGGTGGGGGTGGGCTTGAGCTGGCTGGTCGGTCGTTTGCGCGCCTGGATGATCGCTCGCGGCTGGGACGACCCGGCCACTCATGTGGTGTTCATGCTGCTGTTGCCATTCGCTGCCTATGTGCTGGCTGAGCGTCTTGGCGTGTCGGGCATCCTTTCGGCCGTGGCGGCGGGCATGATGCAGAGCTGGCTCGACCTGCTGCCACGGCAGACCAGCACCCGGCTGCTCAACCGCAGTGTCTGGTCGCTGCTGGAGTTCGCCTTCAATGGCCTGATCTTCCTGCTGCTGGGCCTGCAGTTGCCGGACATCATCAAGGCCGTGGTCAGCCATGAGCCTACCGTCTGGCCGACCCTGGCTTACCGTTGCCTGGATGTGGTGGCGATCTTTGTCGCGTTGATCCTGCTGCGGTTCATCTGGGTGCAGAGCATCTGGCGGTCGATCGGAGTGGTACGCCGCTGGCGCGGCAAACCGGCGCTGGTGCTGATGCCCACGGCGCGTTCCTGCTGGCTGCTGACCCTGGGCGGGGTGCGCGGGGCGGTGACCCTGGCCGGCGTGATGTCGGTGCCGTTGCTGATGGGGGCGGGCAAGGCCTTCCCGGAACGTGACTTGCTGATCTTCATTGCCGCCGGGGTGATCCTTTTGTCGTTGATCAGTGCCTGTATCGCGCTACCGCTGTTGCTGCGTGGGGTGACCAAAAGCCCTGACGAGCGCTTGCACCAGGAAGTGCAGGAAGCCTGGCGGCGCACGGCCGAAGCGGCGATCCATGCCCTGGAGGCAGAGGAAGTGATCGACAGCAATGCCCCGCAGGACGCCGCGCAGGCGACCCTGGCGACCGAGTTGAAAGCGCGGCTGATGGCCGAGTACCGGGATGAGCTGGACAGCTACAACGACAGTGCCGAAGCCAAGGCGATGGCCGAGCAGATGGACTTGCTGGAGCGGCGTTTGCGCTTGCGTGCATTGAGGGCTCAGCGGCTGGAACTGTACAACCTGCACCGCCAGCACCTGGTCGGAGATGAAGTCGTGCGTCAGGTCTTGGGTGAGCTGGACATGAGTGAAGCGAACCTGGGGCAAGTCAGGTAGGGCGGCGAACACGTTGCGGTTGCCTGCGCGCTTTGGTGAGCGCAGGCATTGCCTGGCTTACTCGCAGGCAGGGGAGCGGTCGAGGCGCAGCAGGGTTTCGCCTACCTCGATGAACCCGTTGCCGTTCACATCCATCAAGGCCAGGAGGGTCTCCAGCTGCTCGCTGCTGTGGTAGTCCTCGAAGCGCTTCCTGAATTCTTCGAGCGAAACCTTACCGTCGCCGTTGTCGTCCATCTCGAGGAGCCAGCTTTTGGCATCCTGGCACATAGCGCTGCTGATCTGGGTCATGGGTGTTGCCTCGTTGGTGGTGGAGGAGGCATCACTGTAAGGCCCGGCCGGTGGGGGAAATATTGGCGTTTTCATCCTGGCCGGTAGGGCAATTCGATTACCTCGAACGGCCCTGCCAGCCTGCATGGATCAGCGGCCCAGGAACGCCCGAATACGTTCGGCGGCCTCGATGCACTCGGCCAGTGGCGCAACCAGCGCCATGCGCACGCGGCCTGCGCCTGGGTTCACGCCGTCGACTTCGCGGGACAGGTACGAGCCCGGCACCACGGTCACGTGTTCGGCTTCGAACAGGTCACGGGTGAAGGCGGCATCGTCGTTGCCCGGCACCTTGGCCCACAGGTAGAAACTGCCATCTGGGCGTTGGACGTCGAGGACCGGTTGCAGGATGTCCAGCACCGCATCGTACTTGGCGCGGTACTGGTCGCGGTTCTCGCGCACATGCGCCTCATCCTGCCAGGCAGCGACGCTGGCCAGCTGGGTTTGCACCGGCATGGCACAGCCGTGGTAGGTGCGGTACAGCAGGAATGGCTTGATGATCTCGGCATCGCCGGCGACGAAGCCCGAGCGCAGCCCAGGCAGGTTGGAACGCTTGGACAGGCTGTGGAATACCACGCAGCGCTTGAAGTCACTGCGGCCGAGTTCCGCGCAGGCGGTCAGCAGGCCCGGTGGTGGCGCGTCCTCGTCGAAGTACAGCTCGCTGTAGCACTCGTCGGCGGCAATCACGAAGTCGTGCTCGTCGGCCAGGGCAATCAGTTTTTTCAAGGTATCCATCGGCACCAGTGCGCCAGTGGGGTTGCCCGGCGAGCACAGGAACAGGATCTGGCAACGCTTCCATACCTCGGCCGGAACAGCGTCGAAGTCGGGGTTGAAGCCGTTGCTTTCCAGGCAAGGCAGGTAGTGCGGGGTAGCACCGGCCAGCAGCGCTGCGCCTTCGTAGATCTGGTAGAACGGGTTGGGGCTGATTACCAGGCCATCATCGGCGCGGTTGACCACGGCCTGGGTGAAGGCGAACAGCGCCTCACGGGTGCCGTTGACCGGCAGGATGTGGCGCTCGGCGTCCAGCCAGCCGGCGGGCACGCCAAAGCGCCGCTCGCACCACTGACCGATGGCCTGGCGCAGGGCCGGCAGGCCAAGGGTGCTGGGGTAAACCGCCAGCTTGTCGAGGTTGTCGGCCATGGCCTGGGCGACGAACGCCGGCGATTCGTGCTTCGGCTCACCGATCGACAGGGCGATGGCGCGTTTGTCCGCCGCAGGCTTCACGCTGCCCAGCAGGGCGCGGAGCTTTTCGAACGGGTAGGGCTGAAGCTGGGTCAAGGCATGGTTCATCGGCGCAAGGTCTCGTCAATCGTCTAATCGTTAAAAGGTCACGCGGGTCGGGCTGGTGTCGCTACCTTGGCCGGCCTGCAGTTGCTGCACGATGGCTTCCTGCAGGCGGCTGCACAGTTGCGGGTCGGACAGCGGCTGGTTGTCGGCATCGGTGATGAAGAACACGTCCTCCACCCGCTCGCCGAGGGTGGCGATCTTGGCGTTCTGCAGCGACAGGTCGAACTCCAGGAAGATCCGCCCCAGCCGGGCCAGCAGGCCTGGGCGGTCGGGCGCGGTGATTTCGAGGATGGTCACCGGCCGCTGGGCATCGTTGAGGATGGTCACTTGCGGCGGGAAGTCGAAGTGCTTGAGCTGACGTGGCACCCGGCGCTGAATGATGGTCGGGTAGTCCTCGGGGTTGCGCAGCGCTTCGGTGAGGCCGTCACGAATCTGCTTGACCCGCTGCGGGTTGTCGCCGATCGAGCCGCCGTCGTTGTCCAGCACGATGTAGGTGTCGAGGGTGAACTGGCTGCTCGACGTGATGATGCGTGCATCGTGGATGTTCAGGTTCAGCTGCGACATGGCTGCCACCGTCACGGCGAAGAAATCGTGCTGGTCGGGGGCGTAGATGAAGATCTGCGTGCCGCCCTCGAACTCGCGCTGGGTGGTTTCCTTGATCAGTACCAGCGGGCCGCCATCGGCGGGTTGCTGGAGAATTGCATCGGTGTGCCAGGCCACGTCGGCGGCGGTGTGCTTGAGGAAGTAGTCATCGCCCAGTTGCGACCAGAGCTGTTCGACGTCGTCCGGGTCGGTGCCTTCGCGCACGAGGATATCCAGCGCTGACGACTGGGTCTGGCGGATCTGCTCTTCGCGGTCCAGCGGGTTTTCCAGGCCGCGGCGCAGGGCCCGCTTGGTCTCGGTGTACAGCTGGCGCAGCAGGCTGGCTCGCCACGAGTTCCACAGGCTGGGGTTGGTGGCGTTGATATCGGCCACGGTCAACACGTACAGGTAGTCCAGGCGTGTCTCGTCGCCCACGTGCAGGGCAAAGTCGTTGATCACCTGCGGGTCGGACAAGTCCTTGCGCTGGGCGGTGGTCGACATCACCAGGTGGTTTTGCACCAGCCAGACGATCAGGCGGCTGTCCCAGGCCGGCAACTGGTGGCGCTCGCAGAATTTCTGCGCGTCCACCGCGCCGATTTCCGAGTGGTCGCCCTGGCGGCCCTTGCCGATGTCGTGGTACAGGCCCGCCAGGTAGATCAGTTCGGGCTTGGGCAGGCGGCCCATGAGCTTGCTGGCCAGCGGGAATTTTTCGGACACCGGCGTGTATTGCAGTTTGCGCAGGTGCTTGATGAGGTTGAGGGTGTGCGCATCGACCGTATAGATGTGGAACAGGTCATGCTGCATCTGCCCGACGATCAGGCCAAACTCCGGCAGGTAGCGGCCAAGAATGCCGTAGCGGTTCATCCGCCGCAGGTTGCGGTGAATGCCGATTTCGCACTTGAACAGTTCGATGAACAAGCTGGTGTTGCGGATATCCGTGCGGAAGGTGTCGTCGATCAGGTGCCGGTGTTCGCGCAGCAGGCGCACGGTATCGGCACGCACGCCCTTGATTTCGGGGTGTTGCGCCATCAGCACGAAGATTTCCAGCATGGCGAACGGCGTGCGCTTGAACACGTTCGGGTTGGTGGCTTCTATATAGCCATCATGTAGGCGGAAGCGCGCATTCAGTGGTTGGGTGCTGCCACTTTCCTCGTCGGCGAGGATAACCTCTTCGAAGTGCTGGATGATCAGGTCGCACAGCTGGCTGATGCTCATCACCACCCGGTAATACTGCTGCATGAACTGTTCGATCGCCCGCTTGGGGTTGTCGTCGCTGTAGCCCAGCAGCGTGGCGAGGCTGCGCTGATGGTCGAACAGCAAGCGGTCTTCGGCGCGCCCGGCCAGCATGTGCAGGGCGTAGCGCACTTTCCACAGGAAGTCCTGGGACGATGCCAGCAGCTCGTTCTCGCTTTCCAGCAAAAAGCCTTCGCCAGCCAATGCGTGCAGGTTCAGGGTGCCGTACTGGCGACGGGCCACCCACAGCACTGTCTGGATATCGCGCAGGCCACCTGGCGAGCCCTTGACGTTGGGTTCGAGGTTGTATTCGGTGTCGTTGTACTTGTGGTGGCGGGCCTTGAGCTCGGCGCGCTTGGCCAGGAAGAACTCCTTGCTCGGCCACATGTGCGCGGTGCTGGTCACCTCCAGCATGCGCTGGCGCAGGGCCTCGGGGCCTGCGATGGTGCGGCTTTCCATCAGGTTGGTGATGACCGTCAGGTCGGCGCGGGCCTGCTCGGCGCACTCGTCGACGGTGCGCACGCTCTGGCCCACTTCCAGGCCGATGTCCCACAGTAAGGTGAGAAAACGCTCGATGGCATCGCGGTACTGCTCGTGCTCGGCAGCGCCCAGCAGAATCAGCAGGTCGATGTCCGAATGCGGGTGTAGCTCGCCACGCCCGTAGCCGCCTACCGCGACCAGGGCGATGCCGCTCTGGTCGCCCCAGTCGAACTGGTTCCAGGCTTGTTGCAGGATATTGTCGACCAACCAGGCGCGGGCCTCGATCAGCGGGCGAATTTCGCTACCTGCGCGAAAACGCTTGTCGAGCACCTCGCCGGCCAGGCGGATGGCTTTCTTGAAGGCGGCGATGGGGCTCGCCTTGAGGGCCAGTTCCGCCTGGAACTGGCCGCGGTCGAACAGCTCGGGGTCCACCTGGGGCATCGCGTCACGTTCCTGTCGTGGGGGTGGCCTGTCCGGGGGGAGGTCAGGCCGAAGTGCGCGGGATGGTGTCGTCCTTGCGCAGGGTGAAGATCTCGTAGCCAGTCGCGGTCACCACCAGGGTGTGTTCCCACTGTGCCGAGAGCTTGCGGTCCTTGGTAATGGCGGTCCAGCCGTCGCCCAGTACCTTGGTGTCGGCCTTGCCCTGGTTGATCATCGGCTCGATGGTGAAGGTCATGCCTTCTTTCAGTTCCATGCCGGTGCCGGCGCGGCCGTAGTGGAGGATCTGCGGCTCTTCGTGGAACACCTTGCCGATGCCGTGGCCGCAGAATTCGCGCACTACCGAGAAACCGTTCTTTTCCGCGTGCTTCTGGATCACTTCACCGATATCGCCCAGGCGGCAGCCCGGCTTGACCAGTTCGATAGCCTTGTACATGCATTCCTGGGTGACCTTGGACAGGCGCTCGGCCCAGACCGGTACGCTACCGACGTGGAACATGCGGCTGGTGTCGCCGTGGTAGCCGTCCTTGATCACGGTGACGTCGATGTTCAGCGTGTCGCCGTCCTTCAGCGGCTTGTCGTTGGGGATGCCGTGGCAGACCACATGGTTGATCGAGGTGCAGATCGACTTCGGGTAGCCCTTGTAGTTGAGCGGTGCCGGGATGGCCTGCTGGACATTGACGATGTAGTCGTGGCAGAGGCGGTCGAGTTCTTCGGTGGTGACGCCGGGCTTGACGTGTTCCTCGATCATTTCCAGCACTTCGGCGGCCAGGCGGCCAGCGATGCGCATCTTCTCGATGTCTTCTGCGGTCTTGATGGTGACGGTCATTACAGGCTCTCTACGGCGCCGTGCACGGCGCGAACAAACGGGAAAGGCCGGATTCTAGCAGAGCAGGGCGCCGATCGGTCGGGATAAAGGCGGCCATGCTGCTGTCTACAGCTGGCATTCTGGCGCGAAAGCCCTGGTGCTGCAAAAGCCGCTGACGGACGCAACAGTATTCGGGTTCCGTTCGCGCGCGGTCTGTGGTATAAAATGCGCCGCTTTCGGGGACGACCCCGTCAGCACTTAACCCACACACGTGTCGACACGATGACCTGGGTGCCCCGAGTTGCAGAATTCGCGGGTTGGTCATTGGGATACGTGGAGGCCCAACCCGACTTATCAAGGAACTATCATGTCCCAAGTCAACATGCGCGATATGCTGAAGGCCGGTGTGCACTTCGGCCACCAGACCCGTTACTGGAACCCGAAAATGGGCAAGTACATTTTCGGCGCGCGTAACAAGATCCACATCGTCAACCTGGAAAAAACCCTGCCAATGTTCAACGACGCTCTGTCGTTCGTAGAGCGCCTGGCCCAGGGCAAGAACAAGATCCTGTTCGTCGGCACCAAGCGTTCCGCCGGCAAGATCGTCGCCGAGCAAGCTGCTCGTTGCGGTTCGCCGTACGTTGACCACCGTTGGTTGGGCGGCATGCTGACCAACTACAAGACCATCCGCGCTTCGATCAAGCGTCTGCGCGACCTGGAAACCCAGGCCGAAGACGGCACTTTCGCCAAGCTGACCAAGAAAGAAGCTCTGATGCGCTCCCGTGATCTGGAAAAACTGGATCGCAGCCTGGGCGGTATCAAGGACATGGGTGGTCTGCCAGACGCTCTGTTCGTTATCGACGTTGATCACGAGCGCATCGCGATCACCGAAGCCAACAAGCTGGGCATCCCGGTTATCGGCGTTGTCGATACCAACAGCAGCCCGGAAGGTGTTGACTACATCATCCCAGGTAACGATGACGCCATCCGCGCTATCGAGCTGTACATGACTTCGATGGCTGACGCAGTCATCCGCGGCCGTAACAACGTTGCCGGCGGCACCGAAGTTTACGCTGAAGAAGCGGCTGCACCTGCTGCTGAGTAATAGGCGCTAGCGTCTACTTGGCACGCAAAAAGGGGGCTCTGCCCCCTTTTTGCCACCTTGAAATCCTGCTGTCAGCATCGGCCCCGCATCATGGGCCTGCTGAAATGAAAACAGCGGATTTGCAGAATTGAACGCCCGTGATCAACGGGTGGAATGGTTGAAAAACTTTCCAAGAGGATTTTGAAATGGCAGCAATTACTGCAGCGCTGGTAAAAGAACTGCGCGAGCGTACCGGCGAAGGCATGATGGATTGCAAAAAGGCCCTGGAAAAGGCCGGCGGCGACATCGAGAAAGCCATTGACGACATGCGTGCCTCGGGCGCCATCAAGGCCGCCAAAAAGGCTGGCAACGTCGCTGCTGAAGGCGCTATCGCCGTCAAGACCGACGGTAAATCCGCCGTCCTGCTGGAAGTGAACTCGCAGACCGACTTCCTGGCCCTGCAAGACGACTTCAAGAACTTCGTTGCCGAAAGCCTCGAAGAAGCCTTCGCCCAGAAACTGACCGATGCCGCTCCGCTGATCGCCTCGCGTGAAGCTGCTCGTGAAGCCCTGGTTGCCAAGTGCGGCGAGAACGTCAACATCCGTCGCCTGGTGCGCGTTGAAGGTGACGTTGTCGGTGCTTACCTGCACGGCAACAAGATCGGCGCTGTCGTCGTTCTGAAAGGCGGTGACGTAGAGCTGGCGAAGAACATCGCCATGCACGTTGCAGCTTCGAACCCTGAGTTCCTGGATTCGTCGGAAATCTCCGCCGAGGCCATCGAGCGCGAGAAGGGCGTGTTCCTGCAGCTGAACGCTGACAAGATCGCCGGCAAGCCGGAAAACATCGTTGAGAACATGATCAACGGTCGTATCACCAAGTTCAAAGCCGAAGCGTCGCTGAAAGAGCAAGCTTTCGTCATGAACCCGGAAGTCAAGGTTGGCGAGCTGGCCAAGAAAGCCGGTGCTGAAATCGTTTCCTTCACCTACTTCAAAGTAGGCGAAGGCATCGAGAAGCCAGTCGACGACTTCGCTGCTGAAGTTGCCGCTCAGGTAGCTGCTGCCAAGCAGTAAGACAGCCCCGTCTGTCGCCCCAAAGAGGCTGCCCGCTCACGCGCGCAGCCTCTTTGTCAAAACGGCGAAGGGTTTATAAAATCCGCCGCCGCTGGCACCCAAGCAGTGCCACGCTACAGTTAGCAGGCTGCAAACAGCCCGCACGAATTTTCTAAAAGTACGCCGCAGGAGAGACTCGCAATGGCTCAGCAGGTGAGTGGTCGCCAACCTCGCTATAAACGCATTTTGCTCAAACTTAGCGGCGAGGCCCTGATGGGCTCGGAAGACTTCGGGATCGACCCGAAAGTGCTGGATCGCATGGCCCTTGAAGTTGGCCAGTTGGTAGGGATCGGTGTCCAGGTCGGCCTGGTGATCGGTGGTGGCAACCTGTTCCGTGGTGCCGCGCTCAGCGCCGCCGGCATGGACCGTGTCACCGGCGACCACATGGGTATGCTGGCTACCGTGATGAACGGCCTGGCCATGCGCGATGCGCTGGAGCGCTCGAACATCCCGGCCCTGGTCATGTCGGCCATTTCCATGGTCGGTGTCACCGATCATTACGATCGTCGCAAAGCTATTCGCCACCTCAACTCCGGGGATGTGGTAATTTTCTCCGCCGGTACCGGCAACCCGTTCTTCACCACCGACTCCGCGGCCTGCCTGCGCGCCATCGAAATCGATGCCGATGTGGTGCTGAAAGCGACCAAGGTCGATGGTGTGTACACTGCCGATCCATTCAAGGACCCGCACGCCGAGAAGTTCGATCACCTGACCTACGATGAGGTCCTGGATCGCAAGCTGGGTGTGATGGACCTGACCGCAATCTGCCTGTGCCGTGACCACAAGATGCCATTGCGGGTATTCAACATGAACAAGCCTGGCGCCCTGCTGAACATCGTGGTAGGTGGCGCTGAAGGTACTCTGATCGAGGAAGGCCAAGCATGATCAACGACATCAAGAAAGACGCGCAGGAGCGCATGACCAAGTCCCTCGAGGCCCTGGGCCGCAACCTGGCGGCAATCCGCACTGGTCGCGCGCACCCAAGCATCCTGGACACCGTCAAGGTCACTGCCTGGGGCAGCGAAATGCCGCTGAACCAGGTCGCCGCGATCACCGTCGAAGATGCCCGCACCCTGAAGATCGTCGCTCACGACAAGAACCTCAGCGCTGCCATCGAAAAGGCCATCCTCACCTCTGACCTGGGCCTGAACCCGTCCAGCGCCGGCACCACCATTCGTGTGCCGATGCCAGCCCTGACCGAGGAAACCCGCAAGGGCTACACCAAGCAGGCCAGCGGCGTTGCCGAAGATGCCAAGGTAGCCGTGCGTAACGTGCGCCGCGACGCCCTGGCCGACCTGAAGAAGCTGACCAAGGACAAGGAAATCAGCGAAGACGAAGAACGTCGCGCCGCTGACGAGATCCAGAAGCTGACCGACAAGTTCGTTGCCGAAGTCGATGCTGCCTTCAAAGCCAAGGAAAAGGACCTGATGGCCGTTTAAGGCCGGGGTTTTTTAATGGAAAAGACCAAGCCAGCGGCGCCGTCCTCGGTGCCGCGTCATGTCGCGATCATCATGGATGGCAACAACCGCTGGGCGAAAAAGCGCCTGCTGCCCGGCGTTGCCGGGCACAAGGCGGGTGTCGACGCCGTTCGCGCGGTCATCGAAGTCTGCGCCAAGTCCGGGGTCGAGGTACTGACCCTGTTCGCCTTCTCCAGCGAAAACTGGCAGCGCCCCGCCGAAGAGGTGGGTGCGTTGATGGAGTTGTTCTTCTCGGCGCTGCGCCGTGAGGCCAAGCGCCTCAACGAGAACAACATCAGCCTGCGCATCATCGGTGACCGTTCGCGTTTCCACCCTGAACTGCAGGCTGCCATGCGCGAGGCCGAGGCAGTGACTGCCGGCAACAACCGCTTCATCCTGCAGATCGCAGCCAACTACGGTGGCCAGTGGGACATCGCCCAGGCCGCCCAGCGGCTGGCGCGGGAAGTGCAAGCCGGGCACCTGCGCCCGGAAGACATTACCCCGGGTCTGCTGCAGACTTGCCTGGCAACCGGCGAGCTGCCGCTGCCAGACCTGTGCATCCGTACCGGTGGCGAGCACCGCATCAGCAACTTCCTGCTGTGGCAGCTGGCCTATGCCGAATTGTACTTCTCCGACCTGTACTGGCCGGACTTCAAACACGAGGCCATGCGCAATGCCCTGGCCGATTTCGCTTCGCGCCAGCGCCGCTTCGGTAAGACCAGCGAGCAGGTCGAGGCTGGAGCTCGTGCTTAATGCTTAAACAACGCATCATTACCGCGCTGATCCTGTTGCCGATCGCGCTGGGTGGTTTCTTCCTGCTCAACGGTGGGGATTTCGCCCTGTTCATCGGCTTCGTGGTGACCCTCGGTGCCTGGGAGTGGGCGCGCCTGGCTGGGCTGATGGCCCAGCCGCTGCGCATTGCCTATGCCGCGGTGGTCGCCGGGGCGCTGATGCTGCTGTACATCCTTCCGGAACTGGCGCCCTGGGTGCTGGGCGCTGCGGTGATCTGGTGGGGGCTGGCCACTTGGCTGGTGCTGACTTATCCGCGCAGCAGCGAGCTGTGGGCCAGTGCTGCCTGTCGGCTGCTGATTGGCCTGCTGGTGCTGCTGCCGGCCTGGCAGGGGCTGGTGCTGCTCAAGCACTGGCCGCTGGGTAACTGGCTGATCCTGTCGGTCATGGTGCTGGTGTGGGCCGCCGACATTGGCGCTTACTTCTCTGGTCGGGCCTTCGGCAAGCGCAAACTGGCCCCGCAGGTCAGCCCAGGCAAGAGCTGGGAGGGTGTGTATGGTGGCCTGGCGGTCAGCCTGTTGATTACCCTTGGGGTCGGCATTAGCCGCGACTGGGGCTTTGGTCAGATCCTGCTGGGCCTGTTGGGCGCCGCGTTGCTGGTGATGTCCTCGGTGGTCGGTGACCTGACCGAGAGCATGTTCAAGCGCCGCTCCGGTATCAAGGACAGCAGCAACTTGCTGCCCGGTCATGGTGGCGTACTCGATCGCATTGACAGCCTGACTGCGGCAATCCCGATTTTCGCAGTGCTGCTCTGGGCTGCCGAATGGGGTGTGATGTGAATCGCCCGCAGCGTATTACCGTGCTCGGGGCCACCGGCTCCATCGGCCTGAGCACGTTGGATGTGATTGCGCGGCACCCTGATCGCTATCAGGCGTTCGCCCTCAGTGGCTATTCGCGCATCGACGAACTGTTGGCGCTGTGTGTGCGCCATCGCCCGGCGTTCGCCGTGGTACCGAGCGCCGAGGCGGCCGTGAGGCTGCGCGCAAGCCTGGCCGCGGCTGGTTGCGCTACCGAGGTGCTGGAAGGTGAGGCCGGGCTTTGCCAGGTGGCGTCGGCGGCGGAAGTGGATGCTGTGATGGCGGCCATTGTCGGTGCTGCCGGCCTGCGCCCCACGCTGGCGGCTGTCGAGGCCGGCAAGAAGGTATTGCTGGCCAACAAGGAAGCGCTGGTGATGTCGGGCGCGCTGTTCATGGAGGCGGTGCGGCGCCATGGTGCCGTGCTGCTGCCGATCGACAGCGAGCACAACGCGATCTTCCAGTGCATGCCTGGCGACTATGCCCGTGGCTTGAGTGCCGTCGGTGTGCGCCGGATCCTGCTGACCGCTTCCGGTGGCCCGTTCCGCGAGACACCGGTCGAGGCGCTGCTGGAGGTGACCCCGGAGCAAGCCTGCGCGCACCCGAACTGGTCCATGGGGCGCAAGATTTCCGTGGACTCGGCCAGCATGATGAACAAGGGGCTCGAGCTGATCGAAGCCTGCTGGTTGTTCGATGCCGCGCCGGCCAAGGTCGAGGTGGTGGTGCACCCGCAAAGCGTAATCCACTCCTTGGTCGACTACGTGGACGGTTCGGTGCTGGCGCAGTTGGGCAACCCGGACATGCGCACGCCGATCGCCAACGCGTTGGCCTGGCCAGAACGGATCGATTCCGGGGTCGCGCCGTTGGACCTGTTCGCCATCGCCCGTCTGGATTTTCAGGCGCCCGACGAACAACGCTTCCCTTGTCTGCGCCTGGCGCGGCAGGCTGCCGAGGCCGGCAATAGCGCGCCTGCGGTGCTCAATGCGGCCAACGAAGTGGCGGTCGAGGCATTTCTTGAGCGGCGTATCCGCTTCCCGGAGATCGCGGGTATGATCGAACAGGTGCTCGATCAGGAGCCCGTCGTGCCGCTGCCGTCGCTGGACGCGGTGTTTGCCGCTGATCAGCGTGCCCGGGAGCTTTCCCGTGAGTGGCTGAGGCGCCACGGTCGCTGATACAGGCTCGCCACGGTTCATGAGGGGGCAGGGCGATACGCCGGCCCGCTGAACATCATTCGGAGATGGACATGACAGCGCTCTACATGATTATCGGCACCCTTGTGGCCTTGGGTGTGCTGGTCACTTTCCACGAATTCGGCCACTTCTGGGTGGCGCGCCGCTGTGGCGTCAAGGTGCTGCGTTTTTCGGTAGGCTTCGGCACGCCGCTGCTGCGTTGGCATGACCGCCACGGCACCGAGTTCGTGGTGGCGGCAATCCCGCTGGGTGGCTACGTCAAGATGCTCGACGAGCGCGAAGGCGATGTGCCGCCGGCACTGGCCGGGCAGTCGTTCAACCGCAAGTCGGTACGCCAGCGTATCGCGATTGTCGCGGCAGGCCCGATCGCCAACTTCCTGCTGGCCATCCTGTTTTTCTGGGTGCTGGCGATGCTGGGTACCCAGCAGGTCCGCCCGGTGATCGGCGCGGTCGATACTGGCAGCCTGGCAGCATCGGCGGGTTTGACCGCAGGTCAGGAAATCGTTTCTATCGACGGCAAGGCGACCAACGGTTGGTCGGCGGTCAACCTGCAATTGGTTCGTCGCCTGGGTGAGAGCGGTACGTTGCAGGTTGGCGTGCTCGACGAGGGTGCCAGCGCCGAGCGTCAGCTGCAGGTCAAGCTGGACAGTTGGCTCAAGGGCGCCGACGAGCCGGACCCGATTCAGTCGCTTGGCCTGCACCCATGGCGCCCGGCGATCGCACCTGTGCTGGCCGAAATCGATCCGAAGGGGCCGGCTGCAGCTGCGGGCCTGAAAACCGGCGACAAGCTGCTGGCCGTCGACGGCGTGAACGTGACCGAATGGCAACAGGTTGTCGATACCGTGCGCGCGCGCCCAGATGCCAAAGTAGTGGTGCGCGTGGAGCGTGATGGCGCGGCCCTGGACGTTGCGGTGACCTTGGCCCGCAAAGGCGAGGGCAAAGCGGTCGGTGGCTATCTGGGTGCCGGGGTAAAAGGTGGCGAATGGCCTGCCAACATGCTCCGCGAAGTCAGCTACGGCCCGCTGGATGCGGTAGGCGAAGGCTTGTCGCGCACCTGGAACATGAGCGTCCTGACCCTTGAATCGCTGAAGAAAATGCTGTTCGGGGAGCTCTCGGTAAAAAACTTGAGTGGACCGATAACCATTGCTAAAGTGGCGGGCGCTTCAGCCCAGTCCGGCGTGGGGGATTTCCTGAATTTCCTGGCCTACCTGAGCATAAGCCTGGGGGTTCTTAACCTGCTGCCCATTCCAGTACTGGATGGGGGGCATTTGCTGTTTTACCTGGTCGAGTGGGCGCGCGGTCGTCCGCTGTCGGATCGGGTGCAAGGTTGGGGGGTCCAGATCGGTATCAGTTTGGTCATAGGGGTGATGTTGCTCGCCCTGATCAACGATCTGGGTCGACTATAAAGCTTCGCTCAATTGCGAACCCGCCGTTTTGTGGCGGCGGGTTGTTTATTGCCAGTTGGAATAAAAGGACTTCATGAAACGTCTGCTGCTAACTGCGGTCATGTCCGCACTGATGATCGCTGAAGTTCACGCCGAGTCCTTCACCATCTCCGATATTCGCGTCAACGGCCTGCAGCGGGTTTCCGCCGGCAGTGTGTTCGGTGCCTTGCCACTGAACGTCGGCGACCAGGCCGATGACCGTCGCCTGGTGGACTCGACCCGTTCCCTGTTCAAGACCGGGTTCTTCCAGGACATCCAGCTGAACCGCGATGGCAATGTGCTGATCATCAACGTGGTCGAGCGCCCGTCGGTGTCGAGCATCGAGATCGAAGGCAACAAGGCGATCAGCACCGAAGACCTGATGAAGGGCCTGAAGCAGTCGGGCCTGGCCGAAGGCGAGATCTTCCAGCGTGCCACCCTCGAAGGCGTGCGTAACGAGCTGCAGCGCCAGTACGTGGCCCAGGGCCGCTACTCGGCCGAAGTCGACGCCGAAGTGGTGCCGCAGCCGCGTAACCGTGTGGCGCTGAAGATCAAGATCAACGAAGGCACCGTCGCCGCCATCCAGCACATCAACATCGTCGGCAACAACGTGTTCGACGATGAAACCCTGGGGCAGCTGTTCGAGCTGAAGACCACCAACTGGCTGTCGTTCTTCAAGAACGACGACAAGTACGCCCGCGAAAAACTGTCCGGTGATCTGGAGCGCCTGCGTTCCTACTACCTGGACCGTGGCTACATCAACATGGACATCGCCTCCACCCAGGTGTCCATCACGCCGGACAAGAAGCACGTCTACATCACCGTCAACATCAATGAAGGCGAGAAGTACACCGTTCGCGACGTGAAGCTGTCCGGTGACCTCAAGGTGCCGGAAGACCAGGTCAAGTCGCTGCTGCTGGTGCAGCCAGGCCAGGTCTTCTCGCGCAAGGTGATGACCACCACCTCCGAGCTGATCACCCGTCGTCTGGGTAACGAAGGCTATACCTTCGCCAACGTCAACGGCGTGCCACAGCCGAACGACCAGGACCACACGGTCGACATCATGTTCGTGGTCGACCCGGGCAAGCGTGCCTACGTCAACCGCATCAACTACCGCGGCAACACCAAGACCGAAGACGAAGTGCTGCGCCGCGAAATGCGCCAGATGGAAGGTGGCTGGGCTTCGACCTACCTGATCGACCAGTCCAAGACCCGCCTGGAGCGCCTGGGCTTCTTCAAGGAAGTCAACGTCGAGACCCCGCCGGTGCCGGGCACCGACGACCAGGTCGACGTCAACTACAGCGTCGAAGAGCAGGCCTCCGGCTCGATCACCGCCAGCGTCGGTTTCGCCCAGAGCGCCGGCCTGATCCTGGGTGGCTCGATCAGCCAGAGCAACTTCCTCGGTACCGGTAACAAGGTATCCGTCGGCCTGACCCGTTCGGAATACCAGACCCGCTACAACTTCGGCTTCGTGGACCCCTACTTCACTGCCGACGGCGTCAGCCTGGGTTACAACGCCTTCTACCGCAGCACCGACTACGACGACCTCGACGTCGACGTGGCCAGCTATGCGGTGGACAGCTACGGTGCCGGTGTGAGCCTGGGCTACCCGATCAGCGAAACCTCGCGCCTGACCTACGGCCTGAGCGTGCAGCAGGACAAGATCAAGACCGGCAAGTACACCGTTGACGAGATCTTCGACTTCCTCGACCAGGAAGGCGACAACTTCCTGAACTTCAAGGCTTCGATCGGCTGGTCCGAATCGACCTTGAACAAAGGCGTGCTGGCCACCCGTGGTCACTCGCAAAGCCTGACCCTGGAATCCACCATTCCGGGCAGCGACCTGTCATTCTTCAAACTCGACTACCGTGGCCAGCTGTTCAAGCCGATCAGCAACGACTACACCCTGCGCCTGCACACCGAGCTGGGCTATGGTGATGGTTATGGCAGCACTTCGGGCTTGCCGTTCTACGAGAACTACTTCGCAGGTGGCTTCAACTCTGTCCGTGGCTTCAAGGACAGCAGCCTGGGCCCGCGCAGCACCCCGAGTCGTGGTGAAGGTAACCCAGGTGGCAGACCTGGCACCATCGCCGACCCGGACCAGGATCCGTTGCCGTTCGGTGGTAACGTGCTGGTGCAAGGTGGTGTCGAGCTGCTGTTCCCGCTGCCGTTCGTCAAGGACCAGCGTTCGCTGCGCACCTCCGTGTTCTGGGACGTGGGTAACGTGTTCGACACCAATTGCGGCAGCAAGCCTGATTGCGAGAAGGTCGGTTTCTCGGGCATGGCCAGTTCGGTCGGCCTGGGCGTGACCTGGATTACCGCACTGGGCCCGCTGAGCTTCAGCCTGGCAATGCCGGTCAAGAAACCGGACGATGCTGACACCCAGGTGTTCCAATTCTCTCTGGGCCAGACCTTCTAAGGTCGGCCCCTGCTTAACGACAACGGTTTATCCAGGAGTGCATCGTGCGTAAATTGGCTCAACTGGCCGTAGTGGCCGCGGCGCTGGTCGCCACCCCGGCTTTCGCCGAAATGAAGGTAGCCGTGCTGAACTATCAGATGGCCCTGCTCGAGTCGGATGCCGCCAAGAAGTACGCGGTCGATGCCGAGAAGAAGTTCGGTCCGCAACTGACCAAGCTGAAAAGCCTGGAAAGCAGCGCCAAGGGTATCCAGGACCGTCTGATCAAAGGCGGCGACAAGATGCAGCAGCAGGAGCGTGAGCGCCTGGAGCTCGAATTCAAGCAAAAGGCCCGCGACTTCCAGTTCCAGTCCAAGGAGCTGAACGAAGCCAAGGCCGTTGCCGACCGCGACATGCTCAAGCAGCTGAAGCCGAAGCTGGATGGCGCTGTCGAGGAAGTGATCAAGAAGGGCGGCTACGACCTGGTCCTCGAGCGTGGCGCGGTCATCGATGTCAAACCTCAGTACGACATCACCCGCCAGGTCATCGAGCGCATGAACCAAGCCCGTTGATATGAGTGTGACCATGACGCTAGGCCAGCTGGCCGAGGCCCTCGGTGCCACCCTCAAGGGGCCCGAGGCGCTGCAGATTACCGGGCTTGCCACCTTGCAGGAGGCTGGCCCCGGTCAATTGAGCTTCCTCGCCAACCCGCAGTACCGCAAGTACCTGGATAACTGCCAGGCAGGTGCGGTATTGCTCAAGGCCGCGGATGCCGAAAGTTTCGCTGGTAATGCCCTGATCGTGGCCGACCCGTACCAGGCGTATGCGCGTATTTCCCACCTGTTCGACCCTAAACCCAAGGCTGTGGCGGGAATTCATCCCAGCGCCGTGGTGGCTGAGGACGCGCAGGTAGACGTCAGCGCCAGCATCGGGCCGTTCGCGGTTATTGAAAGTGGTGCGCGTATCGAGGCTGATGTCAGCATCGGCGCACATTGCTTCATCGGTGCGCGTTGCGTTGTCGGTGAGGGCGGCTGGCTGGCGCCGCGGGTGACGTTGTACCACGACGTCACCATTGGTAAGCGTGTGGTCATCCAGTCGGGTGCCGTGATCGGCGGCGAAGGCTTCGGCTTTGCCAACGAGAAGGGCATCTGGCGCAAGATCGCCCAGATTGGCGGCGTCACCATTGGTGATGACGTGGAAATCGGCGTCAATACTGCCGTCGACCGTGGTGCACTGTCCGATACGCGGATCGGGGACGGGGTCAAGCTCGACAACCAGATCCAGATCGCCCACAACGTGCAGATCGGCGACCACACGGCCATGGCCGCTTGCGTAGGCATCTCCGGCAGTACACGCATCGGCAAGCATTGCATGCTGGCCGGCGGCGTAGGCCTGGTAGGGCACATTGATATTTGCGATAACGTATTCGTTTCCGGGATGACCATGGTAACCCGTTCGATCACCGAACCCGGTTCCTATTCATCCGGCACAGCCATGCAGCCTCTGGCTGACTGGCGCAAGAGCGCTGCGCGTATCCGCCAGCTCGATGACATGGCCAAGCGTCTTCAGCAACTGGAAAAACGCGTCGATACCGTGACCTCAGGTGGCCTGCCGACATCAGAAGGCTGATACCATTCCCTGAGCAAGAGTGAACAGTCGCTAGCTGGCTCCTCTTTGGATTGCAAAAGGAGCGTGTGGTCAGCACCTGCGCTCCCTATTCTTATTACAGGCTTCCCCCCCGAAATGATGGACATCAACGAGATTCGCGAATACCTGCCTCACCGTTACCCGTTCCTGCTGGTGGACCGCGTGACGGATCTGGACTTCGAGGCCCAGAGCATTCGTGCCTACAAGAATGTCAGCATCAACGAGCCGTTTTTCAATGGCCACTTCCCGGCGCACCCGATCATGCCGGGCGTCCTGATCATCGAAGCCATGGCCCAGGCGGCCGGCATCCTTGGTTTCAAGATGCTCGATGCCAAGCCGGCCGATGGCACCCTGTACTACTTCGTCGGTTCCGACAAGTTGCGTTTCCGTCAGCCGGTACTGCCGGGTGACCAGTTGGTGCTGGAGGCCAAGTTCCTCAGCCGCAAAAGCATGATCTGGAAGTTCGAATGCCGCGCCCTGGTCGATGGCAAACCGGTTTGCTCGGCAGAAATCACCTGTGCGGAACGCTCCCTATGAATTCGATTGATCCTCGGGCCATTATCGATCCGTCGGCCAAGCTGGCCGATGGCGTCGAGGTCGGCCCTTGGTCGATCGTTGGCCCTGATGTAGAAATCGGGGAGGGCACCGTTATCGGCCCGCATGTTGTGCTCAAGGGGCCGACCCGCATCGGCAAGCACAACCGTATCTTTCAGTTTTCCTCGATCGGTGAAGACACCCCGGACCTCAAGTACAAGGGTGAACCGACGCGCCTGGTGATCGGCGATCACAATGTGATTCGCGAAGGGGTGACCATCCACCGTGGCACTGTTCAGGACCGCGCGGAAACCACCGTGGGCGACCACAACCTGATCATGGCCTATGCCCACATCGGCCACGACAGCGTCATCGGCAACCACTGCATCCTGGTCAACAACACGGCGCTGGCCGGCCATGTGCATGTGGGGGACTGGGCGATCCTCTCCGGCTACACCCTGGTTCACCAGTACTGCCATATCGGCGCCCACGCGTTTTCCGGCATGGGCACGGCGATTGGCAAGGATGTCCCGGCCTTCGTCACCGTGTTCGGCAGCCCGGCCGAGGCCCGCAGCATGAACTTCGAGGGCATGCGCCGCCGTGGTTTCAGCGACGAGGTGATCCACGTGCTGCGTCGTTGCTACAAGATTGTCTACCGCCAGGGCCTGACCGTCGAAGACGCGCTCAAAGAGCTGGCCGAGCCAGCTGCGCAACACCCTGAGGTCGAGCTGTTCCGCCAGTCGATCGTGAACTCCGCCCGCGGCATCACGCGCTGATATGGCTCAGCTTTGCGTAGCGCTGGTCGCAGGTGAGGCCAGCGGCGATATTCTGGGTTCAGGCCTGATGCGTGCCCTCAAGGCACGCCACCCCGACGTACGTTTTATCGGTGTTGGCGGCCCCTTGATGGAGGCCGAAGGCCTGCAATCGTACTTCCCCATGGAGCGCCTGGCCGTCATGGGCCTGGTCGAAGTACTGGGGCGCCTGCGCGAGCTGCTCAAGCGCCGCAAGCTGCTGATCCAGACCCTGATCGACGAAAAGCCCGACGTGTTCATCGGTATCGACGCCCCTGACTTTACCCTCAACATCGAACTGAAACTGCGCCAGGCCGGGATCAAGACCGTGCACTACGTCAGCCCGTCGGTATGGGCCTGGCGGCAGAAGCGCGTGCTGAAGATTCGCGAAGGTTGCGACCTGATGCTGACGCTGTTGCCGTTCGAGGCGCGGTTCTACGAAGAGCAAGGTGTACCGGTGCGCTTTGTCGGCCACCCGTTGGCCGACACCATCCCGCTTGAAGCTGACCGCCCAGCCGCCCGCACCGCGCTGGGTCTGGGCGACGGGCCGCTAGTGGCGCTGATGCCGGGCAGCCGCGGTGGCGAAGTAGGGCGCTTGGGCGCGTTGTTCCTCGATGCCGCCGAGCGCCTGTGCCAGCAGGTGCCGGGCGTGCGCTTCGTGCTGCCGTGCGCCAACGCTGCGCGGCGTGCCCAGGTCGAACAGATGCTTGAAGGTCGCCAACTGCCGCTGACCTTGCTCGATGGCCAGTCGCACCAGGCCCTGGCGGCCTGTGACGCGGTGCTGATCGCATCAGGCACGGCCACCCTCGAAGCGCTCCTGTACAAGCGGCCGATGGTGGTGGCGTACCGCCTGGCACCGTTGACCTACTGGATTCTCAAGCGACTGGTGAAAAGCCCTTACGTGTCGTTGCCCAACCTGCTGGCCCAGCGCGAACTGGTGCCTGAGCTGTTGCAAGACGACGCCACCAGCGAAGCGTTGGCTAATACCCTTGCGCCGCTGGTGCGCGATGGTAGCCAGCAGACCGAGCGATTCGACGAAATTCACCGCACCCTGCGCCGTGACGCCTCCAACCAGGCGGCCGAGGCGGTACTGGCGCTGCTCAAGGACCGCTGACATGCAAATTGGACTGGATTTCAACCTGGTCGAAGACCTGGTTGCCGGCGTTGATGAAGTGGGCCGTGGCCCGCTGTGCGGCGCGGTGGTAACGGCGGCGGTGATCCTCGATCCTGCGCGGCCGATCCTTGGCCTGAACGATTCGAAGAAACTCACTGAAGCCAAGCGTGAGGCGCTGTTCGACGAGATCTGCGAAAAGGCCTTGAGCTTCTGCATCGCCCGCGCCGAGGTCGAGGAAATCGACCGCCTGAACATACTGCAGGCCACCATGCTGGCCATGCAGCGCGCGGTGGAGGGCTTGCACATTACACCCAAGCTGGCCCTGATCGATGGCAACCGCTGCCCGAAGCTGGCCGTGCCGGCGTCGCCGGTGGTGAAGGGCGATAGCCAGGTGCCTGCCATTGCGGCGGCATCGATCCTGGCCAAGGTAACCCGTGACCGTGAGATGAGCGCGTTCGAGCTGATCTACCCAGGCTATGGCATTGGCGGGCATAAGGGTTACCCGACCCCGGTGCACCTCGAGGCGCTCGCGCGACTGGGGCCTACGCCCATTCATCGGCGCTCCTTTGCCCCGGTGCGGGCGGCCTGGGAAGCACGTGAAGGCATCACCGATTCCCTGATCTGACCTGCCAGGGCCGCTTCGCGGCCCTTTCGCTCTTGTAGGAGCAGCCTTGTGCTGCGAAGAAGCCGGCACAGCACATGCATTTGTGTCTCTCATACTGGCCTCTTCGCAGCACAAGGCTGCTCCTACAGAGATGGTGCAAGCCGCCCCAAAATCCCTGCTCATTTAAGCTACAATCCCGCCCTTGTCGTTAAGCTCTGCTACAGGATCTTCCATGTCGGTTCCCTTCGTTCACCTGCGCGTCCACTCCGAATTCTCGCTGGTCGACGGCCTGGTGCGGATCAAACCGCTGGCCAAGGCGCTGGCCGGGATGAGCATGCCGGCGGTGGCGATCACCGACCAGAGCAACATGTGCTCGCTGGTGAAGTTCTACAAGACGGCCATGGGCGCCGGCATCAAGCCGATCTGCGGTGCCGACCTGTGGCTGGCCGGTGCCGACCCGGAAGCCCCGCTGTCGCGTATCTGCTTCCTGGCCATGGACCCCAAGGGCTATCGCAACCTCACCGAGCTGATCTCGCGGGGTTGGACCGATGGCCAGCGCAACGGCCTGGTCATCCTCCAGCGTGAATGGATCGCCCCTGCCAGCGAGGGCCTGATTGCCCTGTCGGCGGGCAAGGAAGGCGATATCGGCATGGCCTTGTTGGCCGGTCGGGACGATGAAGCCCAGGCCCTGCTGCAAGACTGGATGGGCATGTTCCCCGAGCGCTTCTACGTTGAACTGCAGCGTACCAACCGCGCCCGCGACGAAGAATATGTCCACGCTGCGGTAGCCTTGGCCGACAAGCTTGGCGCGCCACTGGTGGCCACCAACGACGTGCGTTTCATCAAGCAGACCGACTTCGACGCCCATGAAACCCGCGTGTGCATCGGCGAGGGCTGGACCCTCGACGATCCGCGCCGCCCGCGTGGTTACAGCGACCAGCAGTACCTGAAGTCGGCCGAGGAAATGGCCGAGCTGTTCAGCGACCTGCCCGACGCCATCGCCAACACCGTCGAAATCGCCAAGCGCTGCAACATCCAGGTACAGCTGGGCAAATACTTCCTGCCGGACTTCCCTACGCCCAATGGCATGGGCATCGACGATTACCTGCGGCATGTGTCCCACGAAGGCCTGGAAGAGCGCCTGGCGGTGCTGTGGCCGAAGGAGACCACGCCCAATTACGAAGAAAAACGTCAGGTTTACCTGGACCGCCTGAAGTTCGAGCTGGACATCATCATCCAGATGGGCTTCCCCGGTTACTTCCTGATCGTTATGGACTTCATCAAGTGGGCCAAGAACAACGACGTCCCGGTTGGCCCGGGCCGGGGTTCGGGTGCCGGCTCGCTGGTGGCCTACGTGCTGAAGATCACCGACCTCGACCCGCTGGCCTACGACCTGCTGTTCGAGCGTTTCCTCAACCCTGAACGTATTTCCATGCCCGACTTCGACGTCGACTTCTGCATGGATGGCCGAGACCGGGTCATCGACTATGTGGCCGAAGCCTACGGCCGCAACGCGGTGAGCCAGATCATCACCTTCGGTACCATGGCCGCCAAGGCGGTGGTGCGTGACGTGGCGCGGGTGCAGGGCAAGTCCTACGGCCTGGCCGATCGCCTGTCGAAGATGATCCCATTCGAAGTGGGCATGACCCTGGAGAAAGCCTACGAGCAGGAAGAAATCCTGCGCGACTTCCTCAAGGGCGACGAAGACGCCCGCGAAATCTGGGACATGGCCCTGAAGCTGGAGGGCGTAACCCGAGGTACCGGCAAGCACGCCGGTGGTGTGGTTATCGCGCCGACCAAGCTCACCGATTTTTCGCCGATCGCCTGTGACGAAGAGGGCGGCGGCCTGGTAACCCAGTTCGACAAGGACGACGTGGAGGCCGCGGGCCTGGTGAAGTTCGACTTCCTCGGCCTGCGTACGCTGACCATCATCAAGTGGGCGATGGAGATCATCAACCGCGAGCAGGCCAAGAACAACCTGCCCGACCTCAACATCGACTTCATCCCGCTGGACGACCGCAAGACCTACGAGCTGTTGCAGAAGGCCGAAACCACGGCGGTGTTCCAGCTTGAATCGCGGGGCATGAAGGAGCTGATCAAGAAGCTCAAGCCCGACTGCCTGGAAGACCTCATCGCACTGGTGGCACTGTTCCGCCCCGGCCCGCTGCAATCGGGCATGGTAGACGACTTCATCAACCGCAAGCACGGCCGCGCCGAGCTGGCCTACCCGCATTCCGACTACCAGTACGAAGGCCTCAAGCCGGTACTGGCACCGACCTACGGCATCATCCTGTACCAGGAACAGGTGATGCAGATTGCCCAGGTGATGGCGGGCTATACCCTGGGCGGCGCCGACATGCTGCGCCGGGCGATGGGTAAGAAAAAGCCCGAGGAAATGGCCAAGCAGCGCGGGGGGTTCATCGAAGGTTGCGTGGCCAACAATATCGATGCGGACCTTGCCGGTAACATTTTCGACCTGGTGGAGAAATTCGCCGGTTACGGCTTCAACAAATCTCACTCCGCCGCCTATGGCCTGGTGTCGTACCAGACCGCCTGGCTGAAAACCCACTACCCGGCGCCGTTCATGGCCGCGGTACTGTCGGCGGATATGCACAACACCGACAAGGTGGTGGTGCTGGTAGAAGAAGTTCGCAACATGAAGTTGCGCCTGGACGCACCGGACGTGAACTTCTCGGACTTCAAGTTCACCGTCAACAACGACGGCCGTATCGTTTACGGCTTGGGCGCGATCAAGGGCGTCGGCGAAGGCCCGGTCGAGGCGATCGTCGAAGCCCGCGCCCAGGGCGGGCCGTTCAAGGACCTGTTCGATTTCTGTGAACGCATCGACCTCAAGCGGGTCAACAAGCGTACCCTCGATGCGCTGGTGCGCAGCGGTGCGCTGGACCGGCTGGGCCCGCACTTCCATGACGAGATCAAGGCCTACCATGCCAACATCGACCTCAATCGGGCGACGTTGCTCTCGGCGCTGGGCGAAGCGATCAAGGCCGCCGAGCAGGCGGCGCATACCGCTGACAGTGGCCACGTCGACCTGTTCGGCGGCATGTTCGATGAGGCGGATGTCGATGTTTATGCCAACCACCGCAAGGTGCGCGAACTGACCTTGAAGGAGCGCCTGAAGGGCGAGAAGGACACCCTTGGCCTGTACCTGACCGGCCACCCGATCGACGAATACGAGACCGAAATCCGCCGCTTCGCCCGCCAGCGCATCATCGATCTCAAGCCCTCGCGGGAAACCCAGACCATCGCCGGCATGATCATTGCTCTGCGGGTGATGAAGAACAAGAAGGGCGACAAGATGGGCTTCGTAACCCTGGATGACCGTTCCGGGCGGATCGAGGCTTCGCTGTTTGCCGATGCCTACATGGCGGCACAGTCCTTGCTGCAGGCCGATGCCATGGTGGTGGTCGAAGGCGAGGTCAGCAACGACGACTTCTCCGGCGGCCTGCGCCTGCGAGTGAAACAGGTCATGACCATGGAAGACGCGCGCACCAAGCTGGCCGAGAGCCTGCGCCTGAAAGTGGCGCACGATGCACTGAAGGGTGACCGGCTGAAGTGGCTGGGTGAGCTGATCACCCGCCATCGCGGTGCTTGCCCGATCACCCTGGAGTACACCGGCAGCGACGCCAAGGCCATGCTGCAGTTCGGTGAGCAGTGGGCGATCGACCCCGCCGACGGGCTGATTCAGGCGCTGCGTGACCAGTTCGGGCGTGAGAACGTCTTCCTGCAATATCGTTGAACCGACAAAAATTTAATCTCGACCTGAATGCGCCTGATCCCTTAAGGTATGGCGCCAAACGGATCAACCGGCCGGCCGCCTGGCCGTAGACCCAAGACGGATGACTATGAACCCGAATTTTCTCGATTTCGAACAGCCGATTGCCGACCTGCAAGCCAAGATCGAAGGCCTGCGCCTGGTAGGCAACGACAACTCGCTGAACATCAGCGATGAAATTGCCCGTCTGCAAGACAAGAGCAACACCCTGACCGAAAGCATCTTCGGCAACCTGACCAGCTGGCAGATCGCCCGTCTGGCTCGCCACCCACGTCGTCCTTACACCCTGGACTACCTGGAACACATCTTCACCGAGTTCGAAGAGCTGCACGGTGACCGCCACTTCGCCGACGACGCCGCCATCGTGGGTGGTACCGCACGCCTGGACGGCAAGGCGGTAATGGTCATCGGTCACCAGAAGGGCCGCGAAGTGCGCGAGAAGGTGCGTCGCAACTTCGGCATGCCGCGCCCGGAAGGCTACCGCAAGGCTTGCCGCCTGATGGAAATGGCCGAACGCTTCAAGATGCCGATCCTGACCTTCATCGACACCCCTGGCGCCTACCCGGGCATCGACGCCGAAGAGCGCAACCAGAGCGAAGCCATCGCTTGGAACCTGCGAGTGATGGCGCGCCTGAAAACCCCGATCATCGCCACCGTGATCGGTGAGGGTGGTTCCGGCGGTGCACTGGCCATTGGCGTGTGCGACCAGCTGAACATGCTGCAGTACTCCACGTATTCGGTGATCTCGCCGGAAGGCTGTGCTTCGATCCTGTGGAAGACGGCCGACAAGGCCGCCGATGCGGCCGAGGCCATGGGCATCACCGCCGAGCGCCTGAAGAGCCTGAACATTGTCGACAAGGTCATCCAGGAACCGCTGGGCGGCGCCCACCGCGACCCGGTGAAGATGTCGGAAAGCATCCGTGCCGACCTGGTGCAGCAGCTGGACATGCTTGGCAAGTTCGACAACGACGCGCTGCTGGCCCGTCGTTACGAGCGCCTGATGAGCTACGGCCTCTGATAGCGAGATGACTGGCACCGGCTTTGCCGGTGTTCGCGGGCACGCCCGCTCCCACAAATATGGCGCTAGCCCCGAGGGCAGCGCATTACCTGTGGGAGCGGGCGTGCCCGCGAATGCTTTGTTGAATCGAGCGAGGGCTAGATGATCAACCTCAACCCCTGGCTCCATGCCCCCACCTGGTACATCGCCTATTCCGGCGGCCTCGATTCCACCGTCCTCCTGCACCTGCTGGCCGATTACGCCCGCAACCACGCGTCGCCCCCACTGCGCGCCATTCATGTCCATCACGGCCTGCAGTCCGCCGCGGACGCCTGGCCCGCCCATTGCCAAGTCGTCTGCGACAGCCTCGGCATCGAACTTCAGGTTATCCACGTCCAGGTAAGCCCCGGCGCCAGCCTCGAACAGGCCGCGCGCGACGCCCGCTATGGCGCCTTCGAGCAAGTGCTTGGTCCGGGCGACATCCTGTTCACCGGCCAGCACCGCGATGACCAGGCCGAAACCCTGCTGTTTCGCCTGCTGCGTGGCGCCGGCCTGCGTGGCCTTGCGGCAATGCCGAGGCAACGGGTGCTAGGGCAGGGCAGCCTGGTCAGGCCGTTGCTGGGTTGTGCCCGGCAACAGGTGCAGGACTACGCTAATGCCCAACGCCTGACCTGGATCGAGGACCCGTCAAACACCGACACCCATTTCGCCCGCAACTACCTGCGCGGCGAAGTCTTCCCACGCCTGCAGCAACGTTGGCCACAGGCCGGCCAGAACCTCGCCCGCGCTGCAGACCACCTGGGCGAGGCCCTGGGCCTGCTGGATGAACTGGCCCAGGCCGACCTGGCGCGCGCGGAGCAAGGGGCACCCACCGCTTGGTCGGCGCTGCCATCGCTTGACCTGGCCGCCCTGGTGACGCTTTCGCCGGCCCGTCAACGCAATGCCTTGCAGTATTGGCTGAGCCAGCGCACCCGTTTGCCCGACACCCGGCATTGGGCTGGCTGGGCAGACCTGCGCGATGCCGGCGCCGATGCCCAGCCGGTCTGGCCGCTAGCCGATGGGCGGTTGCTCCGTAGTCATGGACGCATCTGGTGGTTGAGTGGCGATTGGCTGCAGCCGCCCGCCGGTCAGCTGGCCTGGGTTGATCCTGGCCAACCCTTGCTGCTGCCGGGCAATGGCAGTGTGCGTCTTGTTGGCGCAGCCAGGTTGGATGGGTTGCGCGTTGCTTACCGCCAAGGCGGCGAAATACTGGAGATCCCCGGCCGTGGCCGGCGTGACCTCAAGCGCCTGCTCAATGAACAGCAAGTGCCGCATTTTCTGCGCTCGCGCCTGCCGCTGCTGTATCAGGGCGAACGCCTGTTGGCGGTGGCCAACCTGCCCGGACCGGGGCAGGCGGATTGCCAGCTGCATTGGCAGTTACCGACGAACGCGCAAGGTTTGAGCTGAAGGGTACATTCCGGTAGACTACCCTCCCTTCTTGATACAACTTCTGTGGGTTCCGCGAAAACACAGGGGTTGCCGATTACCAAGCAGTTTTTTGCTGGGCTGATTCTGGAAATGACGAGCGAGCTCCATGCCGGGGATACCCCTGGTCTGTACAGACGCGGCAGTTTTTCGAGATGCACTGTGATTGACGCAGGTGATCGGGGGCTTCGGCCTTCCTTCGCTTTCTCCGGCGGCGCTGGCCGCCTTAACGCAGACTTCTAGGGTTTTTCATGACGCGCTACATATTCGTCACGGGCGGTGTTGTTTCTTCATTGGGGAAAGGCATTGCCTCGGCTTCCCTGGCGGCCATCCTGGAAGCGCGGGGCCTGAAGGTCACCATGCTCAAGCTGGATCCGTACATCAACGTCGATCCGGGCACCATGAGCCCGTTCCAGCACGGTGAGGTGTTCGTCACCCACGATGGCGCCGAGACCGACCTCGACCTGGGCCACTACGAGCGGTTCATCCGCACCACCATGACCCAGAACAACAACTTCACCACCGGCCGTATCTACGAGCACGTGCTGCGTAAAGAACGCCGTGGTGATTACCTGGGCGCAACCATCCAGGTCATCCCGCACATCACCGACGAAATCAAGCGTCGCATCATCAAGGGTGCCGGCGATGCCGACGTGGCCCTGGTGGAAATTGGCGGTACTGTGGGTGACATCGAGTCGCAGCCGTTCCTCGAGGCCATTCGCCAGCTGCGCGTCGAAGTGGGCTCCAAGCGCGCCATGCTGATGCACCTGACCCTGGTCCCGTACATCGCCACCGCTGGCGAAACCAAGACCAAGCCGACCCAGCACTCGGTCAAGGAGCTGCGCTCCATCGGCCTGCAGCCTGACGTGCTGATCTGCCGCTCCGACCACCCGGTCGATGCCTCGTCGCGCCGCAAGATCGCGCTGTTCACCAACGTTGAAGAGCGTGCGGTGATTTCGCTGGAAGACGTCGACACCATCTACAAGATCCCGGGCGTACTGCACGCACAGGGCCTGGACGATTTCGTCGTCGAGCGCTTCGGCCTGCAGTGCAACGGCGCCGACCTGTCCGAATGGGACAAGGTGGTCGATGCCAAGCTCAACCCTGAGCACGAAGTGACCATCGCCATGGTCGGCAAGTACATGGAACTGCTGGATGCGTACAAGTCGCTGATCGAAGCGATGAGCCACGCCGGCATCACCAACCGCACCAAGGTCAACCTGCGCTACATCGACTCGGAAGACATCGAGAACCAGGGCACCAGCCTGCTCGAAGGCGCCGATGCCATCCTGGTGCCGGGCGGTTTCGGCCTGCGCGGCGTGGAAGGCAAGATCACCGCGGTGCAGTACGCCCGTGAGAACAAGGTGCCGTACCTGGGTATCTGCCTGGGCATGCAGGTGGCCGTGATCGAATTCGCCCGTAACGTGATGGGCTGGAAAGACGCCAACTCCACCGAGTTCGACCGTAACAGCGGCCACCCAGTGGTCGGCCTGATCACCGAGTGGGCCGATGCCACCGGTGCCGTCGAGACCCGCGACGAGGCTTCCGACCTGGGCGGTACCATGCGCCTGGGCGCACAGGACTGCCAGCTGGCTGCCGGTTCCAAGGTGCACGACTGCTACGGCAAGGACGTGATCACCGAGCGTCACCGTCACCGCTACGAAGTGAACAACAACCTGCTGCCGCAGCTGGTCGATGCAGGCCTGGTGGTTTCCGGCCGCTCCGAAGACGGCGCGCTGGTGGAAGTGGTCGAGTCCAAGGACCACCCATGGTTCGTCGCTTGCCAGTTCCACCCGGAGTTCACTTCGACCCCGCGTGACGGCCACCCGCTGTTCAGCGGTTTCGTCAAGGCAGCCCTGGCTCAGAAGAACAAGGCCTGATCAATGACCCAGAAGATCATTCGCGTCGGTAACATCGAGATCGCCAACGACAAGCCGTTCGTCCTGTTCGGCGGCATGAACGTCCTGGAATCCCGTGACCTGGCCATGAAGGTCTGCGAGGAGTACGTGCGGGTTACCGAAAAGCTCGGTATCCCGTATGTGTTCAAGGCCAGCTTCGACAAGGCCAACCGTTCGTCGGTAACGTCCTACCGTGGCCCGGGCATGGAAGAGGGGCTGAAGATCTTCGAAGAGATCAAGCGCACCTTCAACGTGCCGGTGATCACCGACGTGCACGAGCCTTACCAGGCCGAGCCCGTCGCCAAGGTGTGCGACATCATCCAGCTGCCGGCTTTCCTGTCGCGGCAGACCGACCTGGTGGTGGCCATGGCCAAGACCGGCGCGGTGATCAACATCAAGAAAGCCCAGTTCCTCGCCCCCCAGGAAATGAAACACATCCTGACCAAGTGCGAAGAAGCGGGTAATGACCAGTTGATCCTCTGCGAGCGTGGTTCGAGCTTCGGCTACAACAACCTGGTAGTGGACATGCTCGGCTTCGGCATCATGAAGCAGTTCGAGTACCCGGTGTTCTTCGATGTGACCCATGCCCTGCAGATGCCGGGTGGCCGCAGCGACTCCGCGGGCGGCCGCCGTGCCCAGGTCACCGACCTGGCCAAGGCCGGCATGAGCCAGGGCCTGGCCGGGCTGTTCCTCGAAGCCCACCCCGACCCGGACAACGCCAAGTGCGATGGCCCATGCGCCCTGCGCCTGGACAAACTGGAGCCGTTCCTGGCCCAGCTCAAGCAATTGGACGACCTGGTGAAAAGTTTTCCGACGGTAGAAACCGCGTAAAGCTCATTTCTCGGGTAAAGTACCGCCCGATCCACCCCTGACCAGTCGGTCAGGGGCTCCCTTCACCTGGCCTGCCCAAAGCAAGTCCGCCCGGTGAACGGCAAGAATTTCCTAAGCTAAGTTGTTTTCGTCAAATTCTGGAGTGCTTACAACAATGGCAAAAATCGTCGACATCAAAGGTCGTGAAGTTCTCGATTCGCGTGGCAACCCCACCGTGGAAGCCGATGTACTGCTCGACAACGGCATCATCGGCAGCGCTTGCGCGCCGTCCGGTGCTTCCACCGGCTCGCGCGAAGCGCTGGAGCTGCGTGATGGCGACAAGAGCCGTTACCTGGGCAAGGGCGTGCTGAAGGCCGTCGCCAACATCAACGGCCCGATCCGTGACCTGCTGCTGGGCAAGGACCCTTCCGATCAGAAGGCCCTGGACCGCGCCATGATCGAACTGGACGGTACCGAGAACAAGGCCAAGCTGGGCGCCAACGCCATCCTGGCTGTTTCCCTGGCTGCCGCCAAAGCTGCCGCCCAGGACCAGGACCTGCCGCTGTACGCGCACATCGCCAACCTGAACGGCACGCCGGGCCAGTACTCGATGCCAGTGCCGATGATGAACATCATCAACGGTGGCGAGCACGCCGATAACAACGTCGACATTCAGGAGTTCATGGTTCAGCCAGTTGGCGCCAAGACCTTCTCCGACGGCCTGCGCATGGGCACTGAAATCTTCCACCACCTCAAAGCCGTGCTCAAGGCCCGTGGCCTGAACACTGCCGTAGGTGATGAGGGTGGCTTCGCCCCTAACCTGGCATCCAACGAAGACGCCCTGGGCGCCATCGCTGAAGCCGTTGAAAAAGCCGGCTACAAGCTGGGCACCGACGTGACCCTGGCCCTGGACTGCGCGGCTTCCGAATTCTACGAAGACGGCAAGTACAACCTGTCCGGCGAAGGCAAGTCGTTCGACGCCGAAGGCTTCGCCGACTACCTGAAAGGCCTGACCGAGCGCTTCCCGATCATCTCGATCGAAGACGGCCTGGACGAGTCTGACTGGGCTGGCTGGAAAATCCTCACCGACAAGATCGGCGAGAAAGTTCAGCTGGTTGGCGACGACCTGTTCGTGACCAACACCAAGATCCTCAAGGAAGGCATCGAGAAGGGCATCGGTAACTCGATCCTGATCAAGTTCAACCAGATCGGCTCGCTGACCGAAACCCTGGAAGCCATCCAGATGGCCAAGGCTGCCGGCTACACCGCGGTGATCTCGCACCGTTCCGGTGAAACCGAAGACTCGACCATTGCCGACCTGGCTGTGGGTACTGCCGCGGGTCAGATCAAGACCGGTTCGCTGTGCCGTTCCGACCGCGTATCCAAGTACAACCAACTGCTGCGCATCGAAGAGCAACTGGGCGCCAAAGCGGTTTACCGTGGTCGTGCCGAGTTTCGCGGCTAAGCAAGAGATGGTAAAAAGACAGCAGCCGGAGCTGTAGGAACGTTCGTACTGAACTTAACTACGTTCCAACGGGTTTCTGTCAACGAAGCCTGGCCTCGGCCAGGCTTTGTGCTATTCGAGGCCCCGTAAAAAATGCGGCAGCCTTTTTAATCTGGATAACGTGATGCGCAGTCCCTATTGGGTGTTCCTCGTTCTGCTCCTGCTGCTGGGTGGCCTGCAGTACCGCCTGTGGGTGGGTAACGGCAGCTTGGCGCAAGTGACCGAGCTGAAGCAGCAGATTGCCGACCAGCATGCCGAAAACGAGCGCCTGCTTGAGCGCAACCGCGTGCTCGATGCCGAAGTGCTGGAGCTGAAAAAAGGCATGGAGACCGTTGAAGAACGGGCTCGCCATGAATTGGGGATGGTCAAAGAGGGCGAAACCCTCTTCCAGTTGCCACAGAAATGATCGATAACTTGCCGGCCTTCTGGGCCGTGATTCCTGCGGCGGGCGTTGGTGCCCGCATGGCTGCCGACCGCCCCAAGCAATACCTGGAGCTGGCTGGGCAGACCCTTCTCGAGCACAGCCTCGACTGTTTTCTGGGCCACCCGACGCTTAAAGGGGTGGTGGTCAGCATTGCCGAAGACGACCCGTACTGGCCTGGCCTGCGCTGCGCCAGCGACCCTCGCATCCAGCGCGCCGCAGGCGGGCGTGAGCGAGCGGACTCGGTGCTCAACGCCTTGTTGATGCTGCATGCCCAGGGGGCATCGGACGGCGATTGGGTGCTGGTGCACGATGCCGCGCGACCGAACCTGGCGCGCAGCGACCTGGACAAGTTGTTGGCGGAGCTGGCGGACGACCCGGTGGGTGGCCTGCTGGCGGTGCCGGCGCGCGACACCCTCAAGCGTGCCGATGGCAATGGCCGGGTGAGCGCGACGGTGGACCGCAGCACTATCTGGCAGGCTTACACGCCGCAGATGTTCCGCCTGGGCGCCCTGCACCGAGCGCTGGCCGAGTGCCTGGTATCGGATGTGGTGGTGACCGACGAGGCTTCGGCTATCGAGTGGTCCGGTCAGGCGCCGCGGCTGGTCGAAGGGCGCAGCGACAACATCAAGGTGACCCGGCCCGAAGACCTGGAGTGGTTGCGCCAGCGCTGGGCTGGGCGCCGCTGAGGCTTTGGACCAGTGGCGACCCCTTCGCGGGCATGCCCGCTCCCACAGGTTAAGCGCAAGCCTGAATGGGTAAGCAACCCCCGTGGGAGCGGGCATGCCCGCGAAGAGGCCAGTACATGCAGCGCACGCCTTCAGCCGAGACGATACTCCGGCAACCCCGCCAACCCCTCCTTCAGGTAATCCACCAACCGCCGCACCTTCGGCGACAGGTGCCGCTGCTGCGGGTACAGCGCCCATACCGCCGTATTCGGCGGCTGGTGCGCCTCCAGCAACGACACCAGGGCCCCGCTATTCAGGTGCTCCAGCACGTAATAATCCGGCAGCTGGCACAAACCCAACCCTTGCAGCGCCGCATCCAGCACTGCCTGGCCGCTGTTGCAGCGCCAGTTACCCTGCACCCGCTGGCTGATCTCACGGCCATCCTGCTGCAGCGCCCACAAGTCCGAACTGCCTATCAAGCAATTGTGCCGCGCCAACTCCGACAGGCTGTGAGGCCGACCGTAACGTTCCAGGTAGGCTGGCGAGGCGCACAGGTACATGCGCCGCGGCGCCAGGCGGGTGGCTACCAGCCGTGAGTCAGCCAGCCGGCCCAGACGGATAGCCAGGTCCATGCCCTCGTGCAGCAGGTCGAGGGTGTGGTTGCTCAACTCCACATCCACCCGCAACTGCGGGTACAGGGCCATGAAGCGTGTCACCAGCGGCACGATGAAGCGTTCGCCATAGGCAACCGCGCAGGTCATGCGCAGCAACCCCTTGGGTTCGCTGGCCAGGTCGCCCATGGCGCGCAGGGCTTCCTCGCGGCCATCCTGCAGGCGCTGGCAGTGCTGCAGGAAGGTCTGCCCGGCCTCGCTCAGCGTCACCCGGCGTGTACTGCGGTACAGCAGGCGCGTCTGCAGGCGCTCCTCCAGCCGGGCGATCTGGCGGCTGATGTGCGAGGACGACACGCCCAGGCGTTCGGCGGCCGCCGTGAATTGGCCTGATTCGGCCACGGCGACGAATTCGTCGATGCCTTCCCAGCGGCTGCTCATGGATTATCCCTGTGTGGCAATAATGTTTTGTCTTTGCCCGGATTATTCATCAAAAGGCGCTGAATTACACTGTGAGACTGAATCGACCCTCTGTCTGGAGACCTTTGATGATCAAGTCCCGTGCTGCCGTAGCCTTCGAGGCCAAGAAACCCCTGGAAATCGTCGAAGTCGACGTGGCCATGCCCAAGGCCGGTGAAGTGCTGCTGCGCGTGGTCGCCAGCGGTGTCTGCCACACCGACGCCTATACCCTGTCCGGTGCTGACCCGGAGGGCATCTTCCCGTCGATCCTGGGCCACGAAGGCGGTGCGATCGTCGAAGCGGTAGGCGAGGGCGTGACCTCGGTTGCCGTGGGTGACCACGTGATCCCGCTGTATACCCCGGAATGCGGCAAGTGCAAGTTCTGCCTCTCGGGCAAGACCAACCTGTGCCAGGCCATCCGCGCCACCCAGGGCAAGGGCCTGATGCCGGATGGCACCACGCGCTTCTCGTACAAGGGCCAGCAGCTGTTCCACTACATGGGTACCTCGACCTTCTCCGAGTACACCGTGCTGCCGGAAATCTCCGTGGCCAAGATCCAGAAAGAAGCACCACTGGAAAAGGTCTGCCTGCTGGGTTGTGGCGTCACCACCGGTATCGGCGCGGTACTCAACACCGCCAAAGTCAAGCCAGGTGATACCGTGGCCATCTTCGGCCTCGGTGGCATCGGCCTGTCGGCAGTGATCGGCGCGGTCAAGGCCAAGGCCTCGCGCATCATCGCCATCGACATCAACCCGGCCAAGTTCGAAATCGCCCGCCAACTGGGTGCTACCGACTGCGTCAACCCGAAAGACTACGACCGCCCGATCCAGGAAGTGATCGTCGACCTCACAGACGGTGGCGTCGACTTCTCCTTCGAGTGCATCGGCAACGTGCAACTGATGCGCGCCGCCCTGGAGTGCTGCCACAAGGGCTGGGGTGAGTCGGTGATCATCGGTGTCGCCGGCGCCGGCCAGGAAATCGCCACCCGTCCGTTCCAGCTGGTGACTGGTCGGGTATGGCGTGGTTCGGCGTTCGGCGGCGTGCGTGGCCGCAGCGAACTGCCGAGCTATGTGGAAATGTCGGAGAAGGGCGAGATCCCGCTGGATACCTTCATCACCCACACCATGGGCCTGGAAGACATCAACAAGGCCTTCGACCTGATGCATGAAGGCAAGAGCATCCGCAGCGTGATCCACTTCTGAGGTGCGCCATGAGCCTGGATAACATCTCCTGCCAGAAGAGCTTTGACGGCTGGCACAAGCGTTACCGGCATCACTCCAAGGTGCTGGGTTGCGACATGGTGTTTGCCGTGTACCTGCCGCCGCAGGCCGAGCAGGGTGAAAAACTGCCCGTGCTGTACTGGCTCAGCGGCCTCACCTGCACCGATGAGAACTTCATGCAGAAGGCCGGTGCCCAGCGCCTGGCCGCCGAGCTTGGGCTGATCATCGTGGCCCCCGACACCAGCCCGCGTGGCGAGCAGGTGCCGGGCGACCCTGACGGCGCCTGGGACTTCGGCCTGGGGGCCGGCTTCTACCTCAACGCCACCCAGCAGCCGTGGGCCCAGCATTACCGCATGCATGACTATGTGGTGGAGGAGTTGCCAGCGCTGATCGAAGCGCACTTCCCGGCGTCGGGCGAGCGCAGTATCAGTGGCCACTCCATGGGCGGGCATGGCGCGCTGGTATGCGCCTTGCGCAACCCGGGGCGTTATCGCTCGGTGTCGGCGTTCTCGCCGATCAACAACCCGATGGATTGCCCGTGGGGCGAGAAAGCCTTCAGCCGCTACCTGGGTGAAGATCGTGCGCGCTGGCGCGAGTGGGATGCCAGCGTGCTGCTGGCCGAAACCCCTGCCGGCGAGTGCCCGCCGCTGCTGGTGGACCAGGGCGACCGTGACGACTTCCTCGAGAAACAGCTCAAGCCTGAAGCGCTGGAGCAGGCGGCGCGTAAAGGGGGGCATGAACTGACCCTGCGCCTGCAGCCGGGTTATGACCATAGCTACTACTTCATCGCCAGCTTCATCGAGGAGCACCTGCGCCATCATGCGGTGGCACTGGGGCGGGTGTAAGGCATAGCATTTTTGGTGCCTGTGAGATCGAGCGCCGCCCGCGCGGCGCATCGCGAGCTGCGCTCGCTCCTACGTTTGTTTTTGGCCAATTACGCCAGTGGGATTTGCGCGCGAACGCCTTGGCGCATGGCGCGATATCGCGTCGTACAAACAAGGCGGTCGCGCGCGCCTGTCACAGGCGTTACTGGCCAAAAACAAACGTAGGAGCGAGCGCAGCTCGCGATGCGCCGCGCGGGCGGCGCTCGATCTCCCGGGCGCTGAAAATCCCAAGTCGATCACCTCCAGCCCCAATGCTGCAAAAGCAGGTAGAATCACGCCCTGACTCATTCAGGGCTTTTTTTATGCGTATTGGCCACGGCTACGATGTGCACCGTTTCTGCGACGGTGATTTCATTACCCTGGGCGGGGTGCGTATCCCCCACAAATACGGCCTGCTGGCCCACTCCGACGGCGACGTGCTGCTGCATGCCCTGAGCGATGCCTTGCTGGGCGCTGCGGCGCTGGGCGACATCGGCAAGCATTTCCCCGATACCGACCCGCAGTTCAAGGGGGCCGACAGCCGTGTGCTGCTGCGCCACGTGGTCGGCATCGTCAAGGCCAAAGGCTGGAAAGTCGGCAATGTCGACGCCACCATCGTCGCCCAGGCGCCGAAAATGGCCCCGCACATCGAGACCATGCGCCAGCTGATCGCCGAAGACCTGCAGGTCGAACTTGACCAGGTCAACGTCAAGGCCACTACCACCGAGAAGCTGGGTTTCACCGGCCGCGAGGAAGGGATTGCCGTGCATTCGGTCGCCCTGTTGCTGCCAGCATGACCGAATTGGAACTGCTGGGCCCGCGCGCATCGGGCGAACCGCTGGGCACCGCTGTACTCAAGGCGGTGGCCGAAGACTTCCAGGTCGACGAAGTGCTGGATATCCCGCTGTCGGGCCAGGGCGAGCACCTGTGGCTGTGGGTCGAAAAGCGTGACCTGAACACCGAAGAAGCCGCTCGCCGCTTGGCCCGTGCCGCTGGCGTGCCGGTGCGCAGCATCAGCTATGCCGGCCTGAAGGATCGCCAGGCACTGACCCGCCAGTGGTTCAGCTTGCACCTGCCGGGCAAGGCCGACCCGGACCTGTCGCGTGCCGAGGATGCTACCCTGCGTGTGCTCAAGCAGGTACGCCATCAACGCAAGCTGCAGCGCGGCGCGCATTCGGCCAACGGTTTCACCCTGCGCCTGACTGCCCTGGCAGCCGATCACCAGGCACTGGATGCGCGCCTGGAACAGCTGAAGCAGAACGGTGTGCCCAACTATTTCGGCACCCAGCGCTTCGGCCACGACGGTGGCAACGTCCACGACGCCCTCGATTGGGCTGCGCGCAAGGCTTTGCCCGAACAGCGCAACGTGCGTTCGCGGCTGCTTTCGGCCGGGCGCAGCTACCTGTTCAATCAGCTGCTGGCGGCGCGTGTCGCCGATGGCAGTTGGGCCCAGGCCCAGGTGGGCGACCTGCTGGCGTTCACCGACAGCCGTAGCTTCTTTCGTGCGGGTGAGGCGGAATGCGCCGACCCGCGCCTGGCGATCCTCGACCTGCACCCGACCGGCCCGATGTGGGGCGAGGGCGCTTCGCCCGCTGGCGCAGCCACGGCCCTGTTGGAAAACGCCGTCGGCGCACGCCAGCCGGCACTTTGCCAGTGGTTGGCCCAGGCGGGCATGGATCACGAACGGCGAATTCTGCGACTCCCTATTGGCGGCCTGACGTGGCATTATCCCGAGCCTGATATCCTGCAACTGGAATTCGTCCTGCCGGCCGGATGCTTCGCCACCGTGGTGGTGCGTGAAGTCGTGGATCTGGTGTCGGCAGGGCAGACGGACAGCCCATGCGTATTCTGATTTCGAACGACGACGGTGTTACCGCACCCGGCATCGCCGCGCTGCACGCTGCGCTGGCGGATTACGCCGAGTGCGCGGTGATCGCCCCGGATCAAGACAAGAGCGGTGCCAGCAGTTCGCTGACGCTGGACCGGCCGCTGCACCCGCAGACCCTGGCCAATGGCTTCATCAGCCTCAACGGCACGCCGACCGACTGCGTGCACCTGGGGCTCAATGGGCTGTTGCCACAGACGCCGGACATGGTCGTGTCGGGGATCAACCTCGGTGCCAACCTGGGCGACGACGTGCTGTATTCAGGTACGGTCGCCGCGGCGCTGGAAGGGCGCTTCCTCGGCGGTACCTCGCTGGCGTTCTCGTTGTTGTCGCGCCAGCCGGACAACCTGCCGACCGCGGCCCATATCGCCCGTCGCCTGGTCGAAGCGCAGTCGCGCCTGGCGCTGCCGCCCCGCACCGTCCTCAACGTCAATATCCCCAACTTGCCGCTGGAGCACATCCGTGGCATCCAGCTCACCCGTCTCGGTCACCGGGCGCGGGCGGCGGCGCCGACCAAGGTGGTCAACCCGCGCGGCAAGGAAGGCTACTGGATCGCCGTGGCCGGTGATGCCGAGGACGGTGGCCCGGGCACCGACTTCCACGCGGTGATGCAAGGCTATGTATCGATCACGCCGTTGCAACTCGACCGCACCTTCAATGATGCCTTCGAGCAGCTCGACGGTTGGCTGGAGGGCCTGCTCTGATGCGCGAGGACGATATGCTGCGGCGTGGCATCGGCATGACCTCCCAGCGTACCCGGGAGCGGTTGATCCAGCGCCTGTGCGAGGAGGGCGTTTCGAACACCAAGGTGCTCGACGTGATCCGTCGTACCCCGCGCCACCTGTTTGTCGACGAGGCGCTGGCACATCGCGCCTATGAGGACACCGCGCTGCCAATCGGCCACAACCAGACCATCTCGCAACCGTTCATGGTTGCCCACATGAGCGAGCTGCTGCTGGAGGCCGGGCCGCTGGACAAGGTACTGGAGATCGGTACCGGCTCGGGTTACCAGACGGCAATCCTGGCCCAGCTGGTCGAGCGGGTATTCTCGGTGGAGCGCATCAAGGTCTTGCAGGACCGGGCCAAGGAGCGCCTGGTGGAGCTGAACCTGCGCAACGTCGTGTTCCGCTGGGGCGACGGTTGCGAGGGATGGCCGGCATTGGCACCGTACAACGGCATCATCGTCACTGCGGTGGCGCCGGAAGTGCCACAGGCACTGCTCGACCAACTGGCACCTGGAGGCCGCATGGTGATTCCGGTGGGGCCGGCCGGCGAAGCGCAGCAGTTGATGCTGATCGTGCGCGAAGAACATGGGTTCTCCCGGCGTGTGCTGGGGGCGGTGCGTTTCGTGCCACTGCTCAATGGTCCGCTGGCCTGAGCCCAGTTTGCATGGGCTGTGCTAACAAGCGCCGCGCGGTATTTTTGTGCCAGCAGCGAATTCTTGCCGCTTCACCCTGTCTATCTGGCGGGGCGGAGCGCTAGCGCACGCCGGGGCTTTGCAACAGCTTTTTGCTCTAGCCTGCCAATAGCGGCCGGCTTGGTTATAATTGCAACAATATTGCATTTCTTGTCTTCATATCGTTTTTGGCACCATGAGGGGAGCGCGGGTGGGTCACACAGTCATTCGGCAGCGCAAGGACGGGTCGGGTTTCAAGCTTCTGGTGATTGCATTGGCCATGGGCACGCTTCTGGTGGGTTGCTCAAGCACCAGCAGCAATAGCGCGCGGGTGGTCGACCGCAACAACACCGTGCCCAAGCGCCCGGCGGTGACCTCCGGGCAGTACATCGTCAAGCCTGGCGACACCCTGTTCTCCATCGCCTTCCGTTATGGCTGGGACTACAAGGAGCTGGCCGCCCGCAACGGTATCCCGGCGCCTTATACCATCCGCCCGGGCCAAGCGATTCGTTTCAGCAGCGGTTCAAGCAGCAGTACCACTGTGGTGTCCAACCCGTCCTCGTCGAGCCGCACCACGGTCACGCGGCGGCCTGTGGGCAGCCCTGCGCCGGCGCCAACCAGCACCAGCAAACCGGCCCCCCCGGCCCCCTCCACCAGCGCGCCAGTGGTTGCCACCGTGCCGGCTGCGGAGCGCGCGGTAGGCGGCTGGACCTGGCCTGCCAATGGCGTGCTGATTGGAAAATTCGCTTCAAACGGTAGTTTGAATAAAGGCATTGATATCGCCGGTGATTTGGGACAGCCTGTTTTTGCTGCGTCTGATGGTGCGGTGGTTTACGCCGGGAGTGGTTTGAGGGGCTACGGCGAGCTGATCATCATCAAACACAGCGATACCTACGTCAGTGCCTACGGCCATAACCGCAGGCTGTTGGTTCGGGAGGGGCAGCAGGTCAAGGCAGGGCAGTCGATTGCTGAAATGGGGTCTACGGGCACAGATCGGGTGAAGCTGCATTTCGAGATTCGCCGCCAGGGCAAACCCGTCGATCCGCTCCAGTTCCTGCCACGTCGTTGACCGTTGTACCCGGCCTGTTCCTGCGATGTAGAGGGGACAGGCTCAAGCGCTGCCAGGGATAAAGGTGCCGCTCGAGTCTGAGTTCGAACTCAGCAAAGGACTATAACAATGGCTCTCAGTAAAGAAGTGCCGGAGTTTGACATCGACGATGACGTCCTCCTGATGGAGACGGGCATCGTTTTGGAAACGGATGTGGTGTCAGACGAACCTGCTGTATCTTCGGTTCGGACGAGGGCCAAATCGGGCTCTTCGCTCAAGCAACACAAGTACATCGATTACAGCCGGGCGCTCGATGCCACCCAGTTGTATCTCAACGAGATTGGTTTCTCGCCGCTGCTTTCACCGGAAGAAGAAGTGCACTTTGCGCGCCTGTCGCAAAAGGGCGACCCTGCCGGCCGCAAGCGCATGATCGAAAGCAACCTGCGCCTGGTTGTAAAAATTGCCCGTCGTTACGTGAACCGTGGCCTGTCGTTGCTCGACCTGATCGAGGAAGGCAACCTGGGGCTGATTCGTGCGGTCGAGAAGTTCGACCCGGAGCGTGGTTTCCGTTTCTCGACCTATGCGACCTGGTGGATTCGCCAGACCATCGAACGGGCGATCATGAACCAGACCCGCACCATTCGCTTGCCGATCCACGTGGTCAAGGAACTGAACGTCTACCTACGCGCCGCCCGCGAGCTGACCCAGAAACTCGACCACGAACCCTCGCCAGAAGAAATCGCCACCTTGCTGGAGAAACCGGTCGCCGAGGTCAAGCGCATGCTCGGCCTCAACGAACGGGTGTCTTCGGTGGATGTGTCACTGGGCCCGGACTCGGACAAGACCCTGCTCGATACCCTGACTGACGACCGCCCGACTGACCCGTGCGAACTGCTGCAGGATGACGACCTGTCGCAGAGCATCGACCAGTGGTTGGGTGAGCTGACCGACAAGCAGCGTGAGGTGGTGGTGCGTCGCTTCGGCCTGCGTGGGCATGAAAGCAGCACCCTGGAAGATGTTGGCCTGGAGATTGGCCTGACCCGGGAACGGGTGCGGCAGATTCAGGTAGAAGGGCTCAAGCGTTTGCGCGAGATCCTTGAGAAGAACGGCCTCTCCAGCGAGTCGTTATTCCAGTAGCGAAGACTCGTAACACTAAACGCCCCGATGACCTCGGGGCGTTTTTGTGTGCGGCGAAGTAAACGGCGCGCGGAGGCCTGTAGGAGCAGCCTTGTGCTGCGAATGGGCTGCACAGCAGCCCTACAATTTACCAGGCAGACCAGATACCTAATGTGTATTGCGCCACCCCAGTAACATTGCATGTAAGCCTTTTCTTACTTGTTGTGTAAGCTATCTATGCAAGTCTCAGTAAATCATTGTCGTTTCCAGCCCCTGTATTTTTCTAACTCATTGAAATTACTGGATTATTCAGCTGTGAGGAAATATGTCCCCCGAAACACCTTGTGAGGTTTCGCGCTTGCCCGTGCGGCGCAACCCGCTAGTATTCGAACTGTGCACACGGACATGCACAGGCTTCCAGGGAGGAGGCCAGGGACATCGCAAGAAGCGATTTCATCAGGATGATGTTTGGGACAAGCAGGGACTACGGAAAAAAATGTGGGCGGGTCAAACCGCCCCTTTTTTTTGCCTGCAGAAAAACAAAAAAGGCCCCGAGGGGCCTTTTTCGCGTCTGGGCGCTATCAGCGCTCCAGGTCGGCAATCTTGCCAGTCTTGCCATCCCACTCTTCGGCGTCTGGCAGGGCATCCTTACGCTCGGTGATGTTCGGCCAGATTTCCGCCAGCTCGGCGTTCAGCTCGATGAAGTTTTCCATCCCAGCAGGGATTTCGTCTTCCGAGAAGATGGCTTGCGCTGGGCACTCCGGTTCGCACAGGGCGCAGTCGATGCACTCGTCCGGGTGGATGACCAGGAAGTTCGGGCCTTCGTAGAAGCAGTCCACCGGACAGACTTCCACGCAGTCGGTGTATTTGCATTTGATGCAGTTGTCGGTGACGACGAAGGTCATTTCTAGTTTTCTCCTCAGGCGACGGCGGCGGCCCTTCCTCTCAGGGCCGCGCGGTTTACGGGTATGTGGCTGCAGGCCAGGCTAATAACCTGCAGCACCAGCAAACCGCGGCGGATTCTATCAGCTTGTAGTGGGCGCCGTTATAACAGGTTCTTTAGTTGATATAGCATTTCGATAGCTTGACGCGGTGTCATGTCGTCCAGTTGCAGCTTGCCCAGCTTCTCGATGGCCGGGTGTGGCAGGCTGGCGAACAGGTCGCTCTGGTGCGGTACCTGCGGTGCATCCTTGGCTTTTGCCGCCGGCGCCTGCTCGTGCGGCAGGCTGGTGGTTTCCAGGCGCCCCAGGTGTTCGCGGGCTCGCTGGATGACCACTGTCGGCACGCCGGCCAGTTGCGCCACGGCCAGGCCGTAGCTCTGGCTGGCCGGGCCGGGCAGCACGTGGTGCAGGAACACGATGCGTTCGTTGTGCTCGGTGGCGTTCAGGTGCACGTTCGCCACCAGCGGCTCGCTTTCCGGCAGCACGGTGAGTTCGAAGTAGTGCGTGGCGAACAGCGTGTAGGCACGCAGCTGGGCCAGGCGCTCGGCGGCGGCCCAGGCCAGCGACAGGCCGTCGAAGGTGCTGGTGCCTCGGCCGACTTCATCCATCAGTACCAGGCTGCGGTCGGTGGCGTTGTGCAGGATGTTGGCGGTTTCGCTCATCTCGACCATGAAGGTCGAGCGCCCACCGGCCAGGTCGTCGCTGGAGCCGATGCGGGTGAAGATGCGGTCGACCAGGGACAGCTCGCAACTGGCCGCCGGTACGAAGCTGCCAATGTGTGCCAGCAGTACGATCAGGGCGGTCTGGCGCATGTAGGTAGACTTACCGCCCATGTTCGGGCCGGTGATGATCAGCATGCGCGTGCTGTTGTCCAGGCTCAGGTCGTTGGCCACGAACGGCGTGGTCAGGACCTGCTCCACCACGGGGTGGCGGCCTTGCTCGATGCGCAGGCACGGCTCGTCGACGAAGCGCGGGCAGTTCAGGTCGAGGTTCAGTGCGCGTTCGGCCAGGTTGCTGAGCACATCCAGCTCGGCCAAGGCGGCGGCGCTGTCCTGCAGCGGCGCCAGGTGGCTGATCAAGGTTTCCAGCAGGGCGTCGTACAGCATTTTTTCGCGGGCCAGGGCGCGGCTCTTGGCCGACAGTGCCTTGTCCTCGAACGCCTTCAGCTCCGGGGTGATGAAGCGCTCGGCACCTTTGAGGGTCTGGCGGCGGATGTAGTCGCCCGGGGCCTGCTCGGCCTGCTTGGTCGGCAGCTCGATGAAGTAGCCGTGCACGCGGTTGTAGCCGACCTTGAGGTTGGCAAGGCCGGTGCGGGCCTTTTCACGGGCTTCCAGGTCGATCAGGAACTGGCCGGCGTTCTCGCTGATCGCCAGCAGATCGTCCAGCTCATTGTCATAGCCGGCCTTGAGCACGCCGCCGTCGCGGATCACCGCCGGCGGGTTGTCGATGATCGCCCGCTCCAGCAGGCTGGCCAGCTCCGGGTAGGTGCCGGTAATGGCCGCCAAGCGCGCCAGGTGCGGCGCCTCCAGCTCGGTCATGGCGTTCTGCAGCTCGGGCAACGCGCCCAGGGCGTCGCGCAGGCGTGCCAGGTCGCGAGGACGGGCATTGCGCAGGCCGATACGGGCGAGGATCCGCTCGATATCGCCAATTTCCTTCAGCTGCGGCTGCAGCTTCTCGAAGCGGTAGCTGTCGAGCAGGCAGCGGATTGAGTCCTGGCGGGCTTGCAGTACCTTCAGGTCGCGCAGCGGGCGGTTCAGCCAGCGGCTCAGCAGGCGGCTGGCCATGGCGGTCTGGCAGCGATCGATCACCGACTGCAGGGTGTTGTCGCGCCCGCCGGCCAGGTTGATGTCCAGTTCCAGGTTGCGCCGGCTGGCGCCATCGAGGATGACCGTGTCGTCCAGGCGCTCGTGGCGCAGGCTGCGCAGGTGGGGCAGGGCGGTGCGCTGGGTTTCCTTGGCGTAGGTCAGCAGGCAGCCGGCGGCGCCGATGGCCAGGGTCAGCTTGTCGCAGCCGAAGCCCTTGAGGTCCTTGGTCGCGAACTGCTGGCACAGGGCCTTGCGCGCCGAGTCGCGGTCGAAGTCCCACGGTGCGCGGCGACGGGCGCCAGGGCGTTTTTCCGCCGGCAGGTCGCGCGGCCAGTCGTCGGGGATCAACAGCTCGACCGGGTTCAGGCGTTCGAGTTCGGCCAGCAGGTTTTCCCAGCCCTTGATCTCCTGCACGCTGAAGTTGCCGCTGGTGATGTCCAGCACGGCCAGGCCGAACAGGCGCTCGTCGCCGAGCAACGCGGCAATCAGGTTGTCGCGGCGCTCGTCGAGCAAGGCCTCGTCACTGACCGTGCCTGGGGTGATGATCCGCACCACCTGGCGCTCCACCGGGCCCTTGCTGGTGGCCGGGTCGCCAATCTGCTCGCAGATCACCACCGATTCACCGAGCTTCACCAGCTTGGCCAGGTAGCCTTCCAGCGAATGGAACGGAATCCCGCACATGGGAATGGACTGGCCGGCCGACTGACCGCGGGCGGTCAGGGTGATATCCAGCAGTTTCGCGGCTTTTTTCGCATCTTCGTAGAAGATTTCGTAGAAGTCGCCCATGCGGTAGAACATCAGCTGGTCCGGGTGCTGGTTCTTCAGCTTCCAGTACTGCTGCATCATCGGGGTGTGTGCGGAAAGATCTGACATTCAGGGCCTTACAGCGGGTGATCTGGTTGGCGAGGGTAAACCGGCAATGGTACAGGCTTTTTCAGCGAGATGCAGGCGCAGGCTTTGGCGCATGCAGGCGCAACATGGCAGGCAATGGTGGAGCTGCGCCACGTTACCCTCTAGAATGCGCAGCCCTCGATGAACGCCGCCAGCCGTGACCTGCACGATGAATGTGTCCAGCCCTGTCCCCCATGTAAAGCAACAGCTGATCTACCTCCTTTATGGCGAACGCCGGATCTATCAGCTGGAGGCCAAGCTCAGCATCCTCACCGCCCTGGCGCGCTGCAAGCCGGCAGAGCTGCCGGTGATCCGCATTCTTACCGACCAGCCGCAGGCCTTTGTCGGTTGGCCGGTGGAAGTGATCACCCTGGACCAGCAGACGCTGCAGGCCTGGACCGGTAACGGCGGCTACACCCACCGGCGCAAGGCCTGTGCCATTGCCCTGGCCGGGCAGTGGGCGGACAAGACCGTGTTCATCGATACCGATACGGTGTTCCTGCAATCGCCGCTGAAGCTGTTCAGCCAGGTCGATGCCGGGCAGTTTCTGGTCGACGAAGTGGAGACGAGCTGGGCCGAGGCTTCGCGCAGCAGCGACTACCTACGTTTCAGCGCCGGGTTGGCCGAGGCCGGCCATGCACCGGCCGATGATTTGCGGCTGTGCAATAGCGGTGTCATGGGGTTCACCCGCTGCAATGTCGGCATTGCCGAGCGCGCCATTCCGCGCATCGATGCCTGGACACCCTATACCGGTGACCTGCACACCATCGAACAGATCGCCTTTTCCTTTGAATTGCACGGGGCGCAGGTCAATGAAGCGCGTGGCGTGATCAGCCACTACTTCGCGATGAAGCAGTACGTGCACGCCATCCTGGAAATTTTCTTCGCCCGGCACGGTGAAGCCTTCCATCCACAGATGCCAAGCCTGGCCCTCAAGGTGCCGGCACATCGCCCGGTACCTTCGTGGCTGGCGCGGTTGTCGGTGAAGTGGAGCCTCAAGCGGGTGCCGAGGGAGCTGCGTGGCATCGGCCGCAAGCTGCTGTACGGCAGTGTGATGGGCAGCGACGACTACCAGCGCGCGTGCAAGGTGATCTGGTGGCGCTCGGCAATCGATGACATGCGCAAGCTGGGCGGCTTCGACTGGAGCGAGGAGTGGCCTGAAGGGCTGCCGCGCCTCGGTCGGCGTGACGAGCGTGCGTTCAGCGAAATTGCCCGGGACAGCCTGAAGGTTTCCTGAGCCACAGCTCGACGCGGGTGATAGGGTAGAGGGCCGCCTTTCAAGGAGCCCAGACATGGACCCGATCACCACGCTTGCTGCCCGCCTGGGTGAGCACCTGCGCCGTTTCAATGCGCAGGCGACCACCGCCGAATCCTGCACCGGCGGTGGCATTGCCGAAGCCATAACCCGCATCCCTGGCAGCTCGGCCTGGTTCGAGGTCGGTTACGTGACCTATTCCAACGCCCAGAAAACCCGCCTTTTGGGTGTGCCCGAGACTTTGTTCGGCCAGGTGGGCGCGGTCAGCCAGGAAGTGGTCGAAGCCATGGTCCGCGGGGCCCAGGCTGCCAGCGGGGCGCGCTTTGCCGTGGCGGTGAGCGGGGTGGCCGGGCCCGACGGCGGTTCGCCAGCCAAGCCGGTAGGTACCGTGTGGTTGGCCTGGGGCGACGGCAACCGGGTATTCAGCGAGCGCCGCCAGTTCGACGGTGACCGCGAAGCGGTGCGCCGACAGACGGTGATCGCCGCGTTAGACGGCTTGTTACAGCTTGGTGCCGAGTAAATCGACGACAGGGGTTTGCGCGGGCGCCTGCCTGTGGAATAATACTGGCTACTTATACAGGTATTCCGGCCGTCAGGGCCAAGTCGAACACGTGAGGATTTCAATGGACGACAACAAGAAGCGCGCCTTGGCTGCGGCCCTGGGTCAGATCGAACGCCAATTCGGTAAAGGCGCGGTCATGCGCATGGGTGACCAGGAGCGCCAAGGCATTCCAGCCATCTCCACCGGCTCGCTGGGCCTGGATATCGCCCTGGGCATCGGCGGCCTGCCCAAAGGCCGTATCGTCGAGATCTACGGCCCGGAATCGTCGGGTAAGACCACACTGACCCTGTCGGTCATCGCCGAAGCTCAGAAGAACGGTGCCACCTGCGCCTTCGTCGACGCCGAACACGCCCTGGACCCTGAGTACGCTGGCAAGCTCGGCGTCAACGTCGACGACCTGCTGGTCTCGCAGCCGGACACTGGCGAACAGGCCCTGGAAATCACCGACATGCTGGTGCGTTCCAACGCCGTTGACGTGATCATCGTCGACTCCGTGGCCGCGCTGGTGCCCAAGGCAGAGATCGAAGGCGAGATGGGCGACATGCATGTGGGCCTGCAGGCTCGCTTGATGTCCCAGGCGCTGCGCAAGATCACCGGTAACATCAAGAACGCCAACTGCCTGGTCATCTTCATCAACCAGATCCGTATGAAGATCGGCGTGATGTTCGGTAGCCCGGAAACCACCACCGGTGGTAACGCGCTGAAGTTCTACGCCTCTGTGCGCCTGGACATCCGTCGTACCGGCGCGGTCAAGGAAGGCGACGAGGTGGTTGGTAGCGAAACCCGCGTCAAAATCGTCAAGAACAAGGTATCGCCTCCGTTCCGTCAGGCCGAGTTCCAGATTCTTTACGGCAAGGGTATCTACCGTAACGGCGAGATCATTGACCTGGGTGTATCCCAGGGCCTGGTCGAGAAGTCCGGTGCCTGGTACGCCTACCAGGGCAACAAGATCGGCCAAGGCAAAGCCAACGCTGCCAAGTACCTGGCCGAGAACCCGGCTATTGGTGCCGAGATCGAGAAGCAGATTCGTGACAAGCTGCTGAAAGCGGGTGCTGTTGCTGAAGCCGGTAAAGCTGCTGCTGCAGAAGCCGATGCCGATGACATGGCCGACGCTGACGCTGGTTATTGATTGGCGCGGTAGATAGCTAAACATGTCCGCCGTACTCGACACCCCCGTCGCCATCCGGCGGACAGCCATGGACCTGCTCGCGCGACGTGAGCACGGTCGCGTCGAGCTGACACGCAAGTTGCGTCAGCGCGGCGCTTCGGACGAGTTGATCGAGCCTGAGCTCGATCGGCTCGCCGAAGAAGGGCTGCTGAGTGAAGCCCGCTACCTTGAAAGTTTCATCCGCTACCGATCCGGTTCTGGCTATGGCCCTGCGCGTATTCGTGAGGAGTTGGGCCAGCGTGGGCTGGCGCGTGCTGATATAGACCAGGCATTGCGCGAGAGCGGGGTGGATTGGGGGGAGCGTATGCAAGAGGTGTGGCAACGCAAGTTTGCCGGGCAGCGCCCGCAAGACCCGCGCAGCCGTGCCCAGCAGACCCGGTTTCTGGCCTACCGTGGGTTCCCCATGGACATGATCGGCCGCTTGCTCAGTGGGCGTGATCTCGACGATTACTGACCATCCAAAACAGCAATAGTGCGCGGTCTCTTGCAAGGACATTGTCTTGCTTGATTACCCAGGCCGCCTCGGTTCCCTGTAGGAGCAGCCTTGTGCTGCGAAGAGGCCGGCATGACAAAAGGCTACCTGTGGCAGTAATGGCCTCTTCGCAGCACAAGGCTGCTCCTACAGGTACCGCGCAAGCCGTTACAAATGGGCATCAATTCACCTTCAGCGCCTCCCTGGCCCGCTGCGTGGTATGCATGGGTTGCGGTTTTGCCCAGTTTTCCGACAGGTTGATGAAATCCACCAGCTCACGCAGCCGGCCTTGGTCGCGGCCATTGAAGGCGAATGACAGCCGGGTCAGGTGGTTGAAATTGCCTACTTCATGTTCGGCACTGCTATCAGCTTGCTGGTGATACTTGCCACTCAGGCGCAAGTCGGCAAAGCCTTCCTGAATGTCATACAGGGCTGCCTCGCTAAGCGGGTGGTGCATGCGGATCACGAACTGGCTCTTGAGCCAGCGGCTGGAATGGTAGTTGCTGTAGAACTGGTTGATTTCTTCCACCGCCTCGTCGGCACTGTGCACCAGGCGTACCAGCTTCAGGTCGCTGGGCAGGATGTAGCGGTTTTCTTCCAGCTGGCGGCTGATGAAGTCCAGGCAGTCGCGCCAGAAACTACCGCCTGGCGAGTCCAGCAGTACCACTGGCACCAGCGGGCTTTTGCCCGTCTGGATCAGGGTCAGCACCTCCAGCGCTTCATCAAGGGTGCCGAAGCCTCCTGGGCACAACACCAAGGCGTCGGCCTCCTTGACGAAGAACAGCTTGCGGATGAAGAAGAAATGGAACGGCAGCAGTTTGTCGGTGCCATCCACCGTGGGGTTGGCGTGTTGCTCGAAGGGCAGGGTGATATTGAACCCCAGGCTATGGGCACTGCCTGCACCCTCGTGAGCGGCGGCCATGATGCCGCCGCCGGCGCCGGTAATGACCATCAGGTCGGAGCGCGCCAGGGTGGCACCCAGCTCGCGAGCCAGGGCGTACATTGGGTGTTCCAGCGGGGTGCGTGCCGAGCCGAACACGGTCACCTTGCGCCGGCCCTTGTAGCGCTGCAGGGTGCGGAACGAGTGGTCCAGCTCGCGCAGGGCCTGCAGGGTGATCTTGGCGCTCCAGCGGTCGCTGTCGTCGTGGGCCATGCGCAGGATGGTCAGCATCATGTCGCGGTAAAGCGGCAGGTTGGGGCTGTCGGGGGCGACCAGCTGCAGTTGTGCGTCGATGTGTTGCAGGTCGATGTTGTTATCTCGGAAGTGGCTGAACAGCAGTTCGTTCGATTGGTAAGGCATGCAACGTCTCCTTATGCACCAATACCTCTGACCTCAATCTAGACCCTCGCGACCAATCGTGCCGGGGTGTCTGCAACCGCCGCCCGTCGGCATGCGGCCACCGGCGATACAGGTTTGGTTAACTGGTAAAGCGAAACGTGTCGATGCAGGAGGTGGCGGTATGCATCGCTTGACCATCGAAGTGGACCGGCAGCTCTACCAGCAATTGGAGAACGCGGCACAGGTGCATCACCTGAGTCTGGAAGCGGAGTGCCGCCGCAGATTGTCGGGGCTGGAGTGCCAGTCGCGCTACTTGCAGGCGCTGTTGGCCGAGATGCGCGCCGATGCTGCTGAAGGGCACTGGCGCGCCCATGAGGACGAGAAGGCGTAGCCTGAACGCTGAGCTTACTTCTTCTTGTTGCCGGCCATGCAACTGGCGTTGTCGAAAGCCTGGTCCATGATCGGCTGGTTGGTCTTGTAGACCGTGAAACGGTAGACCATCACTGCGCCCTTGGACATCAGGTTGCGGAAGCCGTTGTTGCGGCACACGCTGTCGCCCAGTTGGCTACGCACCTGCTCAGGGTTGGCCTGCATGCGCTCGGCATGGCTCTGGCGCACGCTCAGGTGGTTGACCAGCGCCTTGCCTTCAACGGTATAACCCTGGTCGAGGATGTCTTCATTGATCGCACGCGGCGTGCCGACGCTGCTCTCTTTGGCAACCTTCTGCAGCATCTTGTTCAGGTCGTAATCCTGCTTGGAAGCCGCCTGTGCTGCCAGAGGCAGGGCGAGCAACAGGCTCAGGGCGGGGGCGATAAGGCGCAGCATGAATCTCTCCTGGTTCGATGACTGGCGCTTTGACATGCGCGGGTCGACGGTGTTCCGTGAAATTGCGCGGTGGTGAGTACCGGGCGCGGTAAAACCTCGATTATAAGGACCACCTTGCCGCCTGCACAGCAATTGCCCCCTGTTCTGGTAGACTGGCGTCCTTGTTTTCTCCGAGTCATCCTTGTGCCCATTTCCAACCTGTCCAGAGGCCTGCCGGCATGAGCCACGCGGTAGCGCGCCTGCGCGCCGAACGCCTGGCCCGCAGCAACAAGCCTTTCATCGCCCGTGGCTCGCGTGCCGAGCGTTGCCCGGATTGCCGGGTCATCGCCACCCATTGCCTGTGTGCCTGGAAGCCCAGGGTGCAGGCTGAGGCCGGTGTGTGCCTCTTGATGCACGACACCGAGCCGCTGAAGCCGACCAACACCGGCTGGCTGATTGCCGACCTGATCGAAGACACCTCGGCCTTCGGCTGGCTGCGCACCGCGGTTGACGAGCGCCTGCTGGCTTTGCTCGACGACCCGCGCTGGCAGCCCTATATCGTTTTCCCGGGCGAGTTCGTTGCCCAGGAGCGGGTGGTCAGCAAGGTGGTGCGCGAGCCGGGCAAGCGCCCGCTGTTCATCCTGTTGGACGCTACCTGGACCGAGGCGCGCAAAATGTTCCGCAAGAGCCCGTACCTGGACCGCTTCCCGGTGTTGAGCCTGCAGGCCGAACAGATGTCGCGCTACCGCCTGCGTCGCTCCAAGCGCGACGATCACTTCTGCACGGCAGAGGTCGCAGCCATGTGCCTGGACCTGGCCGGCGACAGCCAGGCCTCCCAGGCGTTGGATGCCTACCTGGATGTGTTCAGCCTGCATTACCTGAGCGGCAAGCGGCGCCTGCCGCTGGACGAACAGGACGACACCCACCAACGTTTGCATACCTTCCTATAGTCCAAGGGGCACAACCCCTGCTTTGGTTCATAATGACGGAGCTGGCAGCCAGGGTGGGCGAGACGGCAGGGCGATTGGCTTGACCACCCTCGACCGTGCTCGGCATCCTTGGCGCCGATTCCCCGCCGGGCGCTTCCCTTACCCCCGAACGCCTGGCACAGAACAGGATCCTTAGATCGATGGCCACTTACGAAATCCTGATTGCCGATGACCACCCACTGTTCCGTGGCGCCCTGCGCCAGGCCGTTACCCTCGGCCTGGGCCCGGATGTGCGCCTGGTCGAAGTTGCGAGCATTGCCGAGCTGGAAACCCGCCTGAGCGAAAAAGCCGACTGGGACCTGGTGCTGCTGGACTTGAACATGCCGGGTGCCTACGGTTTTTCCGGGCTGGTGCTGCTGCGCGGGCAATACCCGCAGATCCCCGTGGTAATGGTTTCGGCGCAGGAAGAAGCCGCTGTGGTGGTCAAGTCTCGCGAGTTTGGCGCCAGTGGTTTCATTCCCAAGTCCAGCACCCTGGAAGTGATTCAGGATGCGGTGCGCAAGGTGCTCGACGGCGAGGTCTGGTGGCCGCCGCAGGCATTCGAGAAGGTCGATGTCTCGGCCGAGGCCAAGGCTGCCAGCGAAGGCCTGGCCAGCCTGACGCCGCAGCAGTTCCGGGTGCTGACCATGGTCTGCGAAGGCCTGCTGAACAAGCAGATCGCTTATGAGCTGAGCGTGTCGGAAGCGACCATCAAGGCCCACGTGACCGCAATCTTCCGCAAACTGGGCGTGCGTACCCGGACCCAGGCCGCGCTGCTGCTGCAACAACTTGAATCGGTTGCCAGCAACTGACTGCGCGTGGCTTCACGCTTTTTTGACCCATGCCGGTCTAGTCTGCTGGCCTTTCCGTTGTGAAGTGACTCACATGACATCGCCATTCAAGGGCCAGACCGGCCTCAAACGCATCTTCAACGCCGCCGGCTATTCGCTGGACGGCCTGCGCGCCGCCTTCAAGGGCGAGGCCGCCTTCCGCCAGCTGGTGCTGCTCAACGTGCTGCTGATTCCAACCGCCTTCTGGCTACCGGTCAGCCGTGCCGAGCGGGCAATCATGATCGCGGTGTGCCTGCTGGGGCTGATCGTCGAGCTGTTCAACTCGGCAGTGGAGGCGGCCATCGACCGCATTTCGCTGGAGCGCCATCCACTGTCAAAAAACGCCAAGGACATGGGCAGCGCCGCACAGCTGGTGGCGCTGACCATGGTGGCGCTGGTATGGGGCGTGATCCTGCTTTAAGCGATTGGCGGCAACACGATTTCGTCACTGCGGGTAAAGCCCGCGGTGAAGTTGCGGCATAGCTCGAGAAACTCACGCATGGCCGAGGTCTGGTACTTCTGCTTGTGCCAGATGAAGTAGAACTGGCGCATCAGGTCCAGCTCCGGGGTTTCCACCGGTACCAGGCTGCCGCGGCGGAAGGCGTCGCGCAGGGCCAGGCGTGAAATGCAACCGATGCCCAGGCCCGACTCCACCGCGCGCTTGATCGCTTCGGTGTGCTCCAGCTCCAGGCGGATATTGAGGTTGGCGCGGTGATGGCGCATGGCCTGGTCGAAGGTCAGGCGCGTGCCCGAGCCTTGTTCACGCAAGATCCACGCCTCTTGCGAAAGGCTTTCGATATCGGCACGGCCCAACGTGGCCAGGCGATGCTGCGGCGCGCAGAACACCACCAGTTCGTCCTCGACCCAGGGCTGCACCTCCAGGTCGGGGTGGTTGCAGTCGCCTTCGATTAGACCCAGATCAATTTCGTAGTGCGCCACTTGTTGCACGATATGCGCAGTGTTCTGTACATGCAGCTTTACCTGGCTTTCCGGGTGGGTCTGCATGAAGCTGCCGATCAGCAGGGTGGCCAGGTAATTGCCGATGGTCAGCGTGGCGCCGACCGCCAGCGAGCCGAAGCCGGACTTGCCGTTGAGCAGGTCTTCGATTTCCTTGGCCTGGTCGAGCAGGGCCACCGCTTGTGGCAACAGTTGATGGCCCAGCGCATTGAGGGCCAGGCGTTTACCGGCGCGGTCGAACAGTTGGCAGCTCGATTGCCGCTCCAGTTCGGTGATGGAGGTACTGGCGGCCGATTGCGACAACGCCAGCAGGCTGGCGGCCCGAGAGACGCTTTGGTGCTGGGCGACGGCGACGAAGACTTGCAGTTGACGAAGTGTGAATCGCATATCGATATAACCGATAACACATATCTTGATAATCCAGTTAACAGATATTGTCGCTGCCCCTAAACTATCGCGCAACTGCGCGTCTTGCGCGCTGCGTTTTTCTTCAGGAGCCCCATCGATGAGCAACATGAACCACGAACGTGTCCTCAGTGTGCACCACTGGAACGACACCCTGTTCAGCTTCAAGTGCACCCGCGACCCGGGGCTGCGCTTCGAGAACGGTCAGTTCGTGATGATCGGCCTGCAGCAGGAAAGCGGCCGCCCGCTCATGCGTGCCTATTCCATCGCTTCGCCGAACTGGGAAGAGCACCTGGAGTTCTTCAGCATCAAGGTGCCGGACGGCCCGCTGACCTCGCAGCTGCAGCACCTGAAGGAAGGCGATGAGATCATCATCAGCAAGAAGCCAACCGGTACCCTGGTGCTCGACGACCTGAACCCGGGTAAGCACCTGTACCTGCTGAGCACCGGCACTGGCCTGGCGCCGTTCATGAGCGTCATCCAGGACCCGGAAACCTACGAGCGTTTCGAAAAAGTGATTCTGGTGCACGGCGTGCGCTACGTGAACGAAGTGGCCTACCGCGAGTTCATCACCGAGCACCTGCCGCAGAACGAGTTCTTCGGTGAGTCGGTTCGCGACAAGCTGATCTACTACCCGACCGTGACCCGCGAGCCGTTCGAGAACCAGGGCCGCCTGACCGATCTGATGCGCAGCGGCAAGCTGTTCAGCGACATCGGCCTGCCACCGATCAACCCGCAGGACGACCGTGCGATGATCTGCGGCAGCCCAAGCATGCTCGACGAGACCAGCGAAGTGCTGGACAGCTTCGGCCTGAAGATCTCCCCACGGATGCGCGAGCCGGGTGACTACCTGATCGAGCGTGCCTTCGTCGAGAAGTAAGACGCAGGCTGGTATGAAAAAAGGCGACCCCCGGGTCGCCTTTCTTATGCCTGTAGCTCTTGTATGGTCTGTACTGGCCCTTTCGCGGGCTCGCCCGCTCCCACAGGGTTGCCACTGACTTCGGGCTCTGTGGGAGCGGGCAAGCCCGCGAAGAGGCCGGCACAGGTAACACGAAATCTATTCGACGCGGGTCTCGCCGCTGAACACCAGAATCTCCCTACAGCGCTTGCACAGGTACCGCCGCCCCTGGCGCACCAGCTTGTGCCGCTGCGCGGTAAACGGGAAATCGCCCTGCGGGCATGGGCAACGGTAGATGTAGCGAGTCACCACGCGCCGTTGCACTTCATAGTTGTGGCAACGGTTGGGCGGCAGTTCGTACACCCCGCGCATGATCAGCTGCCACTCTTCGCCATGGGCCTGGATGCGGTCGCCGAACAGTTGATGAGCCACCAGGTGCGCCACTTCGTGGGCCACGGTCTGGCGCAGGAAGTCTTCCTGGTTTTCGCGGTAGAGCTGCAGGTTGAAGCGCAGCAGGTTCTCGTGCAGGTGGGCGACACCGGCTTTTTGCCCGCGCAGCTTGAAGCTGACTTCCGGGCGCGGGAAGGGGCGTTTGAAAAAGCTTTCGGCTTGCTGGTAACAGGTTTCGACGCGTTGTTTGAGCAGCTCGGGCATGGCGGGGCGGTTCTCCTGACCGGGCATTATGCCGCAAGCGCGGGCGGCCTGCCGAGCCACCGGTCAGCGCTCAGCCAGAGGCCGCCTTGCGGCGGCCCCTGGTTGATGCCCCAGTGTTGGTTCAGTCTGTTCTAGTTGGTGTAGACGGGCCCCACGCCCAGTCCCCAGATAATCACCGTGGCGGCCATGATCGCCACCAGTACCACAAGGCCTACCGCCAGCACGGAGCTGGAGAACAGGAAGCCTTCGTCGGACGGTATGTTCATGAACGTCGGCAAGCCGACATACAGTAAATACACCGTGTAGCAGATAGCGGCCGTGCCGATCAGCATGCCCAGCCACAGGTGCGGGTACAGCGCCGCCAGGCCGCCGATGAACAGGGGGGTGGCGGTGTAGGTGGCAAAGGCGATGCATTGCGCCATGGATGGGTTGGCATCGTAGGTGCGGGCCATCCAGTGGATGAACGCGCCCATTACCGCCACCCCGGCGAGCATGGCCAGGTACGACATGATGCTCATCCAGATGGCGCTTTCCATGGTTAGCATCACTGCCGGCCGGTCGCCGATCACCCAGCCGACCTGGGTAGTGCCGATGAATGCGGAAACGGCAGGGATCGCCGCCAAGATCAGGGTGTGTGTCAGGTACATGTGGCTGATGGATTCTTCTTCGCCACGAATCTCCCGCCATTCCTGATCGGGATGGGTAAACAGCCCCACAACGTGATGAATCATGCCGATCACTCCTCTCAATGTTGCCAAACGCCCCCCAGATGGAGCGTAAGCGGCCCGAGGCCCGAACACCGATGCAAGCGGTAATGTGGCCTTATGTCGCAGTATAGGAAGCCGTTACCGGCACAAACCGTGCTTTTTAGAGCAAATTGCGCTGTAACGCCGGCTGTTGATTACATTGAAGTCTTTATCGGAATGCCTACAGCGACGCTGCGTTTGTGCGTAAAATAGCCGCCTTTTGTCACACCTCGCGGATTCAAGCGCTATGGGCACCCTCTCGGTCAACCAGAACAAACTGCAAAAACGCCTGCGTCGTCTCGCCGGCGAAGCCATCACCGACTACAACATGATCGAGGATGGCGACAAGGTCATGGTCTGCCTGTCCGGCGGCAAGGACAGCTACACCATGCTCGATGTTCTGTTGCACCTGCAGAAGGTGGCACCGATCAAGTTCGAGATCGTCGCGGTGAACATGGACCAGAAGCAGCCGGGCTTCCCAGAACATGTGCTGCCGGCCTACCTCAAGGAACTGGGCGTCGAGTACCACATCGTCGAGAAAGACACCTACTCGGTGGTCAAGGAACTGGTGCCCGAGGGCAAGACCACCTGCTCGCTGTGCTCGCGCCTGCGCCGTGGCACCCTGTACACCTTCGCCGATGAAATCGGCGCGACCAAGATGGCTCTGGGCCATCACCGCGACGACATCGTCGAAACCTTCTTCCTCAACATGTTCTTCAACGGCGCGCTCAAGGGCATGCCACCGAAGCTGCGCGCCGACGATGGCCGCAACGTGGTGATTCGCCCATTGGCCTACTGCAGCGAAAAGGACATCCAGGCCTACTCGGACATGAAGGAATTCCCGATCATCCCGTGCAACCTGTGCGGCTCGCAGGAAAACCTGCAGCGCCAGGTGGTCAAGGACATGTTGGTGGAGTGGGAGCGCAAGCACCCGGGCCGTACCGAGAGCATCTTCCGTGCCCTGCAGAACGTGGCGCCGTCGCAGCTGGCCGACCGCAACCTGTTCGATTTCACCAGCCTGAAGATCGACGAAAACGCTACCCCGCGTTTCCTCGACGTGGTGAACATCTGAACCCATGCGCGATTACCAGTGGCTGCATGAGTACTGCTTGAACCGCTTTGGCTCGGCCCAGGCCCTGGAGGCCTTTTTGCCGCAGCCGCGCACACCGGCACAACTGCGCGACATCAGTGATGACTGCTACCTGTCGACCCTGGCCCTGCGCGTGTTTCGCGCCGGGCTCAAGCACAGCCTGGTGGATGCCAAATGGCCGGCGTTCGAGCAGGTGTTCTTCGGCTTCGACCCGGAAAAGGTGGTGCTGATGGGCGCCGAGCATTTGGAGCGGCTGATGCACGACGAGCGCATCATCCGCCACCTGGGCAAGCTCAAGAGCGTGCCGCGCAATGCGCAGATGATCCTCGACGTGGCCAAGGAGAAGGGTAGTTTTGCAGCATTCATCGCCGACTGGCCGGTGACCGACATCGTTGGCTTGTGGAAGTACCTGGCCAAGCATGGCAACCAGCTGGGCGGGTTGTCGGCGCCACGCTTCCTGCGCATGGTCGGCAAGGACACCTTCATCCCTACCGATGACATGGCGGCGGCGTTGATCGCGCAGAAGGTGATCGACAAGCAACCGACCAGCCAGCGTGACCTGGCCTTGGTGCAGCAGGCGTTCAACCAGTGGCATGCAGAGAGCGGACGGCCACTGTGCCAGTTGTCGGTGATGCTGGCGCATACCGTCAACCATTGAAATTTGTGCTGGCTTCTTCGCGGGCATGCAAGCTCCCACAGTGACAGCACAGGCCTCAAGATCCCTTCTGTGGGAGCGGGCAAGCCCGCGAAGCGTCTAACTGCCTTCGCCCGCCATGCGCCGCTCATGCTGGAACTTCCAGCGTACATACAGCAGCCCGGCAATGAACAACCCCAGGCTCACCAGTACTTCAACCCAGCCGAACGCCGCCCGTGCCGGGTCGAACGCCGCCAGCACGCCCTTGATGAAATAGATGTTCACCACGAAGCAGGTCCAGGCATGTGCCCGGGCGCTGCCTGTCAGCATGCCCGGCAACAGCAGCAGCAGCGGCACCAGCTCGATCGCCAGAATCACCCCGACCCGTGCCCCGTGCAAGTTGGCGAACCACAGGTTGTTCACCACCAGCAAGGCGATAAGGCCGAAGAAGAACGCCAGGCTCAACGCCCGCGTCAGACGCAGGCGAGGTGCCAGCCACTCCAGCGGCGGCAATACCTTGGGCTTTTTAGCCACGCGCGGCCTCCAGGGCCTTGGCCGTGGTCGCCAGGCGTTGGCCCAGGGCGCGGCACAGGGCAATCTCGTGTTGGTCGAGTTCGCGTTTGCCATCGGCACCGGCGTGGTGGCTGGCGCCGTAAGGGGTGCCGCCGCCACGGGTTTCCAGCAATGCCGACTCGCTGTAGGGCAGGCCCATCACCAGCATGCCGTGGTGCATCAACGGCAGCATCATCGACAGCAGGGTGGTTTCCTGGCCGCCGTGCAGGCTGGCGGTGGAGGTGAACACACCCGCCGGCTTGCCGACCAGTTCACCCCCCAGCCACAGGCTGCTGGTGCCATCCAGGAAGTACTTGAGGGGCGCCGCCATGTTGCCGAAGCGGGTCGGGCTGCCCAGGACCAGGCCGGCGCAATGGCGCAGGTCGTCGAGGGTGGCGTACAGCGCACCACTGGCCGGGATATCCGGGGCCACTGCTTCGCACTCGGTGGAAATTGCCGGCACCGTGCGCAAGCGTGCCTCCATGCCGGCCAGCTCGATACCGCGAGCGATGTGCCGGGCCATTTCGCTGGTCGAGCCATGGCGGCTGTAGTACAGCACCAGGATGTAGGGCGCACTCACGGCAGGATCTCCAGCACTTTTTCTGGCGGGCGACCGACCACGGCCTTGTCGCCGGCAATCAGGATCGGCCGCTCGATCAGTTTAGGGTGTTGGGCCATGGCTTCGATCAGTTGCGCGTCGGTCAGTGACGGGTCGGCCAGGTTCAGCGCTTTGTATTCGTCCTCGCCGGTACGCAGCAATTGGCGCGGGGCGATACCCAGTTTGCCGAGCAAGGCCTTGAGAGTGGCCGCGTCGGGCGGGGTTTCCAGGTAGCGCACGATGGTCGGCGCCAGGCCGCGGGCTTCGAGGAGTTCCAGCGCGCCGCGGGATTTCGAGCAGCGCGGGTTATGATAGAGCGTGAGGTCAGTCATGTCGGGTCGCATCCAGCTGGTTGTGGCGGCTATTCTAACCGCAGCGACTGACCAATTTGCTTGAAAACTCGAGAAGGATTGACCCATGGCAAGGCGTCTGGCAGCAGTACTGGCCATCACCGCGAGCCTGTTGCTCGGTGGTTGCGGTGCCGATTATGGCGTGGACCAACACGGTAATACGGTTAAGGCGGAACAGATCGACGGGCACTGGCTGGTGCTCAACTACTGGGCTGAATGGTGCGGGCCGTGCCGTACCGAAATCCCGGAACTGAACGCAGCGGCCAAGCAGTGGGCGGCTGACGGTATCAAGGTGGTGGGGGTGAACTTCGATGGCCTGCAGGGCCAGGACCTGAAGCAAGCTGCCGAAACCCTGGGCATCGGTTTCACCGTGCTGGCCCAGGACCCGGCCGAGCGTTATGACCTGCCGCGCAGCGAGGCGCTACCGGTGACCTACATCATCGATGACAAGGGCAAGGTGCGTGAGCAGTTGCTGGGCGAGCAGACCCTGGAGGGGCTACAGGCCAAGATCAAGGCCTTGAAAGGCGCCTGATGCGTTGGGGCCGCTATGCGACCTGTGGGAGCGGGCGTGCCCGCGAAGGGCCGCTATGCGGCCCCAATGATGATCAGCCTTCCTCAGGCCAGAACCGCAGCGGCTTGCCCTCGGCCGGCCAGAAGCGCATCTGCTCCACCGGCGACACGTCCCAACGCTGCACGGTCTCCAGCGCCTGCAAGAAGCGTTTCTCCTGCTCCATCAGCGCCGGCGCACACAGCTTGCGGGTCTTGCCGACCTTGCCGAAGCTCAGGTGTTCACCGTCCAGGGTGTACGGCGCAAACCAGTGGTTGCAGCCGCCATTGCCATAGGCACGGCCGTCGCTGGCCAGGGTCAGGGTCAGGTGGCTGTAGTCCATCAGTGGTCGTTCGCCAATCCACTCCAGCACATAGCTGCGTTCCTGCTGCAGCTTGGACGGTTCTGCGGCGCAGCCGAGCAGGCCGGTGGCAATCAGCGCGCCGGTCAGCAGATTCTTCACTCGGCGCTCTCCTGGCAACGTGGGCACAGGTGTTTTTCGCCACGGCTGGCCCAACCCAGCTCGGCAATGCGTGCGCTAGCGGCGGGCTGGCGGGCTTTCTTGCCCAGCTTGGCATCCACGGCAAATTCGAATTCCAGCACGGCGTCGCAGCTGTCGCACTCCACCTGCCAGGTGAGGATTTCCAGCTCGTTGAACACCGGGCCGCTGGCCACGGCAACCCACTGGCCGCGTGGGTTGATCAGGTGGCGCACGCTCTCCACGGTCAGGCGCATGGACAAGTCCTTGCTGCCCTTGAGGGTGACCAGCAGGGTGTCGCCTTTGTGCATCGAGCCGCCGTTGCCTGTGACCTGGTAGCGGCCCGGCAGCAAAGCGCGGCATTCGATCAGGGTGTGTTGCGGGTTGAAAAGGGTGTAGCGGAAATCGTGCTCGACCATGGGTCCTCCAGAAATGCCGCGTATCCTAGCACTAACCCATCACCAGATTCTGTGGTTTGCCTGCCGCCCAGCGGTTGATGTTGTCCAGCGTGGTCTGGGCAATGGCAGCTAGCGCCTCGCGCGTGAGGAAGGCTTGGTGGGCGGTGATGATCACGTTGGGGAAGGTCAGCAGGCGGGCCAGCACATCGTCTTGCAGCGGCAGGTCGGAACGGTCTTCGAAGAACAGCTGGGCTTCTTCTTCATAGACGTCCAGGCCCAGGTAGCCAAGCTGGCCGCTTTTCAGCGCGTCGATCAGCGCTGGGGTATCGACCAGCGCGCCACGGCCGGTGTTGATCAGCATGGCCCCGGGCTGCAACTGGGCCAGGCTCTGCGCGTTGATCAGGTGGCGGGTGTGCTCGGTCAGCGGGCAATGCAGGCTGATGATACGGGCTTCGCGCAGCAACTCCGGCAGCGCCAGGTAGCGCGCGCCAAGGGCCAGCAGCTCTGGGTTGGGGTAGGGGTCGTAGGCCAGCAGTTGGCAGCCGAAACCGGCCATGATGCGGGCGAAGGCAGCGCCGATCTGGCCGGTGCCGACCACGCCGACGGTTTTGCCGTGAAGGTCGAAGCCGGTCAGCCCGTGCAGGGTGAAGTCACCTTCGCGGGTACGGTTGTAGGCCCGGTGCAGGCGCCGGTTGAGGGCCAGGATCAGCGCCACGGCGTGCTCGGCCACGGCGTGTGGCGAGTAGGCCGGCACGCGCACCACGGCCATGCCCATGCGCTGGGCGGCGGCCAGGTCGATGTGGTTGTAGCCAGCCGAGCGCAAGGCGATCAGCCGCGTGCCACCAGCGGCCAGGCGCTGCAGCACGAGGGCGTCGAGTTCGTCATTGATGAAGGCGCAGACCACCTCGAAGCCATCGGCCAGTGCGGCGGTGTCGAGGGTCAGGCGGGCGGGTTGGAAATGCAGCTCCAGTGGGGTGCCGTTGGCGGCCTCGGTGAAGCTTTCCTGGTCGTAGTGCTGGCTGCTGAACAACAGGGCGCGCATGGTGGGGCTTCCTTTGTGGTGCATGTCTTGGGGTGGTCGCTGCCTGTGAGATCGAGCGCCGCCCGCGCGGCGCATCGCGAGCGAAGCTCGCTCCTACATTTGTTTCGGGCCAGTATCGCCCGTGACAGGCGCGCGCGACCGCCTTGTTTGCTCGACGCGATATCGAGCCATGCGCCAAGGCGTTCGCGCGCAAATCCCACAGGCGTAATTGGCCCGAAACAGATGTAGGAGCGAGCTTCGCTCGCGATGCGCCGCGCGGGCGGCGCTCGATCTCACAGGCGCCGTATTCATCAAGTCAGGCACTCAGCCGCGCCTGCGCAGCCAGGCGGTTGATCGCGCTGTCCAGTTCATCCAAGGCCTGCTGCGCCAGCGGATTGTCCTGCTTCAACAAGGTTTCGCTGCGCTGGCACGCTGCCCGCAACTGCGGCACACCGCAATAGCGCGAAGCGCCGTTCAGGCGGTGTACCTGCTCGATCAGCCCATCGCGGTCATCGGCCTCGCGGGCAGCGCGTATGGCTTCGCGGTCGTTATCCAGCGAGGCCAGCAGCATGCTCAGCATGTCGGCCGCCAGGTCTGCCTTGCCAGCGGCCAGGCGCAGGCCTTCTTCCAGGTCGAGCACTTTCAGTTCATCGCTGTTGGCCAGTAGCTCGGCGTGCGCCAGCCGCGGTGCACCCAAGCTCAGGCCAGTCCACTTCATCACCACCTGGGCCAGTTGCCGTTCGCTGATCGGCTTGGTCAGGTAGTCATCCATGCCACCGTGCAACAACGCGCGTTTTTCATTGGCCATGGCGTGGGCGGTGAGGGCAACGATCGGCAGCGGGTTGGCGCTTTGGGTGTTTTCCCACAGGCGGATCTGTTCGGTGCAGGCGCGGCCATCCATGCCAGGCATCTGCACGTCCATCAGCACCAGGTCGAACGGCTCGTCCTGCACGGCCTGTACCGCCGCATAACCATTGTCCACGGCCAGCACCTCGGCACCCAAGTCCTCGAGCAGGGTCTGTACCAGCAGCAGGTTGGCGGCATTGTCGTCGACGCAGAGTATTTTCGGCTGGCGCTGGCCGTTGATGTTGTTCACCTCGGCCTGCGGGCGACGCGGTTGTACCAGCTCCAGCAACAGGCGCCGCAGCTTGCGGGTACAGGTGGGTTTTGACAGCAACTGGCCATGGCCGTTGGGCAGGTAGGGGTGGTACAGCGCCTGCTCGGTGGTTGGGCACAGCACCACGCATTGGCAATGGTAGCGTTCGAGCTGCTGGTGGTAATTGCCCAGTTGCTCGGGTGACAGGTTGCCCAGGTTGGCCCCGAGCACGGCGAACTCGAACGGCAGGCCGGCTTGGCTGGCGGCCTGCACCCCTTGCAGCAACTGGTCGTAGGAGGCGAACAAACTCACGCTGAGGCCGCAGTCTTGCAGTTGGTGCTCCAGCGCCTGACGCGCCAGTTCGTGGCCATCGACTATGGCTGCGCGGCGGCCCAGCAATGGCTGCAGCGGCAGCTCCTCGACATCGTCGTGGGCCTTGGGCAAATTGAGACTGATCCAGAACTGCGAACCTTCGCCCGGGGTGCTGTCGACACCGATTTCGCCGCCCATCTGCTCGATCAGGCGCTTGGAAATCACCAGCCCCAGGCCGGTGCCTCCCGGCTGGCGGGCCAGTGAGTTGTCGGCCTGGCTGAAGGCCTGGAACAGCGTGCGCACATCCTGCGGCGACAGGCCGATGCCGGTGTCTTGCACGCTGATGCGCAGCTGCGCGTGGTCTTCGTGCTCGTCTTCGAGCATGGCGCGCACGACGATAGTCCCTTCACGGGTGAACTTGATGGCGTTGCTGACCAGGTTGGTGAGGATCTGCTTGAGCCGCAACGGGTCGCCGATCAGCGAAGAGGGCGTGTCGCGGTAGATCAGGCTGAGCAATTCCAGCTGTTTGGCGTGTGCGGCCGGGGCGAGGATGGTCAGGGTGTCCTGGATCAGGTCACGCAGGTTGAAGGGGATGCTGTCGAGTACCAGCTTGCCGGCCTCGATCTTGGAGAAGTCGAGGATCTCGTTGATGATCCCCAGCAGGTTGTCGGCGGACTTCTCGATGGTGCTCAGGTAGTCCAACTGACGCGGTGTCATCTCGCTTTTTTGCAGCAAGTGGGTGAAGCCGAGGATGCCGTTGAGCGGGGTGCGGATTTCGTGGCTCATGTTGGCCAGGAACTCCGACTTGATGCGGCTGGCTTCAAGGGCCTCCTTGCGCGCCATGTCCAGCTCGATGTTCTGGATTTCGATGGTTTCCAGGTTCTGGCGCACGTCCTCGGTGGCTTGGTCGATGCTGTGCTGCAGCTCTTCGTGGGCGTTCTGCAGGGTTTCGGCCATGCGGTTGATGCCGCGCGCCAGCTCGTCCAGCTCGTGGCTGCCCATGGTCGGCAGGCGTTCTTCGAGGTGGCCGTCCTTAAGCTGGTTGACCGCGTGCTTGATGCGTTCGATGGGGTCGTTGATGGTGCGGCTCATGCGCAGCGCCAGCAGGCCGCTGAGTGCCAGGCAGGCGAGGATCAGCAACAGGCTGGTGAACAGGTTGCGGTAGCCGCGCAGCAGCGTGCCGTCGTGGGACAGCTCGATCTCCACCCAGCCCAGCAAGCGCTCGGCTTCGGCCGGCACGGCGTCGGTGGCCAGGTCGCGGTGGTGGCCGAACACCGGCATCAGGTAGCGGGTGGCGTCATTGCCGCTGCGCTGCAGCAGTTGCGTGCCGGTACCGCCGCTGGGGGGCAGGTTGAGCATGCTCGGGCCTGCGTGGGCCAGGCGTGTGCGGTCCGGGGCCAGGAACGCGACGGCGCGCACATCGGTCTGCTCCAGGGTTTGCGCGGCAATGCGCTCCAATTGCGCAGGTGCCAGGCGGGCCATGGCCGGCGCGGCCAAGGGCGCCAGTTGCTCGGCGATCATCTTGCCGCGTTGCAGCAACTGGGTGCGCAGGTCGCTCTGTTGCAACCAGGTAAAGTAACTGCCCAGCACCAGGGCCATCAGGCCAGCCGGCAGCAGGGCCAGTAGCAGGACCCGGCTGCGAATTCCCAAGCGATCGAGCACACGTGCCTCCTGTCAGGTGCCTGGACGCCGTCAAGCGATGACGGCCAAACGGGGAAGTTACTCCGCCTGCAACGCTATTGCACCTCCTTAGTATCTGTTTTGCGCCATTGCCGGGGCATTGGTCGCAGGGCGGTTGCCTGGCAGGCGGTGGATGCTCAATAATTGCGCAATTGAGAATGCATGGCAGTTGCCAATGAATCCTGTATCTATTCACAACTCCAATATCCTCGCCATCGAGGACGATCCGGTCCTTGGTGCTTATCTGCACGAAGAGCTGCAACGCGGCGGCTTCCAGGTAACCTGGTGCCGCAATGGTCTGGAGGGCCTGGAAACGGCGGGGCGTCAGGCCTTCGATGTGGTGCTCATGGACATCCTGCTGCCGGGGCTTAACGGCTTGGACGCGCTGGCGCAGTTGCGCAAGCGCAGCGCCACGCCGGTGATCCTGATGTCCGCGCTGGGGGCCGAGGCCGACCGTATCAGCGGCTTTCAGCGTGGAGCGGACGATTACCTGCCCAAACCGTTCAGCATGGCCGAGTTGCAGGTGCGCATCGAGGCGATCCTGCGCCGCGTGGCCCTTGAACGGCGCTATCTAGCCCCACTGGAGCAGGCCGGCTGCGGTGAGCTGGAGTTCGATGAGGGGCTATGCGATGTGCGCCTGGATGGCCGCCTGGCAGGCATGACCCCTAGCGAGTTTCGGTTGTTGGACATCCTCAACCGCAACCTGGAGGAGGTCTTGAGCAAACCGTTTCTATACCAGCAGGTGTTGCAGCGCGGTTACTCGCGGCATGACCGCAGCTTGGACATGCACGTCAGCCAGATCCGTCGCAAGCTCAAGGGTATCGATTATCACGAACGACAGATCCGCACCGTGTGGGGCAAGGGTTACGTGCTCAGCGCCAGCGAGGCGGAGTGAGGCATGCTCGATCGCCATTCGTTGTTCTGGAAACTGGCCATTCTGCTGGTGGGCTTCTGCCTGCTGATGATCGGCCTCAGTTATACCTGGGGCCGGCACATGGAAACCCAGAACGCCTTCCTCTCGGAGCCGGCGCGGCAGACCTTGCGGGGCTATGCCGCCGAGGCTGAGCAGGCCTGGCGCAGCGGCGGGCGGGCAGGGCTGGACCAGTGGGTGGCGGCGATGCATCAGCGCGAGCGGGGCTGGGTGGGTGTGCTCGACATCAACCTGCGACCGCTCGACAGCGCCACCCTCGACCCGCAGATCATGCAGCGGCTGACCCGCCTGCGCGGTGTCGACTGGCCAATGAGCCGGCGCAGCGTCGACCAGCCTTGGCTGCGCATACCTTTCCCGGGGGCGCCGGCGCTGGGCATGCTGGTGATCGAGCTGCCGCAGCGGTTCAATCCGGACCAGCACCGCTTGCTGTGGCGCATCGTCACCAACGGCATCATTCCTGGCCTGTTCACCTTGCTGCTGTGCGTGGGCCTGTACCGCATGTTGATCGTGCCGCTGAACCAGCTGCGCGAGCAGGCCAATGCCTGGCGCGCCGATCAGCTGTCGGCACGCCTGGACTCGCGCACCATCGCCCGGCATGACGAACTGGGCGAACTGGCCCGGGCCTTCGACCAGATGGCCGAGCGGCTGCAGGGGACGGTGGCCATGCAGCAGCAGTTGCTGCGCGACCTGTCCCACGAAATGCGCACGCCGTTGAGCCGGCTGCGGGTGGCCTGCGACGGTGAAACCGATCTGCAGCGCCTGCGCGATCGCCTGACCCGTGAAGTGGACTGCATGCAGCAGTTGGTCGAAGACACCCTGCAGCTGGCCTGGCAGGACGCCGAACGTGCGCCGATGAACCTGGAGCCGATCGAAGTCCACGCGCTCTGGGAGCTGCTGGCCGAGAATGCCTGCTACGAAAGCGGCTGGTCGCCCACCCGGTTGCGCTGCGAAGTGCCGGCCGGCTGCTGGGTGCAGGGCAATCTCAATCACTTGGCCCAGGCGCTGGAGAACATGTTGCGCAATGCCATCCGGCATTCGCCGGCCGAGGGCGTGGTGCGGTTGGGTGGGCAGCGTGAGGGTAGCTACTGGTGGTTGTGGCTGGAAGATGAAGGCGGCGGGGTGGCCGAAGAAGACCTGGAGCGGATTTTTGCGCCGTTCTCGCGGCTGGACGGTTCGCGGCCAGGGGATGGCGGTTTCGGCCTGGGGCTGAGCATCGCCCGCAGTGCCATCCAGCGCCAGGGTGGAACTTTGTGGGCACAGAATGGCAAGCATGGGCTGCGGCTGTGGATGCGCTTGCCATTGCATGTGCCGGCCCCTTCGCGGGCGCGCCCGCGAAAAGGCCGGCCCAGATCAGTGATATAGCTTGTAGCTATATGCATCACAGATTGCGTGATATGGCCGCGAGGGGTTTGCCGGTATGATAGGCGCCCCTGCCGTCCGGATTGTGAAATACGCCATGACCTTGCAGTACCCAACCATCGCCGATTGCGTCGGCAATACGCCACTGGTTCGCCTGCAGCGTATCGCTGGCGAAACCAGCAATACCCTCCTGCTCAAGCTCGAAGGTAACAATCCCGCCGGCTCGGTGAAGGACCGCCCGGCACTGTCGATGATCACCCGCGCCGAACTGCGTGGGCAGATCAAGCCCGGCGACACCCTGATCGAAGCCACCTCGGGCAACACCGGCATCGCCCTGGCCATGGCGGCGGCGATCAAGGGCTACAAGATGATCCTGATCATGCCCGACAACTCCACCGCCGAGCGCAAAGCGGCCATGACGGCCTACGGTGCCGAGCTGATCCTGGTGACCAAGGAAGAGGGCATGGAAGGCGCCCGTGACCTGGCTGAAAAGCTGCAGGCCGAAGGCCGTGGCCTGGTGCTCGACCAGTTCGCCAACGGCGACAACCCGATTGCCCACTACAACAGCACCGGCCCGGAGATCTGGCAGCAGACCCAGGGCAGCATTACCCATTTCGTCAGCTCCATGGGCACCACCGGTACCATCATGGGCTGCTCGCAATACCTCAAGGAGCAAAACCCGGCGGTGCAGATCATCGGCTTGCAGCCGATGGAAGGCTCGGCCATCCCGGGTATCCGCCGCTGGCCCGAGGAATACCTGCCAAAGATCTTCGACGCCACCCGCGTCGATCGTGTGGTCGACATGTCGCAGCAGGAAGCCGAAGACACCACCCGTCGCCTTGCCCGTGAAGAGGGCATTTTCTGCGGCGTGTCCTCCGGTGGTGCGGTCGCCGCCATGCTGCGTCTGTCCCGCGAGGTGGAAAATGCCGTGATGGTTGCGATCATCTGCGACCGCGGCGACCGTTACCTGTCCACCGGCCTGTTCGACCCCAGCTAAATGTCCAAGAAAAAAACCAACAGCGGCCTGCGCTTCCAGCCGGCCGGCGGCAACCGCAGCCCCCAGGTCCCCGTGGGCAAGAAGCAGCGTCTGGATATCGAGCGCCTGGCCGGTGACGGCCGGGGCATCGCCTTCCTCGACGGGCGTACATGGTTCGTCAGTGGCGCTCTGGCCGGTGAGGCGGTGGAGGCGCGTGTGCTCAATGCCCGTGGCAAAGTGGTCGAGGCCCGCCTGGAGCGGTTGCTGCAGGCCAGCCCCGAGCGCCGTGAGGCGCCGTGCCGTTATTACGACCGTTGCGGTGGCTGCAACCTGCAGCACCTGCCGCACGCAGCGCAGTTGGCGCTCAAACAACGCACCCTGGCCGAGCAACTGCAGCGGGTGGCCGGTGTGCAGCCCGAGGAATGGGCCGCTCCCCTGAGCGGTGCGGAATTCGGCTACCGGCGCCGAGCTCGCGTGGCCGTGCGCTGGGACGTCAAGGCGCGTCAGCTGGAAGTAGGCTTCCGTGCCGAAGCCAGCCAGGACATCATCGCCATCGACGATTGCGCAGTGCTGGTACAGCCTTTGCAGTCGATTCTGCGCCACTTGCCGACGGTGCTGCGTTCATTGAGCAAACCGCAGGCACTGGGCCATGTGGAGCTGTTCAGTGGCACCGCCGAGGCGGTCTTGGTACGCCACGTCGCGCCGTTGCCGGCTGAGGACATGGCCAAGCTGCAGGCGTTCTGCGAGCAGGCCAATGCCCAACTCTGGCTGCAAGGCGAAGGTGAGCCGGCGCCAGTGGACCCGGCCGCGCAACTGGGCTTTGCCCTGGCGCCCTGGCAGCTGGAACTGGCCTGGCGCCCAGGTGACTTCGTGCAGGTGAACGCCCAGGTCAACACGGCAATGATCGAGCAGGCCTTGGCCTGGCTCGCACCGCAGGCGGACGAGCGTGTGCTGGACTTGTTCTGCGGCCTGGGCAACTTCGCCCTGCCGCTGGCCCGCCAGGCGCGAGAAGTGGTGGCCGTGGAAGGGGTGCAGGCCATGGTCGATCGGGCCGCGGCCAATGCCCGGAACAACAATGTGCATAACGCACGGTTTTTTCAGGCCGATTTATCGCAGCCTTTGGCAGGCACCGGATGGGCCGCCGAGGGCTTTTCTGCGGTACTCTTGGATCCACCGCGCGACGGTGCTTTCGAGGTGGTGCAAGGCATCGCCCGCCTCAAGGCCAGAAGGCTGGTCTATGTATCGTGCAACCCGGCCACGCTGGCGCGAGACGCCCAGGTGCTGGTCGGACAAGGGTACCGGTTAAAAAGGGCCGGGATTCTCGACATGTTTCCTCAGACGGCGCATGTCGAGGCCATGGCGTTATTCGAAGCGGGCTAGCTGACTGGCCCGTTGGTGCGGCTGCCATGGATTGGCGGCCGCACGGTGATCGCCAGCTCACCCGCGTGGTGTGCTGTATGGAAAGGTAAAACAAAGATGGTACAGGTGAGAGTGCACCAGCCGGTCAACACCGACGGCAGTATCAATCTCGAAGCATGGTTGGACCATGTGGTAAGCGTCGATTCGGCATTGGATCGCGCAGCGCTGAAAGAAGCCTGCGAGTTTGCTCATGAGGTGGAGAAAAAGGGCAACCCGGCCAAGCATTCCTGGGCGGACGGTACGTCGAGCTTCCAGGCAGGCCTGGAAATCGCCGAAATTCTCGCTGACCTCAAGCTCGACCAGGATTCTCTGGTGGCAGCGGTCATCTACCGCTCGGTGCGCGAGGGCAAGGTGACCTTGGCCGAAGTCAGCCAGCGTTTTGGCCCGGTAGTGTCCAAGCTGATCGACGGCGTACTGCGCATGGCCGCCATCAGTGCCAGCCTCAGCCCGCGACAATCGCTGGTGCTGGGCTCGCAGGCGCAGGTCGAGAACCTGCGCAAGATGCTCGTGGCCATGGTCGACGACGTGCGCGTGGCACTGATCAAGCTGGCCGAACGCACGTGCGCAATCCGTGCGGTAAAGGCCGCTGACGATGAGAAACGCCTGCGTGTCGCGCGTGAGGTGTTCGACATCTATGCGCCGCTCGCGCACCGCCTGGGTATCGGCCACATCAAGTGGGAGCTGGAAGACCTGTCCTTCCGCTACCTCGAACCCGACCAGTACAAGCAAATCGCCAAGCTGTTGCACGAGCGCCGGCTGGACCGCGAGCGCTTCATCAGCGACGTGATGAACCAGTTGCAGAACGAGCTGCTGGCCACGGGCGTGAACGCCGACATCAGCGGCCGGGCGAAACATATCTATTCGATCTGGCGCAAGATGCAGCGCAAAGGCCTGGAGTTCAGCCAGATCTACGACGTGCGTGCGGTGCGGGTGCTGGTGCCGGAAATCCGCGACTGCTACACCGCACTGGGTATCGTGCACACCTTGTGGCGGCACATTCCCAAGGAGTTCGACGACTACATCGCCAACCCCAAGGAGAACGGCTACCGCTCGCTGCACACTGCGGTAATCGGCCCCGAGGGCAAGGTGCTGGAGGTGCAGATCCGTACCCACGGCATGCACGAAGAAGCCGAGCTTGGGGTGTGCGCCCACTGGCGCTACAAGGGCACCGACGTCAAGCCCAGCTCCAACCACTACGAAGAAAAGATCTCCTGGCTGCGTCAGGTGCTGGAGTGGCACGAGGAGCTGGGCGACATCGGTGGCCTGGCCGAGCAACTGCGGGTCGATATCGAGCCTGACCGGGTCTATGTGTTCACCCCCGACGGCCACGCCATCGACTTGCCCAAGGGCGCCACACCGCTGGACTTCGCCTACCGCGTGCACACCGAAATCGGCCACAACTGCCGTGGCGCGAAGATCAACGGCCGTATCGTGCCGCTGAACTACAGCCTGCAGACCGGTGAGCAGGTCGAAATCATTACCAGCAAGCACGGCAACCCCAGCCGTGACTGGTTGAACTCCAACCTGGGCTACGTCACCACCTCGCGGGCGCGGGCGAAGATCGTCCACTGGTTCAAGCTGCAGGCGCGCGACCAGAACGTTGCTGCCGGCAAGACCTTACTCGAGCGTGAACTCAGCCGCTTGGGGCTGCCGCAGGTGGACTTCGAGCGGCTGGCCGAGAAGACCAACGTCAAGACCGCCGAGGACATGTTCGCCTCGCTCGGTGCTGGTGACCTGCGCCTGGCTCATCTGGTCAACGCCGCCCAGCAGTTGCTGGAGCCCGAGCGTATCGAGCAAATCGAGCTGGTGCCGCGCAAGCCTACCGGGCCGCGTACCGGCAAGCGAGGCGACATCCAGATCCAGGGTGTCGGCAACTTGCTGACGCAGATGGCCGGCTGCTGCCAGCCGCTGCCGGGCGATGCCATCGTCGGCTACATCACCCAAGGCCGTGGCGTGAGCATTCACCGCCAGGACTGCGCTTCGGTGCTGCAACTGGCGGGCAAAGAGCCGGAACGCATGATCCAGGTGAGCTGGGGGCCGATCCCGGTGCAGACCTACCCGGTCGACATCGTCATCCGTGCCTACGACCGCCCAGGCCTGCTGCGCGACGTGTCGCAGGTGCTGTTGAACGAGAAGATCAACGTACTGGCGGTGAACACCCGCTCGAACAAGGAAGACAACACCGCGCTGATGTCGTTGACCATCGAGATTCCAGGGCTGGATGCACTGGGGCGCCTGTTGGGGCGGATCTCGCAGTTGCCGAACATCATCGAGACGCGGCGTAATCGTACCCCTTGAGACGGCATCGCCTGCTTCGCGGGTAAACCCGCTCCTACACATTTCCTGTAGGAGCGGGCTTGCCCGCGATGAAGCCACCGCCGAAGGACCTGCCTACATGACCTACACCCTCGAAGACCTGCTGCACCTCATGGCCCGCCTGCGCGACCCGCAGTACGGCTGCCCATGGGACCTGAAGCAGAACTACGCGAGCATCGTCCCGCACACCATCGAAGAGGCCTATGAAGTCGCCGACACCATCGAGCGCGGCGATTTCGAGCACCTGCAAGGCGAGCTGGGCGATTTGCTGTTCCAGGTGGTCTACTACAGCCAGCTGGCCAGGGAGGAGGGGCGTTTCGAGTTCGACGGCGTAGTCGACAGCATCACCCGCAAGCTCATCCGCCGCCACCCGCATGTGTTCCCCACTGGCGAGCTGTATGCGCCGGTGGATACCCCTAGCCTGAGCGAGGCCCAGGTCAAGTCGCGCTGGGAAGAAATCAAAGCCGAAGAGCGCGCGGAAAAAAGCCAGCCCGAACAACTGTCGTTGCTCGACGATGTACCGGCAGCCTTGCCGGCACTGTCGCGGGCAGCCAAACTGCAGAAACGCGCGGCCACGGTCGGTTTCGACTGGCCGGCGGCATTGCCGGTGCTGGACAAGGTCCGCGAAGAACTGGATGAAGTGCTGCAAGCCATGGCCGACGGTGATGCCGATGCCCTCGAAGATGAAGTGGGCGACCTGCTGTTCGCCGCGGTCAACCTGGCTCGTCACCTCAAACACGACCCTGAGCACGCCCTGCGCCGCGCCAATCGCAAGTTCGAGCGACGTTTCCGTTTTATCGAACAGGCATTGCGCGACAGTGGGCGCCCCATTGAAGATTGTAACCTTGACGAACTGGACGCCCTTTGGGGGGAAGCCAAACGTCAGGAAAAGAACCTGCCCAGCTGCGGCTGAGCTGTTGCATAAGTGAGTGAACATTCATGAGCCTTTCCCTTCGCGACCAATTGCTCAAAGCCGGTCTGGTCAACCAGAAACAGGTCTCGCAGACCAACAAAGCTGAAAAGAAACAGAAGCGCATGGAGCACAAAGGCCAGGTCGAAGTCGACGACAGCCAGCAGCGCATGGCCAAGGAAGCCATGGCCGAAAAGGTCAAGCGCGACCAGGAGCTGAACCGCCAGCAGCAGGAAAAGGCCGAGCAGAAAGCCCGTGCCGCGCAGATCAAGCAACTGATCGAAGCCACCCGCCTGCCTAAGCTCAATACCGAGGATTACTACAACTTCGTCGACGACAAGAAGGTCAAGCGCATCGCAGTCAACGCCCTGATGCGGACCAAGCTGAGCAATGGCGCGCTTGCCGTGGTCGCCCATGCCGGTGGTTACGAGGTCATTCCCCGTGAGGCGGCAGTGAAGATCCAGGAGCGCGACCCAAGCCGCATCCTGCTGCTGAACACCCATGTCGAGGAAGCGGACGAAGACGACCCGTATGCGGCCTACAAGATCCCTGATGATCTGATGTGGTAAACCCGAAAAACCCCGCCTTGGCGGGGTTTTTCATTTGAAGACAGGGTCATTGCGTGGTGCGCTGGTTTTCCAGGTCTTCCAGTTCCATGCGGTACTGATGTGCTTCATGCTCGTTGTGGAACATGCCCACCAGTTGGCCTTGTTGGTGCACATCCCAAATCCGCACGCCAGCGGCCAGGCCTTCGTGGGACATTTTCGATTCGTCGCGTTCGGTTACTTGGACAGTCATCGGTAAACTCCACTTCTTCAGATGGCTGCGACAGTGTGTCGCACACCCTCTTTATAGAGTTTGTTAGCAGGCTAAGTAAATAAAACGGGGATGAAACAAGTTTCATGGAGCTAGGAGGTGTGTTGCCTGTACCGGCCTCTTCGCAGCACAAGGCTGCTCCTACACAGAAGGCACGATACCTGTAGGAGCAGCCTTGTGCTGCGAAGAGGCCGGTGCAGGCATTAAAAAGCCCCGCACTGGGCGGGGCTTCAGGTGCTGCAGGCAACGCAGGCTCAGTTACCTTTCACCGGCTTGCCATCGACCGTGCCATCCTGCAGCACGATCACGTACTCCTTGCCATCAGTTTCTACCTGGCGCAGTTGCACCAGCAGGTAGTCCCAGTTCTTGGCAAACCACAGTTCGGTAATGCGCTTGCTCTGGCTTGGGTCGCGCACGCGCTCGACCTTCACCGCATCCACCTGGCCGGTCTTGGTGGTGACCTTTTCGGTGCCCAGTACGCGGAAGTCGTAGGTGTCGATTTCGTCACCGTCAACCACTTGGTAGGTCATGCTCTTCTTGCCGGCGGCCACATCATGCTGCAGGGCCAGCTGGTAGGACGACTTGTCCAGCACGCCGCGGTTCAGCGGCAGGCTGACGGCATCGCCACGGTCGCTGCCGGTGACTTTCTTGGCGTTCCAGTCAAAGCTCAGGTCGACCTTCTTCGCCTTGCCCAGGCCGCCGCGCTCGAAGTGATACTTCTGCGGCAGCAGGGTGTCGTTTTCCAGGCGCAGGGTGCTTTGCTCGGTCAGGCTGGCGATCATCATGGAAGCCTTGAAGTTAAGGTCCCAGGTACCGTTGGCATTTTTGACCAGGCTGCGCTCGGCGGTGCCGCTCATGGGCAGTTGCTTCCAGTCGGCGGTGTAGCTGGCCGAGAACGGCTTCAGATCAGCTGCCTGAAGGGGCAGGGCGAGCACGGCGAGAGCCAAGAGCAGGGCGCGACGCATAAATTCTCCTAGGATCGAATCAAGTGACCGCTGGCCGCCAGTGGCTGGCCGTCCAGTAATGCACCCTGTTCGCCAAGACGCAAGCGCCCTTCAGCGAACCAGCGCACCGCCAGCGGGTAGATCAGGTGTTCCTGACGGTGTACCCGTTGGGCCAGGCTTTCGACGGTGTCGTCAGACGCCACCGGTACCACAGCCTGTACGACCAGTGGGCCGCCATCGAGTTCCTCAGTCACGAAGTGTACGCTGCAGCCATGCTCGGCGTCGCCTGCTTCCAGCGCCCGACGGTGGGTATGCAGGCCTTTGTACTTGGGCAGCAGCGACGGGTGGATATTGAGCAGGCGGCCCTGATAGTGGCGCACGAAGTCGCCACTGAGGATGCGCATGAAACCGGCCAGCACCACCAGGTCCGGGGCAAAGCCGTCGATGCACGCCATCAGCGCGGCATCGAAGGCTTCACGGCCGTCGAACTGGGTGTGGTCAAGCACGGCGCTGTCGACACCGGCCGCCGTGGCACGTTGCAGGCCGTAGGCATCGGCGCGGTTGGAAACCACCGCGCGGATACGCACCGGGCTGTCCTGGCCTTGGCAACTGTCGAGCAGGGCTTGCAGGTTGCTGCCGGAGCCCGACAGCAGTACCACTACATTGCAGGTCTTGCTCGGCATCAGTGTGCCTTGAGGTTTTGCAGCTCGACCTGGGCGGCGCCTTCGGCGGCTTCGGCGATGTGGCCGATCACCCATGGCTGCTCACCGGCGGCGCGCAGTTCGTTCAGGGCGGCTTCGACCTGGTCCTGCGCTACGCAGATGACCATGCCCACGCCGCAGTTCAGTACGCGGTGCATTTCATGCTCGTCGACGTTGCCTTTTTCCTGCAGGAAGTCGAATACCGCCGGGCGCTGCCAGCTGGCCACGTCCACCACGGCCTGGGCGTTTTTCGGCAGCACGCGCGGGATGTTGTCCAGCAGGCCGCCACCGGTGATGTGGGCCATGGCCTTGACTGCGCCAGTGTTCTTGATCAACTGCAGCAGCGGCTTGACGTAGATGCGGGTCGGCGCCATCAGCAGGTCGGTCAGTGGCTTGCCGTCCAACTGGGTGTTCTCGATGTCGGTAGCCGACACTTCGAGAATCTTGCGGATCAGCGAGTAGCCGTTGGAGTGCGGGCCCGAAGACGGCAGGGCGATCAGCGCGTCGCCGGTGGCAACCTTGGAACCGTCGATGATGTCGGCCTTTTCCACCACGCCGACGCAGAAGCCGGCCAGGTCATAGTCTTCGCCTTCGTACATGCCAGGCATTTCGGCGGTTTCACCACCGACCAGCGAGCAGCCGGCCAGTTCGCAACCGGCGCCGATGCCGGTGACCACGGTGGCGGCCACGTCTACGTTCAGCTTGCCAGTGGCGTAGTAGTCCAGGAAGAACAGCGGCTCGGCGCCGCACACCACCAGGTCGTTGACGCACATGGCGACCAGGTCCTGGCCGATGCTGTCGTGCTTGTTCAGGTTCAATGCCAGGCGCAGCTTGGTGCCGACGCCGTCGGTGCCGGAGACCAGCACCGGCTGCTTGTAGCCGGCCGGGATCTCGCAGAGGGCGCCGAAGCCGCCCAGGCCACCCATGACTTCAGGGCGTGCGGTGCGTTTTGCCACGCCCTTGATGCGTTCGACCAGTGCTTCGCCGGCGTCGATGTCTACACCGGCGTCCTTGTAGCTCAGGGAGGGTTGCTTGCTCATTGATCCAGGCCTTTAGGAGGGAGGGATTCTTAAAAACGACCATGACGGCCAAGGCCGGCGGGTAAGCGGCGGCTGCCTGAAACGTCAGTGGTCTGTGAAGGCGCGCGATTTTATCAGGGTTGCCGGGCAGCGGCCATCCTCAGGCCGACGGGCAGGGCATGAAAATAGGTAATTAGTGAGGACACCCAGGGGCCGTGCGCCATTGCTTCAGGCGTTATTGGCCCGAAACAAATGTAGGAGCAGCCTTGTGCTGCGAAGCGCCGCGCGGGCGGCGCTCGATTTCACAGGCGCTGAACCTGTTGCGGCGAACACCTGTCAGACCCGACGCACCTTCCGACAACACCCCGCAACCAATCTTTCACCCCCACGCGACTGGTTACCTTGCGCCCCCGTGTATAAGGTATAGGCATTGCGGTAACTGGACAGGAATCCTCCATGCGTTTGTTCAATATTCTGGCAGCCGGTTGCCTGGCCCTGATCTCGGCCACTGCCCTGGCTGAAAATGTCTCCGGCCTTTATCAGGTGCGCGAACCGGTCACCGGGCAGGGCGCCGAAGCCCGGACCGCGGCCACTGCCGCAGCTCTCGACACGCTGGTGCTGCGTCTGACCGGCGACCCCAAGGCAGCGCAAAGCCCGGCGTTGGCCGAGCTGCGCAAAGATCCTCAGCAAATCATCAACCAGGTCGGCAGCGAAGCCGGCCCGCCCGAGTCGGTGGTGGTCGAGTTCGACCCTGGCAGTACCGAGCGGGCGTTGCGCAAGGCTGGCCTGGCCCTGTGGGGCAGCAACCGGCCCTCGATCCTGGGGTGGTGGCTGAACGACAGTGTCGAGGGCAGCAACCTGGTGGGGGATGGCCAAGCCAGTGCCCAACCGCTGCGCCGCGCCGCCCAGCACCGCGGCCTGCCGCTGCGCTTGCCGCTGGCCGACCTGCAGGAGCAATTGGTTGCCAATGCCAAGCAGCTCGAAGGCAGCGACCCGGCGCCGCTGCGTGAAGCCTCCGAGCGCTATGGTGCCGATGCCTTGCTGGCGGTGCATGCCCAGGAGGCCGACGGCAAGTGGCAGGGCAAATGGCAGCTGTGGCTGGGCGATCAGCGTGAGCAGGGCAATGCCGAGGGCGCCGACCAGGCAGCCTTGGCCGATGCCGTGATGCTGGCGGTAAGCAGTCGCCTGGCACCGCGCTACGTCACCCGGCCAGGCGCCAGCAGCCAATTGCAACTGCAAGTGCAGGGCATGAACCTGCAGCGCTACGCCGAGCTGGCCCGTGTGCTGGAACCTTATGGCCCGCGCTTGCAAATGGCCGAAGGCACTACCCTGACCTACGGGGTGACTGGCAATCGTGAGCAACTGCGCGCCCAGCTTGGCTTGGCCAAGCTGCAGGAAGTGCCGGCAGAGCAGGCGCCTGCGGTAATTGCCACGCCGTCACCGGCAGTGGATGCCGCCGCTGGGCAGCCCGCGCCAGTGCAGCCAGCCCCCAAGCCGTTCGACGGCCTGCGTTTTCGCTGGTAAGAGGAGCACTTCGTGACCGACATGCGTCGTTGGATCTGGCTGGGTGCTGCCCTGCTTATCGCTGTGCTGCTTTATAGCCTGCACAATATTCTTACCCCGTTCCTGGTCGGCATTCTGCTGGCCTACCTGGCCGACCCGCTGGTCGATCGCCTCGAGCGGCTGGGGTTGTCGCGTACCTGGGGAGTCGTCGTGGTATTCGGCCTGTTCACGCTGGTGCTGCTGGCTTTGCTGCTGGTGCTCGTGCCGATGCTGGCCAAGCAGCTGGTGCGCTTGTACGAATTGGCGCCGCAGATGCTCGACTGGCTTGAGCAGGTAGCGCTGCCGTGGGTGCAGGGCCGTCTGGGCCTGGCCGATGGTTTCTGGAAGTTCGACAAGATCAAGGCGGCCATTGGCGCGCACATGGGCCAAACCACCGATATCGTCGGCATGTTGCTGTCCCATGCCACCGCTTCCAGCCTGGCGTTGATGGCCTGGCTGGCCAACATGGTGCTGATCCCGGTGGTGGGCTTCTATCTGCTGCGCGATTGGGACCTGATGATGGGTAAGCTGCGTGGCCTGCTACCGCGCCAGCGTGAGCCGCAAGTGATGGGCCTGGCAGGCGAATGCCATGAAGTGCTGGGGGCATTCGTGCGCGGGCAACTGATGGTGATGCTGGCCCTGGGTATCATCTATTCGGCCGGGCTCATGCTGGTGGGGCTCGAACTGGGCCTGCTCATTGGCATGCTCGCGGGCCTTGCGGCCATCGTGCCCTACATGGGCTTCATCATTGGCATCGGTGCTGCGTTGGTGGCTGGCCTGTTCCAGTTCGGCGGTGACTTGTATCCGATGTTGGGCATCGTTGCGGTGTTTATGGTCGGGCAGGCGCTGGAGGGTATGGTGCTGACTCCGCTGCTGGTGGGCGATCGCATCGGCCTGCACCCGGTAGCGGTGATTTTTGCCATCCTCGCCGGTGGTGAGTTGTTCGGCTTTACCGGGGTGCTGCTGGCGCTTCCGGTGGCGGCAGTGATCATGGTGCTGCTGCGGCATATGCATGACCTGTACAAAGAGTCGGACATGTACGCCGGGGATATCGACCCGGATTTGTAGCCCGCTTGTGGTGGTGACCCTGGTGGGAGCAGCCTTGTGCTGCGAAGAGGCCATTGAATGCGATGCAAATTGACGGGCTTTACTGGCCCCTTCGCAGCGCAAGACTGCTCCTACACTGAAGGTGTGCGCGGGTGATTACAACGCAACTTATTGATTTTGCTTGTGCTATCCGCAGTCGAGATTGTGCGCCCCGCGTTGCGGGTATAGACTTTGCACATTGTTCACCAAAGGCCCCCTGCGGTCCTGTCGACCGCCCGCGAGCATGAAACCACCGATCCAGTTGCCCCTGGGTGTGCGCCTGCGCGATGACGCCACCTTCATCAACTACTATCCGGGCGCCAATGCTGCGGCATTGGGTTACGTCGAGCGGCTATGCGAAGCCGACGCCGGCTGGACCGAGAGCCTTATCTACCTGTGGGGCAAGCAGGGTGTTGGCCGTTCCCACCTGCTGCAGGCCGCCACCCATCGCTTCCAGCAACGTGGCGAACCCGCTGTCTACTTGCCGCTGGCGCAACTGCTCGATCGCGGCGTAGAGCTGCTCGACTACCTGGCCCAGTACGAACTGGTGTGCATCGACGACCTGCACGTCATCGCTGGCAAGGCCGACTGGGAAGAGGCTATGTTCCACCTGTTCAACCGCCTGCGCGACAGCGGCCGGCGTTTGCTGCTGGCGGCTTCGGCATCACCGCGCGAACTGCCGATCAAGCTGCCGGACCTGAAGTCGCGGCTGACCCTGGCCTTGGTGTTCCAGATGCGTGGCCTGTCCGACGAAGACAAGCTGCGCGCCTTGCAACTGCGTGCTTCGCGCCGTGGCTTGCACCTCACCGACGAAGTCGGCCATTTCATCCTCACCCGTGGCGCTCGGAGCATGAGCGCGCTGTTCGACCTGCTCGAACGCCTCGACCAGGCCTCGCTGCAGGCACAACGCAAGCTCACCATCCCGTTCCTCAAGGAAACTCTCGGTTGGTAACCCCCTGAAAACGCTGGGCCAGAGCGGTAAAACAAAAAAGTCACATCTTTTTCGATAAAATTTGCAAATGGCCATGATAGAGGGCATAGTTTCACCCTTCTAAAGGATTACAGACACGGTCGTGCCCATGCTGAAGCGCTTCGCACCCCTCGTGCCACTCGCACTCGTGACCCTGCTTTTTGGCTGCGCGGCCCAAGGCCCCGCTTCTCATTCAGAGCTCCAGGATCACACCCCTATCGCCGCACAATCGGCAATCAAGGCCAAGGCTTCGTCCTCGTCGGTATTCGGCGAACCGGAAGAGCTGGCCACTGAAGATGACCTGGCGTCCTTCTCCAGCAGCAAGCCTTACCAGCTGCCAGTTCTGGCTGACAGCATTCTGGAGCGCGGCATGTCGCTGATCGGCACCCGCTACCGCTTCGGTGGTACCTCGGAAAAATCCGGCTTCGACTGCAGTGGCTTCATCGGTTACCTGTTCCGCGAAGAGGCGGGCATGACCCTGCCGCGCTCCACGCGTGAAATGATCAACGTGGATGCCCCGAAAGTAGCCCGCAACAAGCTCAAGCCAGGTGACCTGCTGTTCTTCAGCACCAATGGCCGTGGCCGCGTAAGCCATGCTGGCATCTACCTGGGTGACAACCAGTTCATCCACTCCAGCAGCCGCCGCAGCGGTGGTGTGCGTATCGACAGCCTCGGTGACCGCTACTGGAGCAAGACCTTCATTGAAGCCAAGCGTGCCTTGGCCATGGCGCCGACCAACATCGCGCGCAACTGATATCAAAATGATGTACCCTACTGCGGCGGCGATGCTTTGAAAAAAGCTCGCCGCCGTGCGCATTTACAGAAAGCGTCTAATCTAAATTCTCAACTCTTTTCGGCTGCGGCCGTTCGGTCTCAGACAGGATGTTCTGGCCATGGTAAAGATGGCGCGCTTCGCATTTCTCTCCCTGGCGGCATTACTGGCTGCCTGTTCCAGCCGTGCGCCTGCGCCGGCCCCTGTGGTAGTGCCGCAGGTCACCTACAGTCAGCCCGATGCTTCGCCGATAGCCGATGATGTGTTGATTCGCGCCATCGGTCTGGTCGGGACGCCATATCGGTGGGGCGGCAATACGCCGGACTCCGGCTTCGATTGCAGTGGCCTGATCAAATATGTGTACCGTGATGCTGCCGGCATCAGCCTGCCGCGTTCGACGCGAGAAATGATCGTCATGCGCGCACCGACAGTGGACGCCAACGCGTTGCAGTCCGGTGACCTGGTGTTCTTCGCCACCAGTGGTGGTTCGCAAGTCAGCCATGCGGGCATTTATGTCGGCGAGGGGCGTTTCGTACACGCACCTTCCACAGGTGGCACCGTGCGCCTGGACTACCTGTCCAACAGCTACTGGGCCAAGGCTTATTTGCAGGCCAAGCGGGTCATTCCGCAAGGGCACCTGGCGCAGAACCCCTAAGCAGACGCCAAGGCAAGGCTGCTACCCGCTCGGTTGGCGGCCGGCCCGCGTCCTCATAAGCCGGTATACATCTACCTCAGGTCGATGCCGAGCCTGTATGAGCATGTTGCCTCTCTATATCCGGTTTGGAGAGGACCATGAACGGCAACCAAGCAAAAATGCGCCAAGACCTTGAATTGGCGGATGCAGCGCGTCCGCTGGTGGCGTTGGTCGATAAAATACTGCGCGATTACCCCGATCCCTATGTGCTGGCCAGCCAACATGCTGCGCAGATCGTGCGCAAGCACATCGGCAAAGAGATGGACCCGCGTTTTGTCTGGTGGCACCAATTCAATACCGCAAGTACCAGTAGCCGCAGTTTTACCGGTTGGCAGCACAGTGGTCCGCCGCAGAAATCGCTGGTATTGAGCGAACTGGTGGTCGAACGTTTCGATGCCCATTTTCAAGATGCGACAGATGAGCTCGACCAGTTAGGGGGGTTCTACCGGCAAGGCCCGCATGCCGCCTTCTTCGATGAGCGTAATGAAATTCCCATGCTGGGCAGCGATGTGCAGAAGGACTTGTGGGCGTTGGACTTTGCGACGCTCTATCGTGCGCAGGTCGAGCGATTTTGGTCTGTTTACGCAAGCGAAATTCGTGTCCTTGCCAAAGTGAATCTGCTTGGCGCAACCGCGGGGGCGCGACTTGCCGGCCGGGTTTCGGTATCTGATCGCAGGCTTCTACGCGCTTTGGCGGTCGACAATCTGGCAGATGACGAGCGGCCCACGCTCAGCAAACTGCAAAAGGACAGTACTGGCCAGCCGTTGACGGTCAGCCGTTATGTGTTTGGTGCGGGGGACAGAGGCAGTATGTTCGGGCTACGGGCACCGAACGGTCGCGTGGTTGCGTACCTGCCTTGGGCCGAGGAGGCGTTGACGGCATTCGAGTCCGAATTGGCCATGGCACGCTGGTTGGCGGCCAAATTGAGGTCTGAGGATGCACTGACGGCATTTATCGCCGGCGCGCACAGCAACCCCTACGATACCGCTGGGCGGAACCTGATCAGGGTGCACTTGCGTGGTATCGCCAATAGCCGTTCAGACGAAGCGGCATTGATTGCCTTGAAGCTGTTCGAGCGCCCGCTGCGGGTTGACCTGTTCACTTACATGGCTGACCAGGCCAAAGCTGAAATGCGGCACGTCGCTGAAATGATGCGCGATAACGCCCGTTTGCGCAGGGTCATGCTGAGTGGTTATCTCTCGGCGTTCCTGGGCATCTTTGGCAGCTTTGTGCCTTTTGGCTGGCCGATGACGCTGATGCTGCTGGGGGCGAGCATTGGCAAAGTGGCGCTTGACCTGGATGAAGCGTGGCATGCGACAGATGAACATACACGCAAACGTGCGTTGCGTTCGGCCATGTTGCAAAGCGTGTTCGCGAGCCTCTACCTGATCGATCTAAGCGCGCAATCGACAGTAGAGACCATGACTGCCCAGGCTGCTCCCCATGAAACGGGGGTTGCCCTGGAGCACTGGCAGGTGTCGACCGACGCTGAGCTTCCTGTGGAAGGCCAGGAGCTCAACGCGATACAGCTTGGAGAGGTCGGTACTGACGGGCGTATGCGTGGCATTCGCATGAGCGATGACGGCAGTTGCTGGATCGATCTGAAAGGCCATGAGCACAGGGTGCGCTACAGCCATGACTTGGGCGTGTGGCTGGTGGTACCCACAGACAACCCTTACGCCTTCGTCCCGCTCAAGCCGGTGCGCCTGAACGAAGCGGGGGAATGGGATTTGTTGGTTCCGCCCCGGTTGCAAGGGGGATCGCCGTTGCCCGCAGAGGGCGCGTCGAGCGTGCGCTCGCCGTTCTGGGACGTTTACACATCCGTTGATGATGCGAAAAGTACAGCGTTGTCAGAACGGGCTTTGGAGCGCCAGAAGCGCTTGCTGGACCGTTGGCCTGTGGCTGAGCTTCAAGCGGGCCGGGAGCCGAGCCACGATGCCAGGGGGTTGGACTGCGTAAATGCCGATGGCAGGCTCTATTATTCCTATCGCTATCGGCGGGAGTACTTCAACTCGTTGATCGAGTGGTACACCAGCAACGAGTCGAAGGTGAACGATGTGTTCCGCCACGGGCGATACGAATATGAAGCTGAGGGTGAAGATGAGGACGCCTACATCACCGACCTAGCCGACAGCCTCGGTCGGTTGCCCAAGAGCAACCAGGTCACGCTCTACCGGGGCGGCAACCGCTCTCGAGGGACTGGTGGGGAGTCTTATCGCCATGGCCAGTTGAGTATTGGGGACGTGCTGGTCAATACCGACCTGACCTCGTTTACCGAGAACCCCTACATGGCTTCTGAATTCGCCAGCCTGCCCTTCGCCGGCGCGCCAGGTGCTGTACCTGGCTTGTTCGATGACAGTTCGGTGATATTCGAGTTGCCGGCCGGTCAGTACCGCGACGCTACCCCGATCAGCGCGTTTTCCCTGTATTGGAAGGAGGCTGAAACATTGATGCTGCCGGGCCACTACTTCCGGGTAGAGGGGCTGGAACAGGTCTATGGCGATTATTATCGCTTCATGAAAGTAACGCTCAAGCAGGTTTTCAAGCCTGCGACGGGGCGCCCCGTTTACGATCTGCGTACAGGGCTTGCATTCGACATGGAGACCTATCGGGCGTTATTCAGGACGCCTTCGATAGTGCAGCGCTTCTTCCCCGACTGATAGCCCCACGGCTCGATGGTCGCTTCGATTGACGCTCCGGGGACAACCCTCTAACCTTCGCGCGTGTTTCAGGTGCCCTGCCAGCCTCGACTGAGCAGGGTGAAACTGGGAAGCCGGTGGGCGCCAGCATGGCGCGATTCCGGCGCTGCCCCCGCAACGGTAAGTGAGTCGCGGCCGCGCAGGGCCACTGGATGCAAGCATCCGGGAAGGCGCGCAGGCCAGGGCCCAAGGCCCACTCACAAGCCCGGAGACCGGCCTGATACTGCCAACGGCATCACGGAGGGTGATGCGCGGTGCACCATGGCGTCCTGCCGTGGCCCCTGCGCGTTCTCCGTTTGCCTGCCTATTACCTGCCGCCGCGCGTTGCCGTGGTGCCAGCCAGCGGAGAACCCTATGAGCGAATCCACCGAACGCGACGAACGCCACCTGGCGCGCATGCAGCGCAAGAAGGCGGTCATCGACGAGCGCATCGCCAATTCCCCCAACGAATGCGGCCTGCTGCTGGTGCTGACCGGCAACGGCAAGGGCAAGAGCAGCTCGGCCTTCGGCATGCTCGCGCGCGCCTTGGGCCATGGCATGCAGTGCGGTGTGGTGCAGTTCATCAAGGGCCGCAACAGTACCGGCGAAGAACTGTTCTTCCGCCGCTTCCCCGAGCAGGTGCGCTATCACGTGATGGGCGAGGGCTTTACCTGGGAAACCCAGGACCGCCAGCGTGACATCGCCGCAGCTGAAGCCGCCTGGGCGGTGTCGCGCCAGTTGCTGCAAGACCCCAGTGTGCAGTTCGTGGTGCTGGATGAGCTCAACATCGCACTCAAGCACGGCTATCTCGACCTGGACCAGGTGCTGTCCGACATCCAGGCCCGTCCGCCGATGCAGCATGTGATCGTCACCGGCCGTGCGGCCAAGGATGAAATGATCGAGCTGGCCGACACCGTGACCGAGATGGGCATGCTCAAGCACGCTTTCCAGGCCGGTATCCGCGCACAGAAGGGCGTCGAACTGTGAGTCGATCGCGCCATTGCCCCGCCGTGTTGATCGCGGCACCGGCCTCTGGCCAAGGCAAGACTACCGTCACCGCTGCCTTGGCACGCCTGCACCGCAACCTCGGGCGTAAGGTGCGGGTGTTCAAGTGCGGGCCCGACTTTCTGGACCCGATGATTCTCGAACGGGCCAGCGGCGCGCCGGTGTACCAGCTGGACCTGTGGATGATCGGTGCCGAAGAAAGCCGACGCCTGCTGTGGGAGGCCGCCGACGAGGCCGACCTGATTCTGATCGAAGGGGTGATGGGGCTGTTCGACGGCACCCCGTCCAGCGCCGACCTGGCCCGCCACTTCGGCGTGCCGGTGCTGGCGGTGATCGACGGCACGGCCATGGCCCAGACGTTTGGCGCCCTGGCCCTGGGCCTGGCGCGTTACCAGGCCGACCTGCCGTTCGCCGGTGTGCTGGCCAACCGGGTGGGCAGCCTGCGCCATGCGCAATTGCTGGAAGGCAGCCTGACCGAAGGCCTGCGCTGGTATGGCGGCTTGTCCCGCGAGCGCGGTATCGAGCTGCCTAGCCGCCACCTGGGCCTGGTGCAGGCCAGCGAGCTGAATGATCTGGATGCCCGCCTGGACGCTGCCGCCGAGGCGCTGGGCGCCAGTTGCGACGCAGCGTTACCGCCACCCGTGGCCTTTGCCGAGCCCGAACCGCAAGCCTGCGCGGCCTCGCTGGCCGGTGTGCGTATTGGGGTCGCGCGGGACGAGGCGTTCGCGTTCATTTATGGCGCCAACCTCGACCTGTTGCGCAACCTCGGCGCGGAGCTGGTGTTCTTTTCGCCACTGCACGACCGTGAACTGCCGGTGGTAGACAGCCTGTACCTGCCTGGCGGCTATCCCGAGCTGCATCACCACGCGCTGGCCGCCAACGCACCGATGTGCGAAGCGATCCGCGCCCATCACGCGCAGGGCAAGCCGTTGCTGGCCGAGTGCGGCGGCATGCTGTACCTGCTCGACGCCCTGACTGACGTGGCTGGCGAACGGGCCGAGCTGCTGGGCTTGCTGCCAGGTGAGGCAAGCATGCAGAAGCGCCTGGCGGCCCTGGCGCTACAGGCGGTGGAGCTGCCGGAAGGTACCCTGCGAGGGCATACCTACCACCACTCGCTGACCAGCACCACGCTGGCGCCGATCGCACGTGGGCTGAGCCCCAACGGCGGGCGAGGCAACGAAGCGGTGTATCGCCTGGGGCGGCTGACAGCCTCTTACGTGCACTTCTACTTCCCCTCCCACCCGGATGCGGCGGCGGCGCTGTTGCGACCATGAGCGAACACGCTTACAGCGACGCCGAACGCGCCGCGATCTACCGGGCCATCGGCGAGCGCCGCGACATGCGCCATTTCGCCGGTGGCCAGGTGGCGCCAGAGCTGCTTGGCCGCTTGCTTGCCGCCGCGCACCAGGCGCCTAGTGTCGGGCTGATGCAGCCGTGGCGTTTCATCCGTATTACCCAACCAGGCCTGCGCACCCGCATCCAGGCGTTGGTCGAGGCCGAGCGCGTGCGCACCGCCGAGGCCTTGGGCGAGCGATCCGATGCCTTCATGAAGCTGAAGGTGGAAGGCATCAACGACTGTGCCGAACTGCTGGTGGCGGCGTTGATGGACAACCGCGAGCCGCATATCTTCGGCCGCCGTACCCTACCGGAAATGGACCTGGCCTCGCTGGCCTGTGCCATCCAGAACCTGTGGCTGGCTGCGCGTGGCGAAGGGCTGGGGATGGGCTGGGTGTCGCTGTTCGACCCGCTGGCGCTGGCGGCGTTGCTGGGCATGCCGGTTGGGGCCAAGCCGGTCGCGGTGTTGTGCCTGGGGCCGGTCACCGAGTTCTATCCGGTGCCGATGCTGGTGCAGGAAAACTGGGCCGTAGAGCGGCCCTTGAGTGAAATGCTTTACGAAAACCAATGGGGAGAGCGCCAATGAGCGTGGCCTTGCTGACCGTGGCTGGGGTAGCCCTGGACGCCTTGTTGGGCGAACCGCAGCGGCGCCACCCATTGGTGGCCTTCGGCAACATGGCCAGTAACCTCGAGCGCCGCCTGAATGCCGGCGGGCGCGGCTGGCGCAGCCACGGCGTGAGCGCCTGGTTCTTGGCCGTGGTGCCGCTGACCTTGGTGGCCCTGGTGCTGTCCTGGCTGCCGTATATCGGCTGGCTGGTGGACGTGTTGGCGCTGTACTGCGCCGTGGGCCTGCGCAGCCTGGGGGAACATGTGCTACCGGTGGCCAATGCCTTGCGCCAGGGCGACCTGGAGGAAGCCAGGCGCCGGGTCGGCTACCTGGTCAGCCGCGAAACCCGCGAACTGGACGAGCCAGCAGTGGCCCGAGCGGCCACCGAGTCGGTGCTGGAAAACGGCAGCGACGCGGTGTTCGCTGCGCTGTTCTGGTTCGTGGTGGCGGGTGCGCCGGGCGTGGTGTTGTACCGCCTGAGCAACACGCTGGATGCCATGTGGGGCTACCGCAACGAGCGTTTCGAGCGTTTCGGCTGGTGCGCGGCGCGCATCGACGATGTGCTCAACTATATCCCCGCGAGGCTGGTGGCGCTGACCTACGCGCTGTTGGGCAAGACCCGCCTGGCCCTGGCCTGCTGGCGCAAGCAGGGCCCGCTGTGGGACAGCCCCAACGCCGGGCCGGTGATGGCTGCCGGAGCCGGTGCGCTAGGCGTGGAGCTGGGGGGGCCGGCGGTGTACCACGGTGAGCTGCATGAGCGAGCGCGTCTGGGCGAAGGGCCTGTAGCCGATGCCGATGCCATCGAGCGCGCCTGGAGCTTGGTGCAGCGCGGTGTGTGGTTGTGGTTGCTGGTGATCTGCCTGGGGGCCTATGTCAATGCTTGAACACGGAGGCCGCCTGCTACGCGCGATGCGGCAATACGGTATCGCCCGCGAGCAGTGGCTCGACCTGTCCAGTGGCATTGCGCCTTGGTCATTCCCGATTCCGCCGATTCCCGTCGACGCCTGGGCCCGCCTGCCGGAGACCGAGGACGGCTTGGAAGAAGCCGCGCGCGCATATTACGGCGCCCATCAGCTGCTGCCGGTAGCCGGCTCGCAGGCGGCAATCCAGGCCTTGCCGCTGCTGCGTGCGGCAGGCCGGGTCGGGGTGCTGTCGCCGTGCTATGCCGAGCACCCGTATGCCTGGCAGCGGGCAGGGCACACACTGCTGGAATTGAATGAAGCGCAAGTCGAGGCGACGCTCGACAGCCTTGACGTGCTGGTGCTGGTCAACCCTAACAACCCGACCGGCCACCGGGTATCGCGCGAGCGCTTGCTGGCTTGGCATGCTCGCCTGGCTGCACGCGGTGGTTGGTTGCTGGTCGACGAAGCATTCATGGACAACACCCCGGCAGGCAGCGTGGTGGATTGCGCCGAACGCCCAGGCCTGATCGTGCTGCGCTCGTTCGGCAAGTTCTTCGGCCTGGCCGGCGTGCGTCTGGGCTTCGTCATGGCTGAGCACAGCCTGCTGTTGCGTCTGGCCGAACTGCTCGGCCCGTGGACCGTCAACGGGCCGACCCGGGTGCTGGCCCAGGCTTGCCTGGCTGACCAATCCGCCCAGCGCGAGCAAACCGAGCGCTGTGCCGCCGCCGGCCAACGGCTTGCCGCCGCATTGCGCAGCGTCGGCCTGGAGCCCAGCGGTGGCTGCGACCTGTTCCAGTACGTGCGCAGCGAACATGCGGCACATTTGCACGACTTTCTCGCCCGCCGCGGCATTCTGGTGCGGCTGTTCGAACAGCCAGCGGCCGTGCGCCTGGGGCTACCCGGCTGCGCGGCGGACGAACAGCGCCTGGCCCAAGCCCTGGCGGCTTATCAAAAGGAAACGGCATGACCACCCTCATGGTGCAAGGCACCACCTCCGATGCCGGCAAGAGCACGCTGGTGACCGCGCTGTGCCGCTGGCTGCTGCGCCAGGGCGTCGGCGTGGTGCCATTCAAGCCGCAGAACATGGCCTTGAACAGCGCGGTGACCGCCGATGGTGGTGAAATCGGCCGCGCCCAGGCAGTGCAGGCCCAGGCCTGCCGCCTGCAACCGCACACCGACATGAACCCGGTGCTGCTCAAACCCAACAGCGACACCGGTGCCCAGGTGATCATCCACGGCCGTGCGGTCACCAGCATGAACGCAGTGGCTTACCACGACTACAAGGTCATCGCCATGCAGGCGGTGCTGGCATCGCACCAGCGCCTGAGTGCCAGCTACCCGGTAGTCATGGTCGAGGGGGCGGGCTCGCCGGCAGAGATCAACCTGCGTGCTGGCGATATCGCCAACATGGGCTTCGCCGAAGCGGTGGACTGCCCGGTGATCCTGGTTGCCGACATCAACCGTGGCGGTGTGTTCGCCCACCTGGTGGGCACGCTGGAATTGCTGTCGCCCAGTGAACAGGCGCGGGTCAAAGGTTTTGTGATCAACCGCTTCCGTGGCGATATCGCCCTGCTGCAACCGGGGTTGGACTGGCTGGAGCAACGCACCGGCAAACCGGTACTGGGCGTACTGCCCTACGTCACCGACTTGCACCTGGAAGCCGAAGACGGTATCGACGTGCGCCAAGGCGCCAAGCACGAGCGTGTACTCAAGGTGATCGTGCCGGTGTTGCCGCGCATCAGCAACCACACCGACTTCGACCCGCTGCGCCTGCACCCGCAGGTAGACCTGCAGTTCATCGGCCCAGGCCAGCCGATCCCGGCTGCCGACCTGATCATTTTGCCGGGCTCCAAGAGTGTGCGTGGCGACCTGGCACAGCTGCGCGAGCGTGGATGGGACAAGGCCATCGAGCGGCATCTGCGTTATGGCGGCAAGCTGATCGGTATCTGTGGCGGGTTGCAGATGCTCGGGCGCGAAGTGCATGACCCGCTGGGGCTGGAGGGGGCCGCTGGCTCAAGCCCGGGGCTCGGCCTGCTCGACTATGCCACGGTACTCGAAGCCGACAAGCAACTGCGCAACGTTGCTGGCACGCTGAACCTTGAAGCGGCAGCGGTCGCCGGTTATGAAATCCATGCCGGAGTCACCTCAGGCCCAGCCCTGGAGCAACCCGCCGTGCACCTGGCCGATGGCCGCTGTGATGGCGCTGTCAGTGCCGATGGCCAGATCCTCGCCACCTACCTGCACGGTTTGTTCGAAGGCAGCCAGTCATGTGCCGCGCTGCTGCGCTGGGCTGGGCTGGAGGATGTGCAGGCGATCGACTACGAAGCGTTGCGCGAACGTGACATCGAACGCTTGGCCGACCTGGTGGAACAGCACCTGGACACGGTGCTGCTGCGCCAACTCTGCGGGGTGGCCTGACATGCGCAACCTGATCCTCGGCGGCGCTCGCTCTGGCAAAAGCCGTCTGGCCGAGCAGTTGGCCAGCGCCAGCGGCTTGCCGGTGACCTACATCGCCACCAGCCAGCCGCTGGATGGTGAAATGAACGAACGCGTGTTGCTGCATCGCCAGCGTCGCCCCGATGACTGGGGGCTGATCGAAGAGCCCCTGGCCTTGGCCGCGGTACTGCGCGCCGAAGCCGCCGCTGGGCGCTGTCTGCTGGTGGATTGCCTGACCCTGTGGTTGACCAACCTGCTGATGCTGGAAGACGACCAGCGCCTGGCCGAGGAACGTGATGCCCTGCTGGCCTGCCTGGAAGAATTGCCTGGCACCCTTATTCTGGTCAGTAACGAAACCGGCCTGGGCGTCGTACCCATGGGTGAGTTGACCCGGCGCTATGTCGACCTGGCCGGCTGGTTGCACCAGGCTGTGGCCGAGCGCTGTCAGCGCGTCGTGCTGACCGTGGCCGGCCTGCCCCTAACGCTCAAAGGACCTGCACTATGACTCAAGCCTGGTGGCGTGACGCCTGCCATCCCCTCGACAACGCCGCCATGGACCAGGCCCGCGCCCGTCAGCAGCAGTTGACCAAACCGGCCGGCTCACTCGGCCAACTGGAGAACCTGGCCATCCAGTTGGCGGGCCTGCAAGGGCGTGAACGGCCGCTGCTGGATCAGGCTGCCATCAGCATTTTTGCCGGCGACCACGGGGTGGTCGAGGAAGGCATCTCGGCCTACCCGCAGGCGGTGACCGGGCAGATGCTGCGCAACTTCGTCGGGGGTGGTGCGGCGATCAGTGTGCTGGCGCGGCAACTGCAGGCCAGCCTGGAAGTGGTCGACCTGGGCACCATCGACACGCAGTTGGCGCTGCCTGGCGTGCGCCATCTGCGCCTGGGCGCCGGCACCGCCAACTTTGCCCGCCAAGCCGCGATGACCGAGAGCCAACTGCACGCTGCCTTGCAGGCCGGCCGTGACAGCGCTTTGCGCGCCGCCGAACAGGGCGCACAGCTGTTCATCGGTGGTGAGATGGGCATTGGCAACACCACGGCCGCCGCTGCCTTAGCCAGTGTCCTGCTGGGCTGCCCGGCGGCAGAGCTGAGCGGCCCGGGCACCGGCTTGGATAGCGCCGGTGTGCGGCACAAGGCCGAGGTCATCGAGCGGGCGCTACGCCTGCACGGCCTGCGTGCTGAAGACCCGTTGCAGGCACTGGGCTGTGTCGGCGGTTTCGAGATCGCGGCGTTGGCCGGTGCCTATATCGGCTGCGCGCAGGCGGGCGTTGCGGTGCTGGTGGATGGCTTCATCTGCAGTGTCGCCGCGCTGGTGGCGGTGCGCCTGAATCCGCAGTGCCGGGCCTGGTTGCTGTTCGCTCACCAAGGCGCCGAGCCTGGGCACAAGGCCTTGCTCGCTGCGCTACAAGCCGAGCCGTTGCTGGCCCTGGGCTTGCGCCTGGGCGAGGGCAGTGGTGCTGCCTTGGCGGTGCCGCTGCTGCGCTTGGCCTGTGCGCTGCATGGGCAGATGGCGACCTTTGCCGAGGCTGCGGTAGCGGACCGCCCGGCATGATCCTCGACTTGCTGCGCCATGGTGAAACGGAACTGGGCGGCCTGCGTGGCAGCCTTGACGATGCCCTGACCGACAAGGGCTGGGCGCAGATGCGCAGTGCCGTGGCCAAGGCCGGCCCGTGGCAGGTACTGGTCAGCTCGCCACTGCAGCGCTGTGGGCGCTTTGCCGATGAACTGGGCGCGCAACTGAATTTGCCGGTGCAGCGTGAACCCGCCCTGCAGGAGCTGCATTTCGGTGATTGGGAAGGCCGTAGCGCCGCGCAGATCATGCAGGACCAGGCGGACGCGCTTGGGCGCTTCTGGGCGGACCCTTACGCCTTCACGCCGCCCAATGGCGAACCGGTCGAGTCCTTTGCCGAACGGGTACTGGCGGCGGTCGAACGCTTGCACCTTCAGCATGCCGGCAAACGCGTGCTGCTGGTCACCCATGGCGGGGTAATGCGCTTGTTGCTGGCCCGTGCCCGTGGTTTGCCGAGGGAGCAGTTGCTGCAGGTCGAAGTTGGACATGGCGCGTTGGTCCGGCTGGTACCAAGTGACGACCGGCAGTGGGTCGAGGCGCGTTGAGATGTTGCCATTCTGGATCGCATTACAGTTTCTCAGCTGCTTGCCGGTAAGCCTGCCGGGCATGCCGGCACCGCGTGAAGTGGGGCGTTCACTGCTGTACTACCCGCTGGTCGGGCTGCTGTTCGGCTTGCTTCTATGGTTGGCCAGCCATCTGCTGCAAAGTACGCCGGCGCCGCTGCATACGGCCTTGCTGCTGACGTTGTGGGTGTTGCTCAGCGGTGCCTTGCACCTGGATGGCCTGGCGGACAGTGCCGACGCCTGGTTGGGTGGTTTCGGCGACCGTGAGCGCACCTTGCGGATCATGAAAGACCCGCGGAGCGGGCCGATTGCCGTGGTCACCCTGGTGCTGGTGCTGCTGTTGAAATTCTGCGCCTTGTGGGTGCTGGTCGAGCGGGGTGTCGGGGTGCAGTTGCTGCTGGCGCCGTTGATCGGGCGAGCTGCAATGTTGGGGCTGTTCCTCGGCACGCCTTATGTGCGGCCCGGCGGGTTGGGCCAGGCGCTGGCCGAACATCTGCCCCGGCGCGCGGCCAGGTGGGTGTTGCTGTTTTGTACGCTCTTGTGCCTGTTCTTGGGCGGATGGATAGTGGTGCTGGCGGTGGCGGTGTTTGCCTGGTTGCGGCATCTGATGTGCCGACGCCTGGGTGGGGCCACTGGGGATACTGCCGGCGCGATGCTTGAGTTACTCGAACTGGCGGTTGTGCTGGGGTTGGCCTTGGGCCTCTGAAGCCTGCGCAGGCACTCCGCAGAAATGAAATTTCTTGCAACACCTACGATGCGGGTATATACACGTATCCATGCTGACCAGTGAATGTATCTGTACCCATCTGCGTCGTGCCGCCCGTGGGGTGAGCCGACATTACGACGAGGCGCTTGCCGGCTTCGGGGTCAATGTCGCCCAGTTTTCTCTGCTGCGACACTTGCAGCGGCTCGACCGCCCCAGCATTACCACGCTGGCCGAGGCCATGGGTTTGGAACGCAGTACTTTGGGCCGCAACGTGCGCGTGTTGGAGGCAGAAGGGCTGGTGGCCCTGGCTGATGGTGACGACCAGCGCAACCGCGTAGTGCTGTTGACCGAAATGGGTAAGCAACTGCTGCACGTTGCCCATCCAGCCTGGGAACAGGCCCAGGCCGAACTGGTAGAACGGCTGGGGGTAGGGCAGCGCGACGAATTGGTGCGGCTGCTGGGCCAACTGGCCTGAATTGATACGACTATAAGCGGGTATATACCCGCAAAACCTTGCGATGTGCTGGAGATAACGACAATGACTTCGGTGTGGCGAACAAGCGGGTGGGTATTGGTGGGGGCGGCTTTGATCCTTGCGCTGTCCCTGGGTGTACGGCACGGCTTTGGCCTGTTCCTGGCACCGATGAGTGCTGATTTCGGCTGGGGGCGTGAGGTGTTTGCCTTCGCCATTGCCTTGCAGAACCTGATCTGGGGCCTGGCGCAACCGTTCGCGGGTGCCCTGGCCGACCGGCTTGGCGCGGCGCGGGTGGTGATCATTGGCGGCATTCTCTATGCCGTCGGCTTGATCCTGATGGGCATGGCCGACTCGGCCTGGTCGTTATCGCTCAGTGCCGGCTTGCTGATCGGTATCGGCCTGTCCGGCACCTCGTTCTCGGTCATTCTCGGTGTGGTTGGCCGTGCTGTGCCTGCCGAAAAGCGCAGCATGGCCATGGGCATCGCCAGCGCCGCGGGGTCGTTTGGCCAGTTCGCCATGCTGCCGGGTACCCTGGGCCTGATCCAGTGGCTGGGTTGGTCGGCGGCATTGCTGGTGCTTGGGCTGATGGTCGCGTTCATCGTGCCCTTCGTCGGCCTGTTGCGCGATCGCCCGTTGCCGAGCCACGGTGCCGAGCAAACGCTGGGCCAAGCGCTGCGCGAGGCGTGCTCGCATTCCGGGTTCTGGTTGTTGGCGTTGGGCTTTTTCGTCTGTGGTTTCCAGGTGGTATTCATTGGCGTGCACCTACCGGCCTACCTGGTTGACCAGCACCTGGCGGCGACCACCGGTACCACGGTGCTGGCGTTGGTTGGCTTGTTCAATATCGTTGGTACCTTCACCGCTGGCTGGCTGGGCGGGCGCATGTCCAAGCCGCGCCTGCTGACCGGGCTGTATTTGCTGCGTGCGGTGGTGATCGTGCTGTTCCTGTGGGCGCCGGTAAGTGAGTTCAGTGCTTACCTGTTCGGCATCGCCATGGGCCTGCTGTGGCTGTCCACCGTGCCGCTGACCAATGGCACCGTGGCCACGGTGTTCGGGGTGCGTAACCTGTCCATGCTTGGCGGTATCGTGTTCTTGTTCCACCAGCTGGGTGCGTTTTTGGGTGGTTGGTTGGGTGGGGTAGTGTACGACCGCACCGGCAGCTACGACCTGGTCTGGCAGATTTCCATCCTGCTCAGTCTGCTGGCTGCCGCCCTCAACTGGCCGGTTCGCGAGCGCCCGGTCGCCCGTCTGCAGGCCCAGGCCGCATGAACCGCCACTTGGCTCGGGGGCTGCTGGCAATTGCTGCGCTGTTGCTGCTGGCACTGGCGTGGTGGGGCTGGCATCAGGGTGGGATGGCGCTGATGCAACTGGGCATGAGTGTTTGTTAGGCGCTACCCTGCAAGCTCAAGGATTGCCATGCGGGAGAAACGAGTCATGCGTGCACATTGGTTGACGGTGCCGGTGCTGGCCCTGCTTGCCAGCGCATCGAGCTGGGCTGCCGATTGCCCGGCGTTGTTGCAGGGTAGCCTGCCGGAGTTGCGGGGCAAGGGGCAGGTCGATTTGTGCGAGCGGTTTGCCGGCAAGCCGCTGGTCGTGGTCAACACCGCCAGCTATTGCGGATTTGCCCCGCAGTTCGAGGGGCTTGAGGCGACGTACAAGGAATATCACGATCAGGGGCTGGAAATGCTGGGCGTGCCTTCCAATGACTTCAAACAGGAAGACGCCGATAGCGAAAAGACTGCCAAGGTCTGCTATGCCAACTACGGTGTTACCTTTACCATGACCAAGGTGCAGCCGGTCCGGGGCAAGGATGCGATACCGCTGTTTGCGGAGTTGGCTAGCCAGAGCAGTGCGCCGAAGTGGAATTTCTACAAATATGTTGTCGATCGTAAGGGCAAGGTGATCGGTAACTTCTCCAGCCTGACCAAACCGGATGATCCTGCATTCCGTGCAGCTATCGAAAAGGCTATCGCCTCACAGCAGTAATCTGGCTGCTCTTGCTCTTGCTCTTGCTCTTGCTCTTGCTCTTGCTCTTGCTCTGGCTTCGGCTTTTGCTTCTAAGCGCGCGATAGTTCAGGCGACACCGATTGCGACTTCAGGAGGCCGAGCGAAGGGCTTGCGGAGGGAGGTGACGGGCATGGATGCCCGTCAAGCGCTGAGGCCCCATGGATGGGGCCTGCAGCGCGTACTCCCGGGAGCAAGACCGTAGCGAGGGAACCCCGGAGCGCAGCGTAGGGGCCGGATGATAGGAGCGCAGCGTTTTTTGGTTACTTTTTGTCGCGTTTGACAAAAAGTGACCCGCCGTAAGGGCGGAAAGGTGACTCAGCGCCACCTGCGCGAATGAATGTTTATTCGGTGTGAAGGCCCACATCCAAGAAGTAAGAAGCAAGAAGCAAGAAGCAAGAAGCAAGAAGCAAAATTGTCTGTTTTGACTCAGCGAACAGTCCATTTGCGATGGCGACGCTGACTCACCTTTTCGCCCTTACGGCGAGTCACTTTTTGTCAAACGCGACAAAAAGTAACCAAAAAACGCTGCGCTCCCATCATCCGGCCCCTGCGCTGCGCTCCGGGGTTCCCTCACTCCGGCCTTGCTCCCGGGAGGACCGCGCTGCAGGCCCCATCCTGGGGCCCAGCGCTTGACGGGCATCCATGCCCGTCACCTCCCTCCGCAAGGCCTGCGTTCGGCCTCCTGAAGTCGCGAAGATCAAGATCAAGATCAAGATCAAGATCAAGATCAAGATCAAGATCAAGATCAAGAGCAAGAGCAAGAGCAAGAGCAAGAGCAAGAGCAAGAGCAAGAGCAAGAGCAAGAGCCTGAGTCGGAGCTACAGACTTGGCTGCGCTGCGGATTACTTCACTTTGCATGCACCGTAATCGCCACCAACCGCACCACCACCGGCCTGACCACCAACACACACACAAACGCCACCGGCATCGCCAACTGATAGGCCTTGAGCACATTGCTCAAGTACTCCGCGGTAACCCCGGCATTGGCCGCCGTGATCACGAAGCACATCAACAACGCCATGATTGCCGACATATAGAAAGCGAAAACATAAGGCGTGGCCATCGGGTGCAATTTGCGTCGACTGCGCGACTGGGACAGGTTGCTCATGCGAACTCCTGAAAGATGAGTGGAACCGAAGGTTAGCAACGCAGCGGCCCTCAACTGTAGACCCATCGTATTGAGTTCTTTATAAAGAAACTCTTACGAATCCAAGAGCCCCATCATGGACCTGCTCAACGCCATCCGTAGCTTCATCAAGGTGGTCGAGGCCGGTAGCATCGCCGCCGGCGCCCGCAACCTCGGTATTAGCCCGGCAGCCGTCAGCCAGAATCTCGCCCGCCTGGAAGGCCATCTTCAAGTGCGCCTGCTCAGCCGTACCACACGCAGCATGGCCCTGACGCCCGCTGGCAGCCAGTATTACGACCGTGTAAAGCACATCGAGCGTGACCTGGCCCTGGCCGAACAGGCGATTACCACCCCAGACAGCGAGCCCCAGGGGCGCCTGTGCATTGCCTCGACCTCCGCCTTCGGCCGACACGTGCTGGCGCCGCTTATACCCGCCTTCAGTGCCCGCTACCCCCTGCTTTCGATAGAGTTGATAACGACTGATCGCCGGGTCAACCATGCCCGAGAAGACGTCGACGTGAGCCTGCGCATCGCACCGCAACTGGAAGACCAGTTGCTGGCCCGGCACATCGCCCGCATCCCATTCATTTGCTGTGCCTCACCTGGTTACCTGCAAAGCGCCGGCGTACCCGCCACGCCCGAGGCCTTACGCGGCCACCGCTGCCTGGTGTTTCGCTACCCGGTGGATGGGCGGTTTCTCCGCTGGGGTTTCATGCGCGACGGGCTGCGTTTCGAGGCGGAGTTCGGCAGCGTATTGATCAGCGACGATATCGATGCCCTGACTCAGATGGCCCTGCATGACGGTGGCATCACCCGCCTGGCCGAATTCATTGTCAGGCCTCATCTTGCCTCCGGCGCGCTGGTGCCATTGTTCGAATGCAGCGAAAGCGGCCAGGCCTACGCCCAGACCGAACCCATGGATATCTACCTGTGCCTGGCTGACCGCTTTGCCATGACCACCAAAGTGCGTGTGTTCATGGACTACCTGCGCGAATGCCTGGGTGACAGCTGGCAAGTGCAGGCATGAAAAAACCGCCACGAGGGCGGTTTCATGTAACGCATACGAATCAGAAACGGTAGGTGAGGGAGGCACCGATACCGTGAGCGCTGTTCTCGTACTTGGCCTGGTAGCTACCCTTGGTCGCGCTGGCCAGGTTGACCTTGGTGTCCTCTTCCCACAGATAGGAGTAGGCGACGTCGATGGTCATGTCGTCGTTCGGGCTCCAGCCGGCACCCAGGCTAAACACCTTGCGGTCGCCAGTCGGGATACGTGGCGAGCGGTCGTGGTTGTTGGTTGGCGACTGGTCGACGGTGAAGCCGGTGCGCAGCACCCACTCCTTGTTGACCTTGTACGATGCACCAATGGCGTGAGCCCAGGTGTCATGCCAGTTCTGTTCCTCGGTGATGGTTTGGAACGCCGAACCCGCCAGTGGCGCCGGGACATCGTTCTGCACGGTGATGTCTTTCAGGCGGCTCCAGCGCGTCCAGGTGCTGCCTGCGTACAGGGTCCACTGGTCGTCCAGTTCATGGGTAACAGAGAGGTCAACGGATTCCGGCGTCTTGATCTTCAGGCTGGCGTCGAACTTGTTGCCATTGAATGGCCCGATCAGCGGGGTGCTGACGCGGGTCTTGCCCTCGAGCTTGTAGTCGACCATCGAGTGGTAGGTCAGGCCGACGCGGGTACGGTCGGTGGCTTGTACCAGGATGCCGACGTTGTAGCCAACGGCAGTATCGTCACCCTTGATCTTCACTTCGCCGTCGTTGCGGCCCGGGGTGAATGGGTTGATCAGGCTCGAGCCCAGTTCCCCTTCGATACGGTTGATGGTTGGGCCGAAACCGATCGAGACCTTGTCGTTGAAGGCATAGCTGACAGTCGGCTGGAACGTTACAACCTGTACGTGGCTCTTTTTGCCCCAGTAACGCGCGGCATCATCGCTGCCATAGTCGGTTACCAGGCCGAACGGTACGTAGACACCGAAACCGACGCTCCAGTGGTCATCGATCGGCTTGACGTAGTAACCCATGGGTACGCCAACGAAAGGCACCATGTCACCATCGGTTTCCCCCCCGAGGTTGCTGCCACGGCCCGAGATATCGGACTTGGCGATGACGGCGGCGCCGCCCACGGTGAACTGTTCGCGTTTGAGGCGGGACATGCCGGCCGGGTTGCCAAACACGGTGCTGGCATCATCGGCAGAAGAAGAACGTCCCGCGAAACCTGTCCCCATGCTGCTGATGCTCTGTTCGTTGAGCGCGAAGCCGCTGGCGAGCAGTTGGCTGGAAGCAAGAGCAACGGCTACGCCGAGGGAGGTTTTGAGCACTACTTTTTTCATTATTAGAAAACTCCTTGGGATCTCCGGGGCGAAAAGCTACCAACAATTTACGCGCCGCGCTATAGCCTCAATCGCAGGAGTTAGAGCGGTTTTGTAGGACAATCCGACCAAAATTCCATTTTTTCCGGTTTGGTTGTAAGACGCGTCTCAAGATGCCTGTGGCAATTTCTGTTCAATGCAGGCATGCCAGGCATGGGTGAAGTCGCGCAGGCGACCTTGGGGGTTGAAAATTTGTCGCCAGATCCGCGCCAGCGCCAATAAATCGTCAGCGGCAGGCAGTGGCGTGGCCTGCTCTTCGATGAGCATCCAGGCAATGGCAGTGGAGTAGCGCAGGTTGACGGTGAGTTCCAGGTGCGGACCACCCAGGAAGGCGTGCTGGCTGGCCAGGCCGCGCACCAGGCTGGCGAGGTCGGGGTCACGGGCCAGATAGTCGTCCCAGAGTGCCTGGTGACGGTGTTCGCCGATACGGTACAGGCCGTGCCCACGTCGGTCGTGCAAGGCTGACCCGAGTGCCGACTGGCTGGCGGCGATGCCCAGCAGCAAGGCCTCGGCGCTGGCGCAGTGACGGTTCAGGTAGACCAGGGTGGGTCGGATCACATACTGACACAATTCATTCGCCGCGATACCCATGATGCCCTCGAGCAGTTAAGGGCCGGACGGGCGCTGGAGCTTGGCAGCTGGTGAATGATCAGGCCCGCCGGAAGCGGCAAGCACCGCTCGAGTTGAAGTGTAGTGTGATAATCGTGGTGTAAAGAGCTGTTTTTAAATCGATTGCTGCCTGACGCTCCGCGCTATATGCCCTAAGGCAATTACGCCAAGAGCGTTCAGGCAGGCTTGCGATTGGATGATTCAGCGCTTGAATGCCGCGGTATTCGCCGCTCACGCGGTGAGCGACTGGCGAGTCCGGGCGATCACCGCCTGCAGCGGTTCATTGCGGCTGTACTGTTCGGGGTACAGGCGCTCGGTGTGGCAGGCGACGCCGTGTTCGTCTACCAGGGTAAAGCTGAAGCTGCCCTTGCGTGGGGCAACGATAAGGCACTTCAACGGCGAGAAGGCCTGGGAAAGGGTGCCAATGGCAGCCTGAATCTGATGATGAGTTTGCATATTGTTGGAGGTTCCTGCTTTAAACACGGGGGTTATGATCCGTGCATGATAGAAACGTTCCAGTGACGCCTTTATTAAGGGACGAACGAACCTGACTGGAACAGGGCAGCCAGAGGGGGCGCAATCAAATGTGGGCGCTTGGGCTGACTGGTAGGTACTTCGGAAGGCAGGCAGCACGCCGGGGCCAAGGTTCTAGGCCGTCGGGGTGGGATCCTGATCAATCTGTCATGTGATTCGGGCTTGAACAGCGCAGGGCTGGCGAGAGAATCATCGAATGGGCCGGTCCTGGTTTCAGCAGGCTCACCCTTGGGAGGAGTGGGTCTGCAAGGACGCTAGCGGCCAGAATTGACTTTCAGCTTGGTACTAACGGGGCGCACCTTACCGCAAGTGCAGACGTTTGGCAAGCACTACATTTGTTGAGGTGAGCCGCGCAGTATGGCGCGAATTCGCGCTGCTGGGAAGAGGGGGCAAATGGCCCCTATGCGGGCCGATGTGCCCTTTTCGTGCACGCAAATGGAGGTTTGTGGTGCACTTGTTCACATTCGGGGCAACGCTTGTAACAGCCTGGCAACACCCTCCAATGGCCTCGCCAATGCCTTGACTGCGTGGTTAAGTCAATGAAAAAAAACACTATTTTTAGCTGGTGAAAAAATCGTCAGTTTGACCGAAGCCCCCAATTCATGCGGGTTTGCGGGGTATGTGAGGGGGTTGTCCACCGAGTTATCCACAGGAACTGTGGATTGTCCCGAGCGCTTGCTCTAGCACGGGCGTGCCAGCAACGACGTGAACTGTCCGACAATCGACAGGCCCCGAACGACCGGTTGGTCATCCACCTGAAAACGTCAAGAAAAGATCATTGAAAATTTTTTTCAATCCTCCAGAAATCGACAGGTCAGGGTGAAAAAAAAAGAGTAGAGTGGCGCGCCTTTCGAGTTGCCAAACCTGTTGCTCATGAAGTTCCGCGGTAAACACTTCGCCAGCCCCGCTGCATCGACACCTGCGCCTCCCGCCAAACGCTTTTCCCTGAAAGTGGCCTTGTGGCTGCTCGACAGCCCGCGCCTGGGCGACAAGCCTCAGGTCAAGCACCTGGCCGGACGCCTGTTGAAGCAGCCGGCGCGCCAGGGTGTGGTCGTGGCGCAAAGCCGCCTGGGGCAGATGCTGTGCCGCGATTGTGGCAACGCCCGCGACCGGCGCATTGGTCATGAACTGCTGCGTCAAGCGGCCCGCGCCGGGGATCGGCGGGCGCAGCTGGAGTATGCGCGGCTGTGCCAGCACAGCGAGCCTGAGCAGGCGCGCTATTGGTTGGAGCTCGCGGCGGGGCAGGGGTCGCAGGAGGCACGACGGCTGTTGCGGCAGTGGTTTTCTGGCTGAGGGGGCAGAGGTGTTCGGCTAGTAATGTTCGGCGCCTGTGAGACCGAGCGCCGCCCGCGCGGCGCATCGCGAGCGAAGCTCGCTCCTACATTTGTTTCGGGCCAGTATCGCCTGTGGCAGGCGCGCGCGACCGCCTTGTTTGTACGACGCGATATCGCGCCATGCGCAAAGGGGGGCGCGCGCGACCTTCACAGGAATAATTGGCCCGAAACAAATGTAGGAGCGAGCTTCGCTCGCGATGCGCCGCGCGGGCGGCGCTCGATCTCCCAGGCGAAGAAAATGCGGCGACAACCCCCACACTGATAAGCTGCACTCAATTCGCAACAAAGATCGGGGTAAGCATGACAGTGGATCTGGCCAGCATTCTGCTGGGCTTGGTAGCAGGCGCTATACCCTGCCTGGGGTGGCTCATGCAGGTGCAGCGCCGCCAAGGCGCGCGGCAAGCTGAGCAGGCCTTGCTCGAAGAACGCCTCAACGCCGCCCAGCTGGCTCAGGCCGGCTTGCAGGCGCAACTGGACGCCAGCCGCGACGAAGTCAGCGACCTCAGCGAAGCCAACACCGTCAAACAGACCCAGCTGGCCGCCCAGGGCCGCGAGCTTGAGCTGCTGCAGATAGACCGCGACAACGCCCGTGACGCAGCACACGCCTGGCACCTCGAACGTGCCAACCGTGAAGCCGAACTGCGCCGGCTGGAAGCGCAAACCGCCCGCCTTGAGGCTGAACTGCGTGAGCAGCAGGAAAGCCACCAGCAGCGTCTGGAAGACCTGCAGGAGGCCCGTGACACGCTGCGCGCCCAGTTCGCCGACATGGCCACCAAAATTTTCGACGAGCGCGAGCAGCGCTTCGCCCAGACCAGCCAGCAGCACCTCGGCCAGTTGCTCGACCCGCTCAAGGAGCGTATCCAGTCCTTCGAAAAACGCGTGGAGGAAAGTTACCAACAAGAAGCCCGCGAGCGCTTCTCACTGGGCAAGGAGCTGGAACGACTGCAACAGCTCAACTTGCGCCTCTCCGACGAAGCCACCAACCTCACTCAAGCCCTGAAGGGCCAGAAAACCCAGGGTAACTGGGGCGAGCTGATTCTTGAGCGGGTGTTGGAGCATGCCGGCCTGGAAAAAGGCCGCGAATACCAGACCCAGGTCAGCCTGAAGAGCGCCGATGGCGAGCGCTTCCAGCCCGATGTGCTGATCATGCTGCCCGGCGACAAGCAAGTGGTGGTGGACGCCAAGGTCAGCCTCACCGCGTACCAGCAGTTCGTTGCCGGCAATGACGAGGCTGCGCTCAAGCAGCACGTGCAGTCGCTGCGCAGCCACGTCAAGGGCCTGTCGAGCAAGGACTACAACCGCCTCGAAGGCCTGCACAGCCTGGATTTCGTGCTGCTGTTCGTGCCCATCGAGGCAGCCTTCTCGGCAGCCCTGCAGGCCGAACCGAACTTGTTCCAGGAAGCCTTCGACCGACAGATCGTGATCGTCAGCCCCACCACGCTGCTCGCCACCCTGCGCGTGATCGACAGCCTGTGGAAGCAGGAGCGCCAGGGCCAGAACGCTCGCGAGATCGCCGAGCGCGCCGGCTGGTTGTACGACAAGTTCGTGCTGTTCATCCAGGACCTGGACGAACTGGGCAGCCGCCTGCAACAGGTGGACAAGGCGTATGCCGCTGCTCGTAACAAACTGTGCGAAGGGCGTGGCAACCTGGTCAGCCGCAGCGAACAGCTGAAACTGTTGGGCGCCCGTGCCAGCAAGAGCCTGCCGGCAGACCTGCTGGAGCGGGCGCTGTCCGACGAGGCGCTGCCTGACGAAGCGGTTACTGAACCAGGCTCAGATGGCGATTGAGCATGGCGCGCAGGGCTGCCGGCTTTACCGGCTTGGCCAGGTAGTCCAGGCCTGATGCATGCACCAGGGCGATGGTTTCCTTGCTGCCGTCGGCGCTGATCACCACACCCGGCACCGGTTCACCCAGGCGTGCCCGTAGCCAGCCCATCAGCCCGGTGCCGGTCTCGCCGTCGTCCAGGTGGTAGTCCACCAGCGCCAGGTGCGGACGCATGCCCTTGTCCAGCAGGGCTTCGCATTCGCCCTGGTTGCGCGCGGTCCATACCTGGCAGCCCCAGCGGCTGAGCAGGCTGTTCATACCGATCAGGATGCTGTCTTCGTTGTCCACGCACAGCACTTGCAGCCCGGCCAGTGGCTGACCGCCCTGTTGTTCCACCGGGGTGCTGGGTGCCGGCGCGGCCTGGCGAGCAATCGGCACGCTGACCCGGAACACCGTGCCCTTGCCCGGCCATGAGCGCACTTCCAGCGGGTGCCCCAGCACCCGGCACAGGCCGTCGGCGATCGCCAGGCCCAGGCCCAGGCCCTTCTCGGCGCGGGTCTGGTGGCTGTCCAGGCGCTTGAACTCCTGGAAGATCACCTGCAGCTTGTCGTCGGCAATGCCCGGGCCACGGTCCCAGACCTCCAGCCATAGGCGCTCGCCCTGTCGGCGCGCACCCAGCAGGATCGGGCTCTTGCCGTAGCGCAGCGCATTGGTGAGGAAGTTCTGCAGCACCCGGCGCAGCAGTTTCATGTCGCTGTCCACCCGCAGGCGGCTGCCGCGCAGGCGGAATTCCAGGCCCTTTTCGGCCGCCAGCAACTTGAACTCGGCGCCCAGGGTGTCGAACAGTTCATTGAGGGCGAACGGCTTGGCGTCCGGGGTGATCTTGCCGTTCTCCAGGCGCGAGATGTCCAGCAGGTCGCTGATCAGCTCTTCGGCAGAGCGCAGCGAGCTGTCCATGTGCTGCACCAGTTGCTGGGCTTCCTCGTTCATGCCCTCGGCCTGCTGCGACAAGGCGGCGGAGAACAGCCTGGCGGCGTTCAGTGGCTGCATCAGGTCATGGCTGACCGCCGCCAGGAAGCGGGTCTTGGACTTGCTCACCGCTTCTGCCTGGCTTTTGGCTTCGGACAGTGCCTGGTTTAGTTGTGACAACTCGTGGGTACGCTCAGCTACGCGTTGCTCAAGGCCCTCGTTGGAATCGCGCAGGGCCTGCTCGGCCTCGCGGAACGGGGTGATGTCGGTGAAACTCATGACAAAGCCGCCACCCGGCATTGGGTTGCCGATCAGCTCGATCACCCGGCCATTGGGGAACAGTCGCTCGGAGGAATGCGCGCGCCCCTGACGCATCCAGTGCAGGCGCCGCGCCACATGCACCTGGGCCTCGCCCGGGCCGCAAAGCCCGCGCTCGGCGTTGTAGCGGATGATGTCGGCAATCGGCCGGCCCACGCTGATCAGCCCGTCAGGGTAGTTGAACAGCTCCAGGTAGCGACGGTTCCACGCCACCAGATGCAGGTTCTGGTCGACCACGCTGATGCCCTGGTTGATGTTCTCGATGGCACCTTGCAGCAAGGCGCGGTTGAACTGCAGCACCTCGCTGGCTTCGTCGGCGATGCGTACCACGTCTTCCAGTTGCATGTCGCGGCCTTCGATGGCGGCCTTGACTACGGCGCGGGTCGACGAGGTGCCGAGCACCCCGGCCAGCAGCCGTTCGGTGTGCTCGATCCAGTCGCCGTCGGCGTTCTGGTTGGGGTTGAAGCCTTTGCCCTGGCGGTAGGCGAAACGGATGAAGCTTTGCCGTGCGCGCTCTTCACCGACAAAGCGCGAGGCCAAGGTCAGCAGGTCATCGATCTGCACCGCCAGCAGCGGCTTGCTGCTCGGTCGCGCGCTGGTTTGCTGGCCGATGAAGCGGCCGGCCTGCCAGTGTTCGGAAACCCGTGTGCGCGACAGCACCGAAACCCAGGCGAACAGGGTGAAGTTACCCGCCAGTGACAGCACCACGCCTTGGGTCAGCGGGCTGATCGGCAGGTTCAGCGGGTTGCCGTGCAGCCACGCCAGCCCGGGGAATAGCTGCAGCGACCAGCCCAGGCTGTGCGCGGCAATTGGCAGCACCAAGGTGTAGAACCACAGGAAAATGCCCGCGGCCAGGCCGGCGAATACCCCACGGCGGTTGGCCTGCTTCCAGTACAGCGCGCCGAGCATGGCCGGGGTGAGCTGGGTCACGGCGGCAAAGGCGATCTGGCCGATGGTCGCCAGGCTGGCGGTAGAGCCCAGCAGGCGATAGCTGACATAGGCCAACAGCAGGATCACCACGATGGTCACCCGGCGTACCGACAGCATCCAGTGGCGGAACGCCTCGAACGGCCGCTCGGCGTTGTTGCGGCGTAGCAGCCAGGGCAGCAGCATGTCGTTGGAAACCATGGTCGACAACGCTACGGCCTCGACGATGACCATGCCGGTGGCCGCCGAGGCGCCGCCGATGAATGCCAGCAGGGCCAGGCTTGGGTGCGCCTCGGCCAACGGCAGGCTGATGACGAACGAGTCTGAGATCACCGTGCCTGGCAGCAGCATCTGCCCGGCCAGGGCAATCGGCACCACGAACAGCGCGGCCAGTGCCAGGTACATCGGGAACACCCAGCGCGCCAGGCGCATGTCCTGAGGTTCGATGTTCTCAACCACGGTCACGTGGAACTGCCGAGGCAGGCAGATGATCGCCATCATCGCCACGGCGGTTTGCACCACCATGGACGGCCAATTGATGGTCTCTTGCCAATAATCCTGCAAGTGGATCGACTGGCGGGCCTGGCTGAACAGGTCGTCGAAACCGTCGTACAGGTTGAACACGATGAAGATGCCCACGGCGAGAAACGCCAGCAGCTTGATCAGCGACTCGAAGGCAATGGCCAGGACCATGCCGCGGTGGTGTTCAGTCACATCCAGGCTGCGGGTACCGAAGACGATGGCGAACAGCGCCAGCACCAGTGACACCACCAGCGCGGTGTCCTGCACGCGGGTGCCGGTGGCGTCGGCGTTGGCGCCGATCAGCAGGTTCACGCCCAGCACGATGCCCTTGAGCTGCAAGGCGATGTACGGCAGCACGCCGATCAGGCAGATCAGCGCCACCACCACCGCCAGGGTCTGCGACTTGCCATAGCGCGCGGCGATGAAGTCGGCGATCGAGGTAATGTTCTGCTGTTTGCTGATCAGCACCATCTTCTGCAGCACCCAAGGCGCGAAGATCAGCAGCAGCACCGGGCCCAGGTAGATCGGCAGGAAGGCCCAGAGTTGTTCGGCGGCCTGGCCGACCGCGCCGAAGAAGGTCCAGCTGGTGCAGTACACGGCCAGCGACAGGCTGTACACCCAGGCACGCAGCTTCGGCGGCAACGGCGTGCTGCGGCGGTCGCCATAGAAGGCGATGGCGAACATGACGGCCATATAGGCCAGGGCGACCACGGCGATCAGCCCGCTGGACAACGACATGAAAACTCCGAAGCAAAAAATATAACGCGGTCCCGATCAACCAGTCTGGCACGCAGGTGCCGCTTCGTCAGCGCAGACGATGGTTGTAGGCGCGAGCTTGCTCGCGATTGACCTGAAACAAAACATCAATTTTTTCGGGTGCCCAACCCATAGAACACTCCTGCCAGTATCACCGACAACACCAGCAGGTAGAAGATCGCCCCCGGCCACAGGTGCACCAGGGCGAACCCCACCATCACCGGCCCTAGCGCCGCCCCCAGGTTGGACAGGTTCTGCGCGCCGTAATACACCCCGCGCAAGTGCTCCGGTGCGATCAGGTCGATGAACATGTACTCGGCCGGAATCACGATAATCTCGCCCAAGGTGAACACCAGCATCGCCAGGCACCAGGCCAGCACCGAGCCCGCCAGCGCAAAGCCCAGCAGGCCTGCAATGAACAGGGCCATGCCGGCCAGCAGCCAGGGCATCAGGCGTTGGCGGCTGATACGGCGACCAATCAGGTACTGCAGGGCTATCACCGTCACCGCGTTGGTGGTTACCAGGTAGCCAACCAGGCGCGCCGCTTCGACCGGGCTGCTGGTTACCACCAGGTACTGGGACAGGTAGGCGGTGAACTGGCCGAACACCACCGCGCTCAGCACCCCGCCCAGGGTGAAACACACCAGCCGACGATCACGCGCCAGCCCTAGCGCCACCTGGCCAAAGCCGGCCGCTGGCTTGTCCGGTGCGCTGGCTTGCAGACTGCGGTCGCCAAGGCGCCAATAAGCCAGGCACATGGCCAGGCCAAGTACGGCAGAGGCGATGAAGGGCATATGGTCGTTCAGCTCCAGCATGGCCACGCCCAGCAGCGGGCCGGCGGCGTAGCCGACGTTGCTGAGGGTGTACTTGATGGCGAACACCTCGGCCCGTTCCTCCACGGGCAGTAACGCACAGAAGCCCGCCTTGGCGGCGATGTCGACCACCGCCAGGGCCAGGTTGATCAGCACCAGGCACAGGAAGAACAGCAGCGCCGAACGGCTGGCGACCGCGCCGACGAACGCCAGGGCGAACAGCAGGGTGCTGGCGCTGACCAGCGTGTGGTTGCGCAAGGTGTCGACCAGATGGCCGCCATACAGGCTCAGCAGCGAGGCGATGATCAGCGCGCCGCCGATCAGCAGGCCGATCTGGCTGATCGGTAGCTGGAAGTTGTCGGCCAGGTACACCACCAGGTAGGGCAGGGTGAGGGCACGGGCGACGGTGAGAGTGAAGGTGGTGGTGAGCAGCAGGCGAACGGTATGCGGGTAGCGTTTGATGGCGGCGAGCATTGCCACGTCCTTGTTGTTCTGGGTGCCGGGCTCAAGCATATGCCAACCGTGGCCCGCTGCGCAGGCCATTCGCGGGCATGCCCGCTCTCACAGGTACTGCGCCGGTGATCCTGTGGGAGCGGGCGTGCCCGCGAACAGGTCCAAACTGCACGGGCGACAGGCGGAGGATTGACAACCCTTAAGGCACGGGGAATACTCACGAAAAATTCATATATATGTTTATATAACAAGACGAGAGCGAGACCCATGCACCCATTGACCGGTGATGCTCGACTGCCCCGCTACCAACAACTGCGCGACCACATGGTCGAGCAGATCGCCAACAATCGCTGGCGCCCGGGCGAAGCGATCCCGACCGAAGCCGCCCTGGCTACCGAGTTCGACATGTCGGTCGGCACCGTGCGCAAGGCTGTAGACGTGCTGGTGGCCGAAGGCGTGCTGGAACGCCAGCAGGGCCGCGGCACTTTTATCCGCCGCCCACAGTTCCAGTCTTCGCTGTTCCGCTTCTTCCGCTTCGAGGCCGCCAATGGCGAGCGCGTGGTGCCGGAAAGCCGCATCCTGTCCATCGAGCCGCTGGCAGCGCCGTCGGCGGTGGCCGAGGCTCTGGGCCTGGCGCTCGAAACCGAAGTGATCCGCATCGTTCGTACCCGTCTGCTCGGCGCCCAGCCCGTGCTGGCTGAGGAAATCTGGTTGCCGCGCCAGACCTTCCAGCCGCTGCTGGATGTGGAACTGAACAGCAAGGGCCCGCTGCTTTACCCGATCTACGAAGAACTGTGCGGCCAGGTAGTCGCCTACGCCGAAGAGACCTTGACCGCCGAAGCGGTCGACGCGGTGCATGGCCGCCTGCTGCAACTGCCCGCCGACAGCCCGGTGGTGGTGATCGAGCGCCTGGCCCGTGACTACGCCGGCAAGCCGCTGGAATGGCGCCGCTCGCGCGGCCATGCGCAGCACTTCCGCTACCGCATCGACATCCGCTAAGCCGGCCGCTTCACCCCTGTTACCCGTCTGCGCCGTTTTGCCACGGCGCAGTGGCTTCGCCTGCCCGTAACACACACTAGAAGGATAACAATCATGTTCAGTTGGTATCGCCAGATCACCTCACGGGAACGCAAGACGTTCTGGGCCTGCTTCGGCGGCTGGTCGCTCGACGCACTGGAAGTGCAGATGTTCGGCTTGGCCATCCCCGCGCTGATCGCCGCGTTTTCCCTGACCAAGGGCGACGCAGGCCTGATCAGTGGCCTGACCCTGGTGACCTCGGCGATCGGTGGCTGGCTGGGTGGCACGCTGTCCGACCGCTATGGCCGCGTGCGGACCCTGCAATGGATGATTCTCTGGTTCTCCTTCTTTACCTTCCTTTCGGCGTTCGTCACCGGCTTCTACCCGCTGCTGTTCGTCAAGGCCATGCAAGGCTTCGGCATCGGTGGCGAATGGGCGGCCGGCGCGGTACTGATGGCCGAAACCATCAACCCGAAGTATCGCGGCAAAGTCATGGGCACGGTGCAGAGCGCCTGGGCCGTGGGTTGGGGCCTGGCGGTGGCGCTGTTCACGTTGATCTACTCGCTGGTGCCGCAGGAGTTCGCCTGGCGGGTGATGTTCTTCGTCGGCCTGCTGCCGTCGCTGCTGATCATCTGGGTACGCCGCAATGTGCCTGAGCCGGACAGCTTCCAGCGCCTGCAGAAAGAAAACGCCATCCCCACCAGCTTCCTGCAGTCGATGGCTGGCATCTTCCGCCCGGAACTGCTGCGCGTGACCCTGCTCGGTGGTTTGCTCGGCCTGGGGGCCCACGGTGGCTATCACGCGGTGATGACCTGGTTGCCGACCTTCCTGAAAACCGAACGTCATCTTTCGGTGCTGAACTCCGGTGGTTACCTGGCGGTGATCATCCTGGCCTTCTGGTGCGGTTGCGTGGTCAGTGGCCTGCTGATCGACCGCATCGGCAGGCGCAAGAACATCCTGCTGTTCGCCCTGTGCTGCGTGCTGACCGTGCAAGCCTACGTGTTCTTCCCGCTGACCAATACCCAGATGCTGTTCCTCGGCTTCCCGCTGGGCTTCTTCGCTGCCGGCATCCCGGCCAGCCTGGGCGCGTTCTTCAATGAACTGTACCCGGCCGATGTGCGTGGTGCCGGGGTGGGCTTTTGCTACAACTTCGGTCGCGTGCTGTCGGCGGTGTTCCCGTTCCTGGTCGGGCACATGAGTGAGTCGATGTCGCTGGGCAGTGCCATCGGCATCGATGCTGGCATCGCCTATGGCGTGGCGGTGATCGCTGCCCTGTGCCTGCCGGAAACCCGTGGCCGTAACCTTGAATCCGCACCCGCGCCGGAAATGACCGTTGCTGCCGCCAAGTAACCTGACCTTGTTTGTATGAGAACCATGCCCGACGCTCCTGCTTTACACCTGACTGCCATCGACAGCCACGCCCACGTATTCAGCCGTGGGTTGAACCTGGCCAGCGTGCGGCGTTATGCGCCCAGCTACGATGCACCGCTGGGCGACTACCTGGGCCAGTTGCTGGCCCATGGTTTCAGCCATGGCGTGCTGGTTCAGCCCAGCTTCCTCGGTACCGACAACCAATACCTGCTCAGCGCCTTGCAGACCGCGCCGGGGCAACTGCGCGGGGTGGTGATGCTGGAGCGCGATGTCGAGCGGGGGACGCTGGACGAAATGGCCCGGTTGGGGGTGAGGGGTGTGCGCTTGAACCTCATGGGGCAGGGCTTGCCTGACCTGACCGGCGCCGAATGGCGGCCGCTGTTGGAGCGCATTGGCGAGCAGGGCTGGCACCTGGAGTTGCATCGGCAAGTGGCCGACATACCCGCGTTGGTGCGGGCGCTCGAACCCTATGGGCTGGACGTGGTGATCGACCATTTTGGCCGGCCCGATGCCCGCCGTGGCCTTGGTCAACCGGGGTTCGCCGAACTGCTGACCCTGGGCGGGCGGGGCAAGGTTTGGGTGAAGGTGTCTGGTATCTACCGGCTGGAAGGCTCGCCCGAGGAAAACCTTGCATTCGCCCGTCAGGCGCTATGCGCCCTGGAGGCGCACTACGGCGCCGAGCGGTTGATGTGGGGCAGTGACTGGCCGCATACCCAGCATGAATCGGCCGTGAGTTTCGGTACCGCTGTCGAACAGTTCGAGGCCCTGGGCTGTTCGACGCAGTTGCGCCGGGCCTTGTTGCTGGATACCGCGCGGGCATTGTTCGGTTTCGAGTGAGGCAGCATCTGTTCTGAAAAGTCGGCTTGCCAGGCAACGCATTTCCCATGCAGATTTGTGGCCTGACGCGCCCGGCGCGCCTCCAATTGAAAAGCCCTCAGGACCATGGACGATGAGTCACTCCTCGCAATTCACCTTGCTCGGCAAGCGGCGCTTCCTGCCGTTTTTCATCACCCAGTCGCTGGGTGCCTTCAACGACAACCTGTTCAAGCAGTCGCTGATTCTGGCGATCCTGTTCAAGCTCAGCCTGGGCGACGGTGACCGATCGATCTGGGTCAACTTGTGCGCCTTGCTGTTCATCTTGCCGTTCTTCCTGTTCTCGGCGCTGGGCGGGCAGTTTGGCGAAAAGTTCGCCAAGGACGCGTTGATCCGTGCGATCAAACTGGCCGAGATCGCGATCATGGCGGTCGGTGCGCTGGGCTTCATCACCAACCACCTGGCGCTGATGCTGGTGGCGCTGTTTGGCATGGGCACCCACTCGGCGCTGTTTGGCCCGGTGAAGTACTCGATCTTGCCGCAAGCCCTGCGTGAAGAGGAGTTGGTGGGCGGCAATGGCCTGGTGGAAACCGGCACCTTCCTCGCCATCCTCGCCGGCACCATCGGCGCCGGGGTGATGATGTCGGCCGACAGTTACGCCTCGGTGGTGGCCGGTGGCGTGGTCGGCACGGCGGTGCTCGGCTACCTGGCCAGCCGCTGGATCCCCCGCGCCGCCGCCGCATCGCCGCACATGCCACTGGACTGGAACATCTTCAAGCAGTCGTGGGCGATTCTGCGCATGGGCCTGGGCCAGCCGCCGGCGGTGTCGCGCTCGATCGTCGGTAACTCGTGGTTCTGGTTCGTCGGCGCCATCTACCTTACGCAGATCCCGGCCTACGCCAAGGACTGGCTGCACGGTGATGGCACCGTGGTGACCCTGGTACTGACGCTGTTCTCGGTGGGCATCGCCCTGGGTTCGTTGCTGTGCGAACGCCTTAGCGGGCGCAAGGTGGAGATCGGCCTGGTGCCGTTCGGCTCGTTCGGCCTGACCCTGTTCGGCCTGCTGTGGTGGTGGCACTCCGGGGATGTACCGGCTGCGGCGGCGCCGCACGACTGGCTGGCGCTGTTGGGCATGAGCCAGGCCTGGTGGATCCTGCTGTCGATCGTCGGCCTGGGCGTGTTCGGCGGCTTCTATATCGTGCCGCTGTATGCGCTGATCCAGGCGCGTACGGCCGAAGACCAACGCGCCCGGGTGATCGCGGCCAACAACATCCTCAATGCCCTGTTCATGGTGGTGTCGGCGCTGCTCACCATCGTCCTGCTTGGCCTGGCCGAGCTGAGCATCCCGCAGTTGTTCCTGGTGGTGTCCTTGCTCAACATCGCCGTCAACGCCTACATCTTCAGGATCGTGCCCGAGTTCACCATGCGCTTCCTGATCTGGCTGCTCAGCCATTCGATGTACCGCGTGCAGCACCGCGACCTTGAGCGCATTCCCGATGAAGGCGCGGCACTGTTGGTGTGCAACCACGTTTCGTTCGTCGATGCGCTGCTGCTGGGCGGGGCAATCCGCCGGCCGATTCGCTTTGTCATGTACTACAAGATCTACAACCTGCCGGTGCTCAACTTCGTGTTCCGCACCGCTGGCGCCATTCCGATTGCCGGGCGCAACGAAGACCAGGCTACCTATGAGCGCGCCTTCGCGCGGATTGCCGAGTACCTGGCCGAGGGTGAGCTGGTGTGCATCTTCCCGGAAGGCAAGCTGACCGGTGATGGTGAGATCGATGTGTTCAAAGGCGGCGTCAACCGCATTCTCGAAGAAACGCCGGTGCCGGTGATTCCGCTGGCCTTGCAGGGGCTGTGGGGCAGCTTCTTCAGCCGCGACCCGGCCAAGGGTTGGTTCAAGCGCCTATGGTCGCGGGTGACCATCGTGGCCGGCGCCGCCATCCCGGTGGAGGCAGCGCAGCCAGAGGCATTGCGTGAGCAGGTCAGCCGCTTGCGCGGCAACCAGCGTTAGGAGGGGTTAGCTGGCGCTGACTTTCAGGCCGACCAGGCCGGTAATGATCAGCGCCACGCTGACCAGGCGCACCAGCGCCATCGACTCACCGAACAGGATAATGCCGGCGATCACCGTGCCCACGGCACCGACGCCAGTCCAGATGGCGTAGGCGGTGCCCAGCGGCAGCTCTTTCATGGCCAGGCCCAGCAGGCCCAGGCTGATGACCATGGCGCCGACGGTGAGTACGGTGGGAATCGGCTTGCTGAAGCCGTCGGTGTATTTCAGGCCGACGGCCCAGCCGACCTCGAACAGGCCGGCGAAGAACAGGATGATCCAGGACATGAGAGTGTCTCCATCGTTTGAAGGATGGGGCCGTCCCCGGAATGGTCACGCGGTGCGTCGTGAGGTCGTCCTCACAGTGAGCACTATGGTGCACACCTGAAGGTTTCAGGGCAAGCCTGTGCGGGCCGGTTCCACTGCTTCGGCCTCCACCGCAGGCTCATCCATGCGCCGGAACCAGGTCGACAACAGCGCCCCGGAAATATTGTGCCAAACACTGAACAAGGCACTCGGCACCGCCGCCAAGGGCGAGAAGTGCGCTGCCGCCAGTGCTGCCCCCAACCCCGAGTTCTGCATGCCCACCTCCAGCGCCAGCGACTTGCGCTGGGCCAGCGGCAGCTTGCACAGTTTGCCGGTGAGGTACCCCAGCAGATAGCCGAAGCTGTTGTGCAGCATCACCACCGCCATGATCAGCAGCCCCGACTCGGCGATTTTCGCCTGGCTGGCCGCCACCACTGCGCACACGATCATCACGATGCTCACCACCGACACCAGTGGTAGTACCTGAACCGCCGTCTGCACGCGGGCACCGAGCAAGCGCTGGGCCACTACGCCGAGCACGATCGGCAACATCACCAACTGCAGGATCGACCAGAACATGTCCATGAAGGACACCGGCAACCAGGCCGAGGCCAGGAACCAGATCAGCGCCGGGGTCAGCAGCGGCGCCAGCAGGGTGGTGACCGCAGCGATTGCCACGGCCAGCGCCAGGTCGCCACGCGACAGCCAGACCATCACGTTCGATGCCGTGCCGCTTGGGCAGCAGCCAACCAGGATCACGCCCACGGCAATTTCCGGCGGCAGGTGGAACAGCTGGCACAGCAGCCAGGCCATGCCCGGCATGATCACGAAGTGCGCGACCACCCCCAGCATCACCCGCCAGGGCTGGCGGGCGAGGGCGGCGAAGTCGTCGAGCTTGAGGGTAAGGCCCATGCCGAACATCACCAGCCCCAGCAGCGGCACGATGGCCACCTTGAGGGCGATGAACCATTGCGGTTGCAGGAAGGCCAGCACGGCGAACACCAGCACCCACAGGGCGAAGGTATTGCCGACGAAGCGGCTTAAGGCGGCGAGGGCACGCATGGGGGCAATTCCTTTTCTATTTATAGCTCTGTCGGTTTTACTGGCCTCTTCGCGGGCAAGCCCGCGAAGAGGCCGGCACAAGCAGCACAAGACAGTTGCTCCCACAGGTATTTCACAGTTTTCAGATTCTGTGGAGATCCTGTGGGAGCGGGCTTGCCCGCGAAGAGGCCGGTACTGGCGAAACATCACTTTCAGGCCAGCACCGGCATTTCAAAACACATCAGACCCCTTGCGGAATCTCTTCCCCACCCAGCGCTTCGAACAGCACCGGCAGGAACTCGGCAAAGGTCATCATCATCAGCTGGAAGCTGGCGTCGAATTGCTGCGCAGCCTCGTCGCCACCGTCCTGCTCGGCCTGCTCCTGCAGCAGCTCTTCGAACTTCAGGCGCTTGATGACCATCTTGTCGTCGAGAATGAACGACAGCTTGTCCTGCCAGGCCAGGGCCAGCTGGGTCACTACCTTGCCAGTGCTCAGGTGCAGCTGGATTTCCTCACCGGTCAGGTCCTGGCGCTTGCAGCGCACGATACCGCCGTCTTCGGCGGTGTCACGCAGCTCGCATTCGTCCAGCACGTAGAAGCCTTCGGCGGCTTGCTGCGACTTGACCCAGTCGGTCATGGTGGCGGTTGGCGCAATCTTCACCGTGGCCGGGCGTACGGGCAGCGAGCCCATGACTTCACGCAGGGTCGACAACAGGTCTTCGGCACGCTTGGCGCTGGCTGAGTTGACCAGGATAACGCCCAGGCGTGGGGCGATGGCGGCGAAGATCATCGAGCGGCGGATGAACGCGCGCGGCAGGAAGGCCTGGATGATTTCGTCCTTGATCTGGTCGCGTTCCTTTTTATAGACCTTGCGCATTTGCTCGGTCTCGATCTCTTCGACCTTTTCCTTGACCGCGTCGTTGACCACGCTGCTCGGCAGGATGCGTTCTTCCTTGCGTGCGGCAATCAGCAGGTACTCGCCGCTGACATGCACCAGGGGAGCGTCTTCGCCTTTGCCGAACGGCGCGACGAAACCATAGGTGGTCAGCTCCTGGCTGGCGCAAGGGCGGGCCGGCTTGCTGGCCAGGGCGGCTTCCAGCGCTTCAGGCTCGAACGGAACTTCCTGGGTCAGGCGGTAGGTCAGCAGGTTCTTGAACCACATGAGGGGCAATCTCTCCTTAATGCATAAGGCGGGCATTATTCTCCGTGCGCAGATCTGAGGCCAGCCCTGTCACAGGGCCAGCAGTGATCAATGCGCAAAAGAAATGCCCGGCAACGCTAGGTCTTTGAAAGGGCTAAGTTTTTTTTTGAGAAAAGTTAAAAAAGTGCTTGCCAGGGTGCAGGGCCGTCCGTAGAATGCGCGCCACACCGAGACGAAGGGTGATTAGCTCAGCCGGGAGAGCATCTGCCTTACAAGCAGAGGGTCGGCGGTTCGATCCCGTCATCACCCACCACTCGATGTATAGCGCAGCGGTAGTTCAGTCGGTTAGAATACCGGCCTGTCACGCCGGGGGTCGCGGGTTCGAGTCCCGTCCGCTGCGCCATATTCCACTTCCAGGGCCCACTGAACACCCGGAAGTAACAGAGAAAGCGACCTTAGGGTCGCTTTTTTTGTGCCTGCATTTTGCTGTTTGATCTAATTTTGAAAAAACTTCGATAAGTGCTTGCCAGAGCGCAAAGTCGCCCGTAGAATGCGCGCCACACCGAGAGACATGGGTGATTAGCTCAGCCGGGAGAGCATCTGCCTTACAAGCAGAGGGTCGGCGGTTCGATCCCGTCATCACCCACCACTCGATGTATAGCGCAGCGGTAGTTCAGTCGGTTAGAATACCGGCCTGTCACGCCGGGGGTCGCGGGTTCGAGTCCCGTCCGCTGCGCCATATTCCACTTCCAGGGCCCACTGAACACCCGGAAGTAACAAAGAAAGCGACCTTAGGGTCGCTTTTTTTGTGCCTGCTGTTTCAGTGTCGGCGCTCTTCTTCGCGCAACGTCAGCACTTCAAAGCCCTCTTCGGTCACCGCTACGGTATGTTCCCACTGTGCCGACAGGCTGTGGTCGCGGGTAATCACCGTCCAGCCATCCTTCAGTTCGCGCGTGCCACGCCCACCCTGGTTGATCATCGGCTCGATGGTAAACACCATGCCCGGCTTGAGCTTCATGCCCATGCCGCGCTGGCCGATGTGCAGCACCTCGGGCCCTTCATGCATCTGCTGGCCAATGCCGTGCCCGCAGTACTCGCGCACCACGCTATACCCTGCAGCCTCGGCATGGGCCTGCACGGCATGGCCGATATCGCCCAGCGTTGCCCCAGGGCGCACCTGCTCGATGCCTTTCCACAGTGCGTCGTAGGTGGTGTCGACCAGCCGCCGAGCTTCATCGCTGATGGTTCCGATGCCGTACATCTTCGACGAATCGGCAATGTAGCCACCCTGTTCCAGGGTGATGTCGACGTTGATGATCGAGCCTTCCTTGAGCACTTCATCGACCTTGGGTATGCCGTGGCACACCACGTGGTCCACCGAGGTATTGAGCGAGTAGGGGAAGCCGTACTGGCCTTTGCTCGCTGGCCGCGCTTTCAGCGTATCTACGATGAACGCCTCGGCGCGGTCGTTGATCTGCATGGTGGTGACACCAGGGCGGATAAAGCTGTCGAGGTCGGCGAACACCTGGGCCAGCAGCTGGCCGGCGCGGCGCATCAGGTCGAGTTGGGCGGGGGTCTTGAGGATCACCTGAGACATAGGGGGAGGGCAGTTGCTCATGCTGGAATGTGCCCCAGCATAGCGCCTGTAGCGGCGGGGTTGCCACCGTATGGTGCGTCGCCTCTAAGGCATGCGCGGAATCTGTAGGAGCAGCCTTGTGCTGCGAAGAGGTCGGTATGGCTGGAGACCCTCTTTGGCTGTAATGGCCTCTTCGCAGCACAAGGCTGCTCCTACAGGCAAGGCGCCGACCGGAAGGGTTGCGCTGTACCTGTGGGCGCTGGCTTGCCGGCGATAGGACCAGTGCAGCTGGCCCATTAATTGCTGATTCACCTGCATCCCGGGCTATCAACGTCGACAGCCCACAAAACCTCACGACAAAGGCGCCGTGTTGCCCCGCTTGCTCCAGCAAGCCAGGGCAGCCGGCGCCTTTTGCGTTTCCCACAGGAGCCCGCCCATGGCCAACAGCGAAGTACGCAGCGTCTGCCCCTACTGTGGCGTGGGCTGCGGCATCGTCATGAGCGTTGCCGATGGCAAGGTCGGCAAGATCAGCGGCGACAAGCAGCACCCCAGCAACTTCGGTCGCCTGTGCACCAAAGGCCTCACCGCACACCTGCCGTTGAGCGCAGCCGGGCGCATGGCCGATGCCTATGTGCGCCAGCAACGCAGCCAGCCGCCGGTGCGTACCAGCATGGACCAGGCCATCACCGACACCGCCATGCGCCTGCGCGGCATCATCGACCAGCACGGCCCGGACGCCGTCGCGCTGTACGTGTCCGGGCAGATGTCGCTGGAAGCCCAGTACCTTGCCAACAAGCTGGCCAAGGGCTTTATCCGTACCCGCCACATCGAGTCCAACTCGCGCTTGTGCATGGCCAGTGCCGGCAGTGGCTACAAGCTGTCGCTTGGTGCCGACGGCCCACCTGGCAGCTACCAGGACTTCGAGCATGCCGATGTATTCCTGGTCATCGGCGCCAACATGGCTGACTGCCACCCCATCCTGTTCCTGCGCCTGCTGGACCGGGTCAAGGCCGGGGCCAGGCTGATCGTGGTCGACCCACGGCGCAGCGCCACCGCCGACAAAGCTGACCTGTTCCTGCAGGTACGCCCCGGCAGCGACATGGCCTTGCTCAACGGCCTGTTGCATTTGCTGCAGCGCAACGGCCACACCAACCCCGACTTCATCGCCCGCCACACCGAAGGCTGGGACGAACTGCCGCCCTTGCTCGACGACTACACCCCCGAGCGCGTAGCCGCCATCACCGGGCTGGCCGTGGCCGATATCATCAAGGCCGCCGACTGGATTGGCAGCGCCAGCAACTGGATGAGCTGCTGGACCATGGGCCTGAACCAGAGCGTCCATGGCACCTGGCACAGCAACGCCATCTGCAACCTGCACCTTGCCACAGGCGCCATCTGCCGCCCCGGTAGCGGCCCGTTCTCGCTGACCGGCCAGCCCAATGCCATGGGCGGACGCGAGATGGGCTACATGGGGCCCGGCCTGCCAGGCCAGCGCTCAGCGTTGGTGGCAACCGACCGCGCCTTTGTCGAGCAGCAGTGGCAACTGGCGCCGGGCAGCCTGCGCACTGAAGGCGGTGAGGGCACTGTGGCGCTGTTCGAGCAGATGAAGACCGGTGAAGTGAAAGCCTGCTGGGTCATTTGCAGCAACCCGGTGGCCAGTGTCGCCAACCGCCAGCAAGTGATCGACGGCCTGCGCCAGGCCGAACTGGTGATTACCCAGGACGCCTTCCTCGACACCGAAACCAACCGCTACGCCGACATCCTGCTGCCGGCCGCGCTATGGGCCGAAGGCGAGGGGGTGATGATCAACAGCGAGCGCAACTTGACGCTGATGGCGCGCGCCGTCGAACCGCCGGGGCAAAGCCTGCCCGACTGGCAGATCATTGCCCGCGTGGCCTGTGCCATGGGCTACGCCGACGCCTTCGAATACCCCGATGCCGAAGCGGTATACGAGGAAATCCGCCGCTTTCATAACCCCGCAACCGGCTACGATTTGCGCGGCATCGGTTACCCAGCGCTGCGCCAGCAACCGCATCAATGGCCCAGCGCCCCAGGCCGCAGCAACGATCGCAGCCCCTTGCGTTACCTCAACGACGGCAGCAGCCAGGCGCTACTGCTGGATGCCCAGGGAGGGCGGCCGGCACTGGTCTTCCCGACCGCCAGCGGCAAGGCACGCTTCTTTGCCCGGCCCTGGCTGCCGGCACCGGAGTTGCCGGATGACGACTACCCCATGGTGCTCAATACCGGCCGTGTGCAGCATCAATGGCACACCCTGACCAAGACCGGCAAGGTACCGGCGCTGAACAAGCTGGAGCCCGGTCCCTTTGTCGAGATCCATCCCGAAGATGCTGCCCGGCTGGGCGTGGCTGAAAAGGACCAAGTGGCCATTCGCTCGCGACGTGGTCAAGCCGTGCTGCCGGCGCGCATCAGTGACCGTGTCATGCCGGGCAACTGCTTTGCACCGTTTCACTGGAACGACCTGATTGGCGAACAGTTGGCAATCAATGCCGTGACCTGCGATGCGGTTGACCCGCTGTCGCTGCAGCCTGCCTTCAAACACTGCGCCGTGGCCCTGGAGCGGGTCGCCGGCGAGCGCATCGACGCCCTCGATCTGAACACTGCCACGCCGGAGCCTATCCGTATGCCGACTGCCACCCTGTCCCGACTGCTTGGCCTGGACACCCTGCCGGCCCCGGTGCTGGCCGAGGAAGAGCGCCACTACCTGCAAGGTTTCTTGCTGGGCTTGGGCCAAGCTCCCACCGAGGGCGTGCCCTGTCTGCCGGCCAGTGCGCCGCTGGCTGTCAACCGCCGGCTATTCGTCGATGGCTTGCTGGCCGGGCTGTTCGCCCAGCCTGCGCCCACGCCCATTGCGGCCCTGGCAGCGCCACGGCACCAGGTGCTGTGGGCCTCGCAGACGGGTAACGGCGAGCTGCTGGCCGAACGCTGTGCCGAGCGTTTGCGCGGTGCCGGTTTGAACGTGCAACTCAGCTGCCTGGAGGCAGTCAGCCCAAGCCAGTTGCAGGGCGCTGCCAGTGTGGTGTTGATTGCCAGCACCTTTGGCGATGGCGATGCACCCGATAGCGCGTCGGCGTTCTGGCAGGCGTTGCAGGGCGAGGAGGGCGCCCAGTGCGCCGAGCTGCCCTATGCCGTGTTGGCCCTGGGCGATTCCAGTTACGACCAGTTCTGCGGTTTTGGCCGCAAGCTCGACCAGCGTCTGGCCGAGCTAGGTGCGCGGCGCCTGCTGCAACGGGTGGACTGCGAGCCGGATTTTGATGAAGCCTTCGCTGGCTGGCTCGACGCGTTGCTTGCCACGCTGGGCAGTAACCCGGCACCACTACCGGCCAGTGAGCCTGCACCTGTGGCGGCCTACAGCAAGCAGCATCCCTGGGCTGCCACCTTGCTGGAAAACCGCCTGCTCAATGGCCCTGGTGCCAGCAAGGAAACCCGCCAGCTGGTCTTCGACCTGAGCGGTAGCGGCTTCACCTACGCCGCCGGTGATGCCCTGGGCGTGTGGTCGCGCAACTGCCCGGCCCTGGTGGAAGAGCTGCTGACGCTGATGCAGCTCGATGGCCAGGCCATGGTCGAGCTGAAAGGCCAGCCCGCCATGCCGCTGGCCGAAGCCCTGCAAGCGCATTTGGAAATTGCCAAGGTCACTGGGCCGCAACTGCAGGCATTTGCTGGCAATGCGCCCGAACTGCGGCGCCTGCTGCAACCCGAGTGCAAGGCCGAGCTGCAGGACTGGTTGTGGGGGCGGCAGTTGGTCGATGTACTGCACGCCTTCCCCCAGCAGTTGCCATTGGGCAGCTGGCTGGAGCTGCTCAAGCCGTTGCAACCGCGGCTCTACTCGATCAGCTCCAGTCCGCTGGCGCACCCGCAGCAGGTGCACCTGACTGTTTCCACGGTGCGTTATGGCGAACGTAAAGGTGTGTGTTCAAGCTTTCTAGCCGACCGTGCGCAGGCGCTCAAAGTGGCTATTTTTCCGCAGGCGTCGAAGCACTTTCGCCTGCCCGAGGACGACAACGTGCCGGTAATCATGGTTGGCCCTGGTACGGGTATTGCGCCGTTTCGCGCCTTCCTCGAAGAACGAGAGGCGCGGGGGGCGAAAGGCGGCAACTGGCTGTTCTTTGGCGAGCAGTACGCGGCAACCGACTTCTATTACCGGGAACAACTGCAGGCCTGGCAGGCAGCGGGGCACCTGCGGCTGGACACGGCATTCTCGCGCGACCAGGTAGAGAAGATTTATGTGCAGCAGCGCATGCTCGAACAGGGGGCGCAGTTGTGGCAGTGGCTGGAGGCGGGTGCTTACTTCTATGTGTGCGGTGATGCCCAGCGCATGGCCAAGGATGTGGATGCAGCGTTACGTGAAGTCATTGCCGTGCATGGGAAGGTGGATGCGGATGCCTATGTCGACGCACTGAACAAGGCCAAGCGGTATCGGCGCGATGTCTACTGAGTGCACCGGGATGGGCTGCTGTGCACCCCGCTTGTGCGTTTTGATCGCCTGTGCCGGCCTCTTCGCAGCACAAGGCTGCTCCTACAGGTGAGCGCGATACCTGTAGGAGCAGCCTTGTGCTGCGAAGAGGCCGGCAAAGGTAAAGCAATTGGCACAGTCCCTGCTTTATCTCCAATACAACAAGCCCCGCTGATCAACGGCGATCAACCCGGGCCCCTACCGTGATGAATACAGGCAAAGGCGCCTGGAGCTTCGGCTCCAGGCGCTTTTTTTTTGATCGAGGATCGGCTTATGAAGGCAGCAGTGAGCAGCGGGCAACGAGAGCGACTGGTCATCGTCGGCAACGGCATGGTCGGCCACCATTGCGTCGAACAACTGGTCAGCCATGGCGCCCAGCAGCGCTTCGAGGTACGGGTGTTCGGCGAAGAACGCCAACGCGCCTACGACCGCGTGCACCTGTCCGAATATTTCGGTGGCAGTTGTGCCGAAACCCTGGCCCTGTGCGAACAGGATTTCTACAACGCCAACGGCGTGCACCTGCACCTGGGTGAGGCTGTGCTGGAGATCGACCGCGAACGGTGCGAGGTGGTCACCGCCGAGGGCCGATACGGCTACGACCAACTGGTGCTGGCCACTGGGTCCTACCCCTTCGTACCTCCGATCGAAGGCTCCAGCGGCAATGCGCGGCTGGTGTACCGTACCCTGGACGACCTTGATGGCATTCGCGCTGCCGCAGCCGGTGCCCGTCGCGGCGTGGTAGTTGGCGGTGGCCTGCTCGGTCTGGAAGCGGCCAACGCCCTCAAGTCGCTGGGGCTGGAAGCCCACGTGGTGGAATTCGCCCCACGCTTGATGCCGGTACAGCTGGACGGCGAGGGCGGCGTCGCGCTCAAGGCGCAGATCGAAGCGCTGGGTGTGGGTGTGCACCTGTCACGTGCCACTCAGTCGATCAGCGACGGTGAAAGCTACCGCTATCGCATGAACTTCGACGGCGGCGAGCACCTGGAAGCCGACCTGATCGTGTTCTCCGCCGGTATCCGCCCACAGGATGCCTTGGGCAGAGCCTGCGGCCTGGAGATCGCAGCACGCGGCGGCGTGGTGATCGACAACCACTGCCGCAGCAGCGACTCGCGCATCTTTGCCATCGGCGAGTGCGCTGCATGGAACGGCAGCGTGTTCGGCCTGGTCGCCCCTGGCTATAGCATGGCGCGCAACCTGGCGGCGTTGCTGATGGGGGAGGCGGCGGTAGAGTTCACTGGCGCCGACATGTCGACCAAGCTCAAGTTGCTGGGTGTGGATGTCGGCTCGATCGGCGATGCCCATGGCGCCACCCCTGGCTCGCGCAGCTACCGCTTCATCGACGAGGCCAACAGCGCCTACCGGCGGTTGGTGGTGGATGCCAGCGGCAAGCATGTGCTCGGCGCGGTGCTGGTGGGCGACAACAGCTATTACGACACCCTGTTGCAGTATGCCCAGAACGGCATTGCCCTGCCGGCCGACCCGGCGGCGCTGATAGTGCCGCAAGGCGGTGGCGCACCCGCCTTGGGTGCTGACGCATTGCCCGACAGCGCGACCATCTGCTCCTGCCACAACGTCAGCAAGGGCGCGGTATGCGCGGCCATCGACAGCGGTTGCAGCGACCTTGCGGCGGTCAAGGGCTGCACCAAGGCGGCCAGCGGTTGCGGCGGTTGCGCGGCCTTGCTCAAGCAGGTGTTCGAGCATGAGCTGAGCGCCCGCGGCGTGGCGGTGGACAAGAGCCTGTGCGAGCACTTCGCCTACACCCGGCAGGAGCTTTACGGGCTGGTGCGGGTTGAGGGTATCCGCACCTTCGGCGAATTGCTCGAACGCCACGGCAAAGGCCACGTTGGTTGCGATATCTGCAAGCCGGCGGTGGGCAACATTCTGGCCTCGTGCTGGAACCAGCCGATCATGGACCCGGCGCTGGTGCCGCTGCAGGACACCAACGACACCTTCATGGCCAACATGCAAAAAAATGGCACCTACTCGGTGGTGCCGCGCATTCCGGGTGGTGAAATTACCCCCGACAAGCTCATCGTCATCGGCCAGGTGGCCAAGAAGTACGATTTGTACACCAAGATCACCGGCGGCCAGCGCATCGACCTGTTCGGTGCCCAGCTGCATGAGCTTCCGCTGATTTGGGGCGAGCTGATCGAAGCCGGCTTCGAAACCGGCCACGCCTATGGCAAGTCGACCCGCACGGTGAAGTCGTGCGTGGGCAGTACTTGGTGCCGTTACGGCGTGCAGGACAGCGTCGGCATGGCATTGCGTCTGGAAGACCGCTACAAGGGCCTGCGCAGCCCTCACAAGCTCAAGTTCGCCGTATCTGGCTGCACCCGCGAATGCGCCGAGGCGCAGAGCAAGGACATTGGCGTGATCGCCACCGACAAGGGCTGGAACCTGTACGTGTGCGGCAACGGCGGCATGCGCCCACGGCATGCCGAACTGTTTGCCACCGACCTTGATGATGAAACCCTGGTCCGCCTGATCGACCGCGTGCTGATGTTCTACATCCGCACCGCCGACAAGCTGCAGCGCACCTCGGTATGGCGCGAGAACCTGGAAGGTGGGCTGGATTACCTGAAGCAGGTGATCATCGAAGACAGCCTGGGGCTGGCCTGCGAGCTGGAAGCGCAGATGCAGCATGTGGTCGACCAGTACGAATGCGAATGGGCCAACGCCCTCAACGACCCGGAGAAGCTCAAGCGCTTCCGCACCTTCGTCAACGACCGGCGTGCCGACCCGGACGTGCACTTCGTGCGCGAACGCGAACAACGTCGGCCTGCTGCGCCGCTGCACCTGATCCCCACTGCCGAGGAGGCTGTCTAATGAAAGCTGCTGTGAAAACCCAAGAGAACTGGCAGGCGGTGTGCCAGGCGCAAGACCTGGTGGCCGACTCGGGGGTGGTGGTGTGGCTCGACGGGGTTCAGGTGGCGCTGTTCTACCTGCCAGGGCAGGCGCAGCCGCTGTACGCAGTGGGCAACCGCGACCCGCGCTCGGGCGCCAACATCATCGGCCGTGGGCTGGTGGGCAGTGTGCAGGGCGAGCTGGTGGTCGCGGCGCCGTTGTACAAGCAGCATTTCAGTCTGCAGAGCGGTGAATGCCTGGAGGATGCCGGGCAGCGACTGCGGGTGTGGCCGGTGCGCTTGAACGGTGAGGTGGTGGAATTGGCCGTCGCCTGAAGAATTATGGGGGGCCGGAAGCCGTACGCCGTCGTATTTGCATCGTTTGGGAGATCGAGCGCCGCCCGCGCGGCGCATCGCGAGCGAAGCTCGCTCCTACATTTGTTTCGGGCCAGTATCGCCCGTGACAGGCGCGCGCGACCGCCTTGTTTGCTCGACGCGATATCCAGTCATGCGCCAAGGCGTTCGCGCGCAAATCTCGCAGGCGTAATTGGCCCGAAACAGATGTAGGAGCGAGCTTCGCTCGCGATGCGCCGCGCGGGCGGCGCTCGATCTGCGCCCCAGCACAAATCCCAAGACAGTTACAACGCGGCCAATGCGTTAAGCTTGCCGCATGAACCTCGACACCCGCATCAAGTACCGCCACCTGCTGTGCTTCCTGGAGATTGCCCGGCAGGGCAGCCTGGCCAGGGCTGCCGACGTGCTTGCGATCAGCCAGCCGGCCATCTCCAAAACCCTCAAGGAACTCGAAGACCTGCTGGAAACGCGCCTGTTCGCGCGCAGCCGCCAAGGTGTCGAGCTGACCCCCGCCGGGACGCGCTTCATGCGTTATGCCGGGCCCAGCGTGCAGGCCCTGCGCGATGGCGTCAGTAGCTTGCGTAGCGAAGCGCGCTTGCCGTCACAGGTGCGTATTGGCGTGCTGTCCACGGTCGAGGGCCTGCTCATGCCCGAGGTGCTGTGCCGCCTGCACCAGCGCCATGAGGCGCTGGTGATCAGTGTGGTCACCGGGGTCAGTGCGCAGCTGCTCGGCCAATTGCACCTGGGCGAACTGGAGCTGGTGGTCGGGCGCATGACCGACAGCCCGCAGATCCAGGGCCTGTCGTTCGAGCACCTGTACAGCGAGTCGATGAGCCTGGTGGTACGCCCCGGCCACCCGCTGCTGGCCAGCACGCCGGTGGAGCGAGCCCTGGTGGGGCGCTACCCGTTGGTGTTGCCACCCGCGGGCACCACCATCCGCCAGCATGCCGACAGCCTGTTCGTGCAATGCGGCATCCAGATGCCGGCGCAGCGCCTTGAAACCTTGTCGCTGGCCCTGAGCCGGCGCTACCTGCTGGGCAGTGATGGATTGTGGGTGGCGCCACGCGACGCGGTGCTGCTGGACCTGCGCCGTGGCGAGCTGGTCGAGCTCGACCTGGGCGTGCGCGAGCCAGGCGGTTCGGTGGGTATCTGCCGCAATGCCGCCCTGCCGCAGAGCCTGCCGGGGCAGTGGGTGTGCGAGGTGCTGCGCGAGGTGGCAGGGGAGTACCGTGAGGGCAAGTATCCCTGAACACGGGCTTTTCAGAATCCAGCGAAATAAATCCCAGGCGTTACCGGGCAAAAATGGTACAACGGGTCAATACTGGCCAGTGGCTGCAAACACTTGCATGAATAAGCGTTTAACTACTGAACTTCCTTACTAAAACCCGCTCCTATGCCGGTAGCCATTGGTCATGGCCGCCTGCTAAGCTCGCGGCTTTACCCTGATTGCCCTCATGGCGCATGAACAAGGAAATAGCATGAAACAGCATCGTTTGGCGGCTGCGGTTGCCCTGGTAGGCCTGGTACTGGCTGGCTGTGATCAACAGGCCAGCAGCCCCGAGCTGAAGACTCCGGCGCAAAAAGCCTCCTACGGTATCGGCCTGAACATGGGCAAGAGCCTGGCTCAGGAAGGCATGGAAGACCTTGATTCGAAAGCAGTCGCCCTCGGCATCGAGGACGCTGTCAGCAAGAAAGAACAGCGCATCAAGGACGAAGAGCTGGTAGAAGCCTTCACCGCATTGCAAAAGCGCGCCGAGGAGCGCCTGGCCAAGGCCAGCGAAGAAGCCGCCTCCGCCGGCAAGAAGTTCCTCGAAGAAAACGCCAAGAAGCCAGGCGTGGTCACCACGGCCTCGGGCCTGCAGTACGAAGTGGTGAAGAAGGCCGACGGCCCGCAGCCCAAGCCGACTGACGTGGTCACTGTCCACTACGAAGGCAAGCTGATCGACGGCAAGGTATTCGACAGCTCGGTAGAGCGTGGCAGCCCGATCGACCTGCCGGTCAGCGGCGTGATCCCAGGCTGGGTCGAAGGCCTGCAACTGATGCATGTCGGCGAGAAGTACAAGCTGTTCATCCCGGCTGAACTGGCCTACGGCGCACAAAGCCCAAGCCCGCTGATCCCGGCCAACTCGGTACTGGTGTTCGACCTGGAACTGATCGCCATCAAGGACCCGGCCCAGCTGCAAGGTGGCGAGCCAGAAGCCGAAGCCCCCGCAGAAGCACCTGCCAAGTAACATTGGCTGGTTGTCGAAAACGCCCCGCATTGACGGGGCGTTTTCGTTTGTACGGTTGGACGAACCTGTAACAGCTGATACTGTCCGAGGAAGTGCAGCGTAAAGAAGCAGGGCGTTTTTGCCGCAAATCGTTTGCGACGTCAGTAGACGCGGTGTGAAACGGCTGTGTAAAAAACGCCCGATCTGACCGGGACCCTTGCCTGGCAGGCATCGGAGGTCAGAAAACTCGCCCTGTTCACAAGGTTATCCACAATAAATGTGGATAACCTTTTCTTCTCGGAGGCTCCATGAGCGCACCCTGGAATTTCGCCCGCTTCCTGCCCTTGGCCGAGCGCCTGCTCAGTCGCGGTCGGTTGCCGGCATTGCTGTTCGCGGTGGCGCGCAAAGGCCCGCGCCTCGGCCAACTGCGTGAAGATGTAAAACTGCTGCAGGCGTTGTGCCTGGCCTGGTGGCGTGGCGAGTACCGCGCCATCAGCCCAGGGGCACTGGTCACCATCGTGGCTGGCCTGCTGTACTTCGTCAGCCCCATCGATGCCATCCCCGACTGGCTGCTGGGGGTGGGGTTGCTCGATGACATCGCGGTGCTGGGTTGGGTACTGAAAACCGTGGCCGACGAGCTGGCGCGTTTCAAGGCCTGGCGCGATAGCCAGAAGCCCGAGCGACTGCGTGTGGTCGAGCGCCTGCCGGCCAACCCGCAAGCGCTGCAGCTGGAACGCAACACGCCATGAGGGCGGCCTGAACCTCCACTGCACCTCGACTGCACAGACCCCGGAGTTGGTAATATAATTGGCATAAGGGTTATGCCTACGGATTACATGCTGTAATCCTTTTTAAAGGGGTTTGTAATGGGTATTCAGGTCATCAGCCGGGACGGTCAGCCCGAGTATGCCGTCGTTCCCTGGGAGCAATACCAGGCGTTGCTCAAGGCTGCAGGGCAGGCACCCGCCGAGGTGGTTGCCCATGAAGCACAGGGCGTCGCTGCCAGTGCACCATTGCCGGCCTTCAGCGAAGTAGCCCGGATTCGCCAAGGCAAGGGCATTGCCCCTGAGCAGTTGGCGCGCAATGTCGGGGTGAGCCCGGCGTACCTGGCCATGATCGAATCGGGCGAGCGCCAGCCGGATGCTGCCATCCGTCGTGCCCTGGCCTGGCATTTGGGGGTGGCTGGCTGGAGCGAGCCATCATGAGCCAGGTCAGGATCAGCCGTCAGCACTGGGATAACCTGCTGGGCGAGCTAGACCTGGCCCGTCGTCAACGTCACTTGCTGACGTACCGAGCGCTGATCGAGCGCTTGCAACTGCCCAGCCCGGCCATGCAGACACTGACCGCCGCGCTGGAGTACCTGGCGGTGCTGGATGCCCGTGCCGAGCAGCCACTGCGCAGTTCGTTGGTGATCAGCCAGGGCGCCAGCCGGTTGCCGCGCACGGGTTTCTTCGAGTGTGTCGAGCGGTTGGGGCGGTTCACCGGGCCGGTCGATGGCATGGAGGCAGCGTCCTGGCATGCATCCGAGGTGGTTCGGGTGTTCGAGTACAGCTATCCCGAAACAGCTTGATCGAACTGCACAGCGCCAGCTTGTAGGAGCAGCCTTGTGCTGCGAAAGGGCCGGCAAGAGCAATGGGTAACTGTGGCTGTAATGGCCTCTTCGCAGCACAAGGCTGCTCCTACAGGACGCGGCGCAAGGGTCAAGATCCGTGCAGTGCTGGGGCAGGCAGTGCATCCCTGTGGATCAACCCACAACCCCTGCCATCGGCATCCACCACCTGCAATGCCTCCAGGTGCTGGTGCCGGCCAAACAGCTCCAGCAACTGCCCGATCGTGACATTCAACCGCACTGTTGGTTGCTCGGCCGGCGGTATGCTCATCAGCGGCGGTACCTCGCAAACCCCCTGTTCCTGTGGCCTTCCCAGCAGGTAGCCCTGTACCAGGTCCACACCCATCTCCCTCAGCACCGCCAGTTCTTGCGCCAGCTCGATACCTTCGGCAATCACCTGCGCCTTCGACGCCCGCGCAATCTGCAAAATCGAACCAACGAACTCGCGCTTGAGCGGGTCGCGGTGGATACCGTCGATGAAATGCCGGTCGATCTTCACGTATTCGGGCCGCAGCTCCGACCACAGGCGCAGGCTGGAATACCCCGCGCCCAAATCGTCGATGGCAATCGAGAAGCCCATGGCACGGTAATGGTGCAGGGCATTGGACAGCAGCTGGAAGTCGTCGGTGGGGGTGTGCTCGGTTAACTCGATCACCACCCGGCTGGGCGGCAGCCCGACCTGTTCGAGCAGCTTCAGGGTCAGGCCAGAGGGGTAGTGTGGCTCCAGCAGCGATTCGGGCGAGATGTTGAGAAACAGTTTGCCCTGCAGTTGCTGTTCACTGAAGCGTCGGCAGGCGCTTTCCCTGCAGGCGGCTTCCAGCTCGGTCAGGCGACCGGCCTGGCGGGCAATGGTAAACAGGTTCAGCGGCGCGTGCAGCGGGCTGTTGGACGGGCCGCGGCTCAGCGCTTCATGGCCGAACACCCGTTGCTCACTCAGGCACATGATCGGTTGGAACAGACTGTGAATACTGCGTTGAGCCAGGATGGCGCTCAAGGCACTGAGCTGTTCGGCAACGGTCATGAGGTAATCCTGAAAATGAAAGGGCCGGGCATCTACATGCCCGGCCCCCGTATTTCACGACAGCGCGATGACTGTTTGATGACAGGTCGTATTAATCTGCCATCATTGCTGCGGTGCCTTACTTCTTGGCTACCTTGGTGCTGGCACTGAGGTAGTCGATCAGGATGCGACCGGTTTCCGACAGGTAGGCGTCGTCTTCCGGCTTGGTGTTTTCATCTTCGGTCGGCAGCGCGTCTTCGTCCTCTTTCTTCAGCTCTTTCAGCGGTTCTTCACCCTTGGCCTTGCGGCGAATGTTCTCCAGCGCCAGTTGCTTGGCCTCGATCTCATCGTGGCGCGCACGGCGTTGTTGTTCGTTGAGGCTGACGGTTTTCTCGTTCATCAGCTTCTGCGTCAGGGCCAGGCGGTCGCGGATGTAGGTGAACTCGGCATCCTTGTCGCTGCGCGCCTCATGCTGTGCCTTGAGCTGGGCCAGGAACGGCTTGAACGGGTCGGCCGCAGGCTTGACCACCGGGCGGATGGTGTCCCATGGCATGGCCTCGGGCAGGGCGCTCTCGCCGATTTCCTTGGTATCGATGATCGATGGGTAGTCGATGTCCGGCAGCACGCCCTGGTGCTGGGTGCTCTGCCCGGAAACCCGGTAGAACTTGGCCAGGGTCAGCTTGAGCTCGCCATGGTTGAGCGGCTGAATGGTCTGCACGGTGCCTTTGCCGAAGGTTTGGCCACCGATGATCAGCGCGCGGTGGTAGTCCTGCATGGCACCCGCGAAAATCTCCGAGGCCGAGGCCGACAGGCGGTTCACCAGCAGTGCCAGCGGGCCTTTGTAGAAGGCACCCGGGTTTTCGTCTTCCAGCACGTCGACGCGGCCGTCGCTGTTGCGCACCAGCACGGTCGGACCTTTCTCGATGAACAGGCTGGTCAGCTCGGTGGCTTCTTGTAGCGAACCGCCGCCGTTGTTGCGCAGGTCGATGACCACGCCGTCGACTTTTTCTTTCTGCAGTTCGGTGAGCAGCTTCTTCACGTCACGCGTGGTGCTCTTGTACTCCGGGTCACCGGCACGGTAAGCCTTGAAGTCGAGGTAGAAGGCCGGGATCTCGATGATGCCCAGTTTGTAGTCGCGCCCGTCCTGCTTGAGCTTGAGCACCGATTTTTTCGCTGCCTGCTCTTCAAGCTTCACCGCTTCGCGGGTGATCGACACGATCTTGCTGGTCTGGTCGCTAGGCGCGTTGCTGGCCGGGATGATTTCCAGGCGCACCACCGAGCCTTTCGGGCCGCGGATCAGCTTGACCACTTCGTCCAGGCGCCAGCCGACCACGTCGACCATTTCCTTGTTGCCCTGGGCCACGCCGATGATCTTGTCGGCCGGGGCTACCTGCTTGGTCTTGGCGGCCGGGCCTGCCGGTACCAGGCGCACGATCTTGACCTGGTCGTTGTCGCTTTGCAGCACCGCGCCGATGCCTTCGAGCGACAGGCTCATGTTGATGTCGAAGTTTTCGGCGTTGTCCGGCGACAGGTAGTTGGTATGCGGGTCGTAGGACTGGGCGAAGGTGTTGATGTAGGCCTGGAAGATATCTTCGGCACGGGTCTGATCCAGGCGCGCCAGCTGGTTTTTGTAGCGCTTGGTCAGGGTTTCCTGGATCTGCTTGGGTTCCTTGCCGGCGATCTTCTGGCGCAGCACCTCGTCCTTCACGCGTTTGCGCCACAGGTCGTCGAGCTCGGCCTGGTCCTTCATCCACGGCGCGTCCTTGCGGTCGATCAGTAAGGTTTCCTGGGTGGTGAAGTCGATCTTGTCCACGCCTTTGTTCAGCTCGGCCAGGGCGAAGTCCAGGCGTTGCTTGACGCGGTCGAGGTAGCGTTTGTAGATGGTGAAGCCCGGGTCCAGGTTACCGCTCTTGAGGAAATCGTCGAACTGCGTTTTCCACTTGTCGAACTCGGCGATGTCGGCCGCGGTGAAGTAGCTGCGCGCCGGGTCCAGCAATTTGATGTAGCTGTCGTAGATGATGACCGAGCGGGCATCGTCCAGCGGTGGCTTGCTGTAGTGATGGCGCTTGAGCAATTCCACCACGTTGAGGCTGGCGACGATCTCGTCACGGTCCGGTTGCAGGCTGTCCCACTTGTTGGCGGCCGCCGCATTGCCGCCGAGCGTGAGGCTGCCCAGGCCGATCATGACAGCGAGGGCGGTGCTTGGAAGGAAATGCTTCATGCTGATTCGACGTGGAGGCAATTGATCACGCATAGTAGGCCGTCTTTTCCGTTGCCGGTTCCATGGAACCGGGCAAATACTGCAAAAAGCCTGGGGTGTGCGTTCCCCAGGCCCAGTCATGATTCAACTATGGAGGCACTGTGAAGGCATTGCAAGGCGTTGACGGACATGTGGAGTGGGTCGAGGCCGAACGCCCGGCCTGTGACGCGGGCCAAGTGCGCATTCGCGTGGCCGCAGCGGGGCTGAATCGCGCCGATCTGCTGCAGATGAAAGGTTTGTATCCGCCACCGCCCGGTGCCAGCCCATACATGGGCCTGGAGTGTGCCGGGGTGGTTGAAGAGGTGGGCGCTGGTGCCGATTGGCGTGTGGGCGACCGCGTTTGTGCGTTGCTGGCCAGCGGCGCCATGGCCGAGGAAGTGGTGGTCGATGCCCGCCACGTGCTGCCGGTGCCCGAGGGCCTTAGCCTGCATGAAGCAGCCGCATTGCCGGAGGTGTATGCCACCGCCTGGCTGAACATCTTCCAGCTCGGTGCTGTGAAAGCGGGCGAAAAGGTGTTGGTGCACGCGGGCGCCAGTGGCGTTGGTTCGGCGGCTATCCAGCTGTGCAAGGCCTTTGGTAGCCCGGTATGGGTCAGCGTCGGTTCGCAGGACCGCCTGGCTTATTGCCAAGCGCTGGGGGCAGCCGGTGGTGTGGTGCGTAACGAGAACCTGGATGAGCTGGAAGGTTTCGGCCCGTTCGACGTGATTCTCGACCCGGTGGGTGCTACCTATGGTGAGCTCAACCTCAAGCTGCTGGCCCGTGATGGGCGTTGGGTGATCATCGGCCTGATGGGCGGGCGCAAGTTTGAGCTGGATCTGGCCCAGGTGCTGGGCAAGCGCCTGGAGATTACCGGGTCCACCCTGCGCAACCGTGATGACGGCTTCAAGGCGGAACTGCTGCGCGAGTTGCATCAGCAGGTGTGGCCGCTGTTTGCCGAAGGGCGCTTGTCGCCGCAGCTGGTCGATACCTACCCCGTGGCGTTCGCCCAGGCGGCGTATGCCGAGCTTGAGACCAACCAGGTGTCGGGCAAGCTGGTGATGGTGATCGACCCTAGCCTGGTGTAAGCAGGCCAGGCCCTTTCGCGGGCACGCCCGCTCCCACAGGAATCACCACACATTCAAGAGCTGTGGGGCCTGTGGGAGCGGGCGTGCCCGCGAAGAGGCCCACACAAATCTTCAGCTCCAGCTCAGAATCGGCCAGCCATTGGTCTGGGCATGCTCGCGCAGCACCGCATCGGGGTTCACCACATGCGGATGGTCCACCTTCAGCAGCAACGGCAGGTCATTGCGCGAATCGGAATAGAAACTCGCCCCTTCCAAATTCTCTTGCTCCTGGTCCAACCACTCCAGCAACCGGGTGATCTTGCCCTCACGGTACGTCAGCACCCCATGGGTCCTGCCGGTATACACCCCGTTCACCGCCTCCAGCTCGATCGCCAGGTACTCGTCCACCCCCAGCCGCGCGGCAATCGGCCCTACCAGGTGCGTCCCCGAAGCGGAAATGATCAGAATGCGATCGCCACGCTTGCGGTGTTCGGCAATGCAGCGGCAGGCGTCGCCGTAGATGATCGGTTCGATCACGTCTTCGACCCACGGCTCCACCAGGTGCTCGACTTCCTCCAGGGTGCGCCCGGCAATCGGCTCCAGGCTGAAGGCCATGTAGTCCTCCATCTGCAGGTGGCCTTTGCCGTAGGCTTCCATCAGTTCATGGTCGCGGCGCAGGAAATCCTTGCCGTCGACCCAGCCCAACCGGGCCATCTGCTCGCTCCACAGCGACGCGCAGTCGCCGTGGATCAGGGTTTCGTCCAGATCGAAAATTGCCAATGCCATTGTGTTGAATCTCCTTAGGCCACTTCCCGCAGCGCCGTGGGGTCGATCGACAAGCTTACTCGTTTTCCGTCTGCGTGCAGGTCGGCCGGCGAGCGGTTGAGTACATCGACCACCAGCTCCACCTCGCGCACCCGCACCCGGTAGCGAATCACGTTGCCCAGCAAGCTGTGGCTGCGCACCTCGGCATCCAGCTCGCCGTGCACGCCCAAGGTGATGGACTCCGGGCGGATCGCCAGACGGTTGGCTACCGGGCGTTGCAGCAGGCGGCTGGCGCTGTCGGCGTCGAGCAGGTTGTAGTTGCCGATGAAGCCGGCGGCAAACAGGTCCACCGGCGCTGTATAGAGGGTTTCGGCATCGCCACTCTGGACGATGCGCCCCTGGTTCATCAGGAAGATGCGGTCGGACAGGGTCAGGGCCTCCTCCTGGTCGTGGGTGACGAAGATGGTGGTCAGCCCCAGCTCGCGCTGGATGGCGCGAATCTGTTCGCGCAGGTGCTTGCGGATTCGCGCATCCAGCGCCGACAGCGGCTCGTCTAGCAGCAGCAAGCGCGGTCGAGTGACCAGCGAACGGGCCAGGGCCACACGCTGGCACTGGCCGCCAGACAACTGGTGCGGGTAGCGCCCGGCGAACTTGCCCAGTTCCACCAGCTCCAGGGCCTCGCGAACCCGCAGCTGGCTTTCGTCGGCCTTGACCTTCTGCATACGCAGGCCAAAGGCAACGTTCTGCTCCACGGTCATGTTGGGGAACAGCGCGTAGCTCTGGAACACCATGCCGATGCCACGCTTTTGCGGGCTTAGCGGCACGATGTCGTGGCCGTCGACAAGGATCTGCCCGCTGTCCACCGGGGTCAGCCCGGCGATGCAGCGCAGCAGGGTGGACTTGCCGCAGCCGGACGGGCCGAGCAGGGTGACGAACTCGCCGCGTTCGATGTGGCAGTCGATGTTCTCGAACACCGGGCTGCCGGCGTAGCTTTTCTGCAGTTTCTGTACGCTGACGAAGCTCATGTCAGGTCTTGTCCTTGTTCAGGCGGTTGGCGACCCAGGTCAGTATCAGCACGAAGGCGAAGTAGGAGATCACCAGTGCGCTGTTGAAGTGGCCGCTGCTGTTGCGCATGTTGTTCAGGTACACCTGCAGGGTCTCGTAGCGGGTGCCCACCAGCAGGTTGGCGAACACGAACTCGCCGAACAGGAACGAGAACGACAGCAGCAACGCCACCATCAGGCCCTTGCGCAGGTTTGGCAGCACCACCAGCAGCGCTGCCTGCCAAGTGCTGGCACCGAGCAGTTGGGCGGCGTCCATCAGGTCGCGCAGGTTGATGGCTTGCAGGTTGTTGGTGATGGCCCGGTACATGAAGGGCAGGGCGATGGTGAAGTAGCAGCCGATCAGGATCCACGGTGTGCCGACCATGGCCATCGGCCCGCTGCCATACAGCTGCAGCAGCCCCACCGACGACACCACTGGCGGTACCGCGAAGGGCAGCAGGATGAGGATGTTCATCAGCGCGTCGAGACGCGGAAAGTGGTAATGCACCACGAACAGCAGCGGCAAGATCAGCACCACCGACAGCAGCAGTGCACCCACGCACACCAGCAGCGACTGGCCGAAGGCCGCCAGGAAGCGCGGCTCGCTCCACAGCGCCGCATACCACTTCAGGGTCAGGCCGCTAGGCAGCAGGCTGGCCGACCAGCTGGTGGCCAGCGAATAGAGCAGGGTGCCGGCCAGTGGCAGCAGCAGGATCAAGAACAGCAGGTAGACCACGCCGCGGTGGTACCAACCGCCAGAACGGGTGTCAGCGCGCATGGTAGCTCCTTTTCAGCAGCCATTGATGCACCACCGTGACCAGCGTCATCAGCCCCACCAGCACCATCGCCAGGGCGCTGGCCAGGTTCGGGTCGAGGCTGATGTCGCCGGCGACCAGGCCAGCGATGCGGATCGGCAGTACGTTGAAGTTGCCGGTGGTGAGTGCGTACACGGTGGCGTAGGCACCGAGGGCGTTGGCCAGCAGGATGACGAAGGTGCCCAGCAGCGCCGGGGTCAGCACCGGCAGGCCGATGAGCCGCCAATACTGCCAGTGGTTGGCGCCCAGCAGCGCAGCCGACTCGCGCCAGTCTTCACGCAAGGCGTCGAAGGCGGGGTACAGCAGCAGTACGCCCAGCGGGATCTGGAAGTAGGTGTACACCAGGATCAGCCCGCTTTTGGAATAGATGCTGAAGTCTTCCAGCAGGCCGACCTGCTTCAGCAGCAGGGTCAGCGCACCGTTGAAACCGAGCAGGATGATGAAGGCGAAGGCCAGCGGCACCCCGGCGAAGTTGCTGGTCATGTTGGCGAAGGCGCTGACGAAGTCGCGCAGTTTCGAGTCCACCTGGCGTAGCGAATACGCGCCGAGGGTGGCGATGATGATGCCGAACAGGCTCGACCAGAAGCTGATTTCCAGGCTGCGTTGCAAGGCCTGCAGGTAGAACTTCGAGGCGAATACCTTGCTGAAGTTGTCGATGCCCCAGCCAGCGTCCGATTGCAGGCTGTTGATCGCCACCCAGGCCAGCGGGGCGACCTGGAAGATGACGAAGAACACGGCGAACGGCAGCAGGCAGAGCAGGGCCAGGTAGCGGCCACGGGCGCCGCCATTCACTTGAGCAGCTCCCGGCAAACCGTTTTGTCGTGCGCGGCACCCAGCAGCTCGCAGATGGTGCCGCACAGCTCGGTCTGCAGCGGTTTGGCCGCCGGGTCCAGGCTGAAAGCGTCACCGAACACGAACAGCGGGACTTCGCGCTCCTCGGCCAGCAGGCCGTTGTGCGAGCGGTCGTTGTTCATGCCATGGTCGGCGGTCACCAATACCTGGTAGCCCTCTTCGAGCCAGGCTGGCAGGTAGTCGGCCAGCAGGATGTCGACGCTGCGCGCGGCGTTGCGGTATTGGCTGCTGTCCAGGCCGTGGCGATGGCCGATGTCGTCAACGCTCATCGGGTGCACCAGCAGGAAGTTGGGGGCGTGACGGCGGCGCAGGTACTCGCCATCGGCCAGCAGGTGCGAATCGGGGTAACGGTCGTCCCAGTAGAACAGCCCATGCTGGATCGGCAGTTTGGGCGCATGGGTGTGGCGGTCGCGCTGGGGATCGAAGGGCGAGCGGTTGTACAGCTCGCTCATCCAGTGATAGGCCGCCGCCGCAGTGCCCAGGTTGGCCTCGCGGGCGTAGTGGAACACACTGCGTTGGTTGGACAGGCGGTTGATGTTGTTGTGCACGATGCCGCTGTCGATCGGCGGCACGCCGGTGAGGATGCATTCGTACAGCGGCCGCGACAGCGACGGCAGCTCGCATTCCATGCGGTATAGGGCGGCGCGGTCGGCCTCGACATAGGCGTGCAGGTGGCCCATGGCGTGGTGGGCGACCTGATAGTTGAGGCCGTCTAGCAGGACCAGGATGACGTTGTGTTGCATGATTGCTCCAGTCTTGAACCGCGTTGGCTTCTTCGCGGGCACGCCCGCTCCCACAGGTTTTGTGGGAGCGGGCGTGCCCGCGAAAGGGCCGGATCAGGGGCTAGCAGAGCTAGCCCTTTACTCCATCTCGATGATCACTTGCTCCTGCCACATCTGCGGCAGTTTCTTCGAGGTGGCTTCCCAGGCCTCGGCATTCTTGATCGGCTGGGCAGCACCGTACTGCTCGTTAGGCAGCAGCTTGGCCTGCACATCCGCTGGCAGCTTCAGGTGCTCGGCACGGATCGGCCGCGCATGCCCTTTGGCCAGGTTGATCTGCCCGGCGTCACTGAAAATGTATTCACGGGTCAGCTTGGCCGCATTGGGGTGCTTGGCGTACTTGTTGATGACCGTGGTGTAGCCGGAAATCACCGAACCATCCGATGGGATCAGCACTTCAAAACGTTTGGGGTCGATCTGTTCACGGTAGCTCAGGCCGTTGAAGTCCCACACCACGCCAACTTCCACTTCGCCCTTTTCCAAGGTCTGGATAGTCGGGTTGGCCAGCGACAGGCGCTTCTGTTGGGCCAGCTTGGTGAACAGCTGCAGGCCCGGCGCCACGTTGCTCTCGTCGCCCTTGTAGGCAATGGCCGCGGCCAGCACGCCGTTGGCGGCCTGGGCGGCGGTGCCGACGTCGCCGATGGCGACCTTGTACTTGCCTTTTTCCAGGTCATGCCAGGAAGTCGGGCGTTCACCTTCCTTGACCAGGTCTTTGTTGATGATGAAGGCGATGGTGCCGGTATAGGCCAGTGCCCAGTGGCCATCCTTGTCCTTGGCCCACTCCGGCACCTGGTCCCAGGTGCTTGGCTTGTACGGCTGGCTGACGCCCTTGCTCACCGCGATCGGGCCGAAGGCGGCGCCCACGTCGCCGATGTCGGCGCTGGCATTGTCCTTCTCGGCTTCGAACTTGGCGATTTCCTGGGCCGAGCTCATGTCGGTGTCGCTGTGCTTGAGGCCGTACTTGCTGGCCAGGTCTTCCCAGGTGCCTTTCCAGTTGGCCCAGGCATCGGGCATGCCCACACTGTTGACAGTGCCTTCCTTGCGGGCGGCATCCTCAAGGGCCTTGAGGTCCGCGGCCATGGCCGAGGTGCAGAACGCGATGGCCGAACCGAGCAGTGACGCCATGAACAACTTTTTCATCCGTAGCTCCTTGGGTGGGTGCCTTTTACCGATCGTTGTTATGAGTGAAGCCGTTGCCTGGAACCTTTGGTCTAGGTCAGCAAACCTTGAGCCAAGGTAGGCCGCTTGCGTGACAGTTTGATGTAGGGAAGGGCCCGTGCAGGTGGCCGAGGGCGCCTGACACTACAGCGTAGACCATGACGAACCCCCGGTTTTGTTGGGCTGGCCCGATTCTGGCAGTGTTCCGGGCGCGGCCTTGTCACAGGATGTTCATCAGCCCTGCCTAGGCTTGCACTATTCTCCAAGTGCCCTGTTCTGGGGCTGGACTAGTCCAGATAGGTAACCTTTGATGCAGCCGATGCCACCGCGTGCGGTAACAGCCATCTGCCATGCCCTGCGGGAGCAGATCGAGCACGGCCTGCTGGCGCCGGGGGGCAAGCTGCCGGCCGAGCGCAAGCTGAGCGAAGTGTTCGACACCACGCGCATCACCCTGCGCGAGGCACTGGCGCAACTGGAAGCCCAGGGCTTGATCTACCGCGAGGAGCGCCGCGGCTGGTTCGTCGCGCCCGAGCGGTTGACCTACGACCTGATCGAGCGCAGCCACTTCCATGCCATGGTGCGCGACCAGGGACGGGTGGCCAGTACCGAACTGCTGTCGTCACGGTTGCAGCCGGCTTCGGCGGCCATCTGTGCGCGTTTGCAGTTGCCAGCGTTGTCCAGCGTGGTACGTATCTGCCGCTTGCGACGGATTGACGGGCGGGCGGTGCTGTATGCCGAGCACTACCTGAACCCCCGTTATTTTCCGGGTATTCTCGAACAGGAGCTGGCGCAGTCGCTGACCGAGATTTATGGGCGGGTGTATGGCATCGAGTATGGGCAGGTGTGCTTTGAAATTTTGCCGACGGCGTTACCGGTGGCGGCTGCGGGGGCGTTGAAGGTATCCGTGGGTAGCCCGGGGTTGCACATCACTCGGGTCAACAGCGACCAGCATGGGCACCTGATCGACTGTGACCTGGAGTACTGGCGGCATGATGCCATCCGCATCCGCGCCCAGGCCGGATAAGGTGTTGGCTTCTTCGCGGGCTCGCCCGCTCCCACAGGTACAGCACCTGTGATGACCCTGTGGGAGCGGGCGAGCCCGCGAAGAGGCCCTAACTGGAGGAATTCGCCTCTGTTGCCCCGCCGCCACCGGCCGTCACCACCTGCACCGACAGCCGCGGCGTCGCCAGGTCCAACCCCGCCTCATCCAGTTGCCGCTTGAGCGCCAGGTTGAATGCCCGCGACACTTCCCATTGCTTGATCGGCGCGGTCTTGAAGCGTGCCCGCAAGATCGCCGACCCCGACTCGAAGCTTTCAACGCCCTGCAGCTCCAGCGGCGACCAGATGTTGCGGCGCATCAGCGGATCATTGCGCAGCTTCTGCCCCACTTCGCGAATCAAGGTGATCGCCTGGTCGATGTTCATGCTGTGCGGGATCGCTACGCGGAAGATCGCATAGCCGAACTCCCGCGAGTAGTTCTTGATGCTCTTGATCTCGCTGAACGGGATGGTATGCACGATGCCATCGATGTCGCGCAGGCGCACGGTACGAATGGTCAACCCTTCCACCGTACCCAGATGCCCGCCGACATCCACGTAGTCGTCGATGGCCAGCGAGTCTTCGATAATGATGAACAGCCCGGTGATCAGGTCGGCCACCAGCGACTGCGCGCCAAAGCCGATGGCCAGGCCAATCACACCGGCACCGGCCAGCAGCGGGGTGACGTTCATGCCCATGTTGGCCAGGGCGACGATCACCGCAATGATGAAAATGATCACGAACATCACGTTGCGGATCAGCGGCATCATGGTTTGCGCGCGGGCGTTGGCCAGCCCCCGGCGCGAGCGCACCAGGGCATGGTGTACGGCGGTGTCGGCCAAGATCCACACCAGCCAGGCGACGATCAGCGTGCCGGCCAGGCCCAGCAGGCGCAGGCTGATATCGTGGCCGTCGCCTTCGGCGAAGCTGATCATCGACACGCCCCACACGCGCAGGCCCAGTTCGATGAACACCAGCCAGATGAACAGGTGCACCAGCAGGTAGCCGAAGTTGCGCAGGCGCTCGGTGTACACCGCCTGGCGCTTGTTGGCCCGCTTGGGGTTGGCGGCGTGGCGGCGCACCAGGCCGTTGAGCACCATGCACACCACCACCAGCACGGTGCACATCAGCGACTGGCGCAGGGCGGTGCTGGTATCGCCGGCGGAGACGAACGTGGCGAACAGCGAAATGGCCACCAGGATCAGCGCCGGGATGAACCAGAAGCTGCCAAGGATCTCGATGGTGTCGCTGAGGGTGCGTCGGGTCAGGCGCCGCGACAGGGGCTGGTTGCGGATCAGGTGGGCAATCGGGCGGCGAAAGCGCAGGATGAACAGCCCGGTGCACAGCGCCGCGATCACGTTGGCCAGGGTTGCCAGGGCGTGGGCCAGGTGGGTACCGAGGGCCACTAGCATGCGTGGGTCGCTCATCGCCTCGCCAAATGCGGCGAAGCTACCGATCAGCCACAGCGGGCGGAACGCCTGGTGCCGCAGGATGTGCAGGGCGCGGTGGCGGTGTGGGCCGTCCAGCAGCGAGAAGGCGATGACGCAGATGGCCGAGAAGCAGGTCCCGACCACCAGCGCGTAGGCCAGCACCATGGCCAGGGATTTGCCCAGCGATGGCGGCAGCACGAAGCTCAGGTACACAGTGAACACCAGCGCCACCAGCCATGGGCCGAGCTTGCGCAGGGCAAAACGCACCAGGTCCCAGGTGCGCGGGTGCTGTGGCAGTTCTTCACTCAGGCCAAAGCGCAGGCGGACCCGGTGGCCGACCCAGTTGAAGGCGTAGGCCAGCACGCTCCACACCGCGATCACCGCAGCGAAACCGAACAGAATCGCCGGCCACTGATGCACCGGCACCATCAGCTCGCTCAGCTCGGCCTGGGCTTGTTCGATTTCCGCGGCCCAGCGATGGAACGGGCTGGCATCACCACTGAACTGCTTTTCAAAGTCATGCAGGGCGCCGCCGATCAGGCCGAGCACGCCCTGCTCGACGCTGGGCTGTGATTGTTTGGTGGCGTCGCGCAGCTTTTTCAGGTCGGCCAGCAGCTTCGCCCGCTGCTGGTCGTTTTCGAGGTTCTTGATCACCTCGTCCAACGATTTGCCCAGCGGTTCGGTGGCCTCCGGTTGCGCGGGCGCACTGCCGCCCAGCAGGCTGGGCAGGCCCGCCGCCTGTACCGGGGTGATGAACAGCAACAGCAGCAGGAACAGGTAACGCAGGAGGGCAGGCACTGGCAAATCTACCTCAGGTCAAACGATTGACCGAGTGTAGAGGTTTATGTCGGCAGTTTCTCGAGGATCTTCCAGCAGGTGAGGCCGAAAATACCCAAGGTGCCGATCCACATCATCAGCACACCGATATTGCGCTCGCGCATGCTGAAGCCGATGGTCAGCAGCAACAGGAACAGGAACACCGGCACGAACAGGGACAGGAATGGGGACATGGACAGCAATCCTTTTGCAGTGGAGCCATGTAACAAGCATAGCGCTTGTCAAGCGAGGCGGGATTGACCTTGAGCAGTGGGCCAGGCTGCGGTGCCATCTGTAGGAGCAGCCTTGTGCTGCGAAGAGGTCGTTGCACCCAGTAGAGCTGCATGGGCGGTACTGGCCTCTTCGCAGCACAAGGCTGCTCCTACAAAGAGCGAGGTTGCGTTGAGGTAATCAGGGCAACTCGCGGCTTCGGTAGAAGGCGGTCAGCACTTTCACCAGGTGCGCCAGGTCGTGGCTACCGCACAGTTCGCGAATCGAGTGCATGGCAAAGGTCGGCAAACCGATATCCACCGTGCGTACGCCCAGGTGGCTGGCGGTGATGGGGCCGATGGTCGAGCCACACCCCATGTCGCTGCGCACCACGAAGCTCTGCACCGGTACTTCTTCGGCCATGCACAGATGGCGGAAGAAGCCGGCGGTCTCGCTGTTGGTGGCGTAGCGCTGGTTGTTGTTCACCTTGATCACCGGCCCGGCGTTCAGCTTGGGCCCGTGGTTGCCGTCATGCTTGTCGGCGTAGTTGGGGTGCACGCCGTGAGCATTGTCGGCCGATACCATCAGCGAGCGCTGGATGGTGCGCACGTAGGCGTCACCATCGGGCAGCAAGCGCTGCAGGGTCTGCTCCAGCATCGGGCCGTCGGCACCGCAGGCCGAGCAACTGCCGACTTCTTCGTGGTCATTGCACACCAGCACACAGGTCTCGTCGCTGTCGGCGGCCAGCAGGGCCTGCAGGCCGGCGTAGCACGACAGCAGGTTGTCCAGGCGGGCGCCAGCGATGAAGTCGCCGTGCAGGCCGATCAATGCAGCGTCCTGGGTGTCGTAGAAGCTCAGCTCGTAGTCCAGCACCACATCGGCGATCAGCTCGTGCTCGCGGGCCAGTTGCTCGGTGAGCAGGGCGCGGAAGTCGATGCGTTCGTCACCGGCGACCTGGGCCAGGATCGGCGGCAGCTCGTGCTGTGGGTTGATCGCCCAGCCTTCATTGGCGGTACGGTTCAGGTGGATCGCCAGGTTGGGGATGATCGCGATCGGCAGCTTGAAATCGACCAGCTGGCTTTCGACCTTGCCGTCACGGCGATAGGTAACGCGGCCGGCCAGCGACAAGTCGCGGTCGAACCAGGGTGCCAGCAGTGCACCGCCATACACTTCCACGCCCAGTTGCAGGAAGCCCTGGCGCTGCAGCTCGGGTTGCGGTTTGACGCGCAGGCACGGGCTGTCGGTGTGAGCGCCGACCATACGGATGCCATTTAGCAGTGGGGCCTGTTTGCCCAATTTGATGGCGATGATCGAAGAGTCGTTACGGGTGACGTAATAACGGCCGCCAGGCACCGTGGCCCAGCTGTCGCGCTCGTCCAGGCGCTGATAGCCGGCAGCCTCCAGGCGCTGGGCCAGGCTGGCGGTGGCGTGGAAGGGCGTGGGGGAGGCCTTGAGGAAGTCGATAAGGCCAGAATTCAGTGCGTCGCGCATAGCTCACTCCAGACAGCAGTGGCGCGAGTTTAGCCTATTAAGTCGACAAATTGTGTCTGCCTCTTCGCGGGCGAGCCCGCGAAGAGGCCGGTGCAGCCACGCAGAAATCAGAAAGGTGCAGGGCACTCGAACTTCAACCGCTTCCCCGAAACCGGGTGGGTAAAGCTCAGCATCGAGGCATGCAGGCACAACCGCTCATGGGCCGCTAGGGCTTCGGGGTTGGCATACAGCCGATCACCCAGCAGCGGGTGCCCGATCGACAGCATATGCACGCGTAGTTGATGCGAACGCCCGGTAATCGGCGTCAGCTCGACCCGGCAGTAGTCGCCGCAGCGCTCGACGATGCGCCAGAAGGTCAGGGCATGCTTGCCCTGCTCGTGGTCCACCACATGCCGTGGCTTGGTCGGCGGATCGTAGCGCAGCGGCAGGTCGATGCTGCCGCTGTCGAGCGCGGGCTGGCCCCAGCACAGGGCGGTGTAGGCTTTTTCGGTTTCGCGGTCGTGGAACTGGCGCGACAGCTCGCGGTGGCTGTCGGCATCGCGGGCCAGCAGGATGATGCCGGAGGTTTCCCAGTCCAGACGGTGCACGATCAGTGCGTCGGGGTAGCCGTTTTCCTGCAGGCGGGTGATCAGGCAGTCCTTGTTGTCCTCGGCGCGGCCAGGCACCGACAGCAGCAGGGTCGGCTTGTTGATCACCAGGATGGCGGCGTCTTCGTGGAGGATCTGGATGTTGGACAACGGCATTGCTTGGTCTCGGTTATATCGGGGAAAACAGCGGGGCCGCTTTGCGGCCCATTCGCGGCACAAGGCCGCTCCTACAAGGGATCGCATTCCCCCTGTAGGAGCGGCCTTGTGCCGCGAATGGGCTGCAAGGCAGCCCCAGCTTTCAGCCAGATCAGCGATCCGGCAGGGTGATGTTCAGCTCCAGAATCGAGCAGCTGCCCTGGTTTTCCAGCTCGATATGCACGTCATCGTTGCCGATGTTCACATACTTGCGGATCACTTCCAGCAGTTCTTTCTGCAGTGCTGGCAGGTAGTCCGGCTCGCTGCGTTGGCCGCGCTCGTGCGCCACGATGATCTGTAGACGCTCTTTCGCTACCGACGCGCTGGTCTGTTTCTGTCTGCCACGAAAGAAGTCAAAAAGGTTCATGGTCTACTTGCCTCCAAACAGTCGCGCGAAGAATCCTTGCTTCGGCACTTCGATGAACCGCAGGGGCTTTTCTTTGCCCAGCAGACGGTCGACGGTATCGCTATAGGCCTGGCCGGCATCGCTCTGGTCGTCGAGGATGACCGGGATACCTTGGTTGGAGGCTTTGAGCACTGCCTGGGACTCGGGGATCACACCCTTGAGCTTGATCGCCAGGATTTCTTCGACGTCGGCGATGCTCAGCATTTCGCCCTTTTCCACGCGCTCTGGGTGGTAGCGGGTGATCAGCAGGTGTTCCTTGATCGGCTCCTCGCCGTTCTCGGAGCGGCGCGACTTGCTCGACAGAATGCCCAGCATGCGGTCGGAGTCACGTACCGAGGAAACTTCGGGGTTGGTCACCACGATGGCTTCGTCGGCGAAGTACATGGCCAGGTGTGCGCCTTTTTCGATGCCGGCCGGCGAGTCGCAGATGACGTAGTCGAAGGTTTCCTTCAGCTCCATCAATACCTTTTCCACGCCTTCCTGGGTCAGCGCATCCTTGTCACGGGTCTGGCTGGCCGCCAGCACGTACAGGTTCTCGAGGCGCTTGTCCTTGATCAGGGCCTGTTGCAGATTGGCTTCGCCGTTGACGACGTTGACGAAGTCGTACACCACGCGGCGTTCGCAGCCCATGATCAGGTCGAGGTTACGCAGGCCCACGTCGAAGTCGACGATGACGGTCTTGTGGCCGCGCAGTGCGAGGCCGGTACCAATGGCGGCGCTGGTGGTGGTCTTGCCCACACCCCCCTTGCCGGAAGTAACCACGAGAATCTTGGCCAAGGTGTTTCACCCCTAAAATAGTCGGGACACGCGTCCCTGCAAATAACTGAAATAGCTTAAATAACGGCAACGGTAAAAAAGTTGCTCTAAAAATGCTGGCAAGTATCCGTTAAAGACGGGTGATGTTCAACACGTCACCAGACAGGCTGACTTGCACGCCGGTACCCCACAGGGGGTCGCGGCGCAGGTCTTCGCAGACCTTGTACTGGCCGGCGATGGAGACCATTTCGGCGGTCATCTGCTGGCAGAAGATACGGGCCTTGGTATTGCCTTTGATGCCGGCCAGGGCACGGCCGCGCATGGCGCCGTACACATGGATGTTGCCATCGGCCAGAAGTTCCGCACCCGGGCTGACTGAGGCGGTGACAATCAGATCGCCGCCCTGGGCGTAGATCTGCTGGCCGCCGCGCACAGGCGCAGTGATGATGCGGGTCGGGCGCACCTCGGGTTCGGCGGCCGGTACTGGCGCCGGGGCCGGCTCGGGTTTTTTGACGACCTCGGGCTCGGGCTCCAGCGGCCGTTCGCGGGCACCTGACGGCGGCAGCACCGGCAGGTCGATGGCGATGGCGGCGGCGATGTCCTCGATCCGGTTGGCGCGGATGGCCAGGGTACGCAGGCCGTGGTGGCGGCAGATCCGCATCAAGCCGGGCAGGTCGATTGCCCCTTCGTCGGCCGGCAGCTTGTCCAGCGCCAGCACCAGCGGCGTGTTGCTGAAAAAGTTCGGTGCCTGGGCGACTTTGGCCGCCAACTGGCGGTCGAGGGCTTCAAGGTCATTGCGCGCCAGTTCCAGCACTGTAATGGCGAGCATGCTGCCCTTGAGCTGGAACACGGAGGCGGTGTCGGGTGTGTGGTTTGGGCTCATGGTCTGCATAGACGGCTTGTTGCGAAAAAAGTGCCCTGACTTATAACGAGAACACCGGTTGCCCGCAACATGCACTGATCCGTTGTAGAATGCGCGGCCTTTGTCTTTCCGGATGCTTCAATGGAACGCCCGCGTTTTCGTCCCTATTACCTTCACCCCAAGTTCTGGGGCCTGTGGCTGGGCCTGGGCCTGCTGTGGCTGGTGGTCCAGTTGCCGTACCGGGTGCTGTTGAAAATCGGCGCCGCGCTGGGAGCCGTGATGTACCGCTTTGCCGGCGAGCGTCGGCGTATCGCCGCGCGCAACCTGGAACTGTGCTTCCCGGAGCTGTCGGTCGACGAACGGCAGCGTTTGCTCAAGGCCAACTTCGCTTCCACCGGTATCGCCTTCTTCGAAATGGCCATGAGCTGGTGGTGGCCCAAGGCCAGGCTGGCGCGCCTGGCCCATGTAGAGGGCCTGGAGCACCTGCAGGCCGCCCAGCAGGCGGGGCAGGGCGCGATCCTCATGGCGGTGCATTTCACCACCCTGGAAATCGGCGCCGCGTTGCTCGGCCAGCAGCACACCATCGACGGCATGTACCGCGAACACGGCAATGCGCTGTTCGACTTCATCCAGCGCAGCGGCCGCGAGCGCCACAACCTCGACTCGCTGGCGGTGGAGCGCGAGGACGTGCGCGGCATGCTCAAGCTGCTGCGTTCGGGGCGGGCGATCTGGTACGCACCGGACCAGGACTATGGCGCCAAGCAGAGCCTGTTCGTGCCGCTGTTCGGTATCCCGGCGGCGACGGTCACTGCCACCACCAAGTTCGCCCGGTTGGGCAAGGCGCAGGTGATTCCGTTCACCCAGAAACGCCTGGAGGATGGCAGCGGCTATCGTCTGGTAATCCACCCGCCGCTGGCGGATTTCCCAGGGGAGAGCGAAGAGGCCGACTGCCTGCGCATCAACCAGTGGGTCGAGAGTGTGTTGCGCGAGTGCCCCGAGCAGTATTTGTGGGCGCACCGACGGTTCAAGTCGCGGCCCGAAGGGGCGCCACGGCTGTATGACAAGAAGAAGCGCTGAGCCGTTCTATACCTGTGTTGGCTTCTTCGCGGGCTTGCCCGCTCCCACAGGCCCGCGAAGAGGCCGGGCCTGAAAACAACTGATCCAGGAAGGACTAAATGGCGCCACCCCCGGTAACCGGTCTTATCCTCTCTGGCGGCGGCGCTCGCGCCGCCTATCAGGTCGGTGTGCTGGCCGGCATCGCCGAGCTGTTGCCCATTGGCGCGCACAACCCCTTCCCGGTCATCGTCGGCACCTCTGCCGGGGCCATCAACGCCGTCACCCTGGCCAGCGGTGCCACCCAGTTCAACGACGCGGTGCAACGGCTCACTACCTTCTGGCAGAACTTTCGCAGCCACCTGGTGATCCGCAGCGACTGGCCCGGGGTGGTGCGTCAGGCCAGCCGTTTCGTCGGCCACAGCCTGCTCGGCCTGGGCGGCCAGGCGCCGGTGGCTTTGCTCGACAGCAGTCCATTGCGCAGCTTGCTGCAAGCGCACCTGAACCTGGATGGCATCGGCCACTCCCTGGCCGCCGAGCAACTGCGCGCCGTGGCGGTGACCGCCTTCGGCTACGAGTCCGGCCAGGCGGTAACCTTCTACCAAGGCCGCGGCACCATCGAGGCCTGGCTGCGCCACCGCCGCATCGGCGTGCCCACGCCGCTGACCATCGACCACCTGCTGGCCAGCGCGGCGATCCCGCTGCTGTTCGCCCCAGTGCAACTGGGCGACGAGTATTACGGCGACGGTGCGGTGCGCCAGTCGGCACCGATCAGCCCGGCCTTGCACCTGGGCGCCAGCCGGGTGCTGGTGGTTGGGGTCAGCGGCAACCCGCAACGGCCAGCGCCACCCTTGCCGACCCAGCGGGTGTTCAGCGGGCAGCAGCCGAGCTTGGCGCAGATCGGCGGGCATATGCTCAACAGTACCTTCATTGACAGCCTGGAAGACGATATCGAACTGTTGCAGCGCCTCAACCACCTGAGCCGGCTGTTGCCGGCGCATCTGGATGCGCGGCGCCTGGGCCTGGCACCGATCGACGTGCTGGTGGTGGCGCCCAGCCAGCCGCTGGATGAAATTGCCGCCCGGCACCGGCGCGAGTTGCCGGCGGCGCTGCGCTTGTTCCTGCGCGGGCCGGGGGCGACCCGCACCAGCGGTGCGGGGGTGTTGAGCTATCTGCTGTTCGAGGCCAGCTATTGCAGTGAGCTGATTGAACTGGGGCGGCGGGACGCGCTGGCGAAGAAGCGCGAGCTGTGTCAATTCCTGGGGATTTGATGCTGTCTGTTCGGGCCTCTTCGCAGCACAAGGCTGCTCCTACAGGGGACTGCGTGGCGTTGTAGGAGCAGCCTTGTGCTGCGAAGAGGCCAGACCTGGCTACTCGGCTATCTGCAACTTGCGCGCTTGGGTATACACATACCGCACCTTCTCGTACTCGAACGGCGAGTTCAGTTGGCCATAGCGGAATTTGGTGGTGTAGCGCTTGTCAACCACCTGCAGGGCGAAAATCTCCGGGTGGTCGGTGCTGGCTTCGGCCACGTTCAGGTAGTTGATCGCCTGTTCACCGGCATAGTCCACCACCAGCCCGGTGGTGTCGCGCAGGTTCGATGGCCCCAGCACCGGCAGCATCAGGTAAGGCCCGTCGGGTACGCCGTAGAAGCCCAGGGTCTGGCCAAAGTCTTCGCTCTGGCGCGGCAGGCCCATGCTGGTTGCCGGGTCCCACAACCCACCCATACCGATGATGGTGTTGAACATCAGCCGTGCAGTGATCTCTGCCGAGCGCTTGGCCTTGAGCTGCAACACGCTGTTGAACAGGTTCGGCACATCGCCGAGGTTGTTGAAGAAGTTGCTCACCCCGGTACGCACGAAGCGCGGGGTGACGTACTGGTAGCCACTGACCAGCGGCAGCAGCACCCATTGGTCCAGCCGGTAGTTGAAGTGATAGATGCGCCGGTTGACCGACTCCAGCGGGTCGTACACGTTCAATGCTTCCAGGGTAGAGCGCTCGAACTCGCGCTGGTCCAGCCCGGGGTTGAATTTAAGCTCGCGCAGCGGGTCGATGAAGCCGTCGGCTTCGGGCGCCAGTGGTGCGGCAGTCACTTGCGGGTCGGCCTCGACCACGCTGGCCCGGGGGGCGGTTTCGGCGGCCAGGGTGTGGCCGGCGGCAAGCAGGGCAGTGGCGAAGAGGAGTTTGTTAACCACGGAAGAACTCCAGCATGGCGTCACTGTTGACGCGGTAATTAAGGTTGCCGCAATGGCCGCCATGGGGGTAAAGGGTCAGCCGGTCACCGAATACCTTGCGCAGGAAGCCGATGTCGCCGGGGCCGAGGATGACGTCGTCGGCGTTGTGCATCACGGCGATCTTGTCGCTGCTGCGCAGGTAGTCTTCCAGGGCATACAAGCTCACCTGGTTGACCAGCTGCAGGATGCTGTTGCCGTCGGTGCGGGCACGCCACATCGGGATCACTTGCTCGGTCATGTAGCAGTCGAAGTCGCATTGCAGGGCACGCTTGAAGAACGGCGTAAGGCTGCTGCCCTCGGTGATCGGGAACTTTGGTGGAATGATCAGGCCGCGCCGGTTGATCAGGTCGGAAGTAAAGGCAATGTCGGCTGCCGAGAAGCGAAACGACGTGCCGATCAGCATGGCCATCTGTTCGTTGGACAGGTGCTGGCGCGACTGCTGGAAGTCGTAGAGCAGGGCGTCGTTCAGGTCGATGTAGCCCTTTTCCTGGAAATAGCGGGTGAGCTTTTGCAGCATCAGCTCATAGAACGTGGTACTGCGGTCGATGCCCTTGACCTGGGTTTGCACCAGCTTGTCCAGGTTGTTGATCGAGGTGTAGAGGTTGACCGGTGGGTTCAGCAGCAGCACGCGCTTGAAGTTGAAGCTGCGGCGGGTTTCGTCCAGGTGGCTGACGAAGGCGGCGTCGAGCGCACCCAGGCTGTAACCGGTGAGGTAGAACTCGCTGACGGGCAGGCGCGGGTGCTGGGCGCGCACGGCCTGCATGACCCGGTACATGTCTTCGGCGTCTTCCTGGCTGACGCCGGGGGTGGCAAAGCGCGAGGCGGCGCTCATGAAGTCGTAGCTGGTGGGCGACGACAGTTGCACCACATGGAAACCGGCCTGGTAGAACAGTTTTTTCAGGTATTCATTGATGCTGCTGCTATACGGCGCACCGGTGCCTGCGATGATGAAGATCAGCGGTGCTTCACGGTCCTGGCGAGCCAGGCGGTACTTGAGCTTTTTCACGGCCCAGAAGTTGTCGGGCAGGGTGAATTCGCGCTCCGGGCGCAGGTTCAGGCTGTAGTCCGACTGGTTGATTTCATCGTCGCTGGGCAGGGTAGGCCGCTGGTCCGGCGGCGTGGTGGCGATGGTCGCCTCGAACGGGTTGGTCAAGGGGTAGCCATAGCTGGCAGCGTCGATATCCCGCGCTGAAGCGGCCATCGCCATGAGCAGGCTGCCGAGCAGGGCAGCGAGGCGCAAAGATCGAAGCATGTAATCCCCCAAAAGAACGCAAGGTCGAGCAGTGTGCAGGCTAGGACCACATCCGGCCTGGCAAAGTTGCCAGCTGCGGTGGCCTTTGGTGTGCTTGTTATCTGCAACATAGCTGCAGAGGTGTGATTTTGCCTTACAACCGGGCATAAGCGATCATGGATGCTTTCGATTACCGCTATTGGAGAACAGGATGTCTCGTTCGCTGCCGACGGCGCTGCTGGTGCTGTTTCTGGGGCTGTGGCTCGCGGCCAGTTATGGCGTGCGCTACGGGCTGATGGAGGATGGCCAGTGGGTAGGGCTGTGCACGGCGCCTGCGGCGTATTGGCAGTGCGAAGTGCGCTCGCTGCTGGGGCTGGGCATTCACCATCAGGTGATGGCCTGGAGTGGGTTGGGCCTGGCGCTGCTGGCACAGGTGGTTTCCGGTCGTGCCGGTTGGTGGCTGGCGGTGCTGGCATTGATGTTCGCAGTGCCAGCGCTGGTGCTCTATACCGCCAGCATTGCAGTGTTTGCGCTGGTGCTCGCAGCGTTACGCTTGGTCAGATGACGTTGGCGAGGTTGACATGGGCCTGATTTGATTTTTGTAGTGAGGCAGAAACCGAGCGCCGCCCGCGCGGCGCATCGCGAGCGAAGCTCGCTCCTACATTTGTTTCGGGCCAGTATCGCCTGTGGCAGGCGCGCGCGACCGCCTTGTTTGTACGACGCGATATCGCGCCAAGCGCAAAGGGGTCGCGCGCGACCTTCACAGGAATAATTGGCCCGAAACAAATGTAGGAGCGAGCTTCGCTCGCGATGCGCCGCGCGGGCGGCGCTCGGTTTCCGCTCCACCACAGCAGTTAAGCCGGGCGCAGCCGCAAGCTCCGCCACAAGGCCGCTGTCATCAGTACGCTCACCACCGCCCACATCCAGGCCTGCTGATTCTCCAGGCCTTCGATGAACAACTGCGGCGCCACCCCGGCGCCGACGATGAACGCCAGCAAGGCCACTTCCGCCCGCCGTGCCCGCACCGGCCACAGCACATACACCAGCGCCGGCAACGCCAGCGCCGCGCTGGGGAAGCTGCGGTAGCGTGGGTCGAACACCATCGCCAGCATGCTCACCGCCGCGGCAAAGCCTGCGGCCAGCAGCAACCAGCCGGCCCGTGCCTGCAGCCAGGCGAACAACCGCTCGCGCCAGCCCACCCGCTGCGTCAGGGCCAGAAGCGCATGGGCCAGCACCAGCAGATTCAGACCGGTCAGCGCAACCGCCCACAGCCATTCTCCAGCAAAGCGCGCATGGGTGCGCATCAGCTCGCCCCACAGCCCCAGGCACCCGGCGCCAAACGCGGCCAGCAAGGGCAACAGCAAGGCCGCCATCGGTGTCGCGGGGGGGCCGGCCAACACCAGCATGATCACCATCAGCAGGGCACTGGCCAGCAACCACTGCGGCCAGTAATGCAAGTTGCTGACCGGCCCTTCGAGCACGCCTTTGTCCTGCCGGTCGGCGTCGTACAGCCCCCAGTAGCCACCCACCGCACCCTCGTTGGCGCGCTTCCACGGCTGGTCGAACGCTTCGATCAGGTTGTAGTGCCAGCCGTTGCTCTCGGCCATGGCCACGAAGCCACGGATGAAGCGCGCCTCATTGACCCGGCTGGGCTCCGCGGTTTCGCGTTGGCGGCCTTCGCTGGGCCAGCCGGTTTCGCCGATCAGGATGTCCTTGGGCGCGAAGCGTGTGCCGAACACCTGGCGCACGTCGGCAACGTGGGCCAAGGCATCGTCGATGCCGCGCGGGTCGTCTTCCCAGTAGGGCAGCAGGTGGATGGTCAGGAAGTCCACTGCCGGGGCTATCTGCGGGTGCTGCAGCCAGAACTCCCAGACATCGGCGTAGGTCACCGGCACCTTGACCTGGCTTTTCACCCGGGCGATCAGCTTGGCCAGGTGCGCACCGGTTACTTCTTTGCGCAGCAGTGTCTCGTTGCCGACGATCACCGCGCTGACCACGTCGGGGTTGGCATTGGCGGCGGCGATCAGCAGGTTGATTTCCTTCTCGGTGTCGGCCGGGTGGGCGTTCACCCAGGCGCCCAGCATCACCTTGAGGCCATGTTTGCGTGCCAGCGCCGGGATTGCCTCAAGACCGCTCATGGAATAGGTACGGATGCACTGGAATCGCTCGGCCAGTAACGCCAGGTCGGCGTCCATCCGCGCCGGGCGCAGGCGCAGCGGTTGGTCGTAGGGTGACTGGTCCTTGTCGAACGGGGTGTACGAAGCGCACTGCAGCTTGTGCGTCGGGCTGGCCGCATCGGCCAGGTGAACCGGCTTGCCCAGCCCGTACCAGAGGCCCCCAAGCCCAAGCAGGGCCACCAGGCAGGCAAGCAGGTACAACGGCAACAGCAGGCGGGTGGAACTGGGCATCGGGCGGTCCATCGTCGGGCACAAAAGGGTAGATAGTAGCCCGGCGCCAACGCTTTGGCATGCAAGGATCGCGCAGGCCGGCGTAGGCCAATGGCGCTAATGGCATAGTGCTGTCGCATATGGGGCGGGTACAGGTCGCAGCTGGATCAGGTCGAGCTGTGGTGCAGGAAGATGATGCAATCTCCAAGACCTGACGAGGGGATGCTTTGATGGCAACTTTGAAAAAAATGCGACGTTTCCTGGGTGTGGGCACCGCCCTGGTAATGGCCATGAGCGCTGCACAGGCAATGGCTAAAGAAGTAAGCATTGGCTACGTGGATGGTTGGGCCGACAGCGTGGCGACCACCAACGTGGCCGCCGAAGTGATCAAGCAGAAACTCGGCTACGACGTGAAGTTGCAGGCAGTGGCCACGGGGATCATGTGGCAGGGCGTGGCAACCGGCAAGCTCGATGCCATGCTGTCGGCCTGGCTGCCGGTGACCCACGGCGAGTACTGGACCAAGAACAAGGACAACGTGGTCGACTACGGCCCGAACTTCAAGGACGCCAAGATCGGCCTGATCGTCCCCGAGTACGTCAAGGCGGTAAGCATCGCCGACCTCAAGACAGATAGCAGCTTCAAACAGAAAATTGTCGGCATCGACGCAGGCTCTGGGGTGATGCTGAAAACCGACCAGGCGATCAAGGACTACGACCTGACCGGCTACAAGTTGCAGGCCAGTTCGGGCGCGGCGATGACGGCAGAGCTGGGCCGAGCCTATGCCAAGCAACAGTCGATTGCGGTGACCGGTTGGGTCCCGCACTGGATGTTCGCCAAGTGGAAACTGAAGTTCCTCGAAGACCCGAAAGGCGTGTATGGCGCGGCGGAAACCGTGAACAGCATCGGCAGCAAGGAACTGGCGACCAAGGCACCGGAAGTGGCGGAGTTCCTGAAGAAGTTCAACTGGCAGTCCAAGGATGAGATCGGCGAGGTGATGCTGGCGATCCAGGAAGGCGCCAAGCCTGAAGCAGCGGCCAAGGACTGGGTGGCCAAGCACCCGGATCGGGTGAAGGAGTGGACGGGTAAGTAACCACCTTCACGGGCCAGTTTCGCTGCTTCGCGGGCTTGCCCGCTCCCACAGGTATATCACCGCCTTCGAGCATTGTGATGCCCTGTGGGAGCGGGCATGCCCGCGAAAGTGCCGTCACTTTGTTACGCAATCGGTAAAACACCGTTGCATCTAAGACTAAGGTCGTCTGGTTGGCGTTCGACAGCCGCATAAAGTAAGGGCGTGGGTTCCATCCCCTATCTGTGCTGCTAGGACAAAAACAATGAACGACAGCATTTACCTCTCGATACAAAACAGCCCCCGCTTCAAGGAGCTGGTCAGCAAACGCGAACGGTTCGCCTGGATTCTCTCGGCGATCATGCTCGGCCTGTACTGCGCTTTCATCCTCCTGATTGCCTATGGTCCTCAAGTGTTGGGCGCCAAGCTCAGCCCTGAGTCATCGATTACCTGGGGCATTCCCCTGGGCGTCGGCCTGATCGTTTCGGCATTCGTCCTGACCGCCATCTACGTACGCCGCGCCAACGGCGAATTCGATGAGCTGAACAAGGCCATCCTGAAGGAGGCGCAACAATGATTCGCCACGCCAAAGCACTGGCCATACTGGCCTGCGGAGCCTTCGCACCCGCGGTGTGGGCCGCCGATGCCCTGACCGGCGAGGTGCACAAACAACCGCTTAACGTTTCCGCCATCGCCATGTTCGTGGCTTTCGTCGCCTTTACCCTCGGGATTACCTACTGGGCTTCCAAACGCAACAAGTCGGCGTCGGACTACTACGCTGCCGGTGGCAAGATCACGGGCTTCCAGAACGGCCTGGCGATTGCTGGCGACTACATGTCGGCCGCCTCGTTCCTGGGTATTTCCGCGCTGGTGTTCACCTCTGGCTACGACGGCCTGATCTACTCGATCGGCTTCCTGGTCGGCTGGCCGATCATCCTGTTCCTGATTGCCGAGCGCCTGCGCAACCTGGGCAAGTACACCTTCGCCGACGTGGCCTCGTATCGCCTTGGGCAAAAGGAAATCCGCACCCTGTCGGCCTCCGGCTCGCTGGTGGTGGTGGCGTTCTACCTGATCGCGCAGATGGTCGGTGCCGGCAAGCTGATCGAGCTGCTGTTCGGCCTGGACTACCACGTGGCGGTGATCCTGGTGGGTATCCTGATGTGCCTGTACGTGCTGTTCGGCGGCATGCTGGCCACCACCTGGGTACAGATCATCAAGGCCGTGCTGCTGCTGTCCGGTGCCAGCTTCATGGCGCTGATGGTAATGAAGCACGTGGGCTTCGACTTCAACACGCTGTTCTCCGAAGCCATCAAGGTGCACGCCAAGGGCGAGGCGATCATGAGCCCTGGCGGCCTGGTCAAGGACCCGATTTCGGCATTCTCGCTGGGCCTGGCACTGATGTTCGGTACCGCTGGCCTGCCGCACATCCTGATGCGCTTCTTCACCGTCAGTGACGCCAAGGAAGCGCGCAAGAGCGTGTTGTACGCAACCGGCTTCATCGGCTACTTCTACATCCTCACCTTCATCATCGGCTTTGGCGCGATCCTGCTGGTCAGCACCAACCCGGACTTCAAGGACGCCGCCGGCGCCCTGCTGGGTGGCAACAACATGGCAGCGGTGCACCTGGCCAATGCCGTGGGTGGCAGTGTGTTCCTCGGCTTCATCTCGGCGGTGGCCTTCGCCACCATCCTGGCGGTGGTGGCTGGCCTGACCCTGGCCGGTGCCTCGGCGGTGTCCCACGACCTGTACGCCAGCGTATGGCGCAAGGGCAAGGCCAACGACAAGGACGAGATCCGTGTGTCGAAGATCACCACCGTCGCCCTGGGCGTGCTGGCGATCGGCCTGGGCATCCTGTTCGAGAAGCAGAACATTGCCTTCATGGTCGGCCTGGCCTTCTCCATCGCCGCCAGCTGCAACTTCCCGGTACTGCTGCTTTCGATGTACTGGAAGAAGCTGACCACCCGTGGCGCCATGATCGGCGGTTGGTTGGGCCTGGTGAGTGCGGTGACGCTGATGATCCTCGGCCCGACCATTTGGGTGCAGATCCTCGGCCACGAGAAGCCGATCTACCCCTACGAGTACCCGGCGCTGTTCTCGATGGCCATTGCCTTCGTCAGCATCTGGTTCTTCTCGGTCACCGACAAGTCCAAGGCGGCTGACGACGAACGTGCGCTGTTCTACCCGCAGTTCGTGCGTTCGCAGACGGGCCTGGGTGCCAGTGGGGCGGTGTCCCACTAAGCCAACGGTCCTCGCTTGAAAACAACGCCCCGCCAGTCGGGGCGTTGTCAATTGCGCTTCGGCATTTTTGCCATCTTCAGAAATTTCAACACGTCGCTCGGAAGTGTCCTGTAGTTCTCCTGTGAGCAAATCCGAATAATCGCCCCCCGTCGATAGTATTCGACCGATTGACGATTAATCGAACGCGTTACTCACAAGTTTCAAGGAGATATACTCGTGAAAGCATTGCTTCTGGCACTTCCCTTCGCAGCCCTCGTCGCGGGCCCGGCCATGGCCGCGGACCCGATCGAGAAACAGGTGTTGATCACCGCGACCGTGCCAACAGCCTCGTTCTACGTCGAACCCGTGGGCGGAAACTGGATGAACGACCCGCAGGACATGGCTTGGAACTCGTTTCAGGGCAGCCTGACTCCAGTTCGCAAGCAACTGCAAGCCAAGAGCACCATCGGCCCGATCACTGCGCACCTGCTGTCGCCTGCGGTAGTCAGCAGTGGCCTGGACGCCATCAACCTGGACGTCAAGATCGGCGACACCATCCTGACTACCAGCGCCGCCGAGATCCTTACCGAAGCCCAGGCCGCACCGGGTGCGATTGTCGACTTCGAAGTTGCCGCGCAGGCACCTGCGGGCGGCTACCTGCCCGGCAACTATCAAGGCCTGGTCAGCATGATGTTCGAAACCGCTGCACCCTGACCCCCACGCATCCCCTCCATTTGTCGTTCAGCCCCTCCGCTCCTGGTGCATGCCGGGGGTTGGAGTGGGTATTTGTCTTTGGGCAGGGTTATGGCTTCCTCCAAAATTTTAACAAGCGCATCGTTCGCAGCTTGCCTGGCCACGCTGCCGGCAGGTGCCAAAACGGTAGGCACCGGTATGGGTGTGGTCAGCCAGGCGCAAGGTTTGCCGCACGAGTTCGAGGCGCATTTTTTTGACGTGCCATTGGCCGTGCGGGTAGACCTGGATGGGCGCAACCTGGGCGATGCCACGGTGGTGCTAAGCCGCGACGAGCGCGTGCAACTGCTGGAATTTACCGACCATGGCGACAGCCGTGAACCCGATAACTTGCGCCGGCGGTGGCAGGAGCGCCTGGCCACCGGCCGCCCGCTGGGCAACTGCCAGGGCGACTGCCCGGATGGCCTGAAGGCCATCCACTACAGCCTGGTGAACTCTCAATTGTCGCTGCTCACCGATGCCGCCGAGCGCGGGGGTGAGGTGCCGCGCTTCCATACCCTGCCCGAACAGGGCGGAGGGGTGCTGTTGCGTAATCAGCTCAACCTGGTCAGTGATGGCGGCGATACCAGCGGGCTCTACTCGCTGCAAGGGCAGGGCAGCTGGAATGACTGGAGTACCCTGGCCGATGCCCAGGTTGACCGCGGCAGCGTCGCTGACGAGCAAACCCGGCACCGTATCAGCCAGCTTTATGCCGAACGGCTGCATGAGCGACATTTCTTTCGCCTGGGCTACTTCATCCCCGGTACCCAGGGGCTCACCCGCCAACCTCGGTTGCTTGGGCGGCAGTCAGACACCGCTCTGGGCGTGATGCTGGGCAGCAGCGACAGCTTGCTGATCGACACTGGTCAGGCCAGTTCCACACCGATCCATGTCACGCCCAATCGGCCAGGCGTGGTGGAGATCTATCGCAATGGCGTGCTGATCAACAGCCAGCCGGTGCAGCCTGGCTTGCAGGCGCTGGACACCCGGGTGCTGCCCGGCGGCATCTACCAGGTCGAGGTGCGCCTGATCGAGGACGGGCAGGAAACCGCCCGCACCGAGGAGTTCGTCTACAAACCCAACAGCTGGCGCAATGCCGACAGCCGCTGGCGCTACAACCTGTACCTGGGGCAGCAGGAGCGTCTGCTGAGCAATTGGGACGATGAGGGCGACGACAGCCTCAGCGCCGGAGTGCTGGCCAACTACCTGCTGCACCCCCGGGCAATCCTGGGGCGTCCGTGCAGCAAGTGAATGAGGCGATGCAGTATGGCACTTCCCTCGATTGGGATCCGTTCGACCGGCTCAAGCTCTACGGCAATATCTACCGTAGCGAAGGCCAAGGGGACGGCTACGACCTGCAACTGATCCATAACCACGACCTCGGCTCGCTGGTGCTGAGCCACAGCCGTACCTGGTTGGAGAGCCTCAGCCGGCCGACCCACAGCCAGGATGTGCAATACGCAGAGCAAACCCAGACCTCTGCGATGCTCACTCACCGGCTGGATAACCGCAGTACGGCAACGGTGCGCGTGGCTCACAGTACCGGGGCTGCCGAAGGCTTGGGCATCGACCTGGGCTGGTCGTATTACGGCAAGTTTCTCGGCTCGGATGCCAACTGGCGGTTAAGTGTGTTCGACCGGCCTGGCACGCGAAGCAGCGGTGATGAACGCAGCCGGGGTGTCAACCTGGCGTTGAGCATGAGCCTGGGCGGCCCGGGCGAGCGGATTGCCGCCAGCATCGGCAGCCGCACATCGCACGAGGGTGGGCGCGACCAGAATGCCTCGCTGTCGTACATGCGCGATGTGGACATGGGCGCGCTGCACAGCCTGGGTGCTACCGCCACGGCGGACCGTTACGGCGTCGGCTTAGGCGGCAACGCGCAGTTCCAGGGGCAGGCGTTGTACGGCGATGCCTATGCCATGAGTTCCTCTTATAACGGTGATGTCAGCGCGGGCCTGAACCTGCAGAGCATCGTTGCCGTGGGTGAGGGCAAGGTGGCAGTTACCGGCCAGTACCTGCCCCACGACGCCGGGCTGATCGTCGATGTCGAGAGCGATATCGACGGCCTGACGCTGCGCGCCAACGACCAGCACGGCCTCGGCGCCAACCTGCGTCCTGGGCGCAATGTGGTCCCGGTCCAGGCCTACAAGTCAGGTTATGTGCAGTTCGACCTCGAAGGCGACAACGAAGCGGCGGCGGTGATCCAGCCGACCAGCCTGGACTACCACCTGAACCGCGGTGCGGTGGCTTACCGCAAGCTGCGGGTGGTGCGCACGGTCACGGTGCTGGGGCGCCTGCTCGATGGCCAGGGGCAGCCCCTGAGTGGTGCGCAAGTGGTCAACCACGCCAGCCGCAGTGTGTCCGAGAGTGGCGGTTTGTTCGCCGTGGAAATGAGTGAGTCCACACCCAGCCTCGAGGTGCATCAGGGCGGGACGCCGTTGTGCCTGTTGCAGTTGGACCTGGCCACGCTGGAGCGCGAAGGGGACGTGCTGCTGGCAGGCGACCTGTCGTGCAAGCCGGGTGACCTGGCTCAGGCCGTGTCTGGATTGGGAGGGGAGCGGAGTTGAGCAGCATGTCGAAACGGGGTTGGCTATCCACACTGGCGTGTCTGTGCATGGGCCTGGTGTCATGGGGGCAACAGGCCTGTGCGCTAGAGGCCACGGTCAGCGCGCAGTATCGCGGCCAGGCATCGGGGCACTTTGAAAACACCACGCCCTTGGCATCGTTCTGCCAGCGCTGGCCCGCAGAGTGCACCAGCACGAAAGCGCTACAGATCCCGATCAGCTACACCAAGACCACGGTTACGGCAGACCCGGATGTGCGTAACCGCTTTTACGTCCAGTTACCGGCAGCGCGCCAGGTGGATGTGTTCCATGCCGAAACGGGTGACCATCATTCGTTGCGCTTCGAGATGACGGCGGTTAGCCAGAATGTGGTGGGCGGAACCCATTACCGCAACAACCCGGCCTACACCCAGTCCATTGGCGGTGGTTGCAATTACAGGCGAACCTATGGGGTCCCCACGCAACCCCCTCCTGTGTGGTACCTGTGGGCCTTGAACGCGCCACAGGCTCCCACTGGCTGTTATTCGGACCCTGAAGTCGGTGATGCCGGCCAGGTGATCGTCAGCGAAGTCAAAGACATGGGTGTCGCCTACAAGCTCGACATGCCCGCGCCCTCTCGCATGAAGCCGGGCATCTACACCGGCAGTGTTGCCTATTCGATAGGGCCGGGTGGCGACTTCGACTTCGGCAATGGTGTCAGCGACCTGAACGGCGCCATCTTCAACCTGAATTTCAGGCTCGATGTGCAACACACCTTCGTTTTCGACTTCCCGGCTGGCTCGGAGCGTGCGGTGCTCGAGCCGCCGGGGGGGTGGCGGGCCTGGCAGGGTGGCAGGGCCGCGCCGGAACGGCTGGACCATGACCTGCCGTTTCGCCTGTGGTCCACCGGCCCCTTCAAGGTCTACAAACTGTGCCGCTACTACGACGGCAGCGGTTGCGGCATGCGTAACGATGCTGGGCATCAGGTGCCTGTCACCGTCGCGTTGAGCCTGCCGGGGGGCATACAGCATGGCGGAGGGCCGGTACAGAAAGTGCTCCTGCCGAACGGGCGCGGCAACGCCCTGGCCTTCGAATCGGTGGCCCCGGTCTTCAACCAGTCGAGCCAACTGCATTTCGAAGTGGGTGAGCCACACGTGAAGGCGATGTTCAACTACCCCGGCAGCCGTTATGAGGGCGAGGTGACAGTGGTCTTCGATGCCCAGCTTTAGCTGCAATTTGTCTTTAGGAAATTTCCCAATTGCAGCAGGGGCGTTTCCTGCATTTTTCACTTCGCATTTTGTGGATTATCGCGGTGATGGTCAGTGGCCGTCGCTATTTCATGGCATGGAGGATGTAACGATGAACCTGTACCGATCGGTCGGCCTCGCCGTGTTGCTGCTGCCCGGGCTGCTGCATGCGGCACCTGAGCTGAACGTGGGCGGGCTGTATGACTACCTGGAGGCAGGCAAGAGTACGTTGCTCAAGCGCGTGCGCAACGGCGGTGACGCCACGGCCTTCGTCAAGGTCAGCGTGGTCGAGCTGGTCTACGACAGTAATGGCACGCACCGAGAAGTCGACCTGGACGGCCTGGATTTGCAGCAGCGTGGCCTGGTGGTCAGCCCGGCGCGGCTGATCGTGCCCGCGCGAGGCATGCAGGCCGTGCGCCTGCTGTATCGGGGCACGCGGGACGCCGAGCGCTACTACCGCCTGCGCTTCATCCCGGTGCTGCCAGAGCTGGGTGATGGCTTTGCCGTGAGTGAGGCGCAGGCCGAAGAGTACCGCGACAACCTCAAGGCCGGTGTCAACCTGCTGGCCGGCTATGGCACGTTGCTTTTCGTTCGGCCCAACCAGCCCCGCTACCAGACGCCAGTGCACCGCCAGGCCGGTGCCTTGACCGTGCGCAACGAAGGCAATGCCACCGTCGTGCTCGACCATTTCCGCCAATGCCAGGCCCGTGACCAGGGGTGCGAGCCGGCCACCAAGCACCATCTGCTGCCAGGTCGTACCCGGCAGTTCGAAGGCCAGGCTGCCAAGGTGCATCAGTTCGAGCTGCACGAAGGTGCCGAGCAGCGGCTCATGGTGTTGGAGGGATGATCATCCAGGTAAATACGCTGATAACGGCAATCGCCAGCGGGGCTAATACCGCCGGTCAGGCAAGTGAGGAAGGCCATGTATAAAGTACTAATCGTCGATGACCATCCGTTCATCCGCGCCACGGTGTGCCAGTTGTTGCGTCAGGAGCGAATCACGGTGGTCGGCCAGGCCGACAATGGCGCCGAGGCGATGCGCCTGGTGCGCGATCAGTTGCCGGACCTGATCATTCTCGACCTGAGCATGCCAGGTCTCAATGGCATGGAGGTGATTGAAAGGGTCAACCGCATGGAGCAGCGGGTCAAGACCCTGGTGTTGACCTCGCACACGGCTGAGGCCTATTCGCTGCGCTGCCTACAGGCCGGTGCGGCGGGCTTCGTTTCCAAGACCAACGACCTGGGCGAACTGAACAAGGCGGTTCGTGCTATCCGGTCGGGGTTCATGTATTTCCCCGAGGTGCTTCTGAGTTCGGTGCATAGCCACGAACTGGCCTCCACCGAGGCACAACTTACCGCCAGCCTCAGCCACCGTGAGCTGACCGTGATGCTGCATCTGGCCCGTGGCCTGAGCAACAAGGACATCGCTGAGATGATGCTGCTGAGCAGCAAGACCATCAGCACCTACAAGGGGCGCTTGCTGCAAAAGTTGCGGCTCAGATCGCTGATCGACATGGCGGATTTCGCTCGTCGCAATCACTTGCTCTGATTTGTTCTGGTCGTGCGAATCCTATGCTTGTTGTTATTGTTCTGCCTGTTTCCGCTAGCTGGCGCGGCAGTGCCGACGCTGCATGGCCGGGCTGTACAGGACGGCTTGCGAATCGAGCCCGATGGCGCCGAGCTGCGCTGGCTGTGGCGTCAGCGGGTGCTGCGCCTGGGTGTGCTGGCGAACGACCAGCCGCCCCTCGACATGCTCGGTACTGGCCGCACCTACGAGGGAATCAGCGCAGACTATGCGAGCTTGGTGGCCGCACAGCTGAACCTGGACATGACCGTGCAGGTGTTCGCCTCGTTCGAGGACGCGAGCACTGCCTTGCGCGAGGGCGGGATCGACCTGCTCGGCTCGGTGACCGAGCAGCAGGCGCAAGCGGCCGGCCTGTTGTTATCTCCGCCCTATGCCGATGACTGGCCATTGTTCATGGCTGCCGAGCAGCACCCGCAAGTGGATCGCGACGAGCCGTTTCGCCTGGTGATGGTAGAAGGCTATCGGCCCTTGGCGCAGGTGCGCCAGTACTACCCGATGGCGCAGGTGCAGTTGCACCCAAGCCCGTTCAGTGCCATGGCGGCGTTGCCACTGGGCCAGGCCGATCTTTATCTGGGTAGTGCCATGGTCGCTCGCCACGTGCTGGGGCGTAACCCTTTTGCCGGGGTGGTGGAGGCTGGCCATGCGGCAATGCCCCGTCAGGGCATCGGCTTTGCCATGTTCGATAACGGTACGCCCTTGCCGGCCTTGGTCCGGCAGGCCTTGGGCAACATTGATGAAGCGCAGCGCGGGCGTATCCGCGAGCGTTGGGACCCACTCGCCAGCGCTACGCATGCGCCCCAACCCTTGCAACTGAACCCGGCCCAGTTGCGCTGGTTGCAGGACAACCCCACGGTGCGGGTGCTGGTGGACAATCAGTCGCTGCCGCAGAGCTACCGCGACAGCAAGGGTGAACTGCGCGGGCTGAGCCTGGACATCCTGCAGGCGGTGTCGCAGCGCACCGGGCTGAACTTCGAGGTGCAGGCGATCAACGGCCAGCAGCAGATGATCGGGCAGTTGATGCAGGGCAAGGCCCAGCTGATCGCCGGGTTGGCGCACAGTTCGGCGCTGGAGCAGCAACTATCGTTCAGCCGGGCTTACCTGAGCACGCCGTGGGTGCTGGTAACCCGCAGCGGAGCTGCGGTCGAAACCGACTTCGAGCGGCTTGCCGAGCACACCATTGCACTGGTTTCTGGCAGTTCCATGGCCGAGCTGTTGCGGCGGCGTTACCCCAAGCTACGTCAGCACTTCACGCAAGGCCCGCTGGATGCCTTGCATGCCCTGGCGCGTGGCCAGGTCGACGGCGCCATGCTGGGGCTCGATGAAGCCCGCGCACTGATCGCCCAGTGGTACCCCGGGCGCCTGCAAGTCCAGGCCAGCCTGGCCGTGCCGCCGGCGCACGTTGCCCTGGCTGGCGCTGCCGGTGGCAGTGAACTGTTGGGCATCGTTGACCAAGCGCTGCTCAGCCTGTCACCGCGCGAGACCGATGCATTGGTGCGCCGCTGGCGCCAGCCGATGATCGTGGCCGATGGCGTCTGGGCACGCTACCGCAGCAAGGTACTGCTCGGTTTCCTTGCCGCATCCGCGTTGCTGCTGCTGTCGCTGCTGTGGATTCGTTACCTGCGTCGCCTGCAGGTGGCGCTGGAGCGCGCCAAGTTGGACGCGGAAGCAGCCAGCCAGGCCAAGACCTGCTTTCTCACCACCATGAGCCACGAGATTCGCACGCCCCTGAGTGCGTTGATGGGCATGCTCGAACTGGTCCAGCGCAACTCCACCCAGGGTGTGCTCGACCGCTGCGCAATCGAAGTGGCGACCAAGGCTGCGCGAGGGCTGCACGAACTGATCGGCGATATCCTCGACATCAGCCGGATCGAGGCTGGCCACCTGCAGCTGACGCCCCGGCGAGTGTGCCTGCGTGAGCCCGTCGAGCAGGTCATCCAGCTGTTCGAACAGCAAGCGCGTGGCAAGGGCCTGGCACTGCTGCTCAAGACCCAGGGGGCCGTGGCAAGCGAGGTCATGCTCGACCCGTTGCGCTTCAAGCAAGTGTTGGCGAACCTGCTGAGCAATGCCATTAAGTTCACCCGCCAGGGACAGGTTGTGGTCAGCCTGAGCGGCGTGCCGCGCGGCGATCGTCTGGAAGTCTGGCTGCAAGTGCGTGATACCGGTGTGGGCATTGCGGCCAAGGAGCTGGCCAGCCTGGGACAACCGTTTCGCCAGGCCAGTAACCAGCAGCAATCACCCCGTAGCAGCGCAGGCCTGGGCCTGAGCATAAGTCGTAGCCTGTGCGAAATGATGGGTGGGCAGTTACGCCTGAGCAGCACCTTGGGGAAGGGCACTACGGTGGCCATTCTGCTGCAACTGCCGCTGCTGACGAGCGAGGCTCCGTTGATGGCTGCGGCGCCTGCGCCGATCGCAGGCAAACCGGTGTGCCTGCGTGTGTTGGTGGTCGATGATTATCCCGCCAACCGGCTGTTGCTGGCTCAGCAGCTGAAGTTTCTAGGCCACCAGGCAAGCGTCGCCGAGGATGGCTCGCAAGCCCTGCGGCTGTGGTTGGGAGCGCATTTCGATGTAGTGATCAGTGACTGCAACATGCCGCGCCTGAACGGTCACGAGTTGGCTCGGGCCATTCGCGAGCACGAGCGCCGCAGTGGGCGTCCGCCTTGCCGGCTGATCGCGTTGACCGCCAACGCCCAACAAAGCGAACGTCAGGCCTGCCTGGACGCAGGCATGGATGATTGCCTGTTCAAACCTTTGAACCTGGATAGCCTGGTTCAGGCGCTGGCTGCAATCAAGGCTTGCACCGACGCTACTTGCCAGCCCCCGGCACCGTTGGACTTGCAACAGCTCTGGCAGCTGGCTGGCAAGGATCAGGTTGCATTCAAGGCGCTGCTGGCAGACCTGCGTGCCAGTAACCATGAAGACCTGCAGAAACTCAGGCAGGAGGGCCTATCGTCTGTGGCAGTGGCCGGCCTTGCGCACCGGGTCAAAGGCGCGGCGCGCATCCTGCACGCCGATGGGCTGGTAGCCTTGTGCGAAGACGTGGAGCGCTGCTGCCAGGCCCAGCCCCAGGACCTGCAGGCCGTGCAACGGTCCGTACAGGCCTTGGTCGAAGCGATGATGAGCCTGGAGCGGCAACTGGACAGCACGGCTGCCACGGGCGCGCCGTCATATCATGCCGAGCAACAACAGCACCAGCAGGATCACCAGCACCACGCCGACGATGCCGGACGGGCCGTAGCCCCAGCTGCGCGAGTGCGGGAAGACCGGTAAGCCACCAATCAGCAGGAGGATCAGGATGATGATCAGAATCGTGGTCATGACAGAATCCTTGCGTGGTTGAAGGTCAAGGGCCTTGGACTGCTGGCCTCTTGTAAGTTCGGACTGTTGCCGCTTGTGAAAGATTCCATCGGTGTATTGCCAGTGGCGGCTTCTTCGCAGCGCAAGGCTTCCCCTGCATCATGCCCACCCATTCACTACCCTGATGAACCCTGCCTGCCCACTCGGCCTTGATTAGACTCGTGGCACAACCACACCAAACAAGGCCAGCCACCATGCAAAACCGCATCATGATCACTGGCGCCGGGTCCGGCCTCGGTCGCGAGATCGCCCTGCGCTGGGCGCGCGAGGGCTGGCGCCTGGCGCTGGCCGATGTCAACGAAAGCGGCCTGCGCGAAACCCTGGAGCAGGTCCGCCAAGCCGGCGGCGATGGGTTTGTTCAGCGCTGCGATGTACGCGACTACAGCCAGCTCACCGCCCTGGCCCAAGCCTGCACCGAGCAGTTCGGTGGCATCGACGTAATCGTCAACAACGCCGGCGTCGCCTCGGGCGGGTTCTTCGCCGAGCTGTCGCTGGAGGACTGGGACTGGCAGATCGCGGTCAACCTGATGGGCGTGGTCAAGGGCTGCAAGGCGTTCCTGCCGCTGCTGGAGCGCAGCAAGGGGCGCATCATCAACGTCGCCTCGATGGCCGCACTGATGCAGGGCCCAGGCATGAGCAACTACAACGTGGCCAAGGCCGGCGTGCTGGCGCTCTCCGAGAGCCTGCTGGTGGAGCTGCGTCAGCTTGAGGTGGCCGTGCATGTAGTGTGCCCATCGTTCTTCCAGACCAACCTGTTGGACTCGTTCCGCGGGCCCAACCCGGCGATGAAGGCACAGGTTGGCAAACTGCTGGAAGGCTCGCCGATCAGCGCGGCGGACATTGCCGAATACATCCATCAGCAGGTCGCCGCAGGGGAGTTTCTGATCTTGCCCCACGAAGCTGGGCGTCAGGCGTGGCATCTGAAGCGCCAGGCCCCTGAAAAGCTGTATGACGAGATGGCGGAAATGGCGGTGAAAATGCGTGCCAAGTCCCATGCGCGATGAATTATCTGTAGGAGATTTTACCCTGCAAAGTAGGATCCTTCTGATTTGCTGCGGAGCTATTGAGTAGGAGAATGCCCACAAGGCAGGCTCCGGTTTTCCCTTTCTGTGGAGGACCGGAACATGTTGGTAATAGGACGCGAAGTGGGGGAGATCATCGTGATTGGCGATGATATCCGCATCAAGGTGGTAGAGACGCGGGAGGGGGTGGTGCGGTTTGGCGTGGATGCTCCACGCAAAGTGCCGGTGCATCGGGCCGAGGTGTACAAACGCATCAAGGACATCAAGCAGAGCAAGGCCTGAGGATGCCCGTGCGGGCCTCTTCGCGGGCTTGCCCGCTCCCACAAGCCCGCGAAGAGGCCAGGCCTGCTAGTCGAGCAACTCCCTGGGTACATCATGCTTGGCCAGCAACTGGCATTGCTGGCTTTCCAGGTCGAACAGGATGAACGCCTGGCCTTTGGCCAATGCCTGGCGTACCCGCAGCACGCGGGTTTCCAGCGGGGTGTCATCACCGTTATCGGTACCGTCGCGAGTGACGAAGTCCTCGATCAGGCGGGTCAGTGTTTCGGCTTGCAGTTGGTCGTAGGGGATCAGCATGGTAGGTGATGCCTGGGCAGTAGATAGGGGCATGCTACGCGAAAGCTGGGCTAATCGGGGGCCGCTTTGCAGCCCCCAACGGCTTCAACCCTTGTTGCCGACCAAGCTATCAACCGCCGGCACCCGCGTGTCGCTCTCCATCTGTGCATCATGCTCCAGCTGATGGCTGAAGCGCTCGAGCGACGCATTGGCCGGCTGCGAATCGCTGGCGAACACCGGTGGGCTCAGCAGGTAAGCCGACAACAACCGGCTAAGTGCCGCCAGGCTGTCGATATGGGTGCGTTCGTAACCATGGGTGGCATCGCAACCAAAGGCCACCAGCGCAGTACGAATATCATGCCCCGCCGTCACTGCCGAATGGGCATCGCTGAAGTAATAGCGGAACAGGTCGCGCCGCACTGACAGGTCGTGGTCGCCGGCCAGTTTCAGCAGGTGCCGGGACAGGTGGTAGTCGTAAGGCCCTGACGAGTCCTGCATGGCCACGCTGACGGCATGCTCGCTGGACGCCTGCCCGGGCGCCACTGGCGCGATGTCGATACCGACGAACTCGCTGACGTCCCAGGGCAGGGCGCCGGCTGCACCCGAGCCAGTCTCCTCGGTGATGGTGAACAGCGGATGGCAGTCGATCAACGGTTGGCGGCCGCTTTCCACCACGGCCTTCAATGCCGCCAGCAGCGCGGCTACGCCAGCCTTGTCGTCCAGGTGGCGCGCACTGATGTGACCGCTTTCGGTGAATTCGGGCAATGGGTCGAAGGCCACGAAGTCACCAATGCTCACGCCCAACGCCTCGCAGTCGGCACGGGTGGCGCAATAGGCGTCCAGGCGCACCTCTACGTGATCCCAGCTGATCGGCATCTGGTCAATGGCGGTGTTGAAGGCATGCCCGCTGGCCATCAGCGGCAGTACGCTGCCGCGGTACACGCCGGTATCGGTGAACACACTGACACGACTGCCTTCGGCGAAGCGGCTGGACCAGCAACCCACTGGTGCCAGGGCCAGGCGGCCGTTGTCCTGCAGCTGGCGCACACTGGCGCCGATGGTATCGAGGTGAGCAGACACGGCGCGGTCGGGCGAAGTTTGCCGGCCCTTGAGTGTGGCGCGAATGGTGCCACGACGGGTCAGCTCGAAGGGGATGCCCAATTCGTCCAGGCGTTCGGCCACGTAGCGCACGATGGTGTCGGTGAAACCGGTGGGGCTGGGGATGGCGAGCATCTCCAGGAGCACGCGCTTGAGGTAGTCGAGATCGGGTTCGGGGAGTCGTTCGGACATGAGTACTCCTTGGAAATTGTGTTGACTTCTTCGCGGGCACGCCCGCTCCCACAGGCTCTCACAGGCCCCCACAAGTCTCAGCAACGGTGGTGGACCTGTGGGAGCGGGCGTGCCCGCGAAGAGGCCATCAGCGGTTACGCCAAAGGCCGGCTATGCGGAAACAGCAAGTCGATAAAACGTTCGGCGGTGGGTTGCGGCTCATGGTTGGCCAAGCCGGCACGCTCGTTGGCTTCGATGATCACGTATTCTGGCTGCCCGGCATCTCGCACCATGAAGTCCAGCCCCACCACCGGAATTTCCAGCGCCCGTGCAGCGCGCACGGCAGCGTCGGCCAATACCGGGTGCAGGCGTTCGGTGACGTCCTCCAGGGTGCCGCCGGTGTGCAGGTTGGCGGTGCGGCGTACGGCCAGGCGCTGGCCGGCCGGCAGCACGTGGTCATAGGCAACGCCCGCCGCGCGCAAGGTACGCTCGGTTTCGTCGTCCAGTGGAATACGGCTTTCGCCACCGGTGGCGGCCTGGCGTCGACGGCTCTGGGCTTCGATCAACTGGCGCACACTGTGCTTGCCATCGCCCAGCACCTGCGCCGGGTGACGAATGGCGGCGGCCACCACTTCGTAGCCTATGACCACGATGCGCAGGTCCAGCCCGGCATGGAAGCTCTCCAGCAGTACGCGGTTGTCGAACTGGCGGGCGTGGGCCACGGCAAAAGTGATGTCGTCGATGCAGGTCAGGTTCACCGCCACACCCTGGCCTTGCTCGCCATCGACGGGTTTGACCACCACCGCGCCGTGTTCGTCGAGAAACGCCAGGTTGTCGTCGGCATTACCCGCCAACTGCTGCGCCGGCACCTTCAGCCCGGCGTTGTGCAGGGCGTGTCGGGTCAGGCGCTTGTCCTGGCACAGGGTCATGGTCACGGCACTGGTCAGGTCGCTGAGCGATTCACGGCAGCGAATGCGCCGCCCACCCAGGCTCAGGGTGAACAGGCCGCCAGCGGCGTCATCCACTTGCACTTCGATGCCTCGGCGCAACGCTTCGTCGACGATGATACGGGCATAGGGGTTGAGGTCGGCTTGTGGCCCGGGTCCGAGGAACAGCTGCTCGTTGATGCCATTCTTGCGCTTGACCGCGAAGGTGGGCAGGTTGCGAAAGCCCAACTTCTGGTACAAGCGCTTGGCCTGGCGGTTGTCGTGCAGCACCGACAGGTCGAGGTAGGCCAGGCCGCGGCTCATGAAGTGTTCGATCAGGTGGCGCACCAGCACTTCGCCCACGCCGGGGCGTGTGCAGTGCGGGTCCACCGCCAGGCACCACAGGCTGCTGCCATGTTCAGGGTCATCGAAGGCCTTGGCATGGTTCAGGCCCATGACGCTGCCGATGACTGCGCCGCTGTCTTCGTCCTCGGCCAGCCAGTACACCGGGCCACCGAGGTGCCGAGGGGTCAGCAGCTCGGCGTCGACCGGCAGCATGCCGCGCGCCTGGTACAGGGTGTTGATCGCTTGCCAGTCGGCGGGGTTCTGCGCCCGTCGCACGCGAAAGCCGCGGAATACCCGCTGCGCGGGCCGGTAGTCGGTGAACCAGAGGCGCAGCGTGTCGGAGGGGTCGAGGAACAGTTGCTGCGGGGCCTGGGCCAGCAACTGCTGCGGCGCGGCCACGTACAGGGCAATGTCACGTTCGCCGGGGCGTTCGTCGAGCAAGTCCTCGGCCAGGGCAATCGGGTCGGGGTAGGTGTGGCCGATCAGCAGCCGACCCCAACCGCAGTGCACGGCACGCGGCTGGTCGTGGGGCTGGCTGCCGTCGCCGGCCAGGCGCGCTTGCAGGCGCTCGTAGGACGGCGCCTGGCCGCGCAGCAGGCGCTGACCGTAAGCGATTTCATGGGCTTTCATCGGTCAGATTCCTTGTTCGCTCAGCCACAGGTTCAGCGCCGCCAGCTGCCACAGCTTGGAGCCGCGTAGCGGCGTCAGCTGGCCGTGGGGGTTGCTCAGCAGGCGGTCGAGCATGGCTGGGTTGAACAGCCCACGGTCCTGGCTGGGGTCGGTCAGCAGCTCGCGCACCCAACCCAGGGTGGCGCCTTCCAGGTGCTTCAGGCCCGGCACCGGGAAGTAGCCCTTCTTGCGGTCGATCACCTCATGCGGAATCACCCGCCGTGCGGCCTGCTTGAGCACTTGCTTGCCACCGTCGGGCAGCTTGAAGCGCGCCGGGATGCGTGCCGACAGTTCCACCAGGCGGTAGTCGAGGAACGGCGTACGCGCCTCGAGGCCCCAGGCCATGGTCATGTTGTCCACTCGCTTGACCGGGTCGTCGACGAGCATCACCGTGCTGTCCAGGCGCAGGGCCTTGTCCACCGCATCCGATGCCCCAGGGCGGGCGAAATGCTCGCGCACGAAGTCGCCGGCGGCGTCGGTTTCCAGCAGCCAGGGGGCCTGCACGGTATCGCGGTACTCGGCATGGCTGCGGTCGAAGAACGCGTCGCGGTAGGCGGTAAAGGCATCGTCGGCGCCGTCCACCTGCGGGTACCAGTGATAGCCCGCGAACAGCTCGTCGGCACCCTGGCCGCTCTGCACGCCTTTGCAGTGCTTGGCCACCTCCCGCGACAGCAGGTAGAACGCAATGCAGTCGTGGCTGACCATCGGTTCGCTCATGGCGCGGAAGGCCGCTGGCAACTGGTCGATGATTTCGTGCTCGGCAATGCGCAACTGATGGTGGCGTGTGCCGTAGTGCTTGGCGATCAGGTCGGAATACTGGAACTCGTCGCCGCGCTCGCCGCCGGCATCCTCGAAGCCGATGGAGAAGGTCGACAAGTCGTCAACACCCACTTCGCGCAACAGGCCCACCAGCAGGCTGGAGTCGACACCGCCGGACAGCAGCACGCCGACGTCGACCGCGGCACGTTGGCGAATGGCCACGGCATCGCGGGTGGCGTCGAGCACGCGGGTGGTCCAGCCCTCCAGGTCGAGATCGCGCTCGTCCAGGTTGGCGCCGTAGTGCAACTGCCACCAGGTCTGGCGCTCTACTTCGCCGTGCCGGTCAATGCGCATCCAGGTGCCGGGCTCCAGCTTTTGCACGTTGGCCAGCAGGGTGCGCGGTGCTGGCACCACGGCGTGGAAGTTCAGGTAGTGGTTGAGCGCCACAGGGTCGAGCATCGGATCGATGTCGCCGCCCTTGAGCAGTGCTGGCAGGGTCGAGGCAAAGCGCAGGCGCTCGCCGTTGCGCGACAGGTACAGGGGCTTGACGCCAAGGCGGTCGCGGGCCAGGAACAGGCGCTGGTTGTCGCGCTCCCAGATGGCCAGGGCGAACATGCCGTTGAGCTTGGGCAGCAGGGCCGCGCCCCAGGCGTGGTAGCCCTTGAGCAGCACCTCGGTGTCGCCATCGGAGTAGAAGGTGTAGCCCAGGTCTTGCAGTTCCTGGCGCAGTTCGGGGAAGTTGTAGATGGCGCCGTTGAAGGCCAGCGACAGGCCCAGGGTGTTGTCGACCATCGGCTGCGCCGAGCCGTCGGACAGGTCCATGATCTTCAGGCGGCGGTGGCCGAGGGCAATCGGGCCCTGGCTATGGAAGCCCCAGGCATCCGGGCCACGCGGGGCCAGGTGATGGGTGATGCGCTCTACCGCAGCCAGGTCGGCTGGGCGAGGGGCTTGGTCGATGGGGGTGAAACGCAACTCTCCTGCTAATCCGCACATAAGTCCTTACCGGTTTTTCCGTTGGGGAGGTGATGCCCCGGATTAGGGCACCTTCAGGAACTGACCGGTGTGCTTTTTAAGAGTTTTAGAACAATTTGTTATATGTGGTTGGGGAGGAGGTGCATGCCTTGGGGGTTGTGGTGTTGCGCAGATCGAGCGCCGCCCGCGCGGCGCATCGCGAGCGAAGCTCGCTCCTACGTTTGTTTTTGGCCAGTAACGCCTGTGACAGGCGCGCGCGACCGCCTTGTTTGTACGACGCGATATCACGCCATGCGCCAAGGCGTTCGCGCGCAAATCCCACAGGCATAATTGGCCCGAAACAGATGTAGGAGCGAGCTTCGCTCGCGATGCGCCGCGCGGGCGGCGCTCGATCTCACAGGCGCAAAAAATCCCTCGCCATGCCCCCCGAAGCCATCACTTCCCCCGAATCAACCGGCGCAACGCAAACCGGTTCGGGTGACAAGCCTGCGCCACCGCCCGTGGCAACGGCAGCGGTTCCCCACACACCCAGGCCGCCACCAGTTCGCCACTCAACGGCGCCGTGATCAACCCGCGCGACCCGTGCCCGCTGTTCACGTACAACCCATCCAGCCAAGGGCAGGCCACATCCGGCACTTGCCGCGCATCCCGGCTCAGCACTGCATAGGCCTCGGCAAACGCCTGCTCGTCCGCCACAGGCCCGACAATCGGCAGGTAATCCGGGCTTGTACAACGGAACGCTGCGCGCCCCTGCAATTGCTCAGCGTCCAGTTCAGCCACGCCAAGCCGCTGCGCCAAATCGACGGATATCTCATCCAGCAATGCCAGGTTGCCCTGGTGCTCGGCCACCGTCGGCGTGAGGTCTTCATTATGAAAATCAAAACTCGCGCCCAAGGTATGTTCACCCGCGCGCGGCGGTGCCACGTAGCCTTCCGCGCACACCACGGTGCGCAGTGCCCGGCTGCCGGCAGTGGCCGGCAAGCGGGTGATCTGCCCACGAATACGCTTGAGCGGCAACTGCGCGCAAGGCTCGAAACGCCGCACTTCGGCGGCCCCGGCCAGGATCATCACCGGTGCGCTGGCCAGCAGTCGGTCGCCAGCCCAGGCTTGCCACTGGTCATCCCGCTTGCGCAGTTCAAGCACTTCCTGGTGCGTCACCAGGTGAATACCCGGGTGCTGCAACTGCTGCTGGCACAGCGCCGGCGGGTGCACCCAGCCACCTTCGGGGTAGTACAGCCCGCCAGCCGGCAAGGCCACCCCGGCGATGGCTTCAGCTTCGGCACGCGCCAGTGAGTGCAGCAAATCATGGTCGAAGGCGGCTGCCAGCTTGCCCTGGCGTTCGGCCTCCTTGCTGTCGAATGCCAGCTGCAGCACCCCGCAGGCATCCCAATCCTGCCCACGCTGCAAGCGCTGCAGCTGGCGCCGCGTGTAGCCGAACCCGCCGAGGATCATCTGCGACAGCGCGGTGCCATGGGCAGACAGCTTGAGGTACAGCACCCCTTGCGGGTTGCCCGAAGCTTCCTGGGCCGGCGCTTCATGGCGCTCCAGTACGGTGACTCGCCAGCCGCGCCGGGCCAGGCTGGCAGCGGTTGTGCTGCCAGCGAGCCCGGCACCGATCACCAGCGCTTCGCGTGGCCCTTGTGTAACGGCCGGGCGTGCGTACCAAGGCGCGCCTGGGTCGGGCAGGGGGCCGACGTAGGCGCCGCTCATGACCTCCCACTTCTTGCCGATGCCTGGGACTTTCTTCATGGCGAAGCCGGCTTCGACCAGGCTGCGGCGCACCCAGCCTGTGGTGGTGAAGGTGCCCAGCACCGTGCCCGGGTGCGATAGCCGCGCCAGTTGCGCAAACAGCGCCGGGGTCCACATGTCGGGGTTCTTGGCAGGGGCGAAGCCATCGAGGAACCACACATCGATTTGCCCATCCAGCTGCGGCAGTTGTTCGAGCACATCGCCGATCAACAGGGTGAGGGTGACTCGGCCATTGGCGAAAGTGAACTGCTGAAAACCCGGGTGCACCGCCACGTACTGCTCCAGCAGGGGCTCGGTATAGGCGGCAAGTTCGGGCCACAGGCTTACTGCGCGGGCCATGTCGGCGTGGCCAAGGGGGTACTTTTCGACGCTGACGAAGTGCAGGCGCGCGTCGCTGTGAGCCTGTTCGTCGAACAGTTGCCAGGCGCAGAAAAAATTCATGCCGGTGCCAAAACCGGTTTCGCCGATCACCATGCAGGCATGTGGCGCGAGGTCGGCAAAGCGCTCGGCCAGGCGGGTCTGGCCGAGGAACACGTGCTTGGTTTCTTCGATGCCTTCGTTGACCGCGAAATAGACGTCGTCGTATTGCCGCGAGTGGGGGCGGCCCTGGTCGTCCCAGTCGATCTGGGCGTGCTGGAGGAGGGTGGACATGGTTGGCTCGGTTGCAGCGGATAGCGGGATTTTATGCCATCTGATGATTTTCCGCTGTTGTACCGGCGCTACCTAAATCCGCTAGTCTTGCTTATCCATTGAAGGAGCCAGTGCATGTTCGAATCTGCCGAAATCGGCCACAGCATCGACAAGGAGGCTTACGACGCCGAGGTACCCGCTTTACGCGAGGCCCTGCTCGAAGCCCAGTACGAACTCAAGCAGCAGGTGCGCTTCCCGGTGATCGTGCTGATCAACGGCATCGAAGGCGCTGGCAAGGGTGAGACGGTAAAACTGCTCAACGAGTGGATGGACCCGCGCATGATCGATGTGCTCACCTTCGACCAGCAAACCGACGAGGAGCTGGCCCGCCCTCCCGCCTGGCGTTACTGGCGGGCCTTGCCACCGAAGGGGCGGATGGGCGTGTTCTTCGGCAACTGGTACAGCCAGATGCTGCAGGGGCGGGTGCACGGGGTATTCAAGGATGCCGTGCTCGACCAAGCCATCATGGGCGCCGAGCGCCTGGAACAGATGCTCTGCGATGAAGGTGCGCTGATCATCAAGTTCTGGTTCCACTTGTCCAAGAAGCAGATGAAGGCGCGGCTGAAGTCGCTCAAGGACGACCCGCTGCACAGCTGGAAGATCAGCCCGCTGGACTGGCAGCAGTCCGAAACCTATGACCGTTTCGTGCGCTTCGGCGAGCGCGTGCTGCGCCGCACCAGCCGCGATTATGCACCGTGGCATATCATTGAAGGGGTAGACCCGAATTACCGCGGCCTCGCGGTGGGGCGCATCCTGCTGGAAAGCCTGCAAGCTGCGCTGGCCAACAACCCCAAGGGCAAGCACCAGGGCAACGTGGCCCCGCTGGGCCGCAGCATCGATCAGCGCAGTTTGCTAGGCGCCCTGGACATGACCTTGCGCCTGGACAAAGCCGACTACCAGGAACAGTTGGTTACCGAACAGGCCCGGCTGGCCGGCTTGCTGCGTGACAAGCACATGCGCCGGCACGCGCTGGTGGCGGTGTTCGAAGGCAACGACGCCGCCGGCAAGGGCGGTGCCATCCGCCGCGTGGCGGCGGCGCTGGACCCGCGCCAGTACCGCATCGTGCCGATTGCCGCACCCACCGAAGAAGAGCGTGCGCAGCCTTATCTGTGGCGGTTCTGGCGGCATATTCCGGCGCGTGGCAAGTTCACCATCTTCGACCGCTCCTGGTATGGCCGGGTGCTGGTGGAGCGGGTAGAGGGCTTCTGCAGCCCGGCCGACTGGATGCGCGCCTACAGCGAGATCAACGACTTTGAAGAGCAGTTGGTCAATGCCGGCGTGGTGGTGGTCAAGTTCTGGCTGGCGATTGACCAGCAGACCCAGCTGGAACGCTTCGAAGAGCGCGAGCAGATCCCGTTCAAGCGCTACAAGATCACCGAAGATGACTGGCGCAACCGCGACAAGTGGGGCGAGTACACCCAGGCGGTAGGCGACATGGTCGACCGCACCAGCAGCGAGATTGCACCGTGGACGCTGGTGGAGGCCAATGACAAGCGCTGGGCGCGGGTGAAGGTATTGCGCACCATCAACCAGGCACTGGAAGCGGCGTTTGCCAAGGACAAGAAATAGCCAAAGCCCCTGGCTGCCTGTTCTGGCCTCTTCGCGGGCACCCGCTCCCACAGGCACTCCACAAGCTTCAATCCTGTGGTACTTCTGTGGGAGCGGGCGTGCCCGCGAAGAGGCCAGAACTGACAACACATTTGCCAAGCCATGCCGCAGAAGAATGACCTGATGAATTCTTTTCTCGGCATTCTTCTGGGTCGCAGTCCTTCAAGCCCGTAGAATCCAATCACCCCCACCACGGGCTTGATCGAGGATTTTATGCACACCACTTCCGGCCGCTGGGGCTATGGGCTGTTCCTGGCACTTCTGACGGCGTTGCTCTGGGGCATTTTACCGATCAAGCTCAAACAGGTGTTGCAAGTGGTCGACCCGATCACCGTCACCTGGTACCGCCTGCTGGTCTCCGGCGGCCTGCTGTTTGCCTGGCTGGCGGCTAAGCGGCGGTTGCCGTCCGTGCGCAAACTGGCGCCCAAGGGCAAGGGCCTGGTGCTGGTCGCCGTGCTTGGCCTGATGGGCAACTACGTGCTGTACCTGATCGGCCTTAACCTGCTTAGCCCTGGCACCGCGCAACTGGTGGTACAGATCGGCCCGGTGCTGTTGCTGGTGGCCAGTGTGTTCGTGTTCCGCGAGCGCTTCAGCCTGGGGCAGGGGCTGGGCCTGCTGATTTTACTGGTGGGTTTCGGGCTGTTTTTCAACCAGCGGCTGGGCGAACTGCTGACCTCGTTGGGCACCTATACCACTGGTGTGCTGACCATTCTGCTGGCCACCAGCATCTGGGTGTTCTACGCCCTGAGCCAGAAGCAACTGCTGACCGTGTGGCATTCGCAGCAGGTGATGATGGTGATCTACCTGTGCTGCGCCGCACTGCTTACCCCGTGGGTACACCCGCTGGAGGCACTGCAACTGACCCCGGTCCAAGGTTGGTTGTTACTGGCCTGTTGCCTGAATACCCTGGTGGCCTATGGCGCATTTGCTGAAGCGCTGGCGCACTGGGAGGCGTCGCGGGTGAGTGCCACGCTGGCGCTGACCCCGTTGGTGACCTTTGTCGCGGTGGCACTGGCGGCGGTGCTGTGGCCTGACTACGTGCATGCCGAGGACATCAATGCCCTGGGCTATGTGGGGGCGGTAACCGTGGTGCTCGGCTCGGCGGTGGTGGCGCTGGGGCCATCGCTGGTGGCAGGGTGGCGGGCTAGGCGGGCGCGGTTGGCTCAGTTTCATCAATAGCCTGTGCCGGCCTCTTCGCGGGGCAAGCCCGCTCCCACAGGGATTTCACAACATTCAGCCCTGTGGTCATCCTGTGGGAGCGGCCTCTTCGCGGAGCTAGCCCGCTCCCACAGGGATTTCACAACATTCAGCCCTGTGGTCATCCTGTGGGAGCGGCTTCTTCGCGGGGCAAGCCCGCTCCCACAGGGATTTCACAACATTCAGCCCTGTGGCCATCCTGTGGGAGCGGGCTAGCCCCGCGAAGAGGCCGGTACAGGCAACAGATTTTTCAGCCTTTGGCACCCGGCGCCAGCATGTTCTCCGGCCTCACCCACTGGTCGAACTGTTCATTGGTCAGGTACTTCAACTCCAGCGCAGCCTCCCTCAAGGTCTTGCCCTCGCTGTAAGCCTTCTTGGCAATTTCCGCCGCCTTGTCATAGCCAATATGTGGGTTCAGTGCGGTTACCAGCATCAACCCGCGCTCCAGGTGCGCGGCCATCTGCTCGGCATCCGGCTCGATACCCGCCACGCAGTGCTGTTGGAAGTTGCGGCAACCATCGGCCAGCAACTCGATGGACTGCAGCAGGTTATGGATGATCACCGGCTTGAACACGTTCAGTTGCAAATGCCCCTGGCTGGCGGCAAAGCCGATGGCCGCGTCGTTGCCCAGCACCTGGCAGGCCAGCATCGACAGCGCCTCGCACTGGGTCGGGTTGACCTTGCCCGGCATGATCGAGCTGCCCGGCTCGTTGGCCGGCAGGCGCACTTCGGCAATGCCCGCGCGTGGGCCGGACCCGAGCAGGCGCAGGTCGTTGGCGATTTTCATCAGGGCCACGGCCAGGGTCTTCAGGGCGCCCGCCAGGCTGGTCAGCGGTTCGTGGCCGGCGAGGGCGGCAAATTTGTTCGGCGCGGTGACGAACGGCAAGCCGGACTCTGCCGCCAGCTCGGCGGCGATGGCTTCGGCAAAGCCATGCGGGGCGTTGAGGCCGGTACCCACGGCGGTGCCGCCCTGGGCCAGTTCGCACACGGCTGGCAGGGTGGCACGGATGGCGCGCTGGGCGTAATCGAGTTGAGCGACGAAGGCCGACACTTCCTGGCCGAAGGTGATCGGCGTGGCGTCCATCATGTGCGTGCGGCCGGTTTTCACCAGCTTGTGGTGGCGCGCCGACAATTCGGCCAGGCCCGACGACAGTTCGGTGATCGCCGGCAACAGTTTTTCATGCACGGCCTGGGCGGCAGCAATGTGCATGGCGGTGGGGAAGCAGTCGTTGGAGCTCTGCGACCGGTTGACGTGGTCGTTGGGGTGCACTGGCGCCTTGCCACCACGGCCTTTGCCGGCCAGTTCGTTGGCGCGCCCGGCAATCACCTCGTTGACGTTCATGTTGCTCTGGGTGCCGCTGCCGGTCTGCCAGACGACGAGCGGGAACTGGTCGTCGTGCTGGCCATCGAGCACTTCATCGGCGGCCTGTTCGATCAGCCGGGCGATGTCGGCCGGCAGGTCGCCATTGCGGTCGTTGACGCGCGCCGCGGCCTTCTTGATCAGTGCCAGGGCGTGCAGCACCGCGAGGGGCATGCGTTCCTTGCCAATGGCGAAGTTGATCAGCGAACGCTGGGTCTGCGCACCCCAGTAGGCGTCCACCGGAACTTCGACCGGGCCCAGGCTGTCTGTCTCGATACGGCTCATTCTGTACGCACTCCTGTGTTGTTCGAAATCGCAGTTTAGGCCCTGATTCGACAGAGCGGTTCCGTCGCTCGTCGTGCCACTTGAGCACATCGCCACCACGGCGCAGAATGCTCTACTCTGAGGTACCCGCCTCCGTCTCTTTGAAGGAAATGCAATGACCCGTCTCCGTGTCCTTTGTGCCGCCGTTGCCCTGGTTTGCGCCAGCGGCCAGGTACTTGCTGCCACCGCCAGCCACAATGCTGCTGCCGAGAAGTTCCTGACCCTGGCCAACGCCGACAAGCTGGGCACCCCGGTGTACATGCAAGTGCAGCAGATGTTTGCTCAGCGGTTCGCTCAGACCAAGGCCCCGGCCGCCAAACAGCCCGTGCTGGAAAGCTACCAGGCCAAGGCCAACGCCGCGCTGGACAACGCCATCGGCTGGAACAAGCTGAAGCCGAAGATGGTCGATCTGTACACCCAGACCTTCACCGAGCAGGAGCTGAAGGACCTGGTCAAGTTCTACGAGTCGCCGCTGGGCAAGAAAGTGCTGCGTGAAATGCCCAAGGTCACCCAGCAGTCGGCGCAGCTGACCCAGCAGAGCCTGGAACCCGCGGTACCGGTGGTCAACAAGCTGCTGGAAGACATGACCAAGGAACTGGACCCGAACGCAGGCAAGGCCGCCGCCCCAGCGAAGAAGTGAGTACGCCGCAATGACCATGCAACAGCGTATCGAACAGCAGCTGGCCACGCTGGCGCCGCAACACCTGCAAGTGCTCAACGAAAGCCACATGCACAGTCGTGGTCAGGAGACCCACTACAAAGCAGTGATCGTCAGCGAGCAGTTTGCCGGGTTGAACAGCGTCAAGCGCCACCAGAAGGTGTACGCCACCATGGGTGAGCTGATGGGCGAGATCCACGCCCTGGCTATCCACACCTACACCGCCGAAGAGTGGGCCAAGGTCGGTGTTGCGCCGGCCTCGCCGGTGTGCGCGGGCGGCGGGCACTGAAACCTTTTTGTCGTTCTGGTAGAATTCGCAACGCGCCGCTTGTCGGCGCGTTTTTATTTGTCAATCCGGTCCGCCCCTTACGAGGGCAACCACCTGGAGAATCTGCTTCATGTCCCAAGCCATCGTCGTCGCGGCGCTGTACAAGTTCGTCACCCTGGAAGACTACGTCGAGCTGCGCGAGCCGCTGCTGCAAACCATGCTCGACAACAATGTCAAAGGCACCCTGCTGCTGGCCCACGAGGGCATCAACGGCACCGTGTCGGCCACCCGCGAAGGCATCGATGGTCTGCTGGCCTGGCTGCGCAACGACCCGCGTCTGGTCGATGTCGACCATAAAGAGTCGTACTGCGACGAACAGCCGTTCTACCGCACCAAGGTCAAGCTGAAGAAAGAGATCGTCACCCTCGGCGTGCCGGGCGTGGACCCCAACCAGGCAGTGGGCACCTATGTCGAGCCCAAGGACTGGAATGCCCTGATCAGCGACCCGGAAGTGCTGCTGATCGACACCCGCAACGACTACGAAGTGGCCATTGGTACCTTCAAGGGCGCCATCGACCCGAAGACCGAGACCTTCCGCGAGTTCCCAGAGTACATCAAGGCCAACTTCGACCCGAGCAAGCACAAGAAGGTGGCCATGTTCTGCACCGGCGGCATCCGCTGCGAAAAAGCCTCCAGCTACATGCTCGGTGAAGGCTTTGATGCGGTCTATCATCTTAAGGGCGGCATCCTGAAATACTTCGAGGAAGTGCCTCAGGAAGAGAGCCTGTGGGACGGCGACTGCTTCGTCTTCGACAACCGCGTCACGGTGCGCCATGACCTGAGCGAAGGCGAGTACGACCAGTGCCACGCTTGCCGCCACCCGATCAATGCACAGGAGCGCGCGTCCGAGCACTATTCGCCAGGTGTCAGCTGCCCGCATTGCTGGGACACCCTGAGCGAGAAGACCCGGCGCAGTGCCATCGACCGGCAGAAGCAGATCGAGCTGGCCAAGGCCCGCAACCTGCCGCACCCGATCGGTTACAACTACAAAGCCGAGGCTTGATGCATGTCTGCACGCCTGATTTATGTGATGGACCCGATGTGCTCCTGGTGCTGGGGGTTCGCGCCAGTGGCCGCGGCCCTGATCACCCAGGCGCGCGAGGCAGGCGTTGCCACCCGCCTGGTGCCGGGTGGTTTGCGTACCGGAGGCAGCGCCCTGGACAGCTCCACCCGCAAGTACATCCTCGAACACTGGCAGGCGGTGGCTGATGCGACCGGCCAGCCGTTCCGCTTCGAGGGGGCCATGCCCGACGGCTTCGTCTACGACACCGAGCCGGCCTGTCGTGCCCTGGTCACGGCCCGTGAGCTGGATGGCGAGCGCGTCTGGCCGCTGCTGGCGCTGATTCAGCGCGCGTTCTACGAGCAGGGTATGGATGTGACCACCGCGCCGCAGCTGGTCGAACTGGCCTCGCAGTGCGGCTTCGACCGCGCTGTATTTGCCGAAACCTTCGCCCGTGCCGACACCCGCGCTGCCACTGCGGCCGACTTCACCTGGGCCCAGGACCTGGGGATCGCCGGTTTCCCGACCCTGCTGGCCGAGCGCAATGGCCAACTGGCTTTGCTGACCAACGGCTACCAGCCGCTGGAGCGCCTGCAACCCTTGCTCGGCCGCTGGCTGCAGCAGGCTGCTTGTGCTTGATGTGCCTGGGTCACCCGACCCGGTACCGGGCAAGCCATACACTGCGGCCGATCGACTGAGCTGGGCGGAAATCCGCCGCCTGGCCCTGCATCACAAGAAAAACCTCTGGTCCGCCAACCTCATTGCGGTGCTGGCGGCGTGCTGCAGCGTGCCCATTCCGCTGCTGCTGCCGCTGCTGGTGGACGAAGTGCTGCTTGGCCATGGCGACGCCGCACTGAAGTGGATGAACCACCTGCTGCCGTCCAGTTGGCAGGTGGCCGCCGGCTATATCGGCCTGATGCTGGCGCTGACCCTGTGCCTGCGCCTGGCTGCGCTGGCGTTCAACGTGATCCAGGCCAAGCTGTTCGCCGGGTTGGCCAAGGATATCGTCTATCGCCTGCGCATCCGCCTGATCGAGCGGCTCAAGCGTATTTCGTTGAAGGAATATGAAAGCCTGGGCAGCGGCACGGTAACCACCCACCTGGTCACCGACCTGGACACCCTCGACAAGTTCGTTGGCGAAACCCTCAGCCGTTTCCTGGTGGCCATGCTGACCCTGACCGGTACGGCAGCCATCCTGATCTGGATGCACTGGCAGCTGGCCTTGCTGATCTTGCTGTTCAACCCGCTGGTGATCTACTTCACCGTGCAGCTGGGCAAGCGCGTCAAGCACCTGAAAAAGCTCGAAAACGACAGCACGGCGCGCTTTACCCAGGCGCTGGCGGAAACCCTCGATGCCATTCAGGAAATCCGCGCCGGCAACCGCCAGGGTTACTTCCTTGGCCGCTTGGGCCTGCGTGCCCGTGAAGTGCGCGATTACGCCGTGGACTCGCAATGGAAAAGCGATGCCAGTGGCCGTGCCAGTGGTCTGCTGTTCCAGTTCGGTATCGACATCTTCCGCGCCGCGGCGATGCTGACCGTGCTGTTCTCCGACCTGTCGATCGGCCAGATGCTGGCGGTGTTCAGCTACCTGTGGTTCATGATCGGCCCGGTGGAGCAGCTGCTCAACCTGCAATACGCCTACTACGCCGCCGGCGGTGCGCTGAGCCGCCTCAACGAGCTGCTGGCGCGCGACGACGAGCCGCAGTACCCCGCCGCCAGCGACCCGTTCGCCGGCCGCCAGACGGTGGGCATCGAGGTGCGCGACCTGCGCTTTGCCTATGCCGACGAGCCGGTGCTGGAGCATCTCGACCTGTCGATTGCCGCCGGCGAGAAAGTGGCGATTGTCGGTGCCAGTGGCGGCGGCAAGAGTACCCTGGTGCAACTGCTGTTGGGGCTTTACAGCGCCCAGGCCGGAACCATTCGCTTTGGCGGTGCCAGCCTGCAGGAAATCGGCCTGGAAACCCTGCGCGAAAACGTCGCGGTGGTGTTGCAGCACCCGTCGCTGTTCAACGACAGCGTGCGCGCCAACCTGACCATGGGGCGTGACTGCAGCGACGATGCCTGCTGGCAGGCGCTGCGCATTGCTCAGCTGGATGCCACCATCGCCGCCTTGCCGCAGGGCCTGGACAGCGTGGTGGGGCGTTCTGGCGTGCGCTTGTCCGGCGGCCAGCGCCAGCGCCTGGCCATTGCCCGCATGGTGCTGGCCGAGCCCAAGGTGGTGATCCTCGACGAAGCCACATCGGCCCTGGATGCTGCCACCGAGTACAATTTGCATCAGGCCCTGGCGCGCTTCCTCAGCGGCCGTACCACGCTGATCATCGCCCACCGGCTTTCGGCGGTGAAGCAGGCTGACCGGGTGCTGGTGTTCGATGGCGGGCACGTGGCCGAGGATGGCGACCACCAGCAGCTGATCGCTGAAGGTGGGTTGTACGCCAAGCTTTATGGGCACCTGCAGCAAAGCTGAGTTTCAGCCGCTTTAGGTTGCCCCACGTGCAAATCCCCCGATTCCCTGTCATAAAAATCCCCTTCACAACGATGGCAAATGGCCTACGCTGAGCTTGTCTGGGTTGATTTGCGCCTTATCTGCTCTGTGACAGGGACTCCATGAAGGGACATCGCACTCTAGAAGCGCCAAAGTTGCTCGGTATTACCTGGCCCTTCATCGCCGTTGTGGTCCTCCAGGTGGCGTTGGGCAGCCTTAGCCTTTATACGCTCTCGGCGGTGCGCGCCTATGTCGCGGGCGAAAGCCTGTGGTCCAAGGCGCAGAAAGACGCCATCTACTACCTCAACCTGTACGCCGAAACCCGCGACGACAGCACCTACCACCGCTACCGTCAGGCCATTACCGTGCCTCAGGGCGACCATCAGTTGCGTGAGGTGCTCGACCGCTCCAACCCTGACCTGGAAGCCGCGCGCCAGGCGGTGCTGCAAGGGGGCAACCACCCTGACGATGTCGAGCGGATCATCTGGTTCTACCGCAACTTCCGTCACGTCAGCTATATGCAGACAGCCATCGACTACTGGGACATCGGCGACGACTATCTGGCCAAGCTGGATGTCCTGGCCGGCGAGATGCGCCAGCATTTTGCCAGTGGCCCGGTGGATGCCGGTACGGTCAGTGACTGGAAGGCCCGCATCGTCACCATCAACGAGGGGGTCACGCCCGCGGCCAAAGCGTTCAGTGATGCCTTGGGCGAAGGCTCGCGCATGTTGTTGCGGGTGTTGCTGATTACCAACCTGCTGACTGCGATGGTTCTGATTACCATTGCCTGGCGCCGTTCCAGCAAGCTTCTGGCTCAACGCCAGGCCTTCGCCAGCGCCCTGCAGGAGGAAAAAGAGCGGGCCCAGATCACGTTGCAGGCCATCGGCGATGCGGTGATCACCACCGATGTGGAGGGCAGTATCGGCTACATGAACCCGGCCGCCGAGCAACTGACCCATTGGCAAGCCGGCCAGGCGCTGGGCCTGCCACTGTCGGCCATGTTCAGCCTGGTCGATGAGCAGGCCGAGGACGATGGCCGCAGCCTGGTCGAACAGGTGCTCAGCGGCAGCCTCAAGGGCGGCGCCGAGCACGCCAGGCTGATCCAGCGCCTGGACGGCAGCACCGTGTCGATCAACCTGGTCGGTTCGCCTATCGTCAGCGACGGCCAGGTCAGCGGCATCGTCCTGGTGCTGCATGACATGACCCAGGAGCGTCAGTACATTGCCAACCTGTCCTGGCAAGCCACCCACGACGCCCTGACCGGGCTGGCCAACCGCCGCGAGTTCGAATACCGCCTGGAGCAGGCGCTCAACGGCCTGGCGCGTCAGGCCGGGCGGCACTCGCTGATGTTCCTCGACCTCGACCAGTTCAAGCTGGTCAACGACACCTGCGGGCACGCCGCTGGCGATGAGTTGCTGCGGCACATCTGCGCCGTGCTGCAATCCGGCCTGCGCGAAGGGGATACCTTGGCGCGGCTGGGCGGCGACGAGTTTGGCGTGTTGCTGGAAAACTGCCCGCCCGATCAGGCCGAGCGTATTGCCGAGCAGTTGCGTCAGATGGTGCAGAGCCTGCACTTTGTGTGGAAGGGGCGGCCGTTCGTCACCACGGTCAGCGTCGGGCTGGTGCACATGGCCCAGGCCCCCGGCACCCTGGAAGCGTCGCTGCGCGCCGCTGACATGGCTTGCTACATGGCCAAGGAGAAGGGGCGCAACCGTGTGCAGGTGTACCACGCCGACGACAGCGAGCTGTCGATGCGCTTTGGCGAAATGGCCTGGATCCAACGCTTGCATGTGGCCCTGGAAGAAAACCGCTTCTGCCTGTACGCCCAGGAAATCGCCCCGCTGAAAACCTTCGAAGGCCCGGGCCATATCGAGATTCTGCTGCGCTTGCACGACGAAAGCGGCCGCACCATCCTGCCCAGCAGCTTCATCCCGGCGGCCGAGCGCTACGGCCTGATGACCGCGCTGGACCGCTGGGTGGTGCGCAACGTGTTCCTGGTCATACGCCAGTGCCTGGACGAAGGGCGCGCAGGGCCCTTGTCGATCTGCGCCATCAACCTGTCTGGTTCGAGCATTGGCGACGACAAGTTCCTCGAATACTTGCAGCGGTTGTTCGTCGAATACGCCATCCCGCCGCGGATGATCTGCTTCGAAATTACCGAAACCAGCGCCATTGCCAACTTGGGCAGCGCCATCCGTTTCATCAACGAGTTGAAGGGGCTGGGTTGCCGCTTCTCGCTCGATGATTTCTGCGCTGGCATGTCTTCGTTCGCTTATCTCAAGCATTTGCCTGTGGATTACCTGAAGATCGACGGCAGTTTCGTCAAGGACATGCTCGACGACCCGGTCAACCGGGCCATGGTCGAGGTCATCAACCACATCGGCCATGTGATGGGTAAGCGCACCATTGCCGAGTTCGTCGAAACACCCTTGATCGAGCAGGCCTTGCAGGAAATTGGCGTGGATTACGCCCAGGGCTACCTGATCGAACGCCCCCAGGTGTTCACCTGTGACAGTCTGCAGCGCCAACGGATCGCCGCTCGGCCTCTGTTGCAGCGGGCGCCTGGCACGTTTCGCTAGCTAAAAATCACAAGGATCAAGGAGCTGAAAGTGATCGATGCATTCGTACGTATCGGGCCTTTGATGGACCCCGCCAGTTACCCCCAATGGGCACAGCAACTGATTGAAGACTGCCGCGAGAGCAAGCGTCGGGTAGTGGAGCATGAGTTCTATGCGCGCCTGCGCGACGGCCAGCTGAAGCAATCGACCATTCGTCAGTACTTGATCGGTGGTTGGCCGGTGGTGGAGCAGTTTTCGCTGTACATGGCGCATAACCTGACCAAGACCCGCTACGGCCGGCACCAAGGCGAGGACATGGCGCGGCGCTGGCTGATGCGCAACATCCGCGTCGAGCTGAACCATGCCGACTACTGGGTGAACTGGTGCCAGGCGCACGGTGTGCACCTGCATGAGTTGCAGGCACAGGAAGTGCCGCCCGAGCTCAACGGCCTGAACGACTGGTGCTGGCGGGTGTGTGCCACCGAGAACCTGGCCATTTCCATGGCGGCGACCAACTATGCCATCGAAGGTGCGACCGGCGAATGGTCGGCGGTGGTGTGCTCGACCGATACCTATGCACAAGGCTTCCCGGAGGACCAGCGCAAGCGGGCGATGAAGTGGCTGAAGATGCACGCCCAGTATGACGATGCGCACCCGTGGGAGGCGCTGGAGATCATTTGTACCCTGGCCGGCGAGAACCCTACCTTGGGGTTGCGCAACGAGCTGCGCAGGGCGATATGCAAGAGCTATGACTGCATGTACCTGTTCCTGGAACGGTGCATGCAGCTGGAAGGGCGCCAGCAGGGGCGCATGCGGCCGGCGTTGGCCGCGGGCTGATCTATCGCCTGTGCTGGCCTCTTCGCGGCACAAGGCCGCTCCTACAGGGCAATGCACGGCCCGACGGGAATGCTACCCCTGTAGGCGCGGCCTTGTGCCGCGAAGGGGCTGCTAAGCAGCCCCGGCAATCTCAAGCCTTACTGGGCGTTGAGCGCCTGCCCATTCACGTCTTTGCTGTCCGGCCCCATCAGGTACAGATACACCGGCATGATCTCTTCCGGCAGCGGGTTGTTCTGCGGGTTTTCGCTGGGGTACGCCTGGGCCCGCATCGCCGTGCGCGTGGCGCCCGGGTTGATGCTGTTGGAACGCACCGGCGCCACGCCTTCCAGCTCATCGGCCAGGGTCTGCATCAAGCCTTCGGTGGCGAACTTCGACACGCCATAGGCGCCCCAGTAAGCCCGGCCCTTGCGCCCGACGCTGCTGCTGGTGAACACCACCGAGGCGTCTTCCGACAACTTGAGCAGCGGCAGCAGGGTGCTGGTGAGCATGAAGGTGGCATCGACGTTGATGTGCATCACACGCATGAAGTTGTCACCCGACAACTGCTCCAGCGGCGTGCGCGGGCCGATGATCGAGGCGTTGTTGAGCAGGCCGTCAAGGCGGCCGAACTGGTCTTCGATCATGACCGCCAGCTCGTCGTACTGGTGGGGCAGGGCAGTTTCCAGGTTGAACGGGATGACCACCGGCTGCGGGTGCCCGGCGGCTTCGATCTGGTCGTAGACCTCGTTCAGGTTGGCTTCGGTCTTGCCCAGCAGCAGCACGGTGGCGCCCAGCGCGGCGTAGGCCTTGGCTGCAGCGGCACCAATGCCGCGGCCGGCACCGGTAACCAGGATGACCCGGCCTTGCAGCAGGTCGGGGCGGGCGGTGTAGTCGAACATTGCGTATTCCCTATTCATGGCGCGACACAGCCCCCTGTGGGAGCGGGCATGCTTGCGAAGCAGGCACTGCGGGGGATGGCACCGGCTTCGCCGGTGTTCGCGGGCGCGCCCGCTCCCACAGGGGCTGGTGTCAGCCGTTGTAACTCAGCAGCCGCACAGCGCGCTGTCGATCACTTTGCGCAGTTCCAGCGGGTGGTCCACCACCACGTCGGCGCCCCAGTTGTTGGGGTTGTCCTCTGGATGAATATAGCCGTAGCGCACGGCCGCCGTACGGGTACCGGCGTCGCGGCCAGACTCGATGTCGCGCAGGTCGTCGCCGACGAACAGCACGCTGGCCGGGTCCAGGTTCAAGGTCTTGCAGGCCAGGATCAGCGGCTCGGGGTCGGGTTTGCTGTTTTTCACGTGGTCCGGGCAGATCAGCAGTGCCGAACGCTCGGCCAGGCCCAGTTGCTGCATGATCGGCTCGGCGAAACGCACGGGTTTGTTGGTGACAACGCCCCACAGCAGGTTGCCTTTCTCGATGTCGGCCAGCAGCTCGGCCATGCCGTCGAACAGCCGGCTGTGCACCGCGCAGTCGCGCTGGTAGCGCTCGAGGAACTCCAGGCGCAAGGCCTCGAAGCCTTCGGCTTCCGGGTCCATGGCGAACGTAGTGGCAACCATGGCGCGGGCGCCGCCCGAGATCACGCCACGGATCAGCTCGTCGTCAACGGCCGGCAGGCCACGCTCGGCGAGCATGGCCTGGCAAATGGCGATGAAGTCCGGCGCCGTGTCGAGCAAGGTGCCGTCCATGTCGAAGAGTACTGCTCGCAAACGCATGCTTATTCCTCGCGCAGGGTCTGGATCATGTAGTTGACGTCTACGTCGCTGTTGAGCTTGTAGTGCTTGGTCAGCGGGTTGTAGGTGAGGCCGATGATGTCCTTAACCTGCAGGCCGGCATCGCGGCTCCAGGCGCCCAGTTCGGACGGGCGGATGAACTTCTTGAAGTCGTGGGTGCCGCGCGGCAGCATTTTCAGGATGTACTCGGCGCCGACGATGGCCAGCAGGTAGGCCTTGGGGTTGCGGTTGATGGTGGAGAAGAACACCTGGCCGCCAGGCTTGACCATGCGGTAGCAAGCGCGGATCACCGATGACGGGTCGGGCACGTGCTCGAGCATTTCCAGGCAGGTGACCACGTCGAACTGTTCAGGCATTTCTTCGGCCAGGGCTTCGGCGGTGATCTGCCGGTATTCCACCTGCACACCCGACTCCAGCTGATGCAGCTGGGCCACTGCCAGCGGTGCCTCGCCCATGTCGATGCCGGTCACCGTGGCGCCGCGCAGGGCCATGGCTTCGCTGAGGATGCCGCCGCCGCAGCCTACGTCCAGCACTTTCTTGCCGGCCAGGCTGGCGCGCTCGTCGATCCAGTTGACGCGCAGCGGGTTGATTTCGTGCAGCGGCTTGAACTCGCTTTCGCGGTCCCACCAGCGGTGGGCCAGCGCTTCGAACTTGGCGATTTCGGCGCGGTCGACGTTGCTCATTGAACAGTCCTCTGAAACTTCGCAAAATTGCGCCGGAGTATACCCGAGCGCTTAGCCCCGAGGGTCGCTATAATCGCCGGCTTTTGATATCCGAACGACGGGGAGAGGCGATGCGCGAGCGACTTTTGGCGGCGGAGAAGGTGACCGCGATCCGCTGGCAGGGCGGCGCCTTGCACCTGCTCGACCAGCGTCTGCTGCCGTCGCAAGAGCGCTGGCTGGCCTGCGACAATGTTGCGCAGGTGGCTGCGGCGATCCGCGACATGGCGGTGCGCGGCGCCTCGGCCATCGGCATTGCCGCGGCGTACGGCCTGGTGCTGGCCCTTGAAGAGCGGTTGGCCGAAGGCGGCGATTGGGAAATGGACCTGGAAGAAGACTTTCTCACCCTGGCCGAAGCGCGCCCCACCGCTGCCAACCTGTTCTGGGCGCTGAACCGCATGCGCGAGCGCCTGCAGCGCCTACGCCCGGACGAGGATGTGCTGGCCGCGCTGGAGGCCGAAGCCATGGCTATCCACGAAAGTGACCGTGAAGCCAACCTGACCATGGCCCAGCAAGGTATCGAGCTGATTCGTCGCCACCAGGGCAATGCCCAGACCTTGCTTACTTATGGCAACGCCGGCGCCTTGGCCAGCGGCGGCTTTGGCACCGCGCTGGGGGTTATCCGCGCCGGCTACCTGGAGGGCATGGTCGAGCGGGTGTATGCCGGCGAGACCCGTCCCTGGCTGCAAGGCTCGCGCCTGACGGCCTGGGAGCTGGCCAACGAAGGCATCCCGGTGACCTTGTGCGCCGATTCGGCGCTGGCTCACCTGATGAAGAGCAAGGGCATCACCTGGGTAGTGGTGGGGGCCGACTGCATCGCCGCCAATGGCGACGTGGCCAGCAAGATCGGCACCTACCAGTTGGCGGTCAGCGCCATGCACCATGGTGTGCGCTTCATGGTGGTGGCGCCGAGCACCAGCATCGACCTGAACCTGGCCACGGGCGAAGATATTCCGCTGGAGGAGCGTGACGCTGACGAATGGTTGGACTTTGGCGGTGCCCAGGCGGTGCCGGAGGTCGAGGTGTTCAACCCGGTATTCGACGTGACTCCGGCTGACCTGATCGATGTGATCGTGACCGAGCGCGGCATCGTCGAGCGGCCGGATACTGCCAAGCTGGCCCAATTGATCTGCCGCAAGCGCCTGCACTGATCTGCGTGTGGCCTGTGCCGGTCTCTTCGCGGGCAAGCCCCCCGAGAGGCCGGCACAGGTAAAAAATCTCGATTCAAGCCCGCGTTAGGCTGCCCGCCACATCTCCCCACCGCCCCCGCCTTTGTGATAACATCCGGCAGTTTCCAAGACCGCCCATCACGGCGGCCTTCATTGCGCAAATCCATGGCACAACTCATTGATTTGTCGTAAGTCGTCGCACCCTTATGCGCTGCGGCGGCGAGCTTCGTTCGGCCCTTGATGGAGCTGCGAAGTTTCACCAGAAAAAGGAATCAGGCTTCTCATGGGCGAACTGGCCAAAGAAATCCTCCCGGTCAATATCGAAGACGAACTGAGACAGTCTTACCTCGACTACGCGATGAGCGTGATTGTCGGGCGAGCGCTGCCCGATGCGCGTGACGGCTTGAAGCCCGTGCATCGTCGCGTTCTCTATGCGATGAGCGAACTGGGCAACGACTGGAACAAGCCGTACAAGAAATCCGCCCGTGTGGTCGGTGACGTGATCGGTAAGTACCACCCGCACGGCGATATCGCGGTCTACGACACCATCGTGCGTATGGCCCAGCCGTTCTCGCTGCGCTACCTGCTGGTCGACGGTCAGGGTAACTTCGGTTCGGTGGACGGCGACAACGCCGCGGCCATGCGATACACCGAAGTGCGCATGACCAAGCTGGCTCACGAGCTGCTGGCCGACTTGCACAAAGAAACCGTCGACTGGGTGCCCAACTACGACGGCACCGAGCAGATTCCGGCGGTCATGCCGACGCGTATCCCAAACCTGCTGGTCAACGGTTCCAGCGGTATCGCCGTGGGCATGGCGACCAATATTCCGCCGCACAACCTCGGCGAGGTCATCGATGGCTGCCTGGCGCTCATCGACAACCCGGAAGTCACCATCGATGAGCTGATGCAGCACATCCCTGGCCCGGACTTCCCGACTGCCGGCATCATCAACGGTCGCCAGGGCATCATCGAGGCCTATCGCACCGGCCGTGGCCGTATCTACATGCGTGCCCGCTCCGAAATCGAAGACATCGACAAGGTCGGCGGCCGCCAGCAGATCGTCATTACCGAGCTGCCGTACCAGCTGAACAAGGCGCGCCTGATCGAAAAGATCGCCGAGCTGGTCAAAGAGAAGAAGATCGAAGGCATCACCGAGCTGCGCGACGAGTCCGACAAGGACGGCATGCGCATCGTCATCGAGCTGCGTCGCGGCGAGGTGCCGGAGGTGGTGCTCAACAACCTCTATCAGCAAACCCAGCTGCAGAGCGTGTTCGGCATCAACGTGGTGGCCCTGGTCGACGGCCGTCCGCGCCTGCTCAACCTCAAGGACCTGCTCGAAGCGTTCGTCCGTCACCGCCGTGAAGTGGTGACTCGCCGTACCGTATTCGAGCTGCGCAAGGCCCGTGAGCGTGGCCACATCCTCGAAGGCCAGGCGGTCGCGCTGTCCAACATCGACCCGGTCATTGCCCTGATCAAGGCCTCGCCGACTCCGTCCGAAGCCAAGGAAGCCCTGGTTTCCACGCCGTGGGAATCCAGTGCCGTGCAGGTCATGGTCGAGCGCGCTGGCGCCGATTCCTGCGGCCCTGAGGACCTGCCGGAGCAGTACGGCCTGCATGACGGCAAGTACTTCCTGTCGCCGGAACAGGCTCAGGCCATCCTCGACCTGCGCCTGCACCGCCTGACCGGCCTGGAGCACGAGAAGCTGCTGGCCGAGTACCAGGAAATCCTCGAACAGATCGGCGAACTGATCCGCATCCTCAGCAGCGCCGAGCGCCTGATGGAAGTGATCCGCGAAGAGCTGGAAGCCATCCGTGCCGAGTACGGCGATGCCCGCCGTACCGAAATCCTCAATGCCAGCCACGACCTCAACTACGGCGACATGATCCCGGAAGAAGAGCGCGTGGTCACCATCTCCCACGGTGGTTATGCCAAGACCCAGCCATTGTCCGCTTACCAGGCCCAGCGCCGCGGCGGCAAAGGCAAGTCGGCGACCGGCGTGAAGGACGAGGACTACATCGAGCACCTGCTGGTCGCCAACAGCCACGCCACCCTGTTGCTGTTCTCCAGCAAGGGCAAGGTGTACTGGAAGAAGACCTACGAAATCCCCGAAGCGTCCCGTGCTGCCCGTGGTCGCCCGCTGGTCAACCTGCTGCCGCTGGAGGAGGGTGAGCGCATCACCGCCATGCTGCAGATCGACCTCGAAGCGCTGCAGCAGAACGCCGACCTCGACGAAGAGCTGGAAGAGGCCGATGACACCGTGCTCGAGGGTGAGCTGGTAGAGGCCGAGGAAGTCGACGAAGAAGATGGCGACACCCCGGAGTGGGTGGCGGAGCCGACCGGCGCGTACATCTTCATGGCCACCGCTTCCGGTACCGTCAAGAAGACCCCGCTGGTGCAGTTCGCTCGTCCGCGCTCCAATGGCCTGATCGCCCTGAAGCTGAAGGAAGGCGACACCCTGATTGCAGCGGCCATCACCGACGGCGCCAAGGAAGTGATGATGTTCTCCGACGCCGGCAAGGTCATCCGCTTCGCCGAGAGCGTCGTGCGTGAAATGGGCCGTAACGCCCGTGGTGTGCGCGGCATGAAGCTGGGCAAAGGTCAGCGGATCATTTCGATGCTGATCCCGGAGTCCGGCTCGCAGATCCTCACCGCCTCCGAGCGTGGCTTCGGCAAGCGCACCCCGCTGTCCAAGTTCCCGCGTCGCGGCCGTGGTGGCCAGGGTGTGATCGCCATGGGCACCAAAGGGCGCAACGGCCTGCTGATCGGTGCCATCCAGGTGCAGGAAGGCGAGGAAATCATGCTGATTTCCGACCAGGGCACGCTGGTGCGTACACGGGTTGGCGAGGTGTCCAGCCTCAGCCGCAACACCCAGGGTGTTACGCTGATCAAGCTGGCGGCTGACGAGACACTGGTGGGCCTGGAGCGTATCCAGGAGCCGTCCGAGGACGAACTCGATGAAGTGATCGAGGCGGACGAGGAGGGTGTCGAGGCCGAAGCGCCAGACAATGATGAAGCTGCTGGCGCCGAAGAGGCCCCGCAAGAGTAAGCAAGCGTAAACCCGAGCGGGGCGACCAAGGTCGCCCCGTTTGACTGATTAGGCCGGGCAATGCCTGGCCCTTGTAGGAGCAGCCTTGTGCTGCGAATGGGGCGCGAAGCGGCCCCAGGGTTTCAGTGTCAACGCATGGAATACTGGGGCTGCGTGGCGGCCCATTCGCAGCACAAGGCTGCGCCTGCAAAGAGCAGTGCGCAGCACGCGACAACGAATTTGTTCTATTTGGCAGAGCGAGAGTGGATGTGAGCAAACGAGCCTTTAACTTCTGCGCAGGCCCTGCCGCGCTTCCTGACGCTGTCCTGCAGCGCGCCCAGGCCGAGATGCTGGACTGGCGTGGCAAGGGCTTGTCGGTGATGGAAATGAGCCATCGCAGCGACGATTACGTGGCCATCGCCGAAAAGGCCGAGCAGGACCTGCGTGACCTGCTGTCCGTCCCCTCCAACTACAAGGTGTTGTTCCTGCAGGGTGGCGCCAGCCAGCAGTTCGCTGAAATCCCACTGAACCTGCTGCCGGAAACCGGCACTGCTGACTATATCGAGACCGGTATCTGGTCAAAAAAGGCCATTGAGGAAGCGCGCCGCTTCGGCAACATCAATGTTGCCGCCAGCGCCAAGCCCTACGATTACCTGGCCATTCCGGGCCAGAACGAATGGAACCTGACCAAGAACGCGGCCTACGTGCACTATGCGTCCAACGAGACCATCGGTGGCCTGCAGTTCGACTGGGTGCCGGAGATCGGTGACGTGCCGCTGGTCGTCGACATGTCGTCCGACATCCTCTCGCGCCCGATCGATGTGTCGCAGTTCGGCTTGATCTACGCCGGCGCGCAGAAGAACATCGGCCCAAGCGGCCTGGTGGTGGTGATCGTTCGTGAAGACCTGCTGGGCCGCGCCCGCAGCAGCTGCCCGACCATGCTCGACTACAAGGTTTCGGCCGACAACGGCTCGATGTACAACACCCCGGCCACCTATTCCTGGTACCTCTCGGGCCTGGTCTTCGAGTGGCTGAAAGAGCAGGGTGGCGTCGACGCCATGGAGCAGCGCAACCGCGCCAAGAAAGAGCGCCTGTACGGCTTCATCGACAGCAGCGATTTCTACACCAACCCGATCAGCGTCAATGCCCGTTCGTGGATGAACGTGCCGTTCCGTCTGGCTGATGAGCGCCTGGACAAGGCGTTCCTCGCCGGTGCCGACGCCCGTGGCCTGCTCAACCTCAAAGGCCACCGTTCGGTTGGCGGCATGCGCGCCTCCATCTACAACGCCCTGGGCCTGGAGGCGGTAGAGGCGCTGGTGGGCTACATGGCTGAATTCGAGAAGGAGCACGGCTAATGTCCGAACAGGAGCTCAAGGCGCTGCGGGTTCGCATCGACAGCCTCGACGAGAAAATCCTCGAGCTGATCAGCGACCGTGCCCGTTGCGCCGAGGAAGTGGCCCGGGTCAAGACCGCCTCGTTGAAAGAAGGCGAGAAGCCGGTGTTCTACCGTCCCGAGCGTGAGGCTGCAGTGCTCAAGCGCGTGATGGAACGCAACAAGGGCCCGCTGGGCAACGAAGAAATGGCGCGACTGTTCCGCGAAATCATGTCGTCGTGCCTGGCCCTGGAAGAACCGCTGAAAATCGCCTACCTCGGCCCAGAAGGTACCTTCACCCAGGCTGCGGCCATGAAGCACTTCGGCCACGCGGTGATCAGCCGGCCGATGGCGGCCATCGACGAAGTGTTCCGTGAAGTGGCGGCGGGCGCCGTCAACTTCGGCGTGGTGCCGGTGGAAAACTCCACCGAAGGCGCAGTCAGCCATACCCTGGACAGCTTCCTCGAGCACGACATGGTGATTTGCGGCGAAGTCGAGCTGCGTATTCACCACCACCTGCTGGTGGGCGAGAACACCAAGACCGACAGCATCACCCGCATCTACTCCCACGCCCAGTCGCTGGCCCAGTGCCGCAAGTGGCTGGACGCGCACTACCCGAACGTGGAGCGCGTGGCGGTGTCGAGCAATGCCGAGGCCGCCAAGCGGGTCAAGGGCGAGTGGAACTCGGCGGCGATCGCCGGCGACATGGCGGCCAACCTGTACGGCCTGACCCGCCTGGCCGAGAAGATCGAAGACCGTCCGGACAACTCCACGCGCTTCCTGATGATCGGTAACCAGGAAGTACCGCCGACCGGCGACGACAAGACCTCGATCATCGTTTCGATGAGCAACAAGCCAGGTGCCTTGCACGAGCTGCTGGTGCCGTTCCATCAGAACGGTATCGACCTGACCCGCATCGAGACCCGCCCGTCGCGCAGCGGCAAGTGGACCTACGTGTTCTTCATCGACTTCGTCGGCCACCACCGCGACCCGCTGATCAAGGCGGTGCTCGAGCAGATCAGCCAGGAGGCTGTGGCGCTGAAGGTGCTGGGTTCCTATCCGAAGGCGGTGCTTTGAGTGAAGGATGCCGGGGCCGCCTAACGGCCCCTGCGGTCTCACAGGCTGTCTAGATTTCTGAACAGGGTTCGCACCAGTGGTAAATGCAGCAAAAACCAAACCCGCACCCATCATCAACCGCCTGGTCGTGGTCGGCCTCGGTCTGATCGGTGGCTCGTTCGCCAAGGGGCTGCGTGAAAGCGGCCTGTGCCGCGAAGTGGTCGGTGTCGACCTGGATGCCCCCTCGCGCAAGCAGGCAGTGGCGCTGGGTGTGGTCGACCGCTGCGAAGAAGACCTCGCGGCTGCCTGCGTGGGCGCCGACGTCATTCAGTTGGCCGTACCGATCCTGGCCATGGAGAAAGTCCTGGCGCGTTTGGCTCAACTCGACCTGGGTGATGCCATCATCACCGACGTCGGCAGTGCCAAGGGCAATGTCGTTCGTGAGGCGCGGGCCGTCTTTGGTCAGCGCCTGCCGCGCTTCGTACCCGGCCACCCTATTGCCGGCTCCGAGCAAAGCGGGGTAGAGGCTTCCAACGCCACCCTGTTCCGCCGGCACAAGGTCATCCTCACCCCATTGGCCGAAACCGACCCCGCCGCGCTGGCCCTGGTCGACCGCCTGTGGCGTGCGCTGGATGCCGATGTGGAGCACATGTCGGTCGAGCGCCATGACGAAGTGCTGGCCGCCACCAGCCACTTGCCGCACCTGCTGGCCTTTGGCTTGGTCGATTCGCTGGCCAAGCGCAATGAAAACCTCGAGATCTTCCGGTACGCTGCGGGAGGCTTCCGCGATTTCACAAGAATCGCCGGCAGCGACCCGACCATGTGGCACGACATCTTTCTCGCCAACCGCGACGCTGTCCTGCGCACGCTTGATACATATCGCAGCGATCTCGACGCCTTGCGCGACGCGATCGCTGAAGGGGACGGGCACCAGCTGCTGGGTGTATTCACCCGCGCACGGGTAGCCCGCGAGCATTTCAGTAAAATCCTGGCCCGCCGGGCCTATGTGGACGCTATGAACGCCAACGATCTGATTTTCCTGGCCCAACCGGGTGGCCGCCTGAACGGGCGGATTCGCGTACCGGGCGACAAGTCGATTTCTCACCGCTCGATCATGCTCGGCTCGCTGGCCGAAGGCACTACCGAGGTCGAAGGCTTCCTCGAAGGTGAAGACGCGCTGGCGACCCTGCAGGCATTCCGTGACTTGGGTGTGGTCATCGAAGGCCCCAACCATGGTCGTGTGACCATTCATGGCGTCGGCCTGCATGGCCTCAAACCGCCACCAGGTCCGCTGTACGTGGGCAACTCCGGTACCTCGATGCGACTGCTGTCGGGCCTGTTGGCCGGTCAGCCGTTCGACGTGACCATGACCGGCGACGCTTCGCTGTCCAAGCGCCCGATGAACCGTGTGGCCAACCCGCTGCGCGAAATGGGTGCGGTGGTCGAAACCGGCCCGGAAGGCCGCCCACCGCTGACCATTCGCGGTGGCCACAAGCTCAAGGGGTTGACCTACACGCTGCCGATGGCCAGCGCCCAGGTCAAATCCTGCCTGCTGCTGGCCGGCCTGTACGCCGAAGGCAAGACCACCGTTACCGAGCCTGCGCCTACCCGTGACCACACCGAGCGCATGCTGCGTGGTTTTGGCTACTCGGTCGAAAGCAATGGCCCGGTCGCTTCGCTGCAGTCCGGCGGCAAGCTGACCGCTACCCGCATCGAAGTGCCAGCCGACATCTCCTCGGCCGCGTTCTTCCTGGTGGCAGCCTCGATCGCCGAGGGTTCCGAGCTGGTGCTGGAGCACGTAGGCATCAACCCGACCCGTACCGGCGTGATCGACATCCTGCGCTTGATGGGCGGCGACATCACCCTGGAAAACCAGCGCGAAGTCGGCGGCGAGCCAGTGGCCGACCTGCGCGTGCGGGGTGCCAAGCTCAAGGGTATCGACATCCCTGAAGAGCTGGTGCCGCTGGCCATCGACGAATTCCCGGTACTGTTCGTGGCGGCAGCTTGCGCCGAAGGGCGTACCGTGCTGCGCGGCGCCGAAGAGCTGCGGGTGAAGGAGTCCGACCGCATCCAGGTGATGGCCGACGGCCTGATCACGCTGGGCATCAAGTGCGAGCCGACCCCTGACGGCATCATCATCGACGGCGGCCAGCTGGGCGGCGGCGAAGTGCATGGGCATGGTGACCACCGCATCGCCATGGCCTTCAGCGTGGCGTCGCTGCGCGCCAGTGCGCCGATCCGCATCCACGACTGCGCCAACGTCGCCACCTCGTTCCCCAACTTCCTGGCGCTGTGCGCCGAAGTGGGCATCCGCGTGGCGGAAGAGGGCAAGTCGTGAATTCGCTGGCACCGGTCATCACCATCGACGGGCCGAGTGGCTCGGGCAAGGGCACAGTCGCCGGCCTGCTGGCCCGCGAGCTGGGCTGGAAGCTGCTGGACTCCGGCGCGCTGTACCGGTTGCTGGCATTCAATGCCAGCAACCACGGCGTCGACCTGACCAACGAAGAGCTGCTGACCAAACTTGCCGCCCATCTGGATGTGCAGTTCATCGCCGCCGAGCCCGGTAAGCTGCAACAGATCATCCTCGAGGGTGAGGACGTCAGCAACGTCATCCGTACCGAAACCGTCGGCGCCGGCGCGTCGATGGTGGCTTCGCTGCCGGCCGTGCGTGATGCGCTGCTGGTGCGCCAGCGTGAGTTCCGCGAAGTGCCAGGGCTGATCGCCGACGGCCGGGACATGGGTACCGTGGTGTTCCCGGATGCGCCGTTGAAGGTCTTCCTCACCGCCAGCGCGGAGGAGCGGGCGCGTCGCCGCTACCTGCAGTTGAAGGGCAAGGGCGAAGATGTTAGTCTGTCGAGTCTGCTGGATGAGATTCGTGCGCGTGATGAGCGCGACACCCAACGTGCAGTGGCCCCGCTGAAGCCAGCGGCCGATGCCATTCAGTTGGACTCTACCGAGTTGTCCATCGAGCAGGTGTTGCAACGTATCAGAAGTGAGATCGCCCAGCGCGACCTTGCCTGATAACCAGGAAAGCAGGCGGGGGCACCAGTCAACGTCCTGTCGGCTTTCCTTTACTTAAAACGAACCCACATTGTCTGGAATGTGGTTATGGGCGTCTGTTTCGCCCGAATCTACAGGAATTAAAATGAGCGAAAGCTTTGCAGAACTCTTTGAAGAAAGCCTGAAAACCCTCAATCTTCAGCCGGGTGCGATCATCACCGGTATCGTTGTCGACATCGACGGCGACTGGGTTACCGTACACGCTGGCCTGAAGTCCGAGGGCGTCATCCCGCTCGAGCAGTTCTACAACGAAGCTGGCGAGCTGACCATCAAGGTCGGTGACGAAGTGCACGTTGCGCTGGACGCGGTCGAAGACGGCTTTGGCGAAACCAAACTGTCCCGTGAAAAAGCCAAGCGCGCCGAGTGCTGGATTGTTCTGGAAGCAGCTTTCGCCGCCGAAGAAGTGGTCAAGGGCGTTATCAACGGTAAGGTTAAGGGCGGCTTCACTGTCGACGTTAACGGCATCCGTGCGTTCCTGCCGGGCTCCCTGGTTGATGTCCGCCCAGTGCGCGACACCACCCACCTGGAAGGCAAAGAGCTGGAATTCAAGGTCATCAAGCTGGACCAGAAGCGCAACAACGTTGTCGTTTCCCGTCGCAGCGTGCTGGAAGCCGAGAACAGCGCCGAGCGCGAAGCCCTGCTGGAAACCCTGCAGGAAGGCCAGCAAGTCAAAGGTATCGTCAAGAACCTCACCGACTACGGCGCATTCGTGGACCTGGGCGGTATCGACGGCCTGCTGCACATCACCGACATGGCTTGGAAGCGCATCAAGCACCCATCGGAAATCGTTAACGTTGGCGACGAAGTCGACGTACGCGTTCTGAAGTTCGACCGTGAGCGCAACCGCGTTTCGCTGGGTCTGAAGCAGATGGGCGAAGATCCGTGGGTAGCTATCACTGCCCGCTACCCAGAAGGTACTCGCGTACAAGCTCGCGTTACCAACCTGACCGACTACGGCTGCTTCGCTGAGCTGGAAGAAGGCGTTGAAGGTCTGGTACACGTTTCCGAAATGGACTGGACCAACAAGAACATCCACCCGTCGAAAGTCGTTCAGGTTGGCGACGAAGTGGAAGTCATGGTTCTGGACATCGACGAAGAGCGTCGTCGTATCTCCCTGGGCATCAAGCAGTGCAAGTCCAACCCATGGGAAGACTTCTCCGGCCAGTTCAACAAGGGTGACAAGATCACCGGTACCATCAAGTCGATCACCGACTTCGGTATCTTCATCGGCCTGGACGGCGGCATCGACGGCCTGGTTCACCTGTCCGACATCTCCTGGAACGAAACCGGCGAAGAAGCCGTACGTCGTTTCAAGAAGGGCGACGAGCTGGAAACCGTCATCCTGTCGGTCGACCCAGAGCGCGAGCGCATCTCCCTGGGCATCAAGCAGCTGGAAGACGATCCGTTCTCCAACTTCGTTGCTGTCAATGACAAGGGCGCTATCGTCAAGGGCATCGTGAAAGAAGTTGACGCCAAAGGCGCCATCGTCACCCTGGCCGACGACATCGAAGCCACTCTGAAAGCTTCCGAAATCAGCCGTGACCGCGTTGAAGACGCGCGTAACGTTCTGAAGGAAGGCGAAGAGATCGAAGCCAAGATCATCAGCGTTGACCGCAAGTCCCGCGTTATCAGCCTGTCGATCAAATCGAAAGACGACGCTGAAGAGCGCGAAGCCATCCAGAGCCTGAAAAACGCTCCGGAAGCGGCTGCCGACACCACCATGGCTGCGCTGCTGCGCGAAGCAATGGCCAAGCAGAACTGAGTTCTGTTTGATCGGTAAAAAGGGCGACCCTCGGGTCGCCCTTTTTTTTGCATGGATTTTGGGGTGGGTTTAGTCGTGTTCGTCGTGAGGTTTGTGGTGTTCGATAGATCGAGCGCCGCCCGCGCGGCGCATCGCGAGCTGCGCTCGCTCCTACGTTTGGTTTTGGCCAGTAACGCCTGTGACAGGCGCGCGCGACCGCCTTGTTTGTACGGCGCGATATCGCGCCATGCGCCAAGGCGTCCGCGCGCAAATCCCCCAGGAAAAATTGGCCCGAAACAAACGTAGGAGCGAGCGCAGCTCGCGATGCGCCGCGCGGGCGGCGCTCGATCTCCCAGGCGCAGACACTCTACCGCCATATCCTCAAAGCCACACCGCATCCCAATGCGGGTAATCACCAACTCTGCTAACTAACCCCGCCCTGATCGGGTTTGCCACGATATACCTTGCTGCCTTGAGAATATCTTCGTCTCGGCGCAATGCGCGGTCGTAATATCCAGCCTGCCATATCGGCAACATCTTCACCCCGGCTTGGCGCAATGCATTGCTGGATTGGCACTTGAAGCGTTGCATCAGTTTACTAAGCGTCGCGTCTTTCAGTTCGATCAACCAGTGCAAATGGTCTGGCATCAGTACCCAGGCGAGCGAGCGGCAGTGCTGCTGCTGATCTGCGTGGCGTAGGTTGTGGATTGTCAAGCGGGCATGGTGAAGGTTGTGGAACAGGGGCTGACGCAGGTGGGTTACAGTTGTCAGCATGTAAAGCCTGCCTGGCACCGAGCATCGGGCATGGCGGAGTCTATGGCCGTGGAGGGGCATTGCGTTCATCCTTGAGTATGTGTGTGCCAAGGCAGCGTAGTCACGGTGGATGGGGCTGGCGCTAATAAGGGTTTCAGCGTGTAAATGGATGACGGGGGATTTGCGTTGTTGCGCAGATCGAGCGCCGCCCGCGCGGCGCATCGCGAGCTGCGCTCGCTCCTACGTTTGTTTCGGGCCAGTATCGATTGTGACAGGCGCGCGCGACCGCCTTGCCTAAACGACGCGATATCGCGCCACGCGCCAAGGCGTCCGCGCGCAAATCCATCAGGAAAAATTGGCCCGAAACAAACGTAGGAGCGAGCGCAGCTCGCGATGCGCCGCGCGGGCGGCGCTCGATCTCCGCGCCACTGCAAATCAACTGCCGGACACCTACATGCCCCCGCCGCCTAGACCATTCTTGTAAAACTTCAATCTTGAATTTTTTTATTAAGTCAAGAACCACCCTGTTCAAATCCTTCCCGTCGTGCTACAAACTGGTTAAGCAATGATCTAGCTGCTTGATAACGAAGGGAAAAATATGACGAAGTCGGAGCTGATCGAACGTATTGTCACCCATCAGGGGCTGCTCTCGTCCAAGGACGTGGAGCTGGCCATCAAGACCATGCTTGAGCAGATGTCACAATGCCTGGCCACTGGCGATCGCATCGAGATTCGCGGTTTTGGCAGCTTCTCGCTGCACTATCGCGCCCCGCGTGTTGGTCGTAACCCAAAGACCGGCCAGTCGGTCAGCCTCGAAGGTAAATTCGTGCCGCACTTCAAGCCCGGTAAAGAGCTGCGTGATCGGGTCAATGAAGAAGACGAGGCTGAAGCCTGATCAATCAAGGAGCAATCTGATGCGTAACCTCAAGCGCGCCCTGGCGGCGGTATTCGTGCTGCTGTTGGCGGCTGTGGTGCTGTTCTTCGTGCTGGAGAACCAGCAGACCGTGTCGTTGGTCCTGTTCGGTTGGGCAGCTCCAGCCATGCCGGTTGCTGTGCTGGTGCTGGCGGCCCTGGTCATTGGCCTGGCAGTCGGGCCGTTGCTGGGGGCTTACGGTGTGCAGCGCAGCAAACGCAAGATCAGGGCTTCTGCCCGACAGGCGGCACTGAGCGGCAACTAAGGAAATTTCCTGCACCCTCTTAGGAAAATTCCACCTATGCATGCGTCGGCCGTCATGGAGTAATAGCACACTTCATTTTCGGTCCAGGTGAGTGTGCGAAGCATGGAATATCCCAGCCTTTCCCATCACGGTGGTACCCGTGGTGTCACCGGGTCTTGCCACCAGTTGCACCTCGATCCGTCAACCAGCCTGCTGATCGACTGCGGCCTGGAGCAGGGCAGCGAAGCTGCGCCGGGGGCGGAAAGCGCAGCGCTTGGCTTCGACATCCAGGGTATCCAGGCCCTGGTCATCACTCACGTTCATCTCGATCATGTTGGCCGTATCCCGGCGCTGCTTGCCGCCGGCTATCGTGGCCCCATCCTATGCAGCGAGCCATCCGCGCGGCTGCTACCGCTGGTGTTGGAGGATGCCTACAAGCTGAGCATCAGCAGCGAGCCCGCTCAGGTGGCCCGGTACCTCGAATTCATCCGAGACCTGATCGTGCCCCTGCCGTTCGAGCAGTGGCACACATTGGTTGAGCGCCCTGGCCTTGGCTGCCGCATTCGCTTGCAGCGCGCAGGCCATCTGTTGGGCTCGGCTTATGTCGAGTGCGACATGCAGCATGGGCAATCCAACAGCCGTTATGTATTCTCAGGCGACCTGGGGGTGTGTGGCAATCCCTTGCTGCGTCCGGTGCAGCCACCAGAGCGTGCTGATGTGCTCGTACTGGAAAGTACCTATGGCGACCGCCTGCATTCGCATGCTGGCGACCGCAGGCAAAGGCTGGAGGAGGCAATCGATCGCGCATTGGCTGACAAAGGCACTATTCTCATCCCGGCATTTAGCTTGGGGCGCACCCAGGAGTTGCTTTACGAGCTGGAAGACATACTTCATCGCAAGGCTTTGCTGGGTACCGCTGGTTCCAGGCCCGAGGGCGATCCGCTCGATTGGTCGCAGCTGCCGATCATTCTCGACTCACCTCTGGCCCAGCGCATCACTGGCGTGTATCGGGAGCTGCACGATTACTGGAATGCCGAGGCCAGGGCCCGGCTTGCCGAAGGCCGAAATCCGCTCGGTTTCAGTCAGTTGATCTGCGTGGATACCCATGCCCGACACCAGCAGGTGGTCAACTACCTCAAAAGCACAGGGCGCCCTGCGATCGTGATCGCCGGCAACGGCATGTGTTCGGGTGGACGCATCGTCAATTACCTCAAGGCCATGCTGGGGGATCCGCGGCATGAGGTGATGTTTGTGGGGTATCAGGCCAAGGGTACGCCGGGGGCAGTGATACAGGCTTGCGAAGGGGCGGAAGGGTTTGTGCAGGTTGACCTGGATGGGCAAATGTATGGCGTCCAAGCCAAAGTAATGCGTCTAGAAGGTTACTCGGCACATGCAGATCAGGAGGGGCTCATTGCCTTTGCCACCGCGACCGTGCCTGCTAAGGTACTGATTGTCCACGGGGAAGCAAAAACGAAAAAAATTCTGAAAAAAGCGCTTGAGCAAGCGTTTGCGCGACAGGGAAAAGGCCCTACAGTGCTGATACCTTATTGACCGCTCAGCGCCTCAGATGAGGTATGAGATCAAACTGAGGAACATCTGGCATCATTGTCGATCCAATTTCGCCTGCGTTTTTCGAACCTGCCACATTTGCCTGAGCAGTAGCAATCGTGTACAGATAGGCAGCGTGGAGCAGTGCTTCAGGTAATGGGTATGGCGCGTGTGGTGGTCAAGGCTTCATGATGCTGGTCGGATCTCAGGATAATCAGAATAAATGCTTAGTGAACCTCAACGCTTTCAGCGTGACGATGAAATTGAACTTTTTGACTTGATCCAAGGTATTTGGCGCCAAAAGATATGGGTTGGGCTAGTAGCTGCCCCCATCGTGGCGGTGGGTGTTGCATACGCTTTGCTGACTGCGCCGGTCTATGAGGCGAAATTATTTGTCGAACCGCCGACACAAAACGACATTGCGCAGCTGAATTTCGGTCGTGGGGGGGACACTGGTCTGGCTCCTATTACTGTGAAAGAGGTATATGACACCCACCTGCGGGCTTTGCAGTCGGAAGCTGTGCGTAGCAAGTTCTTCCGCGATGTGTATTTGCCAAGTGTGAGCGAAGAGCGCCGCCGTGGTTCGCGCGATGGTTTGTATAGTGACTTTAACAAAGTGCTTACGGTAGCCCCTGCAGGCAAGGTGGCATCCACTCGCTATGCAGTTACTGCTGCGTTATCCGATCCTCAGCAGGCAGCGAAATGGGTGGTGGCCTTTAACGAGCTTGCTGCAGAAAACGCCAAGCAAGAGGTGCTGCAAAGTAGTCACAGCGACATGTTGATGAAGGCAGATAACCTGCAAAATCAGATCAACGGGGCTAAAGGAAGCGCGCGCAAGGAGCGAGAGGACCGTATCACTCAGTTGAAAGAGGCATTGGCTGTTGCCAAATCTATTGGGCTTGAGAAGCCTCCGCTAATTACGGAGTCGCTGTCAGTCCAGGTTTCGGCAGCGATGGGTGGGTCTTTGACCTACATGCGTGGTAGTAAAGCGCTTGAGGCTGAAATCGCTACGCTTGAGGCCCGTGCATCCGATGAGCCGTTCATTCCTGGGTTGCGGTCAAAGCAAGAGAATGTAAATTTCTATCGTGAACTCAAGCTTGACCCCTCGGCAGTTCAGGTGTTCGAGCAGGACGGTGCGGTCGAGTTGCCCGATCAGCCGGTCAAACCGAAAAAGTCCCTCATAGTGTTGCTTAGCTTGGTTTTGGGGCTTGGGGCTGGATTCTTGACAGCAGTTGTCAGGGATTTGTGGAGCAGGCGTGGAGTGTCGGCGCGTTAGTTAGCAAGCTTGGTATCGGTTTTTGCCCCTGCGTCCGATATTGCCGAGCGTACGCAGGGGCCAGTGGCTCTGATTACCAGTACAGTGTACTGTGGTGGGTCATGAGCTCTCGGACGTTTTGCAAGCGTCCGGTTGGCGTTGTTGCCTGCGATGGAACAGGTGTGTCGGGCGCCAGAAGTCGTACTGTACCGGGCTGGAGTTTATCCAGTCATTGGGTGATATGGACATTTTTACCACCCCGTGTCCTGCCGTGCGCGCAGACGGGTAATATAAAAGGGTGAGTTGCGCGATTATGACGGAAATCAAGAATCAGGCGGTTGAGAGGTTCAGGGGCAAATCGGCATTGGTCGGTATTGTCGGGCTCGGTTATGTCGGCCTACCCCTGATGCTTCGTTACAACGCTATTGGCTTCAGGGTTTTGGGCATCGACATTGACCAAGCCAAAGTTGATCGGCTCAATGCGGGTCAAAGCTATATCGAGCATATCCCCGCCGAAAAAATTGCCAGCGCTCGCCAGACCGGGTTTGAAGCAACTATAGACTTCAGTCGCGCGACCGAGTGTGATGCTCTGATTCTTTGTGTACCTACACCGCTTAACAAATACCGCGAACCGGACATGAGCTTCGTCATCAACACGACGGATGCGATCAAGCCATACCTGCGTGCCGGCCAGGTCGTCTCGCTGGAAAGTACTACCTACCCCGGTACTACCGAAGAGGAGCTACTGCCTCGGTTACAGGAAGGCGGCTTGAAGGTTGGCGAAAATATCTTCCTGGTCTATTCGCCGGAGCGTGAAGACCCGGGGAATGTGAGTTTTGAGACGCGGACAATCCCCAAAGTCATTGGTGGCCATACACCAAGCTGCCTGGATGTCGGTATAGCCCTCTACGATCAGGCAATCGACCACGTCGTTCCGGTCAGTTCGACCAAGGCAGCCGAGATGACCAAACTGCTGGAAAACATACACCGCGCGGTGAATATCGGTCTGGTCAACGAAATGAAAATTGTCGCCGATCGGATGGGGATCGACATCTTCGAAGTGGTGGATGCCGCGGCGACCAAGCCGTTCGGTTTCACTGCCTATTATCCGGGTCCTGGCCTTGGGGGGCATTGTATTCCGATCGATCCGTTCTACCTGACCTGGAAAGCCCGTGAATATGGCGTCAATACCCGCTTCATCGAGCTGTCGGGGGAAGTCAATCAGGCCATGCCAGAGTATGTCCTGAACAAGCTGATGGATGGGTTGAACAATGCTGGTAAGGCCTTGAAAGGCAGTCGGGTTCTTGTGCTGGGCATTGCGTACAAGAAAAACGTGGACGATATGCGTGAATCGCCTTCGGTGGAGATCATGGAGTTGATCCAGGCGAAGGGTGGTGTCGTGGCCTACAGCGACCCCCATGTGCCTGTCTTCCCTCGGATGCGCGAGCACCATTTCGATCTCAGTAGCGAGCCGCTGACCGCAGACAACCTCGCCAGCTTTGATGCTGTGGTGCTCGCCACGGATCACGACAGATTCGACTACGCATTGATCGAAGCACAGGCGAAGTTGATCGTCGATAGCCGTGGCAAGTACCGCACTCCGGCGGCCCATATCATCAAGGCTTGAGCCCTTGTATAGACCTGACGCTCCGCCCGGGTAGTTACCGGGCGGATTCACTGTTTTCGAAGGAAGCACCATGAAGAATTTCGCTCTGATCGGCGCAGCCGGTTACATTGCCCCCCGACACATGCGCGCCATCAAGGACACCGGCAACCGCCTGGTTTCCGCCTACGACATCAATGACTCGGTCGGGATCATCGACAGCATCTCGCCTCAGAGTGAGTTTTTCACCGAGTTCGAATTTTTTCTCGAGCATGCCCATACTCTGAAGCGCGAAGCGGCCACTGCGCTGGATTACGTTTCCATTTGCTCTCCAAACTACTTGCACTATCCGCACATCGCAGCAGGCCTGCGCCTGGGTTGTGACGTCATCTGCGAAAAGCCATTGGTTCCCACCCCAGAGATGCTTGATCAGCTTTCGCTCATCGAGCAGGAAACCGGCAAGCGGCTGTACAACATCCTGCAGTTGCGCCATCACCAGGCAATCATCAACCTTAAGGACAAAGTGGCGGCCGAGCACCGTGACCACAAGTACGAAGTCGACCTCACCTACATCACTTCGCGCGGCAAGTGGTACCTGAAGAGCTGGAAAGGTGACCCTCGCAAGTCCTTTGGTGTAGCCACCAACATCGGTGTGCATTTCTACGACATGCTGCACTTCATCTTCGGAAAGCTGCAGCGCAACGTCGTTCACTACTCGTCGGAACATAAGGCTGCCGGCTACCTTGAGTACGAAAAAGCGCGAGTGCGGTGGTTCCTTTCCGTCGATTCGGATGATCTCCCCGAGTCGGTCAAAGGTAAAAAGCCAACTTATCGGTCAATCACGGTAGATGGTGAAGAAATGGAGTTTTCCGAAGGCTTTACCGACCTTCACACCACCAGTTATGAAGAAATCCTCGCAGGGCGGGGTTACGGCATCGAAGACGCGCGCCACTGCGTTGAGACCGTCAATGTTATTCGGAGCGCCCCTATGGTGCAGGCCAAGGACAACGAGGCGCATCCATTCGTGCTCGGTGTCGCTCGCTGAGTTGACTTGCTAGCAGTTGCGCGCCCATCCCTGCATGTGACGTTGAGTGCCTTTCTGATTATGCCCAGCAACCCTGCCGCTCACAAATCGTCGCAGTGAAACAGGCAATGCTGAAAGTGGATAAAGTGGTCATTGCAGGCATGTGGCAATACCAGATGCCGAGCCCTCCATTCGTCAAGGCCCTGCAGGCATTCCTGAATGATGCCGCTGCGGCTCATAAGCAGGTTGTGGTTTCGGGGGCAGGTGCCGATGTTCCAATCAGATGTGCAGAGGGTGCGGCGCTTCAGAGAGCTCGGGTCGTCAGCTACCCTGTCGCTCAACAGTGACTGGAGAGTCGCTAACAAGCAGGTCGCGGAGCTCACAGCGGGGATTGCAGGCGTGCATTATTTGGATTTTTCCGATTCAAGCTTTTTCGCGGACGCACCCTACGAGGGTGGTGAACTTATCTATCAAGATAACCACCACCTCAACGAGATCGGGGCGCGTCGCTACGGTCATTTTGCCGGTGGGCAGCTAAACCAGCTGTTCGAACCAACTCAATCCAGCGTGAGTCTCAAACAATGAGTCATTATCAGCATCCCAGTGCAATCGTCGATGAAGGTGCCCAGATCGGCAAGGATTCCCGCGTCTGGCATTTTGTCCATGTGTGCGGCGGCGCTCGGATTGGCCAGGGCGTTTCCCTAGGTCAGAACGTTTTCGTTGGCAACAAGGTCGTCATTGGTGATCAGTGCAAAATTCAAAATAACGTATCGGTGTACGATAACGTCACGCTGGAAGACGGGGTTTTCTGCGGGCCGAGCATGGTTTTCACCAACGTCTACAACCCACGTTCGCTCATTGAGCGCAAGGACCAGTATCGCGACACGCTTGTGAAAAAGGGCGCGACGCTGGGGGCGAACTGCACGATTGTTTGCGGGGTCACCATCGGTGAATTTGCTTTTGTAGGTGCAGGTGCCGTAGTCAACAAGGATGTACCAGCCTATGCGCTGATGGTCGGCGTGCCGGCCAAACAGATCGGCTGGATGAGTGAGTTTGGCGAGCAGCTGGATGTGGGCGCAGATGGCCGGGCCATTTGCTCACACACAGGGGCAACGTATGTAGTGCGCGCCAATTCCCTTGAAAAACTGGATGTTTGATCATGATTGAGTTCATTGACCTGAAACAGCAGCAAGCCCGCATCAAGGCGTCTATCGATGCTGGTATCCAGCGCGTATTGAGTCACGGCCAGTACATCCTGGGCCCTGAAGTAGCCGAGCTGGAAGAGCGTCTGGCAGCTTATGTTGGGGTAGCTCACTGTATCACCTGTGCCAACGGTACTGACGCCTTGCAAATTGTTCAAATGGCGCTTGGTATCGGGCCTGGTGATGAGGTGATCACGCCTGGTTTCACCTATATTGCGACGGCTGAAACTGTTGCATTACTCGGCGCCAAGCCAGTGTACGTAGATGTTGATGAGCGCACATGCAACCTGGATGTTGCGAAACTGGAAGCTGCCATTACCCCGCGTACGAAAGCGATAGTGCCCGTATCGCTGTATGGACAGTGTGCTGATTTTGATGCGATCAACCAGGTTGCAAAAAAATATAACATACCGGTTATTGAGGATGCTGCGCAGAGCTTCGGGGCTACTTATAAGGGGCAACGCTCTTGTGGGTTGACAACAGTAGCATGCACCAGTTTTTTCCCAAGCAAGCCACTCGGCGGTTATGGTGATGGTGGCGCGATCTTCACTAATGACCCAGCACTTGCTCTGGCTATTCGCCAAATTGCTCGGCACGGCCAGGAAAAGCGTTATCACCACGTAAGAGTAGGCGTCAACAGCCGGCTCGATACTCTGCAGGCCGCAGTACTTCTGGCTAAGCTCGATATTTTTGATAGTGAAATTGTGCTTCGGCAGCAGGTGGCGAAGCGTTACTCTGAACTGTTGAGTGGGCAGGATTCAATCAAAATCCCTCACATCGCAGAAGGTAATGCCTCGGTTTTTGCTCAATTTACTGTCCAAGTCGAGGACCGGGAGAAAGTCCAGGCTTTGTTGAGAGCGAGCGGTGTGCCAAGTGTGGTTCACTACCCAATCCCTCTTAACAAGCAAACCGCAGTCGCTTCTGACGCTTATCTCCCGGTCGGGGACGCGCTGGCGACTAAAGTCTTGAGCTTGCCGATGCACCCGTATTTGAGTGAAGCCGAGATCAGCATGGTAGCAGGTGCTCTGATTACCGCGTGCGGTACGCGTAAATGAAAGTTTTGAAACATGTCTCGTCGTATTGGCGAGACATTTTTTTGCAAGCTTCAGGAAATACGATTGCCCAGGTTGTCGGGGTGATGGGTATTCCACTGTTGTCGAGGCTGTATGCGCCTCAGGAATTTGCAGTGCAGAATATTTTCCTGCAGCTTGTAATGTTCTTTGCGGGAATCATGACCTGGCGATATGAGTATTTTTTCCAGATGCTTAAAGACGACCAGCAAGCACGTTGGCTGTTCTCCGGAATAATAAAGCTTGGCGTTGCATCGGGTATTGTGCTGAGCGTTGCACTGTACGCATTCTCGGCGGAGATTGCGCATTTATTGTCGGTTGAGCAAGGCGCTCATGTGCTGGTCATTGCACCGCTTAGCGCATTTCTAGTGTCCCTGGCGTTGGCCTTTCAGCACAATGCCCAGCGCTCAGGCGCCTACAAGATTTCTGCATTGTCGGAGGTGTTTGGCAAATCAGCCTATGTTGCTTCAGGTGCGTTGTTGGCGGCGGTCACCGCCAGCGGCCTGATTTTTACCACGTTGTTTAGTGCGTTGGGTAAGATTGGCGCCCTTTTGCCTTACTCTAAAAATCTTATCTTTGGTTCACGCGCGCACGCGCCTGATGCTGTGAGCCCTCTTAAAAAGCATGCCAGCGGTGCCAACGCCCTGGTGATGTCGCACATCCTGGTCACCGTCAGCAGTGCGGCACCTATTTTCTACATATCAGCCATGTACGGTACGGAAATACTTGGCCAGTTTTCGATGGTTATGGCGACTATCTTCTTGCCTTCTGGGTTAGTTGGCGCTGCCATTGGCCAGGTTTTCTACCAGCGTGCGGCGTCGCACGCGGAGGAACCGTTTGTCCTTAAGGGGCTCTGGAGCATGACTATAAGAAAGCTAGTGCTATTCGGAGTTCCAATCTATTTGTGCGCCGGAATTTTGTCCCCATGGCTTTATCCGCTTGTCTTGGGAGGCCAATGGCATGATGCGGGGCTGTATGCGCAAGTTCTGATGGTGGCCGCGCTCAGTGCTTTCGTCAGCACGCCCCTGGATCGTGTCTCAGTGGTGCTTCGTTACAACTGGTATTTGCCTGCTTTACATGTGTTCAGGCTGGCGGCAACAGGCGTGCTACTGGCACTCGCCACTCATCTCGGTCTCGATTTCAATACGTTCTTGATCTTTTATGTCGTGCAGGTGTCAGCTGTCTATCTTCTAGATATTTTATTCGCTCATTTCTTGATCGGGCACGCGGTCAAGAAGGGGGCTGCGGCCATGGAAGGGGTTTGATGGGTGATTGACCCTGCGTGGGTCCTTGGCATGATTGGCAAGTAAATTGTATTGAGTGAAATCGCGATGGGCTGGCTAACCGAGAGAGATAGGTCATAATGGACAATGAAATTTCGGGTCGCTATACGGAGCAGGGCACCTCAGTGTTGCCAAGCACTCTGGTACTGGTAAATGTGGCGCGCATAAAACTTTTGGTGGCGGTGGTTTTTTATGTGTTCGCTCTTGTTTATGGTCATGATAAATACCTCTCCCTAGTGCAGGCTTTTTGGGGATTCAATTCGCCTCACTTTAGCCTGAGCAATATGCTGCTTATTATCATATTGGCGGTGGTTCCTGTTTTTGTCATGCCGTTGTACCTGGTAAGGCCGTCCTCTCTATTTATCTATGCCTTAGTGTTTTGCGTCTACCTTCCAGCGATCGTCACGGGAATGCTTAACCATGAAGACTCCATCGAACGGTACTTCTGGGTGTTCTTTTGTTTCTGTATCGGTCTTGTAGGTTGTTGCTTGGCTGTTCGCTGTGTTCCTCTGCTGAGTGATGCTTCCAGGTCGTTTTCAAGGCCATTGTTGCTTACTTGTGTGCTGGGCTCGCTAACGTGCTTCCTGGTCTTGTTTCTGACATATCGTGACATTCTTTCATTCTCGGGCGTGGATGATATCTACGCGCAACGGGAAAAGGGTGCGGCAACCTCTTTGTTCATAGGCTACTGCCAGGTTTACTTGGCTTACTTTTTCTCGCCGATACTTTTTGCTGCTGGTTTGGTGTCGAGGCGTGTCCTGATTGCTCTGCTCGGTTTTGCCGGTTTTATTTTTGTGTTCATGATCACCGCCGAGCGAACAGTATTCTTGATGCCTTTTGCGATGTTTTTGATGGCGTTAATTTTCAAAAGGCGTGGTGATAACCCTAATAACCCAGCCTATCTCTTTGCGGGCGGTGGGATGATGGTGTTCCTGATTGCAGCACTCTACGATCAGGTTGGTGTTTTTAGAGAGTTGGGCTTCTATTTTTATACGCGTTTAATCGCTTACCCTGGGTTATTTGTTACCCAGTATTATGACCTGTTCTCTGCGCAAGGTTTTACTTACTGGGCTCACGTCTCGGGTATCGGGCGATTAGCTGATGTCCCAGCAGCGTTTGCAACTGATGAAAAGTGGCCGCTTCTTGGTAAAATTCTGGCTGAACGAGTGCTTGGCGTGCAGAGTCAGTCGAATGCCAGTTTTGTGGCGACTGATGGCGTCGCCGCTGCCGGCGGCCCAGGAGTGTTGGTCATCTTTTTGGTTTACACAGCCTGGCTGATTGCACTGGATTGGGTGTCCCAAGGGTGGAATAAGGTGCTGCTACTAACGGCGCTTTTTCCGCTCGCGTTTGTAACCACCAATGGTCCTTTTTTTACCATGTTGGCCTCTTTCGGCGGTGGGTTGTGGATTGCCATGCTATGGTTTGACAAGTTCAGAATAAAACTATGGGGGCATCGACTTTGATTGGATATGTCATTTCGCGAGTGCTTAAAAAGTCACGGGGATCTGCGCTGATCGACTCGCATGTCCCGCGTAGTTCGAAGGTAGAGTCTGGCAGCACCTTGTTTTCCACACGTTTTGGCGAGCATAGCTTCTGCGGGTATGATTGCACGTTCATAAAAACAACCATTGGGTCGTTTTGTTCAGTTGCCAATAATGTTGTGGTTGGGGGCGCTCGACACCCTATCGAGTACGTCTCGACCAGCCCTGTGTTTCTGGCGCATAAAGAGAGTATCAAGAAGAAATTTTCCCGACATGACTACCGTTGGGAACCCACTACCACAATAGGACATGATGTCTGGATCGGGGAGGGCGTTTTGATCAAGGGCGGGGTCACGATCGGAACAGGTGCTGTGATAGGCATGGGCAGCGTGGTCACCAAAGACGTCCCCCCCTATGCTATCTATGGCGGTAATCCGGCGCGCTTGATACGTTACAGATTTAATGAGTCCATAATCGAGGGGCTTCTGAAAAGTCGTTGGTGGGAATTATCTGAAGAGCAATTGAGTGTGGCTGCTGCCCATTTTACCGATCCAGAAGCATTTTTGAAAAGTCAGAATTTGCTATGAAAGTTATTCATCTGTGTGTGTCGTGTTTTTATATTGATGGTTATCGGTATCAGGAAAATGAACTGGTGCGCGAGCACGTAGATACCGGTCACGATGTCTTGGTGGTTGCGTCGACGGAAACTTATTTGGATAATTTGACCCTTGGTTATACCGCGCCAGGTGATTATATGGGCACGGATGGTGCTCGGGTTATACGGCTAGCCTACAGTGGATTCGCCCCGTTTTTTTTGAAAAAGAAGCTAAGAATTCATCACGGCCTAGAGCGCATTCTTGAGACGTTTGCGCCGGATGTGATCATGTTTCATGGGCTGTGTGGCTGGGAGTTGCGCACCGCCGCACGGTACAAGCGAAAGCACCCGGAAGTTAAGTTATATGTCGACAGTCATGAGGATGCAAATAATAGTGCAGTGAGCATGTTGTCAAAACTGCTGCACAATCTTTACTATCGCCCAATCATCAGGGCGGCGCTACCCGCTATAGACAAGGTGCTTTGCATTTCTCAGGAAACGCTCGATTTTTGTCGCGAACGATACGGTATCGATGACGCGGCAATGGAGTTTTTTCCGCTGGGTGGAAAGATCGCCGATGATTCAAGCTATACAAAAATTCGCTCTGAAACACGCGCGCTGCTGAGGCTTGATCGCGGCCAAACAGTGTTTATTCAGTCTGGAAAGTTTGATGCGAAAAAGAAGCTGGTGCAAAGTCTTCGGGCGTTTTCGCAGTTAAAGTCTGAAGATCTCCGCTTCTTGATTGTTGGGCAGTTGCATGACGCTATTGCTGAAGAGGCGCGTGCGCTGATTGCCAAGGATCCGCGCATCACTTTCCTGGGCTGGAAATCTGCCGATGAGCTATATGGCTTGCTGTGTGCGGCTGATGTGTATGTCCAGCCAGGCAGCCAGTCAGCGACAATGCAGATGAGCCTCTGCGCCCGTCGACCTGTTATCGTTGCCGACGTGCGCAGCCATGTTCCGTTTGTGCAGGGGAATGGATGGGCCGTTCGCGATGAAAACGAATTGCTCCGCGCCTTCGCAAAGATTGAGGCAGACCCTGGAATTTTGGATACTTACTCGAGGCGGTCTTACGAAATTGCTTCGAGTCTTTTGGACTATCGCCGTATGGCAAAGCGTCTGTTGACCTAATTGCTGGAAGCTAATATGAAAAACTACAGAATTTGTACGCGTTGCATCATGGATACCAGCGATCCGAACATTCGCTTTGACCAGCATGGCGTTTGCGAGTACTGCGCCAACTTCGACAGTGAGATCAAGCCGAATTGGCACACTGGAGCGCAAGGCGAGTCTGAATTAATGGCGCTGGCAGAAAAAATCAAACAGCACGGTAAAGGTAAGGACTTCGACTGCATTATCGGTTTGAGTGGCGGCCTGGATAGCTCATACGCTGCCTACATAGCAAAGAATGTCATGGGCCTTAGGCCGTTACTGTTCCACGTAGACGCAGGCTGGAATACTGACCAAGCTGTCGGTAACATTGAGCGCTTGGTCGACGGGCTTGGCCTGGACCTATACACCGATGTAATCAACTGGGAAGAAATGAAGGATCTGCAGGTGGCTTTCCTGCGTGCGCAGATTTCAGACCAGGACCTACCGCAAGATGCTGCCTTCTTTTCGGGGCTCTACAAGTTCGCACGCAAGCACAAGATCAAGTATGTATTGACGGGCGGAAACTATTCGACCGAGTGCTGCCGTGAGCCCGAGGAGTGGGGCGGTTATCCAGGTATCGACAAAACGCTGTTCAACGATATCCACAGCCAATTTGGTAAGCGTGCGCTGAAAACCTTCCCGTTGGTTGATATCCTAACCTACAAGGTTTATTACCAGCGTATTCTGGGTATGCAGATTGTAAAGCCTCTCAATCTTGTACCCTATATCAAGGCCGATGCAGAGGATACCCTAGAGCGCTTGTTCGGTTGGAAGCGGTTCAAACACAAGCATCATGAGTCGCGCTTTACGCGTTTTTACGAAGACTACTGGATGCCGCGCAAATTTGGCTACGAGAAGCGCCGCGCGCATTTCTCCAGCCTGATCATGACCGGCCAGCTGACGCGCGAGGCGGCGCTTGAGCGCATTGCCAAGCCAGAGATGGACGAAAACTTCCTCAAATCCGAGTTCGAATACGTCGCCCACAAGCTGGACTTGACTGTGCCTGAGCTTCAAGGCATTTTCGAAGGTCAGAACAAGACCTTTCGTGACTACAAAAACAAACGTTTCTTGATCGGCATCGGGGCGCGAGTGCTCAGTGCAATCGGATTGGAAAGAAGGCTGTTCAGATGATTACCATCATTGATTACGGCTTGGGCAACATACAGGCCTTCGTTAACGTCTATAGACGCTTGCACATTCCGGTATCGGTCGCGCAGACCGCCGCGCAGCTGGACGGTGCAACCAAGCTGATCCTCCCCGGCGTGGGGGCTTTCGACCATGCGATCGAACGGCTCGATGCGTCGGGTATGCGCCCCGCACTCGAAGAGCTGGTCCTGCGGCACAAGGTTCCCGTGCTTGGCATTTGTGTGGGCATGCAGATTCTTGCCAACAGCAGTGAAGAAGGGCGCCTGGCAGGCCTGGGTTGGGTGCCTGGATGCGTTCGGTCGTTCAAATCCGTCCCGAACCTTACAGACCTACCGTTGCCTCACATGGGCTGGAATGACGTGGCAGCCCTCAACGACAACCCCTTGTTCAAAGGTTTCGAAGAAGAGGCGCGGTTCTATTTCCTGCACTCGTTCTTCTTTGACTGCGAACAGGAGCAGCACCGTGCGGCGATGTCTTCCTACGGGCTTGAGTTCAGCTGCGCTGTTCAGGCGGGGAACGTTTACGGCGTTCAGTTCCACCCTGAGAAGAGCCACCACTTTGGCGTCGGCCTGCTGAAAAACTTCGCGGAACTGTGAGCGGAAACTGACAAATGCTTAGACCCCGGATCATTCCATGCCTGCTCATCCAAGACGGTGGGTTGGTGAAGACGGTCAAATTCAAGGATCCGAAGTACGTCGGAGATCCCATCAATGCGGTGAAGATCTTCAACGAAAAGGAAGCCGATGAGCTGATCGTGATTGATATCGATGCCACTGCTCATGGTGTCGAGCCCAACTATACCCAGATCGCCAAGCTGGCGGCCGAGTGCCGCATGCCACTGTGCTATGGCGGCGGAATCCGCACGGCGGAGCAAGCAAAAAAAATTATCCAGCTGGGTGTCGAGAAGGTGGCCATTAGTTCAGCCGTGCTCGATAACCCTCGGTTGGTGACCCAGATTGCCGAGGAAATCGGCAGCCAGAGCGTGGTGGTGGTGCTGGACCACAAGTCGCGCTTGCTGAGCAAGCATCAGGAAGTATGGACGCACAACGGCACGCGCAATACCAAGCGCAATGTCTTGGAAGTGGCACAGGAGCTGGAAAAGCTCGGTGCAGGCGAGATCGTGCTCAATTCGATCGAAAACGACGGGAAAATGAAGGGCTATGACCTGGACCTGGCCAGCAAGCTACGGGCTGCGGTGCATATCCCGATCACCATTCTGGGTGGCGGTGGCTCACTCGAAGACATGGCCAGCGTGGTCAAAGCTTGCGGCGTGGTTGGTGTGGCGGCAGGTAGTTTCTTCGTTTTCAAGGGCACCTACCGAGCAGTGCTGATCAGCTACCCCAATGCCCAGCAGAAAGACGACATCATTTATTCCGCTTTACGAGCCCGCTAACTTCCAACGCGCGTCGCAAGGGTCAGATCATATGTTCAAAGGTAAGAAGCTTCTCATCACTGGCGGCACCGGTTCGTTTGGCAACGCTGTGCTCAAACGGTTTCTCGATAGCGATATTGCTGAAGTCCGCATTTTTAGCCGCGATGAGAAGAAACAGGACGACATGCGCAAGCGCTACGACAGCGCCAAGCTGAAGTTCTACATCGGTGATGTGCGGGACTACCAGAGCGTGCTGAACGCCATGCGAGGTGTCGACTACATCTTCCATGCGGCCGCGTTGAAGCAGGTACCCTCCTGTGAGTTCCACCCAATGGAGGCCGTCAAAACCAACGTCATCGGCACCGAGAACGTTCTGGAAGCGGCAATTCAGAGTCAGGTGCAGCGCGTTGTCTGCCTCAGTACCGACAAAGCCGTCTACCCGATCAACGCCATGGGCATTTCCAAAGCCATGATGGAAAAGGTCATGGTGGCCAAGTCGCGCAACCTGGACCAGACCAAGACAGTCATTTGCGGCACGCGCTACGGCAACGTCATGGCGTCGCGCGGCTCGGTGATTCCGCTGTTCATCGAACAGATTCGCGCAGGCAAGGCCTTGTCGATCACCGACCCGAACATGACCCGGTTCATGATGACGTTGGCAGATGCCGTCGACCTGGTGCTGTATGCCTTCGAGCACGGCAACAACGGCGATCTATTCGTACAGAAAGCACCTGCTGCGACGGTCGCAACCTTGGCCACCGCATTGACTTCGCTGCTAGGCAAGCCAGAGCACCCGGTGCAGGTGATTGGTACCCGTCACGGCGAAAAGCTCTACGAGGCCCTGCTCAGCCGTGAGGAGATGGCCTGTGCCGATGACATGGGCAACTACTTCCGAGTACCACCAGACCTGCGCGACCTGAACTACAGCAAGTATGTCGAGCAAGGTGAAGAGAAGATCTCCCGGACCGAAGATTACAACTCGCACAACACCGAGCGCCTGGATGTTACAGGCATGCAGGCACTGCTGCTGAAACTCGAATTCATCCAGGCCATCCAGCGTGGCGAACACGCTACACCGGAGGAGTGAGTGATGAAGGTTTTGGTTACCGGCGGCAATGGCTTCATAGCGCGCAACCTGCTGGTTCATCTGAAAGAGCGCAAGGACATCGAGGTGGCTCTGTTTGTGCGCGGCGATGACCTTGGTGCATTGAAGCTCAAAGCCGCCGAAGCGGATTGCATCTTCCACCTGGCGGGCGTGAATCGCCCCCAGGACCCTGCGGAGTTCGACAGCGGCAACAGCGAACTTACCCAGCAGCTGTGTGATGCAATCAAGGCTTCCGGCCGCAAGATACCGGTTGTGTACTCATCTTCCATCCAGGCGCAACGGGACAACCCGTATGGGCTGAGCAAGCTTGCGGCTGAGCGGGCTTTGTTGGCGTTGAACCAGCAGAATGCCAACCCGGTCTACATCTTCCGCCTGCCCAACGTATTCGGAAAATGGGCGCGGCCAAATTACAACTCGGCCGTTGCGACCTTCTGCAATAACATTGCCCACGACCTACCCATCCAGATTCATGACGAATCTGCGGCATTGAACCTGGTCTATGTGGACGATGTGGTCAGCCAGTTCCTCGCCATCATGGATGGGAAGGCACCAAGCAGTGGCCTGGTAGAAGTCGAGCCGGTTTACAGCACCACCGTAGGTGAGCTGGCCAAACAGATACGCCGCTTCCGTGACAGCCGCGCTTCGTTGGTTACCGAGAACGTTGGCGTGGGCCTGGTCAGGGCCTTGTACTCCACGTATCTGAGCTACCTGCCACCCGCTGCATTCACCTATGAGGTGCCTAAGTACGGCGACCCACGCGGCGTTTTCGTGGAAATGCTGAAAACTCCCGAAGCCGGTCAGTTTTCCTACTTTACGGCGCACCCTGGTATTACCCGTGGTGGTCATTACCATCACTCGAAAACCGAGAAGTTCCTGGTCATCAAAGGCAAGGCCAACTTCCGCTTCCGTCAGGTCGTGACAGGCGAGTTTTATGAGCTGCAGACCAGCGGCGACTCGCCAACGATCGTCGAGACGGTGCCAGGCTGGACCCATGACATCACCAATATCGGTGATGACGAGATGATCGTAATGCTCTGGGCCAATGAAATTTTCGACCGTGAACACCCGGACACTTATGCGCTGCCGGTCTGCCCATAAAACGCCTGGCCCAGGAATGAGGTTTGTATGAAAAAGCTGAAAATCGTCACTGTTGTTGGAACACGTCCAGAAATCATTCGCTTGTCCAGGGTCTTGAGTGCACTTGATGAACACTGTGAGCACGTCCTGGTGCACACCGGGCAGAACTACGACTACGAACTGAACGAAATTTTTTTCCAGGACCTGGGTATCCGCAAGCCCGATCACTTCCTCAACGCTGCGGGCGCTTCGGGCGCCGAAACCATCGGTAATGTGATCATTGCAGTGGACCGTGTATTGGCCGAAGTGAATCCAGAGGCCTTACTGGTATTGGGCGACACCAACAGCTGCATGGCTGTGATCTCGGCCAAGCGCCGCAAGATACCTACCTTCCACATGGAGGCCGGCAACCGCTGCTTCGACATGCGTGTGCCCGAAGAAATCAACCGCCGTATCGTTGACCATACAGCCGATATCAACCTTACCTACAGTACAATTGCTCGTGACTACCTGTTGCGCGAAGGTCTGCCAGCCGACCGCGTGATCAAGACCGGCAGCCCCATGTTCGAAGTGCTCAACCATTATCGCGATGGTATCGAGGCGTCCGATGTGCTTGAGCGGCTTGGGCTTGAAGCGGGCAAGTTCTTTGTGGTCAGCGCGCATCGAGAAGAAAACATCGACTCGGACAAAAATTTCCTGAAGTTGGTCGACACGCTGAACACAGTTGCCGAACAATTCGACCTGCCAGTCATTGTTTCTACCCACCCTCGTACCCAGAAGCGCGTCGACGCCATGGGGGTAACGTTCCACACGAACGTACGCTTGCTGAAGCCCCTGGGTTTCAAGGACTACAACAAGCTACAGCTCACCTCCAAGGCGGTCCTGTCTGACAGCGGTACCATCAACGAGGAGGCATCGATCCTCAACTTCCCGGCATTGAATATCCGCGAGGCCCACGAGCGGCCGGAAGGTATGGAAGAAGCGGCTGCGATGATGGTTGGCCTAGATGCTGAGCGCGTCCTGCAGGGGTTGAGCATTCTCGAAAGCCAACTGCGCGGCGAGCAGCGCAGCCTGCGCCTGGTAGCCGACTACAGCATGCCGAATGTTTCTGACAAGGTAGTTCGCATCGTGCATAGCTACACCGACTACGTAAACCGTACGGTTTGGAAACGGTACTGAATCTGTGGAAGAAATATCCGGGAAGAAGCTGAAAGTTTTGGTGGTCAGTCAATATTTCTGGCCGGAGAACATGCGGATCAATGACATGGTCCGTGACTTCACGGAAAAGGGACACGAAGTCACGGTGTTGACAGCTTGGCCAAATTATCCCGAAGGTAAGGTTTACCAACGCTACAAGGATAACCCCGAGCAGTTCGGTAACTACGAAGGGGCTGAAGTCGTGAGGGTGCCTCTGGTACCCCGCGGCAAGCGCAGTATCCAGTTGGTATTCAACTACCTCTCCTTCGTACTGACGGCTTCTTTACTGGGGCCGCTGAAGCTCAGAGGCAAGCAATTTGATGCGATATTCGTTTATGCAGTATCGCCGATTCTTGCCGCGATCCCTGCTGTGCTGCTTCGTCGACTTAAGCGCGCACCGTTGTTCATCTGGGTGCTTGATTTGTGGCCGGAGACACTGCGCGCTGTGAATGTCATCCATAGCCCCAAGCTACTGGGTTTGGTGGGTTTGGCGGTGTCTTGGATCTACAACCGCACCGATTACTTGCTGCTGCAGTCTCACGGTTTCTTCGAAAACGTGCGTCGTTATTGCACTAAGCCTATCGAAGCAGAACGCCTGGTGTATTTCCCAAGCTGGGCCGAGGATGACTTTTCGGTGACCACGTTGGAGCCTTCGAAGCTGGTTAAGCCCGATGCCGCGACGTTCACCGTGGTGTTTGCCGGTAACCTGGGGGAGGCGCAGGATTTTCCGGCAATCCTCGATGCTGCTCAGGCTTTGCGTGGCAAGGTTTCGGTGCGCTGGGTAATTGTCGGAGATGGCCGTATGAGCGGCTGGCTCGAGGAGCAGGTACGTAGCCGAGCGCTGGACAACGTATTGCTGCTTGGGCGCCATCCACTGGAAGAAATGCCGCCGCTGTTTGCGCAGGCTGATGCCTTGCTGGTGTCACTGCGTACCAATGACGTCTTTGAGAAGACTATCCCAGGCAAGGTTCAGGCATATCTGGCATCCGGCCGCCCGATCCTCGGTATGATCAACGGTGAGGCCGCGCGCGTGATCGAGGCGTCCGGGGCAGGGTTCGCCTGCGAGTCGGGTAATGGCGGCGAGTTGGCCAGTATTACTCGGCAGTTGGCTGAGCTGCCTGCCGCGCAACGCCAGCAGATGGGTGAAGCAGGGCGGCAGTACTACGAACGGGAGTTTGCCCGGCCTTCGCTGCTGGCGCGACTGGAACGCCTTATGAGCAATGCCACCATGAGAAGGTCAGGACGATGAGCCACAAGGTTTTTCTCACCGGAGCCAGCGGCTTCGTCGGGAGTGCAATTTTGCGCAGACTCGTGTCCGATGGGACGACCGTGATTGCTGCTGTAAGGCAGGGGAATCTTGCGTCCTCGCCATTGGTGCGAAGCGTGCAGTTTCATTCGTTCGAGCAGGAAAACGACTGGGGCGGAGCGCTTACCGAGTGTGACGTGGTGATCCATAGTGCGGCACGTGTGCATGTAATGAACGACACGGAGACCGACCCATTGGCAGCCTTTCGGCGAGTCAACGTAGAAGGGACACTGGCGCTTGCTCGCCAGGCCATCGCTGCCGGGGTTAAACGGTTCGTGTTCATCAGTTCGATCAAGGTGAATGGAGAAGGCACTCAGCCTGGCAAGCCTTACACCGCCAACGACACCCCTCAGCCGCAAGATCCGTATGGCATTTCAAAGCTGGAGGCTGAAACAGCATTGCAGGCGTTGGCCCGAGAATCTGGCCTTGAGGTGGTGATCGTGCGCCCAGTGCTGGTATATGGGCCAGGCGTAAAGGCCAACTTCCTCAATATGATGCGCTGGCTTGATCGCGGCATACCACTGCCATTTGGAGCCATTCACAATCGACGAAGCCTGGTAGCCCTGGACAACCTGGTTGATCTGGTGGTCACTTGCATGAGTCATGAAGCTGCGGCCAATCAGGTATTCCTGGTCAGTGATGGCGAGGACCTATCCACTACCGAGCTATTGCGCCGTATGGGGCAGGCGTTGGGCAGGCCAGCGCGTTTACTGCCGGTACCGGCAGGATTGCTGAGTACAGGTGCGAAAGTGTTGGGCAAAGGCAGTTTGTCTCAACGCCTGTGCGGGTCGTTGCAGGTGGATATCAACAAAACGCGCGATCTGCTCGGCTGGCACCCTCCGGTAAAGGTGAATACTGCGCTTCAAGCTGCCGCAAGGCACTACCAGGAATACGATAAGACATGATGCTTTTGTGGTTTCTTCCGGCCATCTTGATTCTGTCACTTGTAATGACAGCAGGTTTGCGGCGCTATGCGCTGGCGCGCAGTGTGATGGATGTGCCCAATGCACGTAGCTCGCATACGGTTCCTACGCCAAGGGGCGGTGGCGTCGCCATTGTGCTGACGTTCCTGCTGGCTATGGTCGGCCTATTGGTGTCAGGTACTGAGCCAATCAATACGTTGTTGGCGCTTGGCGGGGCAGGTGCATTGATTGCGGTCATTGGTTTCATGGATGACCACGGGCATATTGCTGCTCGTTGGCGTCTGCTCGGCCACTTTGTTGCTGCAGCCTGGATGCTTGGCTGGTTGGGTGGGTTGCCGCCACTAGTCATGTTCGGCTGGACACTGGACATGGGCTGGTTGGGAGGGCTGCTGGCTGCGGTATACGTGGTGTGGTTGCTCAACCTCTATAACTTCATGGATGGCATTGACGGCATTGCCAGCATCGAAGCGATTACCGCGTGCCTGGGTGCAGCGTGGCTTTACTGGCTTGGAGGCTTCGGCGGTACCGCTGTGTTGCCGTTGTTGCTGGCAGCTGCGGTTGCAGGCTTCCTGTACTGGAACTTCCCCCCCGCGAAGATTTTCATGGGCGATGCTGGAAGTGGGTTTATTGGTTTCGTGTTGGCTGGGCTTTCGCTACAGGCAGCGTGGGTGTCGCCAGCCATGTTCTGGTGCTGGCTGATCCTACTGGGCGTCTTTATCGTTGATGCCACTTATACCCTGGTAAGGCGCTTGCTGCGCGGCGACAAGGTTTACGAGGCCCACCGAAGCCACGCGTACCAATTCGCCTCGCGCCTTTATGGCAAGCACCTGCCGGTTACGGTTGCCGTGGCTGCACTCAATGTGGGCTGGCTGCTACCGGTAGCATACTGCGTTGCTCAACTTGGCCTTGATGGCGCACTGGGTGTGATATTGGCTTATGTTCCGTTGATCGTGCTGGCAATACATTACCGTGCAGGCGACTTGGAAAAATGACACTAGAGTAAACGGATTGTCGGTTGAAATGTGGAAAGCTCTAAGAGGGGTTATGGGAAAAGTGCGTACAAAACTGCTTGCTCTGCCTCGACGGCACAAGCGCCTGTTGCAGGTGCTTACCGATATCGTGCTGATTTGGGGGGCACTGTGGCTCGCGTTTGTGGTCCGCCTCGGTATTGAAGATTTAGCGAACCCGATCATCGACCACACTTGGCTGTTCTTGTGTGCGCCGGTTGTGGCTATTCCGCTGTTCATTCGTTTTGGCCTGTATCGTGCGGTGATGCGCTATTTCGGCAATGACGCGCTCATCGCCATCATCAAGGCCGTTACCCTTTCCGCGCTGATCCTCGGATTTATCATCTACTGGTCGGCAAACCACCAGAACATCGTGCCGCGCTCGATTACCTTCAACTACTGGTGGTTGAGCCTTATCATGGTGGGCGGCTTGCGCTTGGCCATGCGCCAGTACTTTCTCGGTGACTGGTTTGCGGCTGCGGCGCAGCATGTGCCATTTGCCCAGAGACAGGACGGCTTGCCCAAGGTGGCTGTTTATGGCGCTGGTGCGGCGGGTAACCAATTGGTTGCTGCGCTGCGTATGGACAAAGTGATGCGTCCGGTGGCCTTCATCGATGACGACCCTAGTATTACCGACCGGGTCATCGCGGGCTTGCAGGTTTACCGCCCGGATCAGCTTCAGCAAATGATTGATGTAACGGGGGCTGAGGAGATACTGCTGGCGTTGCCCTCCGAAACGCGTACTCGACGTCGCGAAATTCTCAACTTTCTGGAAGGTTACCCACTGCACGTGCGCAGTGTGCCCAGCTTTATCGATCTGGCCAGCGGCAAGGTAAAAGTGGATGACATCCAGGAGGTCGACATCGCCGACTTGCTCGGGCGTGACCCAGTGCCGGCCCAGGGCGACTTGCTTGAGCGCTGCATTGCCGAGCAAACAGTGTTGGTCACGGGTGCCGGCGGTTCTATCGGCTCCGAGCTGTGCCGACAAATCCTAGGCCAATCCCCCAAAACATTGCTGCTGTTCGACCATAGCGAGTTCAACCTATACAGCATCCTCTCCGAACTTGAGCAGCGTATTGCCCGCGAGTCCCTGTCGGTTTGCCTGCTGCCAATCCTCGGTTCGGTCCGAAACCAGCCCCAGTTGCTCGACATCATGCGCACCTGGCGGGTCGACACCGTCTACCACGCCGCCGCCTACAAGCACGTGCCGATGGTGGAGCACAACATCACCGAAGGCCTGATGAACAACGTCATCGGCACCCTGCACACCGCGCAGGCCGCGCTGCAGGCCGGGGTTGCCAACTTCGTGCTGATTTCCACCGACAAGGCCGTGCGCCCGACCAACGTAATGGGCAGCACCAAGCGCCTGGCCGAAATGACCCTGCAAGCCCTTAGCCGCGAAGTGGCGCCGGTGCTGTTTGGCGACAGCGGCAATGTCTCCCAGGTAAACAAGACCCGCTTCACCATGGTGCGCTTCGGCAACGTGCTGGGCTCGTCGGGCTCGGTGATTCCGCTGTTCCACAAACAGATCAAGGCGGGCGGCCCGCTGACCGTCACCCACCCGAAGATCACCCGCTACTTCATGACCATTCCCGAGGCCGCGCAGTTGGTGATTCAGGCCGGCTCCATGGGCAAGGGTGGCGATGTGTTCGTGCTGGACATGGGCGAGCCGGTGAAGATTGTGGAATTGGCCGAGAAGATGATTCACCTGTCTGGCTTCAGTGTGCGCTCCGAGCGTAACCCAATGGGTGATATCGCCATCCAGTTCACCGGGCTGCGGCCAGGTGAAAAGCTGTATGAGGAACTGCTGATCGGCGACAACGTGATTGCCACCCGCCACCCGATGATCATGAGCGCCAACGAAGACTTCCTGGCCTGGGACACGCTCAAGGAGTCCCTGCGGCAACTGATGGCGGCAGCTGCGGCCGATGATTTTGTGCGGGTACGGCAGTTGTTGCGCGAAACCGTGAGCGGCTATTCGCCGGAAGGCGAGATTGTCGACTGGATCTATCAGCAGCGCCGTCTGGAACCCTGATCCACCCGCTTGCACAGGGCCGCAATGCGGCCCCTGTGTCGGCGCCGCGCCAACTTGAATGTCACGTTGACATCGTCTTAGCTCTCGAACCAACCGCCAACAGGCTAGAATCTGGAAAGTGGAAGAGCAGACTCTGACAACGGAAGCAGACGAACATGACCATTCTGGTAACCGGCGGTGCAGGCTTTATCGGGGCGAACTTCGTTTTGGACTGGCTGGCCGGCAGTGATGAGCCAGTGGTCAACTTGGACAAACTCACCTACGCGGGCAATTTGCAGACCCTGCGCAGCCTTCAAGGCGACAAGCGCCATATCTTTGTGCACGGCGACATTGGCGATAGCCGCCTCGTCGCAGAATTACTGAAAGCCCACCAGCCACGCGCGATCGTCAACTTTGCCGCCGAGTCCCACGTAGACCGCTCGATCCACGGCCCGCAAGCCTTCATCGAAACCAACGTCGTAGGCACCTTCCACTTGCTGGAAGCCGTGCGTGCCTACTGGGGTGGCCTGAATGAGCCGGCGCGCCAGGCATTCCGCTTCCTGCATGTGTCCACAGACGAAGTCTATGGTTCGCTAGCGGCTGGCGAGCCTGCCTTCACCGAAACCCACCAGTACCAGCCCAACAGCCCGTACTCGGCCAGCAAGGCCGCCAGCGACCACCTGGTGCGTTCGTATCACCACACCTATGGCCTGCCGGTGCTGACCACCAACTGCTCCAACAATTACGGCCCCTACCATTTCCCGGAAAAGCTCATCCCTCTGATGATCGTCAACGCCTTGGCAGGCAAGCCGCTGCCTGTGTACGGCGACGGCCAGCAAATTCGCGACTGGTTGTTCGTCAAGGACCATTGCAGCGCCATCCGCCGGGTGATGGAAGCCGGCAAAGCAGGGGAGGTGTACAACGTCGGCGGCTGGAACGAAAAGCCCAATCTGGAAATCGTCAACCGCGTATGCGCGCTGCTTGACGAACTGCGCCCGCGCACCGACGGCAAGCCCTACGCCGAACAGATCACCTACGTGACCGACCGCCCCGGCCACGACCGCCGTTACGCCATCGATGCCCGCAAGCTGGAGCGCGAACTGGGCTGGAAGCCCGCCGAAACGTTCGAAACCGGCATCCGCAAAACCGTGGCCTGGTACCTCGACAACCAGGAATGGGTGCAAAGCGTGCAGTCCGGCAGCTACCGCGACTGGGTCGAGAAAAATTACGCAGGGCGTTCTGCATGAAGGTACTGCTACTGGGCAAGGACGGCCAGGTAGGCTGGGAACTGCAACGCAGCCTGGCCCCGCTGGGCCAGGTGCTGGCGCTGAACGCCCGTAGCCAGGCGCATTGTGGCGACCTGGCCAACCTGCCAGGCCTGGCCGAAACCGTACGCGCCTTCGCACCCGATGTCATTGTCAATGCCGCTGCCTACACTGCCGTGGACAAGGCCGAAAGCGACCGGGAGCTGGCCTTCAAGGTCAACGCCGAAGCTGTCGATGTGCTGGCCCGAGCTGCCGCCAACTGCGGCGCGCTGCTGGTACATTACTCCACCGACTATGTGTTCCCAGGGCAGGGGACCCAGCCTTGGCGTGAAGACGACGCCGTCGGCCCCCTGAATACCTATGGCGCCAGCAAGCTGGCTGGCGAGCAAGCCATTCTGGCCGCTGGTTGCCAGCACCTGATTTTCCGCACGTGCTGGGTATATGCCGCCCGCGGCAACAACTTCGCCAAAACCATGCTGCGCCTGGCGGCGGAACGTGACAGCCTCGGCGTGATCGACGACCAGCACGGCGCCCCGACGGGCGCCGAACTGATCGCAGACATCACCGCCCACGCCATCACCGCCACCCGCCGCAATCCTGCCCTGGCCGGCCTGTACCACTTGGCCGCCGGTGGTGAAACCACCTGGTGCGGTTACGCCCGTTACGTACTGGCGCAAGCGGCTGCCCATGGCGTGCGGCTGAAAACCCATGCCGAACAGGTCACGCCTTTGACCACTGAGGCCTACCCGACCCCGGCCAAGCGGCCGGCCAACTCGCGTCTAGACACCCATAAACTGCAGAAGGCCTTTGCCCTGACCCTGCCAGACTGGCGCCTGGGTGTGGCTCGCATGCTGACGGAAATCCACGAGAAAGGACCACTATGAAGCGCAAAGGCATCATCCTGGCAGGTGGGTCGGGTACCCGCTTGCACCCCGCGACGCTGGCCATTTCCAAGCAACTGCTGCCGGTGTACGACAAGCCGATGATTTACTACCCGCTGACCACATTGATGCTGGCGGGCATTCACGACATCCTGATCATCTCCACCCCCCAAGACACTCCGCGCTTCGAGCAACTGCTGGGCAACGGCCACCGTTGGGGCATCAATATCACCTACGCCGTGCAGCCATCCCCGGACGGCTTGGCCCAGGCGTTCCTGATTGGCGAAGACTTCATCGGCAACGACCCCACCGCATTGGTGTTGGGCGACAACATCTATTACGGCCACGACTTCCAGCAACTGCTGCGCAGCGCAATGGACCGCCGGGGCAGTGCCAGCGTGTTCGCCTACCACGTGCAGGACCCTGAACGTTATGGGGTGGTCGAGTTCGACGGGCAGGGGAATGCGATCAGCCTGGAAGAGAAGCCGGCCAAACCCAAGTCCAACTATGCCGTGACCGGGTTGTACTTCTACGACAACGACGTGATCGAGATTGCCAAGGGCATTCGGCCGTCTGCGCGTGGCGAGTTGGAGATTACCGATGTGAACCGGGCGTATCTGGAGCAGCACCGGTTGTCGGTGGAGATCATGGGGCGCGGGTATGCCTGGCTGGACACCGGGACGCATGACTCGTTGTTGGAGGCTAGTGGGTATATCGCCACGATTGAACGGCGGCAGGGGTTAAAGGTGGCTTGTCCGGAGGAGGTGGCTTACAGGCAGGGGTGGATTGGGGCGGAGGAATTGCTGAGGTTGGCTGAGCCGTTGGCTAAGAATGGGTATGGGCAGTATTTGAAGCGGTTGGTGGGGGATACGATCTATTGAGGCTCAAGAAGTTTGTTCGGGTAGGGGAGCTGCTTAATAAATCCCGCGGAGTAAAGCCTGTGGGAACACATCCCTCTTTCTAGGGTAGGATTATCACTTATGTAGCAATGGTTTTGTCACCGACTAAGGTTAAAGATGGTCAGACTAACTTAGTAATAAAAATATTGTCAAAAAGGTGTGGACTGATAATCTGCTGTCCTAGCGACTCAACATGTTTGGATGGCATGAAGAATTTTGTATCTATGATAGTTGCAGTAGTCGATGCGAGTGAAGCAAGTCGCAGAAGAGCCCTCGCAATATATCGAAGGCTCCTGTTATAAGGGCTAATTAGAAGTGTTTTTGTCTAATTGCCTAGTTTGCGGAGTCAACGCGGCGATGGCTTGTGGTACTTTGTCCGCGTCTACGACATTTCTACCTATGAGCTCTGACCCCATCATGCTGATGTGACCTTGATCGTAATAGAGCAGTGCGTCATTGTTATACGCAGAGCAGATGCCGTTGTTACAGATTTGAGGTCGAATATCGAAAGTTGTTACGTTTGCATAGTGGCTGGCGATTTCTTTGAGGTAATTATTGATTTCGCTGTCGCCGTTGTCCTGAATGATGGCTGTTGAGGGGCAATTCATATAAGGAATACGAATTGCTTTCGCCGTACACATCCGATCTAGACCTTCGAAAATAGGTACATTTAGAGCAACTATGACTTGGTTGCCGTTGCTTGCTAGTTCGGCGATGGTCTTAGCGAACTGCTCTTTCCCTCCTCGTTTTGAATAAGCTTCCCATGAGGCTCCGAGTATCACGGTTTTGTAGTTCTTCGACTCAGAGAAAGCACGATTGTTAAAGTCGTTACAGGACCGTGCGCGCGCTGGCGCAATAAGTTTTGATGTGTCTCGAACCGGTGGGCATGAAGATACTGATATATTACGAACTGCAAAATGACGGCTCTCGCCGACAGACTTCAAATACCCAACATAATGTGCTGCATTCGAATCACCCCACAGCAAAATTTCGGGTGGAATAGATTTGTCACCATTGACGCATTTTTCCTCATTCCATTTGGCTGAATCATACTCCATCATTTGGCAGTTGTAAGGGAAACGGCTCGCAGGCTTTGTATTGAAGTCGTGTTGGGAGATTTCTCGTTTATATTTTACGCCGGCAGTAGTTGGCCAATATCCTCCGTTATTCGTTAATATATAACCAACTATTATTACGGCTGCGCTGGTTGCGAAGATGGGAGCTGCTTTTGTAACAATCCACATCGGGGAGCGAGCTCTAAAGGGCGTTTCTATCAGGTTGTACGAAATAAGCGTAAGAATACATATTAAGAGCGCGCAGTAGATCCCGCCAACTAACGTAGGCTCACCATATGCGTATCGATAAAAAGCTAGTACAGGCCAATGCCAAAGATAGAGCGAGAAAGATCGAAGGCCCACGTAACGGGCCACGGGATTTCCAAAAATTTTCGATAGAATATTATTCGAGTTGGTGCCCGAAAGGATCAATAGTGCTGCGCCAGCGGATGGAACTAAAGAACGGAAACCAGGGAAACCATCTTTTTCGTTGAGTGCGAAGAGGGCCCAAGCCACCATTGATAAGCCAACTACACCGGTCACAGCCGCAGTGCGGACTGAAATACGGCGTGTGCCCTGCCATAAAAAAAGCAGTGCTCCGATCAGTAATTCACCTGCACGAGATGGCAGCATATAATAGGCGAAGGATGGATCTCGGGCCAAAAAATATTCGCTAACAGCGAAAGACGCGAATGCTAGAAATATGGCTGTGGCCGCCAAAAGCCGCTTTCCGCCGATCCTCATTGCGACAATCATCAATGCAGGCCAGATCAGATAAAACTGTTCTTCAACGCCAAGTGACCACATGTGTAGCAGTGGGACAGTATCAGATGAAGCAGCAAAGTAACCGGTGTCTAGAAAAAGCCAAAAGTATATGTTGGCTGCCGAAAGAGTAGCACCTATTGCCGACTCAGAGAGGCTTTTAACGTCGGTAGGTAGGAGGATAAAAGAACCTACCATAAGTGTGGTGAATATCACGAAGACTGCAGCAGGCAGTATCCGGCGGGCTCGACGTCCATAAAAGTCGCCGAACGAGAAGCTGTTCCCTTGTCCGTAGATGATTCCCGTAATCAGGTAGCCAGATATAACGAAAAATATGTCTACGCCGACGAATCCACCTGGGAGCCACTCCTTATTGAAGTGAAAGATCGTCACAGCTAGAACTGCTAATGCCCTTAGCCCATCTATGTCTGGGCGGTAAGCCGAATGATTGCCTTGCATTAAAATTCCCTTGTAATACGGCCTGAGAATAGAAATTAATTTTAAGTGTTTTACTTCGGTTTAGAAATTTTCATGTCGGAGTTATGTGGTTATTTTCTGTCACTACGGCACATTCATGGCGAAATTTTTGAAAGCGGAGAGGTCGTGAGTCATCATTTTTCCGCAATGCCTAAATATCAATAATAAAAATAGATCTGTCGTCTTTATGTGTGGGGCGAAGCTCGAAAAATAACCACGCTATCGCGCGGACTTATATTGATTCGAGCAACACTGCAAAGGTGACGGTTTTTGTTAAGAGGCTGTTCTCGAGTTATGGTTCTATAGTGTTTAATTTTATACAGGTGTTTTAAGCGGTCGGTAGGTTAGTGCCGCGTCAGCACTGCCTTTCGCGTAAATGTCTTGTATAGAGTCTTTAATTGAGTCATTAAAAAGTTTTTCAAACGATTTGAATGTGTTTTTTAACGAGTCATCATTGGTTGCCTCTGCCAAAAACTTTGCTAGATTTACAGCCCTCAGCTGTCCATAGTCTGGCATTATTTCGGCTTCAATCGAATACGAAAAATACTTGCCATTGAATGCTTGCTTGTGAAGTAGTTTCGACATGGTTAAACAAGATTTTTCAATTGTTTCATCTGCAAAGCTGAGTCCAGATGTTTTTCTAAACTTCATCAGGCCTAAAATGGCGGATATGTTGCCGTTGTAGATTCTGAAACGCATGTAGCCATCGTCATGCAGTTCAGTGCCTAGCTTTTGCAGGTAGTCAACTTCAGATGGTGTTGGGATGAAGACGTACTCGTTTAGCCAAAAATCATCGTTAGAATCTGTACTGGATAATTTTATTTTGCAATCTTTAGATGTGATGGTTTTAACTAGTTTTTCTGCTTTTGATAGATACTTTGCGTTGTTCGTTGCTTCGTAAAGTTTTAGATAGCCATATGCAGTATATGCATTCATGAATGCGCCATAAAATGGCTTTTCCATAGTCGCCCAATATATGGAGAATGAAAAATCATTTCTTATATAAGCATGGCCTTCAATTTCTTCAGTGTACAGACTTGCTGCGAGGTCGAGAAATGATGCTTGGGCCATTATTGCTTTTAAGTCCTCATGCTTTTTGCTGGATGAAGCGAGTGCTGAAGAGTTTATTGCAAAAGCGAAAGGGTTAAATGGCTGGTTGTAGTTTTTTATATATTTTTCGGGCCATTCGCGGAAAAGGTCAAGATAGTGCTTTGGTTTCCAAGTCGGGTTTATTGGGCCCGTGCTCATGGCTCTGTCGAACCATTCTGTAGTGAGTGTGTCGTAGTCGATTTTCATTGAAACTCTTTTCCTGGCTTACCCGCGAGATAGCGAATTATACCCAAGGCCACGATAAAGATCACCCCGTGACATGTGCGATGGAGGCCATGTAGGGGCAATATTTTCGGGGCAAGAGATATTTTCAGGTTGTCGCCTAGTAAAGCAATAAGGAATAGTGAGGGGGCGCTTAGGGCTGGTCTTGAGGGTAATTGGCTGAAGCTTACGAAGCTCCAGTGGCGGCTTGCAATGGTGATACTCTATTAAATGAGTTAATCATTCCCGCCGAAAGTGTCAGTGGGAATGATTAGTGGTGTTGTGGCAAAAATCTTAGGCTGATAATTACTGTTGCTGCTCTTGCCAATATACGCTAACTAGTGAGGGTTCTTTTTCACCAATGAGAACACCGATTGTTGGTGAGCCTTTTTTGTGGTAATGAACCTTGATTGCTGGGGATTCTGCGTTGGGTTGCACGGTAGCAATATAACCGAGTGAGCGGAATCGCTCATCTACTTTACTTTTGGTTGCGTCTTGTGGAGAGCTGTATTGGACCTCGAAACGCTTCTTCGTTCCGTTTTCAATGGGCTTCGAAATGTTCTTCGTCAGGTCTCCTTGAAGGGTCAGCTTTTCGCCCGTTGGGAGTTGGATGTCGATGCCCTTTTCTTCATTGCAGCCGCCTAAAGCGAGCAGGCAGGAAAAAACGGCAATGCTAGTAATCTTCTTCATTTTTGAAATATATACCTAAGGTTGTTAGTGTGAAATTTGGTTTTGGATCTTAGCAGGCCTGGCAGTGGTTTGCTATTCTGTCTGCTCAAACTTTGCATGCTTGGGTGAGGTTTTGAGCAAGTCGAATGCCATTCTCCTTTTGATCACTGTTCGCGAATATTTTTGTATAAAATCGTTTCGAGCAGTTGGGCGCAGGTCTAGTTTTCTGAAGGACTCGATAGCGCCTTCTATATCACATGGGTTGAACACGGCCGTATTTTGAATACGCCTGCTGGCGAAACGGCCGGGGTAGCCTGACAAACCCGCTAATATTGGCTTTTGCGTTGCCGCATATTCAAATAGTTTGGAGGGCAGCACGCGACGAAACGCTTTAATGTCATTCAAATGCAAGAATAGCACATCGGCTTCGCGATAGAGTTTCAGCAGAAAATCACGTTTCATTGGCGCAACCAGGTAAACATTGTGTACTTCTTCGCGGCGTAGCGCTTTTCTTAGTTGGTCTATTGCGCCGCCAGAGCCAACGAGATGGAAATCTACTTCGCTCTCCAAACGCTTGGCCAGTTGCGGAATAATAAGATGCAACCCTTGACCGGCGCCAATGTTTCCAGCGTATACGACTTTCAATCTTTGTGCTTGTGCAAGGAGATTCTGTGGTGCGGTAGAGGCAGGGAGTGGCTGCAAGAAAAGCTCGTCAATGCCGTTTGTATAAAGTGTGTATACTTTTTCTGGGTAGCGCTTATTAAAATAGGGTATGAAGCCTGGTGAAATAAGATTCACTTTGTCCGCTTGGCGGATGGTGCTAGCCTCTATTGATGAGAAAAAAAATGAGGCTATTTTTCCCAGTGTCGGTGGTAGCACGCCCCGCAATGTATCAACAAAAATATCCCTGATGTCTAGGTAGAGCTTTGTACCTGTTCTTTTAGATATGTAGGCGCCGAGCGAAGCCGTCATCAGGCGAGATGATGTGGCGAAAATTAAATCGTAGTGTCTGTTTCTTGCAGCTTTGCATACTTGTATGGCAAAACTACCGAACGAAACTGCCTGGTCGATAAATCCACTTTTATGTGATGGCACCGAAAGGCGCCGCACCGTCAGGTTTGGTAACTGCTCGTAGCTGGAGGCGCTGGCCTTGAACGTGTGATATCGATTGGGTTGTGTCGTGATGACATCAATTTCAACATGATCGCTGACATTTTCCAGTAATGCTTTTACCAATGCTTCTGCACGAAAAGACCCCGCCGACAAATCCGGTGGATAGTAATAGCTGAGAAAGAGGATGCGAGTTTTCACGATCAGTTCACCTGGCTATAGCGGGGGTAAGTAAAACCCTTTCATAAAGATCGACCAGGCTTTTTTCTTGCGTTTCCCAGTTCAAATTTTGCGCGGTCAATTGCGCATTGTGCGAGAAACGTTTGCGAAGTTCATGATCGGCTAGAAGCTTCACAATGGTGTCGCTAAGTGCTTGTTCGTCGTTTGCAGGTACCAGTAGGCCAATGTCATTATTTCTGACAATCTTGCGGATTTCAGGGAAATCAGTAGCGACCACCGGCAACCCGGCGATCACGTACTCAAAGAGCTTGTTCGAGTCCGTTGTATAATGGTTCAGGCACGTGTTTTCAATTGGTTGTACACCAATATCTGCAGATGCTGTATAGCCAGGGAGATCAGCCAAGGCTACCGTCGGGATGAAGTGAACTTTATGCTGAATGTTCAGATCTTGTGCCAACGCCATGAGCGGCTGTGCCAGCCTACCCCCGCCAATCAGCACAAAATAGCAGTCAGGCACATGCTGTGCGCAGCGGATCAGTTTTTCCAGGCCACGTCCTTGCTGCAAGCCACCTTGGTACACAACGATCGGCCATGACTCCACTAGCCCCAGTTCATCCCTGATCTTGTTCGAGCGCGGGCTCTCAACTAGTCTTGGGCGATTTTGCAGAACCAGTGGTCGCTCCACCCCATAAGCTCTGGCGAAGTACTTGGCGCGCGCGTCGGTGGTGGTGATAGTGCCATTGGCAGAGGGCATTAAGCGCTTCTCTACGAACCCCACCACTTTTCGCAAGCTCTTGTAGCCTTCGCGACTGGTGCTGATCTCATGTGCATCATATACAAGCTTGGCGCGTGACAGCTTCGCGGCCAGCCAGGCAGTAGGCAGGGTATTTACATCGTGTGAGTGAACCACTGGAGCGCGGTACTCAAGCATTTTGAGAAGCAGCGCAAAATGGGTCCAGCCGCGCGCGATAGCTCTGAACACGAGAAGCTTCAGGCTGGCTTTGACTGGGGTGGACCTAGGCGCCTTGAGGCCTGGATTGGTAGCAGCCGGTACATCTTTCCTGCGCAGTTTCCACAGAGGAGAGCGGGCTACCCGTACGACTTCGATGCCATCTTGCAGGACGGTGTGCTCTTGGGTAACACCAGGAGTATGCAGCGCAAATACCCTCACCTTATAGCCAGCCCGTTGCAGCGTTTGGGCCTCTTTCATTACGCGTGCGTCATTGAGGAATTCATTCCAGACAATCATTGAGACTTTTGTCATTGCGTTGCCCCCTCTGCAGCTACAGGTCTTTTGAGAATTTCAATGCAGTTAACGACGTCGGGAGTCAATGCAAGGGCTGCCGAATAGTCTTTTCGCACAATATGTCTTTCCAGCATGTACATCAGCGCGGCCAACCACACTTTTTGAGGATCGGCTGAAGTGAGTGCCTGACGTTGATCTGCGCTGCGCAGGGTTTCGAAAAGTGCGTCCTTTTGGGCGACAGGCCAACTGCAACCAATCGCTTCGATTCGCCAGTTGCTCCAGTGGCTGAGAACAAATCCCGATGCAGGCGAGGCAAGAATCGTGTTGTTGGTGATGTCCAAAGGTACGATCTGGCGGGGAAGCGCGGCGAGGTATCCGGTAATCGCTGGCAAGTTGGCGATGATACGTTCAACGTTACCCGTGTCATCGTCGTTGATGCACGCCAGGCGCAGCGAGTTGATTGTTGTTACATCCAGGCGCTGTTCAAGGTACAAGCGCGTGCGGGTGAATTGTGCGATCAGTTCTGCGGAGGGCTCGAGCAGCATCATTTTTTGAGCAATCGCAAGAATGCCTTCGCCGATTCTCTTCCCGCCGCTCAGCTTTTCGGAGCCTTCAAATTTGTAGAGATGGCAGTCAATATCGTTGACCCGATGGTGACCAACAAACGGCAAGCCGGGCAGACCCGATTGTGTAGTCAGCAGCGTCCGCTCCTGCAAAGCTGAGGATGAAATATTGTTGCCAAACACCTTGACCAGCAGTGCACCGCTGTCGTCTTGCTGGTCCAGATGAAGCGTAAACGCGTAGATATCTGCAAAACCCACCTGATGCCATTGCATCAAGTAACCGTCGACTGCTTTCAGGTTGATTTTTTCAAGAAGTGTCTTAACCCATTTCTCTCTATTTTCAGCGTCTAGAATGTACTCAAGGCCATTACTCTGGGGGCGAAGTTCGATAAGAGGTTGAGATTGATAAAATAAAGCATTTACTTGTCGATGCTGAATGCGCAGACCAATGAGGTCCAAGATCATGCCGGACAGCCTTTGTAATCCTTGTCGCATGATTAGCACGGCAATAACTGCATTGAAAATCTTGCTTTGCTGGTAGTACAGAAAATCGGTAACCAGATAGAAAAAACTCAAAAGAAAGCCAGTCGCGGCCAAGGCGTTGAGAATCGGGCCGTAATGATGATCAAAGCTCTCGCGAATTTTTTTAACGTGGTTGTAGGCCAAGACACAAACGGTACCGGCTATGACCAAGTAAGCAAGAATTGCCAGGAGCAAGCTCGGGTATACGTACAGTAGTGCGAGTGCACTGAGGCCGAAGAAAGCCGCGCCGGCCATGGCGCGATTGAAACGTGTGTACGCATTGGTGGCAATCTTGTCCTGATTCTCAAACAAGTTCAGTTTCGAGGTGCGTGCAAGAAGCGTTCGCGTACCTTTACGACAAAGGAGGGCGGTCGCCAGTTCTGATAATAGATAAGCGATGTAGCAAAGTGCTGCCGCCGCAGTCAGCGCATAGATCAAATGATCTTTTTTAAGCGTATGCAAGATGGATGGGAAATAAGCAGGTGTTTTTTCCGAGCCCAGCAAAATGATGACTTTAAGCGGTAGAAAAAACGCCAACAGAAGAAAGATTTGGCTGGCCAGTGTGCTGACTTGGACGAGAAACGTGATAATAGGTACTACCCGGACGAATTTCACGCCTAGGGAGATGCACCAGCCGATCGTTGCTTTGATCTGGTGTTGGAGTTTCATGTCAGACCGAAACCTTACGCGCAAATTTTTTGCGTGTGTCCATCATTTTTCCTGCCAATAAATGCTGGCAAGTGTTTCGTAACCGTCGTCTTTAGGTTGCGTGATAAAAATTGCACCGATTGGAGGTGTGGCCTTTTTGTAATACTGTACTTTAAACTGATTAGAGTCATTGGTGATGATCTTGCGGGTGTAGCCATTGGCTTTCAGAACTGCAAACACATCATTTTCGGCAATTTTATCAACGCCAGAGTAGACGAACTCGTGCATACTCAGGTAACCCGCATTGTTGGGCTTCTTGTGTGATTTCTGATGCGTCCCTCTGAGTAGCACATAAGTGGCGTCACTCAGGTAGAGGGCATTGGCAGTTTTATCCGCCGCCATTACATCAGCAGCAGGCGGTTGTTCGCAGCCAGTCAGCATGGTCAAGAGCGCAATAATGAAAACGTATGGCTTCATAGTGTGATCACTTCAATTGATGACCCGCGCCAGTAATTGCTTGGCGACGGTGCTGTAGTAGGTGCCATGGTAGTAGTAGGGGCAGAATGCCCACTTGTGCTCATTTTTCGAGACGTACTGCACCATTTTCGCAAAGGCTTGTTTAGCAATGGTTCTGTAATAAGAGCTATCGTAGTGATAGGGGCAGTAAGCCCAGCGCGAGACGCCTCCAGCGATTAGCCCGGCATCCTTGCCACCAATACGCTCAACCGGCACAGTTGAGTCTTCCAGGCTGTCCAGCATCGGGTCGATGATGGCGTTGTTAAGTTCGATCAGGCTCTCGAAGGTGCTGCCGGCGAAGCTGGCAATCGCCTCTTTGCTTTTATATTGACTGGCCCAATTGGCCTGATGCACAAAAATGTTCGGGCATAGGCTGGCGACACGATCTAGGAACATGGGTAGGGCCCATGCACGCAGTCGCTTTGCCTCTTCACTCCAGGGAGCTTGCACGGTGTAATCGATACCACATTTAGCCAACGTCTTGAGCATCAATGGGCTGGCTGTAACAATCGATGTACCAAATGTTGCAATGCCGATGCTTTCGTCAAAGAAATCCACAATGACGATATCAGGACGAGACTTTTCAAATTGTTGCCAATGCTCTTTCGAGGCATCCCAGAGAACGCGATTGGCTTCTGCGTCATTTGCCTCAAGACAGAACCTTGCATCGAGACATGGCGGCGCCATATACGAAATTACTGAAGATTGAGACATGTAGAAACACACCTCAAAGCGTTCCAGCGCCTTCTTCTGAAATTTGAAAAGATTGTGGGTGGCGCTTGATCCAAGGATGGCGACACGTACCTTTTCCGAGCCTGCTCTGACGGGGTTCGGTCGTGATGCCTTGATCTCAAGCCTGGCCTTCTGTGACAAGAGACCGCTCACCACTGCCGTCTCAGGACCATCATTGTTTTTGCGCTCAGCCCTGAGCTGCTGGCGTACGTTGTTGAGTTTCTCGAGGTACTTGTGAGGCATGCCCAGCGGCGATTGCCTGAGAAGTTGGCTGAGGTAGACAAGCTGTGCTTGTTGCAGGCCAAACCGGGAAAACAGAGTAGGGTCGAAACCTTTAACGCTCTCAGGGGACCCGAGTATGCGAGCCCGGGCCCCAAAGAAATAAGAATCGCTAAGTGGATGCTTGGTGTAGAGATACAGCGGTTCTTCACGCGTCAGGTGAATGTGCTCGGCAGAGATCTGCCGCTGCTCAAGGGTGGAGACGACAAGGTGATGTGCATATTGGGTAATTGCATGGGTCTTGGGGCCGCTGGTTTTGTCTACCATCGTGAGCGCCAACGCCAGCGTGTCGTAATCTACCGGGCGGTAGCACTCGTCTGAAGGCAGGAATTCCAAGCCGTTTTTCAACGATATGAGCAGCACCTCCGAAGCATTGTGCTCGGAAGTGGCCTCGGCCTGAATTAGCGCGATGACGCCTTCATGTATACAGTCATCGTCGTCAATACGAGAAGTTATCAGCGTCTGCTCATCGACATCCTTGATGAGGCGCGTGATGTCCCGGCTGACCATGCTGTAATCGCTGACCTGAAGCGTGCGGGCATTCAGGTCAGTGCCTCGCAGCAATTGCTCAAGACGCGTACGGTGTAGAATCGGCAATGCTTCATCAATGAAGATCACCCACTCGAAGTCTTGATTACTCTGGTTTACCAAGGATGGGAGAACAGTGTTGGCAAAGATCTCCAGCCTGTAAGACAGCCACAGTTCATCCTTGATGCCGATACCAAAATTGGTGAAAACCAAATGCTTCAAAGCGGGTTTCATCATGTCTTCAATGGTTCTGGATCACAGCGATTTCCCGCTCTGCCATCTTTTCGCCAGCGCTCTGCCCGCGAACTCGCTTGGCGGCGGCCCTGGATTTTTTCATGAAGGTGTTGCCATCGAGGTACATATCCTCGATAGCTTTGGCTAGTTCCTCGTAGCTTTCTGGTTCGACCACGTAGCCAGAGGCGTTGTCGACAAACTCAGGAACGGCAGCCACGGCGGTAGTAACTGGGACGAGGCCTGACGACATGGCTTCGTCGCGGGATACCCCCTGGGTGTCCATGCGGCTTGGGCAGAGGAAGATGCCGTAGTCCTTGTGCGTGTCGGCAATTTCCATGTGGTTGAGGAAACCCTGTTTGATCTTGACGTTGCTGAAGTTACGGAGTGGTTCAAGGGTTTCGTCAAACAGCGGGCCATCACCGATCAGGCAGAACTCCATGTCGTTGAACCAGGATTTACCCGCCAGGCTCTGGATCGCTTTCACGGTCAGGTCGTTGGCATAGGTCTTAGAGGTATAGGGGCGAATGGACAGTACTTTCTTGCGTTGCTCGGCCGATTTTTCGCGATGGTCAAACAGCTCGGTGTTAATCGGGTTGTGGATGATCTCGAACTGACCTTCAGGCAGGCGGAAGCCAAGGTCTTCCATCACTTCTTCGGCGAAGTAACGCGATACGAATATCAGCTTCAGGTTTGGGTGCATCGGCTGCAGTAGTTCGCGCCAGAACGCCATGCGTTTTTCGCTGGCCAGTTTGCCCAAGCGCAGTTGCTCGTCAGTGGTGAAGTTGAACTCACGACGCCACCAAGGCTGAATATCTGCACCGTGCACCCAGACAGTGATGCGCGTGTAGTTCAGGAACGGGCGCAGTGCCTTCCACATCTGCTCGTCGAGGAAGTGCACGAGAATCGACTTGTAGCGATTCTTTTCGAGCATCTTGGTCAAGGTCGAAGCGCAGCCGGTAACCACATCTACGTTCTGGAATTCATGGTAGCTGACAGTTTCGTTTGGTCGCAGACGGAATACGTCCACGTCGATACCTCGATCCTGATAGGCCGTGACTCGGCTATGCACGAATTTGTTGCGGTACAGGTCCGAGTAAGCTGGATAGTGGTTGGTCAGTAGCAAATGCTCACCACGGCCCATCATTTCCGATGGCTGCAGGTTGCGATGGCCCAACACCAGCGCCTTCAGATCAGCACTGCCGGCAGCGTAGGCGCGCAGGCCGAAGCGGATGTAAACGGCTTCCGGTGGAATATCGGCGGTCTGGTTACGGTTGGCGTACTGCATCACGTGGCTGATGCGTTGTTTTTCGGCATCCAGGAACAGCACTACCAGCTGTAGGTTCAGGCCAGGTGTGCAGTCCACGAACAACTTGAGGCGGCCATCTTCGCAGCCGAGCTCCTCCAAACGGACTTCCTGCTGGGCATAGATGTACTCATGCTTGCCGTCGGCCAGCTTGGAGTGCACGCGCCAGGTGTCACCGTCGACGACCAGGTCCACGAACTTGTTGCGAATGACGCCAAACATTTCGGCCAAACCGCGGCCTGTAATTTCCGGCGCATCGTGGCTGGCCTGCAGCGGGGCAATTGATTGCGCGCGTGCCTGCAGTTGATCAATGGTCATGCCGAGGTTTAGCTCAAGGTCATTGACCTTGGCACTGATGTTCTCTTGTTGAGCAGCTCCGTTCTCACAGTAGTTGAACGGATCGATGGCCACGCCTTGTGCGTGGGTGTACTGCAGTGACGGCAGGCTCTTCAGCCAGATGCGCAGCGGTTGGGCAGCAACGAATTCGGTTGCAACCAGCGAACGCCGCGCGCTCAAGGACTGAGTCGGACGGTAGGCCTGTTCATTGGACAGCAACTCGGCGTTCTGACCTTTGCAGGTAAAGTGCGCTGCTTTACCAATCACTCGAGCATTGCTATAGCGTGTTGCCAGAGCAAGGTCGAGTAGGTAGTTCGGGCCGTAGTAGTCACCAGGCAAGAAAGCAGCAACCCATGGGGTATTGCCAACCAGCTCGCCCAACGAGCTCTTCTTCAGTTGTGCCGGCTTGAGAACAAGGATGCGTGGGTCGTCGCTGACGATGCTGCTCTGGTAGGCATCGCTGATGATGACCATGCGAACCTGGCTGTAGGTCTGGCGATCCAGATGGGCGCGCAGCATGTCGAACTGCTGGCGGTCCTGTGCTTCGCCGATGACCACAATCTCCGGCAGGCGTTGGGCCTTCGCGCTACCGGTCACCTTGCTCATCACATATTCCAGGCGCTGGGTATAGGTATGCTCTTGCATCACCTTACGCAGGGCTGCCAGCCGCAGCTTGTCGCTATTCAGCGGGTCTTCGGCCAGTAATTGCAGGCGGCGCAGCATCTCTTCGCCGTTGTCGGTGGTCACCACCAGGTCGCCGAACAGCAGGCGTACACCGCGGGAGAAGTTGCTGACGGTCAGGGTGTTGCAGCCAAGCAACTCGAATACACGGCGGGCAAACATCGATTGCGACTGCTTGATCGAGTTCAGGTTGATCGCGTAGCGGTAGCCCTTGTAGGCCGTGTCGATCTTCTCGAAGGGCAGGGTGCCTACAATGTACGGTTGGTATTCTTCGGGGAACTGGTAATTGACGTCGTCCTTGCCGAAGTTGCGGTCGAAGATTTCTAGCGGGCGGAACTTTGGTAGCTCGCACACGAAGTTGCCCAGGTCACGGGTGCGTTCCGGGTAACGGGCGTAGTAGGCGCCGGCGAAGCAGAAGGCGTCTTTACGCTCGTACAGTTCGATCGGGTTGTGCAACGCTGGCTGGCAGGCGAACGGCAGCAGGTAGACACGGTCATGACCGAGTGCACCTTTGTAGCGGTGAATGCAGTCGATGTCGGTGGTGAACACGTGGTCGAATTGCTTGGCGGTGGTCAGGAAGGTTTCGAAGTGAACCGGGTCTTCCTTGTTCCAGAAGACGGTCGGCACCTTGTTCTGACGGCACCAGGTCAGAATGTCCTGCAGCTCTTGGCCGTTGTGACCAACCTTGCTGCCCCACAGGTCATCCTTGCCGCGCCAGGCGGATTCGATGAACAGCAGTTCCGGGCCGAAACCTTCAATTTCTGCTTTCCAGTTGGCGGGAGTCAGCGGCATCAGATCGCATTCGTAGCGATAGGAGCCGAAAGTGAACTCGTCCATCACGCACGCCACTTTCAGGCGGCTGACTGGCTGATCGGCCTGACGCAGCAGGGTAGTGCGAGCCTGCTCGCTGGTCGGCAAGGTGGCCGGCAGCTTGAGGTAGTTTTCATCCTGCACAGGTGCTGGCGGCAGCAGAGCCTTGAGCGGTTCGTTGGCCAGCAGCTTTTGCTCATTTTGCTGGCGTTGCTGGCTTGCCTTGCGGTACAGCCGCAGCAGGCGAACAGGCAGTTTCACCAGTCCGCCCAGCGAGGTGGCGCTGTTCTTGATCTGGTAGCCGAGCTGATAGGTCATGCTTGCGCGGGTTTTCACCAGGCGCTGCTCTGCCAGGTGACGCTGAGTGTTAGCGCGTCCCAAGTTTTCATTGAGCTCGTCGATCTTGCGCTGCTGAGAGGCACTGCGTTCCAGCAATTGGTTGAGGCTAGCCTTCAATTGCGGGATTTGTTCGCCAGTCACAGTGCGGTACTTCATGTTTGCCGCACCAAGACCTGCTTTGGACGAGTTGAGCTCAGCTTCCAGTTGCTGGCGCAGACCTTGCCATTGCTCGTTGGTAGCAGCAAGACTGGCCTCGGCGGCCTGGCGGCTGGTACTTTCAAGCATCAATTGCTCTTCAAGATCCATTTTGGCTTGATTGAGTACATTGATGGTTTCTGTTTGTCCCGCCGCAATCTCTTCGGCTTCGCTGTTAGCTGCAGCCAATGCTTGCAATTGCTTTTCCAAGCCGTTGCGTTGCTCAACAAGTGAATTGATCGTATTGGCTTGAGCTGTATGCTCTCGTTCGCGACGTGCCTGAACTTCGCTCATGTCCTGCAACTGATTTTCCAGTTGGGACTGGCGAGATTGCAGAGCGGTAATGGTTGCGTTTTGAGCATCGTGCTTCTGCAGGCTCCGGGTCTGCAGTTCGTTCATGGCCTGCCGGTGTTCTTTAATCTCAACTTCCAGCTCAGCCTGGCGTGTTTTCAACAGAGCGATAATTTCAGCCTGAGCGGCGTTAGCCCGCTGGCTTTGAGCCTGCAATTCCTTCATATACTCCAATTCGCTTTCCATTTCGGCTTCGAGTTCAGCCTGGCGCGTGCGTAGCGCCGCGTTGATGTTGGTCTGGTCGTCAATTACTTTTTGGCTATGAGTCAGCAATTCGCTCGATTGCCGTGCTTGGCTTTCCAGCTCTGCTTCAAGTGCTACCTGACGTACCTGGAGGGCATTAATAGTTTCGAGGTGAGTGGCATTGGCCTGCTGCGCCTTCTCCTGCAGCCCGGCGGTCTCTTGCAGTCGCGCTTCAAGTGTGGCGCGATCTGACTGTAAGGTTGTGATGGTTTCGAGATGGGATGCATTGGCTTGCTGGGCTTGCATGTGCTGCCCAGTCAGCTCTTGGAGCTGATTTTCAAGTGCCCCATGTTCTACCTGCAGCGACGCTAGGCTAGCGGATTCTTTTACCGCTCGCTCTTCTGCAGCTTTTCGTTGCTGGTCCGTGAGCTGCAATTGCTCTTCAAACGAGTGTTTTTGTTGCCGAAGAGCTGCCAGCTCGGCGTCACGTTGGGCCAGTGTGGAATTCAACTGGCTGATGTGTCCAGCCTGATCATCGATATTCTGGAGGGACTGTTGCAACTGGTCATCAACCAAGCGATGTGACTGTTGCAGCGTTTCCAGATCATTGATTTTTTGACTCAATGACGAGTTTAATTGATCAATGCGAGTTTGCTGTGCGTCATTGTTTTGCTGCACTTCATTAAGCTTGGCTTCAGACGTCTGCAACTGATTTTTGAGAGCCAACTGCTGGTCTGCGGAAAGTCGCAAACTCTCATTCAACTCTTCATTCTGTTGGGCTTGTTTGAATAGCTCATTGGCTGCAGCGCTTAATTCGTCGCGCGCTTGATTGTGCTTGGACTGCAACCCGCTCAACTGTTGTTCGGCTTCTGCAAGGCTTTGCTGATGCGCCGCCTCTAGTGCTGCAAACTGCTGTTCGAGCTGAGCGCATTGGTCTGCCGCGGCGATGCATTTTTCGTCGGCATCACCCAATTGCGTTTTGAGAGACTCAAGTGCTTCGCTCAGCTCTTCAATGTTTCGGGCGCTGGTCTCAAGCGACTCGCGGTTTGATTGCTCCAGCGAAGCGATTTGCGTTTTGCATTCTTGAACCTCGCGCGAAAGTGCTTGTGCCTTATCAGCCTCAGGCTTGACTTGGGCAAAGCTTTCCGTGACTGCACGGTATTTCTTGTTGGCCTCTTCCAACCGTAGCTTAGCTTCTTCGAGCTCTTTGACACGCAGGGCTTTTGCTTCGAGAACTTCACGGTTGGTTTTTTGCAGCGTTGCAATATCCGCATCGCGTGCCTGCAGTTGCTTGGACAGCGCTTCAGCCTTTTGTGCCTCAGGCTTCAACTGTGCAATCTGCTCTGTGGCAGTGCGGTATTTTTTGTTCGCTTCGTCCAGTCGTTTGCCGATGGCACCAAGGTTCCCACGCAGCGAGCGCTCAATGGACTCAAATGCCTTTTCCAGCTCTCGAACCCGTTCGACAGTCAGCGAGTCGATAGTCCCTGGCTTATGCGCCTCGCTCTTCACCGCAACAATGCCTAGCCACTTGCCAAGCATCTTCACTTCGATGATCTGCAAGTGCTCGGCCAGCAGTCGGAACGGTTCCATCAGGTAGAACGTGTGCTTGTGGTCAATGAAATCATTGACCCCGAACGGAACCGTGATCACCAGCCGGCCTCCCTGCTTGAGCAGGTCGTAGGCCTTTTCCACGAACAGCTCCGGGCGCACCAGGTGTTCGAGCACTTCGCTGATGACAACGGTGTCCGGCTCAACCTCGAGCGTATCCAGCGCGAGGAAGTCTGAATTGATGTACGTGACGTTTTGCTGGATGTGGGCCGGTTCGGCGGACAGGTAACCCTTGGCCTCTTCGATGGCCTGCGGGCTGGTGTCTACGCCGGTGACCTGGCAACCCTCACGTGCCAGCAACAGGGGCACGATACCCTGCGAACAGCCGACATCCAGGATCCGGCGCCCTTTGACCTGGGCGCAGATCCAGTGGATGCGGGCTTGCGTTTCGCGCATGAACTGATCACCCAGCTTGCCGTAATAGGCTTCCATCACGCGGTCATGAATATCGGCCAAAGGTGAAGGCAGCTCTGTGTTCACGGTAGGTTTCTCAAGCGTGGGATTGTTCATGCGGTTTGGTCCATCAGCCCTAGGTTACGCCAGCAGCGTCGATCACGAAGGCGGCGTCGCGCACGCTGAAGGTTTCGCGGAACTCACGGTGCTTCACCAGCAGTACGTGGATGTCGGCGCTGTCCTGGGCGTACACGAAATCAACGTGCTCGTGGCGCGCCAGGCGCTGCGGCAGGGCTTCGATGTTCGGCTCGACCAGTTGCAAGGTGGCTTCCAGCTCATTGCCCAGGCGTTCGGCAATGCTCAGGGCCGGGCTTTCACGCAGGTCGTCGATGTCGGCCTTGAAGGCCAGGCCGTAGCAGGCGATTTTCACTTGCTGGGCCGACTTGCCTGGGTTCTTGATCAGGAAGTTGGCCAGGGCCATCTTCACCTTGTCGATCACCCACTCAGGCTTGCTGTCGTTGACCACACGGGCAGTGCGAATCAGGCGAGCCTGCTCTGGGGTCTGGCTGACGATGAACCATGGATCCACAGCGATGCAGTGGCCGCCAACACCTGGGCCAGGCTGCAGAATGTTAACGCGCGGGTGGTGGTTGGCCAGGCGAATCAGCTCCCACACGTCGATGTCCAGCTTGTCGCAGATGATCGACAGTTCGTTGGCGAACGCAATGTTCACGTCACGGAAGCTGTTTTCGGTCAGCTTGCACATTTCGGCAGTGCGGGCGTTGGTGATGATGCACTCGCCTTCGACGAAGGTGCGGTACAGGCGCACGGCCGCGTCCGAGCACTTCTTGGTCATGCCACCGATGATGCGGTCGTTTTCCACCAGCTCGCGCAGCACGTGGCCTGGCAGTACGCGCTCAGGGCAGTGGGCGATGCGGATGTCGGAGGCTTCGCCGTGAGTTTGCGGGAAGCTCAGGTCCGGGCGGGCCTGGGCCAGCCAGTAGGCCATCTGCTCGGTGGCGCCGACTGGGGAGGTGGACTCGAGGATGACCAAGTCACCCTTTTTCAGCACCGGTGCGATGGCCTTGCTGGCGGATTCGATGTAGCTCAAGTCCGGCTGGTGGTCATCCATGAACGGGGTCGGCACGGCGATCAGGAAGGCATCGGCCGCTTCGGGAACGGTAGAGGCGCGCAGGTAGCCTTCGGTTACCGCCGCGTGTACCACCATGTCCAGCTCAGGCTCGACGATGTGGATTTCGCCACGGTTGATGGTATCGACCGCATGCTGGTTCACATCGATACCGATCACGTGCTTTTTGCGGGCGGCGAAAACGGCGGCGGTTGGCAGGCCGATATAGCCCAAGCCTACGACGGAAATCTTGTTGAAGCTCATGCTACGTCCTTGGAGTTGGAGAATGCGGAGAGTGCGTCGAGGATTCGCGCGCACGCTTTTCCATCGCCGTAGGGGTTGTGGGCAACGCTCATCTCGCGGTAGGTCGCGTCGTCGGTGAGCAGTTTCGCCAGGTTTTCGGTGATCGATTCCACGTCGGTGCCTACCAGCTTGACGGTACCGGCGGCCACGGCTTCCGGGCGCTCGGTGGTGTCACGCATGACCAGTACCGGCTTGCCCAGGGCTGGGGCTTCTTCCTGGATGCCACCGGAGTCGGTGAGGATCAGGTACGAGCGGGTCATCAGGTACACGAACGGCAGGTAGTCCAGCGGCTCGATCAGGTGGATGTTGTTGACGTCGGCCAGCAGGCGGTTCACCGGTTCGCGCACGTTCGGGTTGAGGTGCACCGGGTAGACGATATCCACGTCAGGGAATTGACGCGCGGTCTGCACCAGCGCCTGGCAGATGCGCTCGAAGCCGCCACCGAAGTTCTCGCGGCGGTGGCCGGTGACCAGCACCATGCGGCGTTCTGGGTTCAGGAAGCTGAACTGGGCTTCGAACTGGTTCTTCAGGGCTGGGCTTTCCAGCTTGCGAACGACCTCCAGCAGTGCATCGATCACCGTGTTGCCGGTGGTGTAGATGGTCGCGGCATCGGTGCCTTCACGCAGCAGGTTGTCCTGCGAGGTGGAGGTTGGCGCGAAGTGCAGGGCGGCCAGGGCGCCGGTCAGGCGGCGGTTGCCTTCCTCCGGCCACGGCGAGTAGAGGTTGCCGGTGCGCAGGCCTGCTTCCACGTGGGCGATCGGAATCTGCTGGTAGTAGGCGGCCAGGCTGGTGGCCAGAGTTGTTGCGGTGTCGCCGTGCACCAGTACCACATCGGGCTTGAACTCGGCCAACACAGGTTTCAGACCCTGCAGGATGGCAGTGGTCACGTCGGTCAGGTCCTGGCCAGGCTTCATGATGTTCAAGTCGTAGTCGGGCTTGATCTCGAACAGCTCCAGAACCTGGTCAAGCATCTGGCGGTGCTGGCCAGTTACGCAGACACGCGACTCGAAACGGTCGTCCTGGGCGAGATTGAGGGCCAGCGGTGCCATTTTGATGGCTTCTGGGCGAGTGCCAAATACGATGAGGGTCTTGAGGGACACGGCGACGGTCTTCTGTGTGAGTTAAGGCGGTTGCAACAGGTGCTACGGGTGAGGATCTCGGGTGGTGCTCAGGTCGGCCGGGGGGTGGCCTGGCTGGCGTAGCACGGTCGAAACCGGGCAGGGCCAGTGGGGGGAGGTGAAAAAAAATTCATTCTGCTCGGATCCTTCAAGCGAAGCGGCTGTCCTAAGGCCGCAAATTTATCATTTCGTCATCACTATGACATCCCGTCTGGCACGTTTTTTTCCCCTGATTGTAACAAATCGCCGATAGCTATCGATAGATTGGATCCTATTTTTGTCTGAACGATCAATAAAAACGATTGTTTGATGTTATTCAGACATCATGCCAACAAAGTCAATATCACCAAGGTATACGACGAACGGGTGGGAGCCTTGTCCGGCAAGGCTTGTAGGAAAAGCAACGACGTTTGGTCTGAATGAAACCGAGGTTAAACGGGAATTTACTCGGCGGCGATTTGCCATCGCTTTTTTTTCATGAAGTTAACTGGAAACATGGCGTAACGCCATCATTTTTGATTCACCGAAGTTGGTTTTTTCAATGTTTGATTCGGTAACGTTTAAACGGGCCGAGCAGCTGTTTGGAAAATGGCAGAACCGCTAGGGTTTGTTGCGCAGCCGAAGGAAAACGGCCGCTGAAAACGACCAACCCAAGGAGTGTTCATCAATGCGTAACAACGTTCTGTCGTACCTGCTACTGCCACTGTTCGCGAGCCTGTCGTTCTCCCTCAGCGCAGCCCCGGGCAACGCCACAACGGTGCCCGAGTCGGTGCCGGTGGTAGCCCAGGTGCAGGCCCAGGAGGCGCAGCGGCTGGACCTGAACAAGGCCGATGCGCTGACTTTGCAGAAGGAGTTGAACGGGATAGGGAAGGCTAAGGCTGAAGCCATCGTGGCCTACCGAGAGGCCCATGGGCCGTTTGCTTCGGTGGATGAGTTGCTGGAGATCAAGGGGATAGGCAGCGCCCTGCTGGAGCGCAATCGGGACAAGGTGATGGTGGAGTAAGGGAAGCGGGCTGCTGTGTAGCCCATCGCGGCACAAGGCCGCTCCCACACCCTGTGTAGGAGCGGCCTTGTGCCGCGAAAGGATGCGCGTATGGCACACCCATAAATATCAAATAAAACAATCAGTTAACTATGCACTTTGCCAAGTGTCAAAAAGTTGCCTGAGACCACTGCAGCTTAAACCCATTGTTTAAACCTTTTAGCGGTCCTGCGCGTCTTTGGCATCCGCTTCGGCATTGCGCTCATGCACCTTGCGCAGTTGCTCTTCGGTCAGTGGCAGTTTTTTGGCTGTGTCGCGCAGCATCATCAACCCGCCGACGATGGAGCCGAGGGCTATGATGAGGATCAGCCAGGCATACCAGGGCATTGTCGTTCTCCTATAGCGGGTGGTGGGCAGCGCTTGTACAAATGTTGAGCATTGGCCCGTTGTATTGGTTCAATTATAGAAGCCAGCCACTGCCGGGCCAATTCCGTGACCCGCGGGCCCCAAAGCCTGCGTCACTTCGTTTACAATGCGCGCCGTTTTCGACTTGCCAAGAGACCCTGCCATGTCCGCCTGCCAGACGCCCCTGATCGTCGCCCTGGATTTCCCTACCCGTGAGGCCGCCCTGAAGCTGGCTGACCAGCTTGACCCTGCGCTGTGCCGGGTGAAGGTTGGCAAGGAGCTGTTTACCAGCAGCGCTTCGGGCATTGTCGAAACCCTGTGCGACAAGGGCTTCGAAGTGTTCCTCGACCTCAAGTTCCACGACATCCCCAACACCACCGCTATGGCGGTCAAGGCCGCCGCCGAGATGGGTGTGTGGATGGTTAACGTACATTGCTCCGGTGGCCTGCGCATGATGGCCGCCTGCCGCGAAGAGCTGGCCAAGCGCAGCGGCCCGCAGCCGTTGCTGATCGGCGTGACCGTGCTGACCAGCATGGAGCGCGAAGACCTGGCTGGTATTGGCCTGGATGTCGACCCGCAGGAGCAGGTGCTGCGCCTGGCGGCGCTGGCGCAAAAGGCTGGTATGGACGGCTTGGTGTGCTCGGCGCTCGAGGCCCCGGCGCTGAAGGCGGCGCACCCGTCGCTGCAACTGGTGACCCCTGGGATTCGCCCGGCGGGGAGTGCGCAGGATGACCAGCGACGTATCCTCACCCCGCGCCAGGCACTGGATGCGGGTTCGGATTACCTGGTGATCGGCCGGCCGATCAGCCAGGCGGCAGACCCGGCGCAAGCGCTGGCGGCCGTGGTGGCGGAGATTCGTGGGTAAGTAGCTTGCGGTGTTGAAGAAGGCCAGCATGAAAGTGCTGGCCTTTTTTTGGGGCTGGAGAAAGGGTGTTGGCAGCGAGGTGTTCGCCATGGCATTTCTTTGGCTTTGAGATCGAGCGCCGCCCGCGCGGCGCATCGCGAGCGAAGCTCGCTCCTACATTTGTTTCGGGCCAGTATCGCCTGTGGCGGGCGCGCGCGACCGCCTTGTTTGTACGACGCGATATCGCGCCATGCGCCAAAGGGCCGCGCGCCCTTGCCACAGGAATAATTGGCCCGAAACAAATGTAGGAGCGAGCTTCGCTCGCGATGCGCCGCGCGGGCGGCGCTCGATCTACCAGGCGCTAAACCTCCAAAGGCGTACACCTGCAAGCACAAACATCTCCCCCAAAAATCACACCTTCAACACCAACTTGCCAAAATTCTCCCCACTGAACAGCTTAAGCAATGTCTCAGGGAAGGTCTCCAACCCTTCCACCACATCCTCCTTGCTCTTCACCTGCCCACTGGCCAGCCACCCGGCAATCTCCAGCGCGGCCTTGCCATAATCCTTGCTGTAATCCATCACCACAAACCCTTCCATACGCGCACGGTTCACCAGCAGTGCCAGGTAGTTGGCCGGCCCCTTCACCGCTTCCTTGTTGTTGTACTGGCTGATCGCGCCACAAATCACGATACGGGCCTTGTAGTTGATGCGCGTCAGCACGGCATCGAGGATGTCGCCACCCACGTTGTCGAAGTACACGTCCACGCCTTTGGGGCATTCGCGCTTCAGGCCGGCCAGTACGTCTTCGGCCTTGTAGTCAATCACCCCGTCAAAGCCCAGTTCTTCCTTCAGGTACTGGCACTTCTCGGCACCGCCGGCAATACCCACCACGCGGCAGCCTTTGATCTTGGCAATTTGCCCGACAATGCTGCCCACCGCACCGGCCGCGCCGGAAATGACCACGGTATCGCCGGCCTTTGGCTGGCCAACGTCCAGCAGGGCGAAGTAAGCCGTCATGCCGGTCATACCCAGCGCCGACAGGTAGCGGGGCAGGGGCGCGAGCGTGGGGTCGATCTTGTGCAGGCCTTGGGCGTCGCCGGTGAAGTAATCCTGCACACCAAGCGCACCGCTCACGTGGTCGCCCGGCTTGAAGGCGGGGTTGTTGGAGGCAACCACTTCACCCACACCCAAGGCACGCATGACCTGGCCCAGGGCTACGGGTGGAATGTAGGACTTGCCTTCGTTCATCCAGCCGCGCATGGCCGGGTCCAGCGACAGGTACAGGTTACGCACCAGCACCTGCCCTTCGCCGGGTTGTTCGGCGGGTACGTTTTCAAAGCTGAAGTCGTCACGGCGCACGGCGCCGACCGGGCGTTTGGCAAGCAGGAAGCGGCGGTTGGTCTGGGTCATGGCGGGTCCTTGTGGGCAGTGGAGGGAGTCAGGCGTTCAATCTACCTTGTTGATGTAGGCAGGTCCTTAACATCACTGACAAGCATGGTAGCCCAACCGTTGGTGTGATGATGCTGCCCGGCCGAGCGGCGGCTGACTATGCTCTGAACCCCACCTAACCCTCACAGGAGCACGCGATGAGCATGACCTTTTCTGGCCAGGTAGCCCTGGTGACCGGCGCTGGCGCCGGCATTGGCCGGGCAACCGCCCTGGCTTTCGCCCGCGAGGGCCTGAAGGTGGTGGTGGCCGACCTTGACCCGGTCGGCGGTGAAGCCACCGTGGCGCTGATTCACGCGGCGGGCGGCGAAGCGCAGTTCATTGCTTGCGACGTTACCCGTGACGCAGAGGTGCGTCAGTTGCACGAGCGTACGATCGCCGCCTACGGTCGGCTGGACTATGCCTACAACAACGCCGGGATCGAGATCGAGCAACACCGGCTGGCCGAAGGCAGCGAAGCGGAGTTCGATGCCATCATGGGCGTGAACGTGAAGGGCGTGTGGTTGTGCATGAAGTATCAGCTGCCCTTGCTGTTGGCGCAGGGCGGTGGGGCCATCGTCAATACCGCGTCGGTGGCGGGGTTGGGGGCGGCGCCGAAGATGAGCATCTACAGCGCCAGTAAGCATGCGGTGATCGGCCTGACCAAGTCGGCGGCTATCGAATATGCCAAGAAGGGCATCCGGGTGAACGCGGTTTGCCCGGCGGTGATCGACACCGATATGTTCCGCCGTGCCTACGAGGCCGACCCGCGCAAGGCCGAGTTTGCCGCCGCCATGCACCCGGTGGGACGCATTGGCAAGGTCGAGGAAATCGCCAGCGCTGTGCTGTACCTGTGTAGCGACGGTGCAGCCTTCACTACCGGGCATTGCCTGACGGTGGATGGTGGGGCTACGGCGATCTGATTGTGGGTGTATGCCGTGGTATTTGGGGTGCCTGGGAGATCGAGCGCCGCCCGCGCGGCGCATCGCGAGCGAAGCTCGCTCCTACATTTGTTTCGGCCAGTATCGCCTGTGGCAGGCGCGCGCGACCGCCTTGTTTGTACGACGCGATATCGAGCCATGCGCCAAAGGGCCGCGCGCCCTTGCCACAGGAATAATTGGCCCGAAACAAATGTAGGAGCGAGCTTCGCTCGCGATGCGCCGCGCGGGCGGCGCTCGATCTCACCTACGCTGCAAATTTTGCGGCGAACACCTGTCAGCCTTTACTCGGCCCGCAACACGACCTCCACAAACCTGATAACGACACGCACATAGCTATTTGACACTATTCTGACGCCAGGCCCTTGTTCATCGGCTGGCAACGTTGCCACCCTTGGCCTTCGGATAACCTCGCAAGCAGAAGGGGAGTCGGCGATGGGCGCGAGTAAGCACGGTGTGCTGGCCAACCTGGGCATGGCCCGCAAACTCGGCCTGGGCTTTGCCCTGGTGCTGCTGTTGACCCTGGCGGTGGCGGCCATAGGCATCGCCGCGTTGCACAGCGTCGGCCAGCGCTTCGACAGCTTGCGCCAGTTGGCCCAGTTCAATACCGACCTGCTGCGCTTGCGCCAGCACGAGCAGGCGTTTGCCCTGCGCTCCGACATACAGCAGGCCGAGGCCTTGCGCAGCGGCTTGCAGGGCCTGGTCGAGCGCGCTCGCGGCTTGCCGGCGCTGGCGGCGGCGCAAGCCGATCTGGCCGCCTATGGCCAGGCATTCGAGGCCTTCGTCGAGGCGGTGCAGGCCAAGGAGCTGGCACTGGATATGGCCAGCTGGTCGGTGTCCAGCGTGGCCAACAACCTCGATGTGCTGCAGGCCGGCCTGGCCGATGACGGTGTGTATACCCTCAAACAGTCCCAGGGCCAGCAGGGGGGCGAGTTCCTTGAGCAAGCCGCGCAGGTGGCGCAGGTGTCGCGGCTGATGTTGCAAGCCATGGACGAAGCGCGGGTGCGCCTGGAAAAAAGCCGCAAGGGCGAGGAAGCCGGCCAGGAGCGTATTGCCCAGACGGTGGAGGCTGCCAGCCTGGTCGGTCAGCTAAAGGGTGCGGTTGGCGATGCCGGTTACCAGAGTGTGCTGGGCGAAGTGGCGGGGCACATTGGCAGCTTCTCGGAAAAACTCAACGAATACACCGACCAGTTGGCCCGCGAGCAGGGGCTCAAGGCGCAGTTGCAAGCCAGTGCCGAGCGGGTTACCGGCCGGGTTGACCAGGCCTATCTTGGGCAGGAGCAGGCGCTGCAGGGCGAGTTGCAGCGTAACGCCGTTGCCATCGGCCTGGCCACGGCGCTGGCGCTGCTGGTAGGTGTACTGGCGGCCTGGCTGATTACCCGCGCCGTGGTCGGCCCGCTCAAGCATGTGATCGCCCGCGCCCAGCGCATTGCTGCCGGTGAACTGGGCTTCGACGCCCAGGCGCCGCGCCGGGACGAGGTGGGCCAGTTGATGCAGGCCATGCAGCAGATGGCGGCGGGGCTTTCGGGTGTTGTCAGCGGTCTGCAGCAGGGCATCGAGCAATTGGCCGGCAGTGCCCAGGCGTTGTCCGCGGTGACCGAGCAGACCAACCGCGAGGTGGGCAGCCAGAAGGAAGAAACCGAGCAGGTCGCCACCGCCATGCAGCAGATGACCGCCACCGTGCACGATGTGGCGCGCAATGCCGAGGAGGCGGCGCAAGCGGCCCAGGCGGCGGACGAGAAGGTCGATAGCGGGCAGCAGGTGGTGCGCCAGAGTATGCAGCGCATCGAGCAGCTGGCGGCGGCGGCGGAAACCGCCAGTGCCGGCATCGACAGCCTCAGTGCCGAAATCCACACCATTGGCGACGTGCTGGAAGTGATCAAGAGCGTGGCCGAACAGACCAACCTGCTGGCGCTGAATGCCGCCATCGAGGCCGCTCGCGCCGGCGAGCAGGGGCGTGGTTTTGCCGTGGTGGCCGATGAGGTGCGTGCGTTGGCGCGGCGTACCCGGCAATCCACCGAGCAGATCGAGACGCTGGTCGCCAGCCTGCGCGGCAATGCCCAGCAGTCGGTGGCGCAGATCCGTGGCAGTACCGAGCTGGTGCGGCTGGCGGTGGCTGATGCGCTACAGACCGAAAGTGCGCTGGGAAGTATTGCGGCGGCGGTTTCGTTGATTCAGCAGATGAACCAGCAGATTGCTGCGGCGGCCGAGCAGCAGAGCTCGGTGGCGGAGGAGATCAGCCGCAGCGTGACGCAGATTCGTGGTAGTGCGGATCAGGCAGCACTGGCGATGCGGGACAATGCCCGGTCGAGTGTGGAACTGGCGCAGTTGGGGACTGATTTGAAGGGGATGGTGGGGCATTTCAGGCTCTAGTGCCCGGCGGGGATTTTTGTTGGGTTTTAGATCGAGCGCCGCCCGCGCGGCGCATCGCGAGCTGCGCTCGCTCCTACGTTTGTTTTTGGCCAGTAACGCCTGTGACAGGCGCGCGCGACCGCCTTGTTTGTACGACGCGATATCGCGCCGTGCGCCCAGGCGTTCGCGCGCAAATCCCACAGGCATAATTGGCCCGAAACAAACGTAGGAGCGAGCGCAGCTCGCGATGCGCCGCGCGGGCGGCGCTCGATCTCAACCCCAACTCCAATCTACCGTCATACCCTACGCGGATTCAGGATCATCAAGGCCAGCACCCCCGCCACAATCCCCCAAAACGCCGAGCCAATCGAGAACAGGGTCAACCCCGAAGCCGTGACCATGAAGGTAATCACCGCCGCCTCCCGCTCGCGCGCTTCGCTCATGGCCACGGTCAGCCCGTTCATGATCGAACCAAACAGCGCCAGTGCGGCAATCGACAGCACCAGCTCCTTCGGCAATGCCGCAAACAGTGCCGCCAAGGTGGCCCCGAATACCCCGGCAATGCCGTAGAAAATCCCGCACCACACCGCCGCGGTGTAGCGTTTGCTCGGGTCTTCATGGGCATGCGGCCCGGTGCAGATCGCCGCGCTGATCGCCGCCAGGTTGACCCCATGCGAGCCGAACGGCGCCAGCAGCAGCGAGGCAAAGCCGGTGGCCGAAATCAGCGGTGAAGCCGGCACCTGGTAGCCGTCGGCACGCAGCACGGCCACACCTGGCATGTTCTGCGAGGTCATGGCCACCACGAACAGTGGAATACCGATGCTGATGGTCGCCGCCAACGAGAAGCTAGGTGTGGTCCACACCGGCTTGGCCACTTCCAGGTGGAAGCCGCTGAAGTCCAGCAGGCCCAACGCGCCGGACAACGCCGTGCCCACCAGCAGCGCGGCCAGCACGCAGTAACGCGGCGACAGGCGCTTGACCAGCAAATAGCTGAAGAACATGCCCAGCACCAGCACGGTACGGTGCTGTGCGGCAACGAAGATTTCGCTGCCGATCTTGAACAGAATGCCCGCCAGCAGCGCCGAGGCCAGCGAGGCCGGGATACGTTTGACCAGGCGCTCAAAGCTGCCGGTCAGGCCACAGATGAGCACCAGCACGGCGCAGGTGATGTAGGCGCCAATGGCTTCGCCATAGCTGACCCCACCCAGGCTGGTGATCAGCAAGGCAGCGCCCGGGGTGGACCAGGCCACGGTGATGGGGGTGCGGTAGCGCAGCGACAGGCCGATGCTGCACACCGCCATGCCGATGGACAGGGCCCAGATCCAGGACGAAATCTGCGCGGTGGTCAGCCCTGCCGCTTGGCCGGCCTGGAACATCAGCACCAGCGAACTGGTGTAGCCGGTGAGCATGGCGATGAAGCCAGCGACCACAGCCGACGGGGAGGTATCTGCCAGGGGCCGCAGGCGTGCGGAGGTGGCATTGGTCATGAACAAAATCCTTGTAAAGGTGTAAGCAGTTTTTTCAGACTACAGCGAGCAAGGTTGATCCTTGCCATACAGCGGCCATTGCTTTTAGCCGTACAGTCACCAACTATTGGGCAGGATTGCAAAACTGCACAGGCATCCGGCATTTCCGGCGCCGGCTTTTTTGTAGGAGCAGCCTTGTGCTGCGAAGAGGCTCTTTCTGCCAAAGCAGTTGCTGGGTCTGAACGGCCTCTTCGCAGCACAAGGCTGCTCCTACAGGGCCAGGCCAGAACATTGGGTATGGAGGGGAGGGGCGATGTACAAAGTCTATGGCGACTACCAGTCGGGCAACTGCTACAAGGTCAAGCTGATGCTGAGCCTGCTGGGCCGGCCGTATGAATGGCACCCGGTGGACATCCTCAAGGGCGAAACCGAAACGTCCGAGTTTCTGGCGATGAACCCCAACGGCAAAGTGCCGGTGCTGGAACTGGAAGACGGCAGCTACCTGTGGGAGTCCAACGCCATTCTCAACTTCCTGGCCGATGGCAGCGAATTCCTGCCCAGCGAGCCGCGCCTGCGTACGCAGGTGTTGCAGTGGCAGTTCTTCGAGCAGTACAGCCATGAGCCGTACATTGCCGTGGCACGGTTCATCCAGTTCTACCTGGGGCTGCCGGATGAGCGCCTGGAGGAATACCGCAAGCTGCACAAGGGCGGCTACAAGGCGCTGAAGGTGATGGAGCGGCAGCTGCAGATGACGCCGTACCTGGTGGGTGAGCAATACTCGATTGCCGATGTGGCGTTGTATGCCTACACCCATGTGGCGCAGCAGGGCGGTTTCGACCTGGCCGATTACCCGGCGGTAAGGGCATGGCTGGAGCGGGTCAGCAGTCACCCGCGGCATGTGCCGATGGTGGGCTAGCTTTTAACCTGTGCTGGCCCTTTCGCGGGCAAGCCCGCGAAGGGGCCGGCACAGGAAAACTACAAACAGTCAGACCGAAGCAAACCGCTCATCCAGGTAGGCAATGATGGCCTTGGACTCATACATCCAGGTCACCTTGCCGGCTTCTTCAATGCGCAGGCACGGCACTTTCACCCGGCCACCACCTTCCTGCAGGGCCTGGCGGTGTACCGGGTCGTTCTTGGCATCGCGCAGCGCCACCGGCACGTTCAGGCGGTGCAGGGTGCGACGCGTCTTGACGCAGAACGGGCAGGCATGGAACTGGTACAGCGCCAGGCCCTTGGCCGCTTGCTCGACGCGGGCCTGGGCGGCGGCGTCACGCTTGCGCTTGGCCGGGCGGCTGATCCAGTCACCGAAGACGATAAGCTGGCCGAGGCCAACCCGCAGGGCTTTGACGATCATGGGCAACTCCTGAAATGCAAAAGCCGACCCGCAGGGGTCGGCTCGGGGTCAGCAGCCAATCATTTGATCAGGCTGAGGAACTCGCTGCGGGTGGCGGCGTTTTCGCGGAACTCACCCAGCATCACCGAGGTGATCATGGTCGAATTCTGCTTCTCGACACCGCGCATCATCATGCACATGTGCTTGGCTTCGACCACAACGGCCACGCCGGCGGCGCCGGTTACCTGCTGCACGGCTTCGGCGATCTGGCGGCTGAGGTTTTCTTGGATCTGCAGGCGGCGGGCGTACATGTCGACGATACGCGCCACTTTCGACAGGCCCAGTACCTTGCCCTTGGGCAGGTAGGCCACGTGTGCCTTGCCGATGAACGGCAGCATGTGGTGTTCGCACATCGAATACAGCTCGATGTCCCGGACCAGCACCATTTCGCTGTTGTCAGAGCTGAACAGCGCGTTGTTGGTGACTTCTTCCAGTGTTTGCTCATAACCGCGGCAAAGGTACTTCATCGCCTTTGCAGCCCGCTTGGGCGTGTCGAGCAGGCCCTCACGGGAGACGTCCTCGCCAATCTGGCTGAGGATCTCGGTGTAGTTCTGTTCCAGGGACATGGATCTACCTGTGGGAAAAAATCGCAAAAACGAAGGGTACGGCGGTGAGGGCGGCGCTGCAAGCGCGGCGTTACTCGTCGCGGCCTTCGAGCATGGTTCGCTTGAGCATCACATACACCGCGCCGGTGCCGCCGTGGCGGGCGCTGCATGAGGCAAAACCGAGCACTTGCGGGTGCTGGCGCAGCCAGGTGTTGACGTGGCTCTTGATCATCGGGCGCTTGCCGTCCAGGCGCGCGGCCTTGCCGTGGGTCACGCGCACGCAGCGCACTTCCAGCTTGGTGGCTTCGGCGATGAAGTCCCACAGCGTTTCGCGGGCCTTTTCCACGGTCATGCCGTGCAGGTCCAGGCTGCCCTCGAACGGGATCTGCCCCAGCTTCAGCTTGCGCAATTGGCCTTCCTGCACGCCGTCGCGGCGCCACATCAGCTCGTCTTCGGCGCCTACGTCGATGACGAACTGGTCGGACATGCCGTCGATGACCAGGGCCTTGTCACTGCGCACGGTTGCCGCCTGGCGCAAACCGGCCAGTTGCTGGCGGTCGGCCTTGGGCTTGCCGACTTCGGCACGGTCGTGGCGTATCGGCTTGACGCCGCGCACTTCGGCCTTGAACAGGGAAAAATCGTCGTCTTGCATGATGCCTCCACGTGGGCGGCGTAGTTTACGCGACTGTGGGGCCATGTGCAGCCTGTACTGGCCTCTTCGCGGGCTTGCCCGCTCCCACAGGTACTCCGCCACGCTCAGGCCCGGCGATACCCCTGTGGGAGCGGGCAAGCCCGCGAAGAGGTCGCTACAGGTGTTGAAGAACCATCAATCGTGTTTTTTCATCAGGTGCGGCGACAGGTTCAACTCCCGCCCGCGGCGCAGGCGGATACGGCTGCGCCGCCAGAAGCGCACGCCCAGCCATAGCAACAGCAACCCAGCCCCGGTGAGGATGCTGGACAGCGGTTTGTTGGTATTGAGTTCCTGCAGGGCAGGGTAGTTGCCCAGCAGGCCAGCGACGCCGGCCATGGCCAGCAACACGCCCAGGGTCGCTAGCAGGGCGGACAGGCCGGCCGCCAGGCGAGCGCCCCAGTTACGCGGCTCGCGCGTGCGCAGGCGCTTGGCGTCGAAACTGCCTTTAAGCTTCATTCCGCTCTCCTCTGTGGATATCCGGAATAGGACCTGCTGCCGCCCATCGGGTTCCGCCCGGCTGCCGGGCGGTACTGCCAGCCGCTTAGATCAGGCTCGCGGTGGGGGCCACGCAAGCGAAGTTGTCGGCCATTACGGCCATTTCGCACTGGTGAATCTGTGCGGCCGGGATGACCCCGTCCTTGAAGGCCAGGTCGCGGGTGGCCGAGGCGTCTTCCACCAGGGTGCACCGGTAACCATAGTCCTTGGCGCGGCGAACGGTAGTGCTGACGCTGGAGTGGCTCATGAAACCACAGACGATCAGGTCCAGGTGGCCCAGCGCCTGCAGCGTCTCGTGCAACTGGGTGTTCTTGAAGGCGTTAGGCATGCGTTTTTCGATGACGATTTCGCCTTCCAGCGGCTCCAGCCCCGGAATGAACTGGCCGGCCGGCCCCTGTGGGTCGAAGCGGCCACCGACAGTGCCCAGGTGGCGAACGTGGATGATCGGACGGCCGCTTTTGCGCGCGGCGTCGAGCAACCTGGCGATGTTGGCCACGGCCTCGTCCATGCCCGACAGCTGCAGGGGACCGCTGAGGTACTCCTTTTGCGCATCGATGATGATCAGGCTGGCGTGGCTCAGCTTGGCCGGCGGGTAGTCGCGGCCAGTGAGGCGGAACATCGTGGTTGGAACGGACATCAAGGGCTCCTTGGAAGGGCTTTTGTATACCTATTGTCCCCTGCCTTGACGCCAATGGGAATGGTTGACAACGCAAGCGGCATGGTTACTGGCCTGTGGCTAGCCTTTGGGCAAGGCAAACGAACAAATGTGCGGGTGGGGCTGTTAGACTTTTGTCCGGTCTGAAATAGGAGTACCCCGTGATCACATCCCGTCTGCGCACGCTGCGCGACTACATCCGCTGGGCGGTCAGCCGCTTCCACGAGCACGACCTGTTCTTCGGCCACGGTGCCGACAACGCATGGGACGAGGCCCGCCTGCTGGTGCTGGGTGCAGTGCACCTGCCATGGGAGGTGGCCGACAGCTACCTGGACTGCATGCTCGAGGACGACGAGCGCGTACGCCTGCAGCACCTGCTCAAACGCCGTATCGAAGAACGCGTACCGGCGGCCTACCTGCTGGGCGAGGCCTGGTTCTGCGGCATGTCGTTCATCGTCGACGAGCGGGTGCTGGTGCCGCGTTCGCCGATTGGCGAGCTGATCGAAAAACGTTTCGAGCCGTGGCTGGCCAGTGAACCGGCGCGCATTCTCGACCTGTGCACGGGTTCGGGCTGCATCGGCATCGTTGCCGCCGACGTGTTCCCCGAGGCCGAGGTGGTACTGGCCGACCTGTCGTTCCAGGCCCTTGAAGTGGCCAACCAGAACATCGAGCGCCATGGCCTGGACGCCCGCGTGTACACCGTGCAGGGCGATGGCTTTGGTGGTTTGCCGGGGCAGCGTTTCGACCTGATCCTGTCCAACCCGCCGTATGTCGATGCCGAAGACTTCGACGACATGCCGGCCGAGTACCACCACGAACCCGAACTGGGCCTGGCCTGCGGCAACGATGGCCTGGACCTGGTACGGCGGATGCTGGCCGAAGCGGCCGACCACCTGACCGACAAGGGGTTGTTGATTGTCGAAGTGGGCAACAGCCAGGTGCATGTCGAGGCGTTGTACCCTGAGGTGGACTTTGCCTGGCTGGAGTTCGAGCGGGGTGGGCATGGGGTGTTCATGCTGACGGCCGAGCAGTGCCGCCAGCATCAGGAGCTGTTCAAGGCCCGGGTTTGATTGAGGCTGCTAAGGGTTTGCCTTGATATTTGCGTTGTATGAGCGATCGAGCGCCGCCCGCGCGGCGCATCGCGAGCGAAGCTCGCTCCTACATTTGTTTCGGGCCAGTATCGCCTGTGACAGGCGCGCGCGACCGCCTTGTTTGTACGACGCGATACCGCGCCATGCGCCAAAGGGTCGCGCGCCCTTGCCACAGGCATAATTGGCCCGAAACAAATGTAGGAGCGAGCTTCGCTCGCGATGCGCCGCGCGGGCGGCGCTCGATCTCACAAGCGCAGAAAATGCCCTGACGAGCACATGGAAAGCCTCAACGTGTAGCAATCCAGATCAGCAACCCTGCCTGGAACACCGCAAATGCCACCAGGCAGGTAATGGTAAAGCGCAGCCCGCCGTCTTCGCGCTGGTACTTGGCCACCCGCTCATCGCGCTCGCGCAGTTGCCCTTCCTTTTCCAGCAATTGCTGGTCGGCCTGCTGCAGCAGGTTGGCGGCATCCAGCATCTCCACCCGCTGCAAGCGCTCGCTGCTCCAGGCGGCCTTGAGCTGCCCCACCGTCATCTCCACGGTACGGCCCTTCAGGTGCTGGCTGTCTTCGTACTCCACCTCAATCCCCACACCGCGCAAGCAGTGGTCACGGCGTAGGCGTGAGTCTTCGTTCAGCGCATCCTTGCTCGGCAGCGCCATGCCCGCTACCTGATAGTGCGGCCACTTGCGCTGCAGCCACTGCGCGGCCTGGGCCAGCATGAAGCGACCGATGCCACGGTTCACGGGCTCCAGTTGCAGGCCATGCTCATTGCCAATGCGCACCAGGCGCTCGGCATGGTCGACGCGGATGTCCAGGCGGTTCTGCTCTTTGTGCACCTTCTGCCCAGGCAACTGGATTTCCATGCGCAGTAGGCTGTGCGCTTTGTCATGGCGCTCGGCATAGCCGAACTGCACGAAGCGCAGCGGCCGGGCGCCGGTGCTGCGGTCGGTGGGCAGTGCTGCCAGGCGCAGCAGTTGGAAGTGTTCGGCGGTCAGCTCGGCCCAGGGCAGGGCGGGGCTTTCCTGGGGTTCTTCGGCCGGCTCTACGGCGGCGGGGGCGATGGTCATCAGGGCTTGTCCTCGGCTATGCCTGCTGTATCGGCAGGCTTGCCCGGGACCTGAGCCCGCTCAGCTCATGCCGAAGGCAAATGCTGGATGAAGGTCACAATTCGCTCACCCAGCTCGCGCGCCAGCGGCAGCTCGGGGTTGAGGTAGCTGTCGCGCTGCTGGCTCATGCTTTTGGGGCTGATGCGCAGCATGTGGTTCATGCCGTCGATCAGCACCAGCTGCGCATCCGGCTTGGCTGCCTTCAGCCGCTGGGCATCGGCCACGTCCACCTGCACGTCGTTGCGCCCCTGCACGATCAGTGCGGGCATGGGCAGGCGGGCAAAGGCAGCTGCCGGGTTTTGCTGGAACAGCGAGATCAGGTAGGGCTGCACGCTGGGGCGAAACACCTGGCGCAAGGGCGCCGGCACTTCCAGGCTGGTTTGGCCGGCCTGCAAGCGGTCGAGCAGGGCGCTGCCACCGGCCAGTTGCGCCGGGGGCAGGCGCTGGGCCAGTTGCTCGCGCAATACATCGGCCAACGGCCGGCCGCTGCCGGCCAGGGTGATCACCGCGCTGGCACCGGCCTGCTCGGCGGCCAGGCTGGCGATCAGCGCACCTTCGCTGTGGCCGATCAGGATCAGTGGGCCGAAGCGTGGGTCGGCCTTGAGCTTGTGGCTCCAGGCGACCACATCGGCCACGTAACGCTCTACGCTGAGGTCACGCTCGTCAGGCGTGGCCGGCTGGCTGGCGGCCACCCCGCGCTTGTCGTAGCGCACGCTGGCGATGTGCTCGTTGGCCAGCAGCAGGGCCAGGCGCTTGAGGTTGTCGACCCTGCCGGACGCCGGGTTGTTGCCGTCGCGGTCGGTGGGGCCGGAGCCGGCGATGATCAGCACCACCGGCGGTGGGGTGGCCTGTTGTGGCAATAGTAGGCTGCCGTGCAGCACACCCTGGCCAGTGTCCAGGTCGATGGGGCGTTGCAGTACGGTGGGGGCGGCGGCCTGGGCCAGGCTGGTGCACAGCAGGAAGAGCAAGGCGACGAAGCGCGACATCATGCGGTACTACATGGGGAGATGGTGGTTTGACCCAATGTTTGTGGGAAGGTTCTCTGGCAGTGCGTGGCAGGTTCGGCCCCTTCGCGGGCAAGCCTGCTCCCACAGAATCACCACAGACCTGAGTATTGTGGAAGACCTGTGGGAGCGGGCTTGCCCGCGAAGAGGCCAGCACAGGCGGTCAATCCATCTGTATACTGCGCTTTTCGTCCATTTCAGGCAGATCTCGCGGAGCGTCCATGTCCGGCAATACCTACGGCAAGCTGTTCACTGTCACCACCGCTGGCGAGAGCCATGGCCCGGCGTTGGTCGCCATTGTCGATGGATGCCCACCGGGCCTGGAAATTTCCCTCGCCGACCTGCAACACGACCTCGACCGGCGCAAGCCTGGCACCAGCAGGCACACCACCCAGCGCCAGGAAGCCGACGAGGTGGAAATCCTCTCCGGCGTGTTCGAGGGCCGCACCACCGGCTGCTCGATCGGCCTGCTGATCCGCAACACCGACCAGAAGTCCAAGGACTACTCGGCCATCAAGGACCTGTTCCGCCCGGCCCACGCCGACTACACCTACCACCACAAGTACGGTATCCGTGACTACCGTGGCGGTGGCCGCAGCTCGGCGCGTGAAACCGCCATGCGCGTGGCCGCCGGCGCTATCGCCAAGAAGTACCTGGCCACCCAGGGCATCACCGTGCGTGGCTACATGAGCCAGCTGGGCCCGATCGAAATCCCGTTCAAGACCTGGGAGTCGGTGGAACAGAACGCCTTCTTCAGCCCCGACCCGAACAAAGTGCCGGAGCTTGAGGCTTACATGGACCAGCTGCGCCGTGACCAGGATTCGGTGGGCGCCAAAATCACGGTGGTCGCCGAAGGCGTCATGCCAGGCCTGGGCGAGCCGATCTTCGACCGCCTGGACGCAGAACTGGCCCATGCATTGATGAGCATCAACGCGGTCAAAGGCGTAGAAATCGGCGCCGGTTTCGCCAGCGTTGCCCAGCGTGGCACCGAGCACCGTGACGAGCTGACGCCGCAAGGCTTCCTTAGCAACAATGCCGGCGGCATTCTGGGCGGTATTTCCTCGGGCCAGCCGATCGTTGCCCACCTGGCGCTGAAACCGACCTCCAGCATCACCACCCCGGGTCGCTCGATCGATATCGATGGCAACCCGGTGGACGTCATCACCAAAGGCCGCCACGACCCCTGCGTGGGCATCCGCGCCACGCCAATCGCCGAGGCGATGATGGCCATCGCGCTGATGGACCACCTGCTGCGCCACCGTGCGCAGAACGCCGATGTGAAGGTGAATACCCCGGTGCTGGGCCAGCTCTGATCCTGTTGCTTGCGCCGGCCCGCTCTTTGTAGGAGCAGCCTTGTGCTGCGAAAGGGCCGGTGCAGCCAGCACACCTCTTCATGGCGGCACCGGCCCTTTCGCAGCACAAGGCTGCTCCTACAGGGCAAGGTGCCGGCTCAGACGGTAAAGCCATGCAACCCATCCCCTACTGGCGCCTGTCCAGCTTCTACCTGTTCTACTTCGCCCTGCTAGGCTCCACCGCCCCCTTCCTGGCGCTGTACTTCGACCACCTGGGCTTCTCCCCGGCACGCATCGGCGAGCTGGTGGCCATCCCCATGCTGATGCGCTGCGTCGCCCCCAACCTGTGGGGCTGGCTGGGCGACCGTACCGGCCAGCGCCTGCTGATCGTGCGGCTGGGCGCGTTCTCCACGCTGGCCACTTTCGCCCTGATCTTCTTCGGCAAAAGCTACGCCTGGCTGGCGCTGGTGATGGCCCTGCACGCGTTCTTCTGGCATGCGGTGCTGCCGCAGTTCGAAGTGATCACCCTGGCCCACCTGCACGGGCAGACGTCGCGCTACAGCCAGGTGCGCCTGTGGGGCTCGATCGGCTTCATCCTCACCGTGGTTGGCCTGGGCCGCTTGTTCGAATGGTTGAGCCTGGACATCTACCCGGTGGCGCTGGTCACGATCATGGCCGGCATCGTCGCCGCCAGCCTGTGGGTGCCCAATGCCCAGCCGGTGGAGCAGGGCGAGCGCAACGGCGCGGGCGGCTTCCTGCAGCAGTTGCGTGCACCGGGGGTAGTTGCGTTCTATGCCTGCGTGGCGCTGATGCAGCTCAGCCACGGGCCGTATTACACCTTCCTCACCTTGCACCTGGAGCACCTGGGCTACACGCGCGGTGCCATCGGCCTGCTCTGGGCGCTGGGGGTAGTGGCCGAAGTGCTGATGTTCATGCTCATGAGCCGCCTGTTCGCCCGCTTCAGCGTGCAGCAGGTGCTGTTGGTCAGCTTCCTGCTGGCGGCATTGCGCTGGCTGCTGCTGGGCAACCTGGCCCAGGAGCCGGCGGTACTGATCTTTGCCCAGTTACTGCATGCGGCCACCTTCGGTTGCTTCCATGCCGCCAGTATCGCGTTCGTCCAGGCCAGCTTCGGCGCCCGTCAGCAGGGCCAGGGCCAGGCGCTGTACGCGGCGCTGTCGGGTACCGGCGGTGCGCTGGGTGCGCTTTACTCTGGCTACAGCTGGAAGCTGCTGGGCCCCACCTTCACCTTTGGTATGGCCAGTGCCGCAGCCTTGGCCGCAGCCGTTATCATTGCCCTTTGTTCGCAATCGACCAGGACCCGCCCCTGATGAGCATTCTCAGCGTTTTCCACCCCGCCAGCCCGGAGCTGCCGAACAAGGTGCTGACCCACCACGATGACATCGCCGCCACCTTGGCCGAGCACGGGGTGCGCTTTACCCATGCCGAGCATGGCCTGCGGGTGCGCCCGGGTACGGCCCAGGATGAGGTGCTGGGTGCTTGCCGTGAATACCTGGACCAGTTGATGACGGCGCATGGCAGCAAGGCGTTTGTGCTGTTGAACCGTGACGGTGAAGACCCGGCACAGGTCGATGTGCGCGACGAGCATGTCCATGACGCCGATGAAGTGTTTGCCGTGGTCAGCGGGCGGGCCCAGGTTGGCCTGCGTTTGGGCGATTGGGTTTATTCGGTGCTGTGCGAGAAGGGCGACCGGCTGGTAGTGCCGGCGGGAACGCGACGCTGGGTAGAGCTGGGTGATGCGCCGTTTTGCCTAGCGTTGCGCCTTTACGGCAGCGAGCAGGGCGTGCAGGCGCGGTTTACCGGGGATGTGACTGCGCGGGCGTTCTTGGGGATTGACGAGTTGTAATTGGCTTGGCGGCCTCTTCGCAGCACAAGGCTGCTCCTACAAAGGAATGCGGTCTCCTGTAGGAGCAGCCTTGTGCTGCGAAGCGGCCAGATCAGCCAACACAACACTCAGCGGTAGGTCGGCAAGGCAAACCGTTGCTGGCTTTGCAGCATGGAAATCACCGGCAATTCGCTGGCCTGTTCAGCCAGGTCGCGGCGGATGGCGCTGATCGCCCAGGACAGTTGTTCGGCACTGTGCAGTTGCCCGTAGGTCAACACCCGACGGGTCACCTTGCCATCCGCCGCGCGCAGGGTAAGCAGCACGCCGCCATCGGGGCGGGCTTGGGTATTCACCTGATAGGCCGAAAATACCGAGACGAACTTTTGCTGGATGAGGTCCATATCAACTCCTGGCTGTTGTGTGGCAGACGTGAGTTGATGGTTGCAGTGACCGTGCCAGAATCTCGGTTGGCAAAAAAACCAGTAAATACAGGCTATTACGGGTTATTTACAGAAGCGGCATCGTGCAGGCTGCATGGTCGTGCATTTTGCACAGTGCATTTTGCACGGCTCGGTATGCGTCTATCGGCCCCATAGAATCTGAACCTTTGACCGCAATGGCATGCCTGACGAAAACTTGGGCAATCATTTATGCCAGGAGGTTCCCGATGTCCAGCCAAACCGCGCCCGCCACAATGACCGATGATGAAACGGCTGCATTTGCCGAACAGGTATTCGAGCGTGCCCGCCAGGGCGATGCCGACATGCTCGCGCGCCTGCTCGCCAGCGGCCTGCCGGCCAACCTGCGTAACCACAAGGGCGACACCCTGTTGATGCTGGCCAGCTACCACGGCCATCACGACGCGGTGCGCGTGCTGCTGGCGCAAGGGGCCGACCCGCTGATTGCCAACGACAACGGCCAGTTGCCGATTGCCGGCGCCGCGTTCAAGGGTGACCTCGGCATGATCCGCCTGTTGCTGGAGCACGGCGTGCCGGTGGATGCCGCCGCACAGGACGGGCGCACCGCGTTGATGCTGGCGGCCATGTTCAACCGTAGCGAAATCCTCGACTACTTGCTGGCGCAAGGCGCCGACCCGGCGCGCCAGGATGCCCGCGGTACCACCGCCCTGATGGCGGCCCAAACCATGGGGGCAGTGGACGCCGCCGCGCGCCTGCAAGCGCTGGCCGGCTAACCGCCAGGGGGCATTTGCGGCTATCCTTGGCGACTTTTCACCCGTCGCAGGCCCCCTTTCATGAAAACTCAGTTGCTCGAATTCATCAGCCTCATTGGCGCCGGTTGCATGCGCGAGGCCGACATCGAGCGCATCGCCGACGAGGCCGCCCAGGCCTACGCCGACCCTGCCGCCTTCCTGGCCGCCAACCCTGATATCAACTACGACGACACCTTCCCGATCCCGCTGGGTGAATGGGTGGTGCTGGGCAGCCTGCCGGACACCGTGGTGTTCCAGGCCGACAGCTACCAGGACCTGTTCCAGCAGATCAGCGACTCGTTCGACAACAGCGTGCCGTTTACCCTCAAGCCCAAGCAGTTGGCCCGCACCGAGCCACTGACCGCGCTCAACCGCATCCAGGTACAGATGGGCGCGTTGAACAAGGAGGCGGGAGGGTATGTGCTGCTGAACTTCAGCCAGTTGCTGGATGACGAGCTGCAAATGGTGATGGTGGGGCAGAACGACCTGGCGCGGGTGCTGGAGTTGGGGGCTGAGGTTGGCATCAAGGTCGAGCCGGCGCTTGAGGCCCTGAAGGTTGCGGTTCATATCTGATTTTCAGCGTCTGTGAGATCGAGCGCCGCCCGCGCGGCGCATCGCGAGCGAAGCTCGCTCCTACATTTGTTTCGGGCCAATAACGCCTGTGACGGGCGCGCGCGACCGCCTTGTTGGTACGACGCGATATCGCGCCGTGCGCCCAGGCGTCCGCGCGCAAATCCCACAGGAATGATTGGCCCGAAACAAATGTAGGAGCGAGCTTCGCTCGCGATGCGCCGCGCGGGCGGCGCTCGATCTCGCCGACGCTGCAAATGCAGCGGCAAACCGATTCAGCCCAGCGCGGTGTCCAGAAACATCATCACCGCAAACCCGCCCATCAACCCCAGGGTCGCCGCGGTCTGGTGCCCATTGCGGTGGGTTTCGGGAATCACCTCGTGGCTTACCACGAAGATCATCGCCCCCGCCGCCAGCCCCATGCTGATTGGGTAGGCGAGGGCAAAGCCGGTCGAAATCCCCAGCCCGATCACCGCCCCCAACGGCTCCATCAGCCCGGACCCTATCGCCACCAGCGCGGCCTTCAGGTTCGAAAGCCCGGTGGCGCGCAAGGCCAGCGCCACCGCCAGCCCCTCGGGGATGTCCTGGATGGCGATGGCACTGGTCAGCGGCAGGCCGATGTTCATGTCGCCATTGGCAAAGCTCACGCCTATCGCCATGCCTTCTGGCAGGTTGTGCAAGGTGATCGCCAGCACGAACAGCCACACCCGGCTGATGCGCTCGGCTTCGGGGCCGCACGGCCCGGTGCTTTCGTGTTCATGCGGGGTGAAGCGGTCCAGGCCCAGCATCAGCAGCACCCCAAGGCCCATGCCCAGCACCACGGTAAACGCCGCAGCCGGGCCGTTGCCGGTGATCTCGCGGGCGGCATCCAGGCCCGGCAGAATCAATGAAAACGAGCTGGCGGCCAGCATCATGCCGGCGGCAAAGCCCAGCATCACGTCCTGGCTACGCGCGCTGACATCGCGCAGCACCACTGCCAGCACCGCGCCCAGGGCGGTGGCGGCAAAGCCGGACAACCCGCCTAGCACGGCCAGGTGCAGGTTGTCGGCATGGTCGCCGTTCACCGCGTTCCACACGCTGGCCGCCAGCAGTACGCACACTGCCAGCAGGCTCAGCCCCAGGCCGGCACTGAGCCAAGGGGTGTTGGCGATCTGCTGGCGCCAGGCGTGCAGCAGGGAGGGGGAAGCGGCGCTTTGGCTGTGGGCGGGGGGCATGCGAACCTCGAATCAATGGTTACAGGCAGTCTACTCAGGGACCTGTGGCAACGGCCAAGGATTCCCTTCTATTACCCTGATAGCTGACTATGCTGTGCAGCAAAGCCTTTGGACAGGAGTTTTGGCATGGGGTCTACGTTCAACAGCCTAGTGGGGCTGATCATCCTGGCGCTGGATATCTGGGCCATTCTCAATGTGATCAAGAGTGGCAGCGAGGTGGGTATCAAGGTGTTGTGGATACTGCTGATCGCCTTGCTGCCGGTGGTGGGGTTGGTGATCTGGGCGATTGCCGGGCCGCGGGGGAATGTGCGGATCTGACACCCTGTACCGGCCCTGTGGGCGCGGGCAAGCCCGCGAAGAGGCCGGTACGGACAAAACCCGCAACACCCCCGTGACAAAATTTTCACATTGGTTTAAACAGAATCCGCACCCGCACAATGCTGCGTTGGTCTAGCGCCATCGCCTCTTCGCAAACCGCAATCCTAGGACCTTCCCATTCATGGCTAACACGGACGCCTTGAAGCAACAGGGCGCGCGAACGTCGTTTTCGCCGACCCTGAAATCCCACCTGGCCTACACGCTGCTCAGCGGCCTGGTGATCATGCTGATGCTCAGCCTCGTGCGCCTGGCGCTGCTGGTCTACAACAGCGACATGATCGGCGATACCCCTTATTCGACTGTCGCCGAAGGCTTCCTCAACGGCTTGCGCTTCGACCTGCGGGTGGTGGTGTACATCAGCATTCCATTGCTGCTGGCCATTCTCAGCCCCTGGGCCATGGCCCGGCGTGGCGTGTTCCGTTTCTGGCTGACCCTCGCCTCGAGCGTGGTGATGTTCCTCGGCCTGATGGAAATGGACTTCTACCGCGAGTTCCACCAGCGCTTGAACGGCTTGGTGTTCCAGTACATCAAGGAAGACCCGAAAACCGTCATGAGCATGCTCTGGTACGGTTTCCCGGTGGTGCGCTACCTGCTGGCCTGGGCCTTCGGCACCTGGCTGCTGAGCCTGCTGTTCAAAGGTATCGACCGCGCGACCCGTGGCGAGGGCCTGCAGCGCGTGGCGCCTTGGTATAATCGCCTGGCGGTGTTCATGGTGATTTTGCTGGTGGCCGTGGTCGCTGCCCGTGGCACTCTGCGCCAGGGCCCGCCGATGCGTTGGGGTGATGCCTTCACCACCGACTCCAACTTCGTCAACCAGCTGGGCCTGAACGGCACCCTGACTCTGATCGACGCTGCCAAGAGCCGCTTTGGCGAGGACCGCGCCAACATCTGGAAGCCGGTACTGGAGCAGAGCGTGGCCACGCAAAGCGTGCGTGAGCAACTGCTGACCGCCAACGACACCTTGGTCGATGCCGACGAGGCAGCCATCCGCCGCGACTTCGTGCCGCCGGCTGAGCGCACCCTGCCGATCAAGAACGTGGTGGTGATCCTGATGGAAAGCTTCGCCGGCCACTCGGTGGGCGCGCTGGGCAGCCCCAACAACATCACCCCGTACTTCGACAAGCTGGCCAAAGAGGGCCTGCTGTTCGACCGCTTCTTCTCCAATGGCACCCATACCCACCAGGGCATGTTCGCCACCATGGCCTGCTTCCCCAACCTGCCAGGTTTCGAGTACCTGATGCAGACCCCGGAAGGCGGCCACAAGCTGTCTGGCCTGCCGGCCTTGCTCAGCGCCCGTGACTACGACGATGTGTACGTCTACAACGGCGACTTTGCCTGGGACAACCAGTCCGGTTTCTTCGGCAACCAGGGCATGACCACCTTCATCGGCCGTAACGACTTCGTCAACCCGGTGTTCTCCGACCCGACCTGGGGCGTGTCCGACCAGGACATGTTCGACCGTGGTAACGAGGAGCTGGCCAAGCACGACGGCAAGAAGCCGATCTACGCACTGCTGCAGACGCTGTCCAACCACACGCCGTATGCGCTGCCCAAGGACCTGCCAGTAGAGAAAGTCACCGGCCAGGGCCGCCTGGACGAGCACCTGACCGCCATGCGCTATTCGGACTGGGCACTGGGCCAGTTCTTCGAGAAGGCGCGTAAAGAGCCGTACTTCAAGGACACCCTGTTCGTCATCGTCGGCGACCATGGCTTTGGCAACCACCAGCAGGTGACCGAACTGGACCTGGGCCGCTTCAACGTGCCGCTGCTGCTGATCGCTCCAGGCATTCAGGAGAAGTTCGGGGCGGTCAACCACACCGTGGGCACCCAGGTCGACATCGTGCCGACCATCATGGGCCGCCTGGGTGGCCAGGCCCGCCACCAGTGCTGGGGCCGCGACCTGCTCAACCTGCCTGAAGGCGACCAGGGCGTGGGCATGATCAAGCCGTCGGGCAGCGAGCAGATCGTTGGCCTGGTGCAGGGCGACCGCATCCTGATCGAGTCCAAGGACATGACCCCGCGCATGTACCGCTACCAGTTGGGCAGCGAGTTCAAGGCCGAGCTGATCGAAAGCCCGGACCAGCCGGAAATGCTCAAGAAGCTGGAAGCCTATATCCAGACGGCTACCAAGAGCCTGCTGGATAACACCGCTGGCGTGGTGCACGGCACACCGAAGTAAGGCTGTAATCGGGGCCGCTATGCGGCCCATTCGCGGCTAAAGCCGCTCCTACAGGGATATCACTGCCTTCAAGTCTGTGACATCCCTGTAGGAGCGGCTTTAGCCGCGAAGAGGCCAGCTCAGACTGAACATTTCTTCAGCCCCAAGGTCACTTGATCAGGCATCACCCAACTGGTGTTCTTTGATTGAGAGGGCTCGTTCAATGAAAGAGTGGGAAGTCATCTTTGCCGATCAGAAAGGCGAACCGTCCACCATGACGCTGCGGGCCGAGCACTGCCCCAGCGAAGAGGACGCCGCGCGGGCCATTCGTTCGCACCTGTTCCCGGTGATGGACGAGTTGGACCTCAACGACTTCCAGGACCGCACCATCTCCCCGACCGCCCGCTGGCTTAAAGAGCACAGCGGCGTGACCATCACCAGCATCCACGAAGCGCCCTGAACCACACGTTTGCGTGGTGCCCTGGCAGGCACTACGCTGGTGGAGGGTGCCAGCCTATTCTGCGGGTTGGCACTGCCTCAATTCGCGTCTTGCATCAGCTCGAACTGCCTGGCCGCTGCCGGCAGGTGCGTCAGTGCACGGAAAGTCTATCCATCGCTTTACTCAGGAGGACGATTCATGAGCAGCCAGAACGACGATATCAGCAGCAACGTCCTGCGCCAGATGAAAGCAGGCGGTTTCGACTTCACCCAGATCCACCCCATCGAGTTCTATGCCGTTTTTCCGGATGAAGCAGGGGCCCGCCGAGCGGCCGGGCAGTTTCGCGGGGAGTCACTCAATGCCCAGGTCAAGGAGCTGGGCGACGGTGCCTGGCACCTGGAGCTGAGCAAGGTCATGTATGCCACCTATGGCGGGATTGGCGACTTCGAAGAGGCCTTCGAGCAGCTGGTGACACCTTATGGGGGAGAGGTGGAAGGGTGGGGGGTCAAGCACGAACGGCCCATTGCCTGAACGTATTGCGTTGCCTTCTTCGCGGGCTCGCCCGTTCCCACAGGAGCACCACAGGATTGAGCGATGTGGAGTACCTGTAGGAGCGGGCTTGCCCGCGAAGAAGCACGCACTGCTTTCAAGGCTTGCGCCCAGCCATATGCCCCAGATAGGCCAACAACGCATTCAGTTCCTGCTCACTCAATACACCTTCAGCAAACCCTGGCATTTTTGCCTGCGGCCATTGGCGCAGGCTTTGCGGGTCTCGAATCAGTTGGCGTAGGTATTGCGGTTGGAAATATTCGGTCGGGTTGTGCGGCACATTCAAATCCGGCCCCACCTGCGCATCCCCCGCGCCATTGAGCCGGTGGCACGCCAGGCAGTTCTGCTGGAACAAGGCGAAGCCTTGGCGTACCGGGCTGTCGGCTGGCAGCGTCGGGGCGGGCAGCAAGGCCGGGAAGCGCGTCTCGACAGTTGCCAGCTGGCGAATGGCGGAAATCTGGAACGGCCATTGCTCCGGGCGGATGCCGCTGGCCTCTGGCGCCGTCCACACCAGGTAGAACGGCCCCGCACTCGGCTTGCCCTGCCCCAGTGGCGGCCACGGCTTGCCCGGGTCTTCCACGGCCAGCCAGGCCCGCGCGGGGCCTTGCTGCAGCAGGGGCGCAGCGGGCATTTCGGCAGCAAAACCGTCCAGGGCCACGGCCTGCAGGTGATCGCTGGCGCTCACGCCTTCGAGCAAGGTGGCCAGCGGCACCGCCCGATACCGCATGGGCCGTTTGTAGGAAACGTCCTGTTCGATGCTGATATCCCGTGCCTGCGGGTGGCCCAGCAGTTCGGCGCTGCTCCACTGGCGCGTATTGGCGCCCAGTTCAAGGTGCAGTTGCGCCGCCGACAGTGGCAGGCTCAGGAGCAACGCTAACAGGGCAAGGCAGTGGCGCATGGGCAATCTCCGACCATCAAGGCCAGCAGGTTACCTGTGCACTGCCCGTTGGCGCCATCGCCGTTGTCAGCCGAACAAACGTGTCAGGTTCGGCAGGATCAGCAGCAAAGTCGTGGCGAAGAGAATAAGCCCAGCTTGGCGAATTTTCGATTGTCTGAACATGGCGGACCGCCTTCTTGTTGTTATTCCTGAATACCCGTTGGCTTCCCTGTCGCGCTTCGGGTCGATCGCAGTGGCGTGGTGTGGCGCCTGAACTGCTTGCCTCTTGTGTGTGGATATACAACCAACAGTAGGGTGTGCGTCATCCATGTTTGAGAACCCTTTGTTCTAATTGGCTGATAAATTGATTTCTTCTGGATATGAGGCGAAGTGCCAGCCCGCTGGCATGCTCTGGCTAGACAGTGGCGCAAGTGTCGAGTGCGTGCCGACGAAATGTGACCGTTCGTCAGTGCAGCCTACTTGCTTGTACGTGCCTTTCGCGTCAGTCTCTACAGCAGATTCCCACCCATGTCGTTCAGGACTACCCCTATGTCGTTACGCGTCTGCATCCTTGAAACCGATGTCCTGCGACCGGAGTTGACCGCGCAGTACCAGGGCTACGGCAGGATGTTCGAGCAGCTCTTCTCGCGTCAGCCGATCGCCGCCGAATTTCGTGTGTACAACGTGATGAACGGCGATTACCCCGCCGACAATGAAGTGTTCGATGCCTACCTTGTAACGGGCAGCAAGGCCGACTCGTTCGGTACCGACCCGTGGATCCAGACTCTCAAGGCCTACCTGCTCAAGTTGTACGAGCGTGGCGAAAAGCTGCTGGGTGTGTGTTTTGGCCACCAGTTGCTGGCATTGACCCTGGGTGGCAAGGCCGAGCGAGCCGAGAAGGGCTGGGGCGTGGGCATCCACCGCTACTCGTTGGCGGCGCATGCGCCGTGGATGGACCCGGAGGTGTCGGAGCTGACCTTGCTGATCAGTCACCAGGACCAGGTGACCGAGCTGCCGGAAGGTGCCACGGTGATCGCCTCCAGCGATTTTTGCCCGAATGCGGCGTACCACATTCGCGACCAGGTATTGTGCTTCCAGGGCCACCCGGAGTTCGTACACGACTACTCGCGCGCGCTGCTCGATGCGCGCCAGGAATACCTGGGTGACGAGGTGTACCACAAGGCCGTGGCCAGCCTGGCCACCGAGCACCAGGGCGACCTGGTGGGGGAGTGGATGCTGCGCTTCATCCAGCATTCGGTGAGCAAGCACGACGCGGCCTGAAGCGTTTTTCTGTAGGAGCAGCCTTGTGCTGCGAAGAGGCCGGTACGACGGGCACATCTGGTGTGACCATGAGGGCCTCTTCGCAGCGCAAGGCTGCTCCTACAGGGGTTGTGCGCTCAAAGCCAGCCCGACTTCTTGAAGCTGGCATACAACCCCGCACACCCCGCCGCAATCACCCCCAGCACGGCGAAATAACCATAGTGCCAGCTCAGCTCCGGCATGTTCTGGAAGTTCATCCCGTAAACCCCGGCAATCGCCGTTGGGAACGCCAGGATCGCCGCCCAGGCCGCGAACTTGCGCTGTACGATGCTTTGCCGTGACGACTCCAGCAGCATGCCGATCTCGATGGTCTGGCTGGCAATGTCGCGGATACCGGCCAGGTCTTCCATCTGCCGCGTCACATGAATCTGCACGTCACGGAAGTAGGGGCGCATGTTCTTGTCGATGAACGGGAAGCTCAGGCGCTGCAGTTCTTCGCTCACCTCCACCATTGGTGCCACGTAGCGGCGCAGACGCAGGATGTCGCGGCGCAGGCTGTGCAGGCGACGGATGTCGTCCTCCTGCAGCGAGCCACCCAGCACGCTTTGCTCCAGCTCTTCGATCTCGCCATGAATGGCCTCGCTGACCGGTTGGTAGTTCTCGGTCACGAAGTCGAGCAGGGCGTACAGCACGAAGTCCTCGCCGTGCTCCAGCAGCAATGGCCGCGCCTCGCAGCGCTGGCGGACCATGGCGTAGGATTTGGAGTGGCCGTTGCGGCAGGTGATGATGTAGCCGTTGCCCGCGAAGATATGGGTTTCGATGAACTCCAGCTTGCCTTCGTGGCGCACTGGCGAATACGTGACGATGAACAGCGCGTCGCCGAAGGTTTCAAGCTTTGGCCGGCTGTGCTTTTCCAGGGCATCTTCGATGGCCAGTTCATGCAAGTTGAACTGGCGCTGCAGGTTGGCCAGTTCCTCGGCGTTGGGCTCCTCCAGGCCGATCCACACGAAATGCCCCGGCTTGCGCGCCCATTCGCTGCCTTCGTCGATGCTGATGTTGGTGACCTTTCTGCCGGCGCTGTACACCGCCGATGCCACGACTCGCCCCATGGTTGCCCGCTTATTTCGGTTGAACACGGGTACAGCTTGGTCTGTACCCGGCGCAAGAGCAACCCGGATCAGGCCAGCTCGTTTTCCATGCGGTCAATGCACTGCTGCATCTGTTCCCGGCACTGCTCGATCAACTGCGGCAGGTCCTGCTGGGTCATGCCCGCCGTGGCGATTGGCGGCAGCGAGCGCACGATCACGCTGCGCTGGCGCCAGCTGTTCAGGCTCAAGCGCCCGGCGTAGCGGCTGACACAGACCGGCACGATTGGCACGCCGGCCTCGATGGCCATGTGAAACGCGCCTTTCTTGAACGCCAGCAAATGCTCGCCGGCATTGCGGGTGCCTTCGGGGAAAATCCAGATCGAGGTGTCGTTCTGCAGAACCCGGGTGGTCTTGTGCATGGCCTTGCGCGCCTGGTAGGCGTTCTTGCGGTCGATCAGCACGTTGCCACCCAGCCAGAACAACTGGCCGAACAGCGGGATCCAGCCCAGGCTTTTCTTGCCGATGGCCACGGTGCGTTGTGGTACCACCTGGCCCAGCACGAACAGGTCGAAGTTGGACTGGTGGTTGGCAACGATCACACAGCCGGGCGGTTGGTCCCACAGGGGGCCAACCTCGGCCTTGACCTTGATGCGCATCAGCCAGGTGGCCGGCACGCTGTAGAGCCGGGCGAACACGCGGCTGTTGTCGGGGTTGAAGGGGCGGCACAGGCCAATGATCAGGCCCAGCACGCCAACGGCAAGAAAATGCAGCGCCAGTAGGAACATGCGCAATGAATAAAGCATGGTACGGCTCACACCAGACAGTCGCCGGGGAGTGTACGGGTGTGCACTGGTTGGGGCAAACCTTGGTGTAAGCCTGTTCCGGCCCTTTTGCGGTCAGCCCATATGGTGCTGGTCCAGCTCGATTGCCTTGTCCAGCGCCTCCAGCAGCCCCTTGCGCACCTTCAGCTTGGTGTTCTTGTGCGCCAGCATGTTCAGCTTTTTCAGCTCCCGCGCCGCGGCCAGTGCCGCTTCCTGCAACTGCTCGGCCGGCACTACCTTGTCGAGGAAACCGGCACCCACCGCACCTTGCGGGTCGAACACTTCGGCGTTGATCACCGAGCGCTGGAAGGCCGAGCGATGCAGGCGGTCGCGGGCCAGTTCAATACCGGCATGGTGCATGGTCATGCCGATCTGCACTTCGTTCAGGCACACCTTGTACGGGCCTTCGACACCGATGCGGTAGTCGGCCGACAGCAGCAGGAAGGCCCCTTTGGCCACGGCATTGCCGGGGCAGGCGACCACCACCGGGAACGGGTGCGACAGCAGGCGACGGGCGAGGGTGGAGCCGGCGGTGACCAGGCCGATGGCTTCCTTCGGGCCGCTGGTCATCACCTTGAGGTCGTAACCGCCCGACAGAATGCCCGGCTGCCCGGTGATGATCACCACCGCGCGCTCTTCGCTGGCACGGTCGAGCGCTGCGTTGAAGGCATTGATGACGTCCGGCGAGATGGCGTTGACCTTGCCATTGTTCAGGGTCAGGGTGGCGATGCCGTCTTCGGCGTGGTAGGTAATCAGCTCGCTCATGGCAGAGTCCTTTTGTTGGCGTGGCGACGACGTTACCCAGCGCCAGGGGCAAGGTAAAGCAGCAAGGCTGACTGGTCGGTCAGCGTTCACCGTGGCCCAAGTGCAAATACATGAAAAAATTGAAAAAAATGCTTGCCAAAGGGAATGTCTTTCAATAAATTAGCGCACCTCGACAGGCTGCAAGGCTTGAAGAGAAACGGTGAAGTGTCCGAGTGGTCGAAGGAGCACGCCTGGAAAGTGTGTATACGAGAAATCGTATCAAGGGTTCAAATCCCTTCTTCACCGCCACATTCTACGAAGAGCCCCCGCGCTGAAAAGCCGGGGGCTTTTTGTTTTTGACGCCTTTGGGGGCCGCTTTGCGGCCCATTCGCAGCACAAGGCTGCTCCTACAGGAATCGCGTTTACCCTTGTAGGAGCAGCCTTGTGCTGCGAATGGGCTGCAAAGCAGCCCCAAAAAATCTAGAAGCTAACCGAGGCCGATAGCCGGGCCGTACGTGGCGCGCCCTGGAACAGGTAGTTATCCCCCAGGTAATCCCCCACATCACGCCAGTAACGCTTGTCGAACAGGTTATCCACCGTCAGCCGCAGCACCGTGTCGTACCCGGCAATGCGCGTGCGGTAGCGGCTGCCAAGATCGAACACGGTATACCCGCCAACCTGCACATTCCCCGCCTGGCTCGCATACTTGCTGGCGCTGTAACGCGCCCCGCCCAGCAGCGCCAGGCCTGGCACCGGCAGGCTGTATTCCGCCTGCAGCGCCGCTCGGAACCTGGGCACGTTGATCGCCTGGTGCCCTTCATAGTCATCGGTACCGCTGTTCTGCACCCGTGCGCGAATGGCGGCTGCGCTGGCTTGCACCTGCAGGTTCGAGGTCACCCAGCCGCTGGCGCCCAGCTCCAGGCCGGTATTTTTCTGCTGGCCTTGCTGCAGGTAGGTGAAGTTGCCAGCACCGTCAGGGCGCGCGTACTGGTAAGCCTGGCGGATCTGGAACAGCGCGGCACTGAAACTCAGGCCCTGCCAGTCATGCTTGAGGCCCAGCTCCAGCTGGTGGGAGGTGGTGGGGGCAAGGATTTCGAATCGGTTCAGCGCAAACCAAGGTGCCGTGCCACCGGCAGACAGGCCCTTGGAATAGCTGGCATACACCGTGGTGTTCGGCTGCGGTTTAAATATGATCGCAGCATTGGGCAGCAGCTCGTATTGACGGGTGTGGCGCCCGGCAACGCCGTTTTCGTCCCAGGTCTTTTCATCCAGGCGAACTTCACGGGCGCCCAGTACGGTCTGCCATTGTTCGTTGAAGCTGATGCGGTCGCTGACGAACAGGCCGTATTGGCGGCTGTCGAGGCGGCGCTCGCTGGACTTGATGGGGTTTGCGGATGGATCAAAAGCGGGCGCCCCGGTTTGGATGTTGCCTGTGCCGACCCATTCCATGTAGCTGGGGCGCTGATCCAGCGTGCGCCGTTGCGCGCTGCTGCCCACGGTCAGCTCATGGCCCACACCCAGCGCGTCGAAGCGCCCGTTGAGCATGGCCTGCGCCTCGTCGATGCGGCGGGTGTCGTCGGGGCTGCGGAAGTCGTAGATGTCATAGTCGCCATTGCTGCCGAAAAACGCGCCTTCGCTCGAGCCCCAGGCAAACGCGCTGTAGTCGTCGATCACCACCTTACTGCGCGAGGCGCTCAAGCTGCCGGTCCAGGCGTCGTTGAAGCGGTACTCGAAGCGCCCGTCAAGGTTCAGCGAGTCGTTCTGCACGGGCTTGGCCCAGTGCTGATAAGCCAGGCGGTCATCCGGGTCGATGCCGTGGGGCACTTCGCTGCCGCCGAGCAACTGGTACCCCGGTACCGAGCGTTGTTCACGGTGCTGGTACTCGGCATCCAACTGCAGGGTGGCATCCGGGTTGATCTGCCAGTCGAACGCCAACGAGGCGAAGTCGCGCTTGCCGTCGGCGTGGTCGACGTACGAGCGGATGTCTTCATGGGCCAGGTTGGCGCGCAGGCCGAACTGCTTTTCGCTGCCGAACCATCCGCCCAGGTCGGTGGCCAGGTAGCGTTCGCCTTGTTCGTTGGTCGACACCGTGATGCTGCGTACGTCTTCGGCGCGCTTGGTTACATAGTTGATCAGCCCGCCCGGCTCCGAAACGCCGCTCTGCAGCCCGGACAGGCCCTTGAGCAGCTCCACCTGCTGTTTGTTTTCCAGGGCCACATTCTGCTCGCCGGCGATGGTCTGGCCATTGATGCGGTAGCTGCTGGCGGCGTTCAGCTCGAAGCCGCGCACATTGAAGTTTTCGTAGTAGCCGATGGGCGCGTAGCTTTCACCGACCGAGGCGTCGCTTTGCAGCACTTCGCTGAGCATGCGCACCTGGCGGTCTTCCAGCAGTTGCTGGCTGAACACGCTGACAGCGGCCGGTGTGTCGAGCAACGGCGCGGGCTGGAAGCCGCCCACGGTGGCTTGGCGTGCCTGGTAGCCATCATTGGCGTAGGTGTCGGAGACCTGCAACGGGGCCAGCACCACACTGTCTTCGGCAAGCACATGGGGGCATTGCAGGGCCAGGCCCAGGCTGAGCAGGCTCAGGGGCAGGCGGGGGTGATGCGAGGACATGCGGGGGCTCCGACCATGAAAAAAGGCGGCATCTTAACAGCCGCCTTCAACATGGAACGATCAGGGCCCCTGGATTTTCAGCCTGTGCCGGTCGGCCGCTTGTGCTGGCGCCAGTTGTCATCGATTTTCGACCAGGTCTTGCCATCGGTAATGGCCATGAGCTTGCGCCCATCCTTGAAGGTGGCCAGGAAGGTCGCTTCTTCTTCCTTGCCGCCCAGCCACAACCCGGCCAACAGCCCCACCGGCCCTGCCACCAGGGCGCCGGCCACGCCCCAGCCCAGGGCGCTGCCCAGGCTGCGGCTGGATTCCAGGCTGGCCAGCCGCAAGTCGCTGATGCGTGCCAGGGAAATCCGCTCGCCGGGAGAGGGGCTGCGCGGGGTCTTGAGAGTAAGCGATCCGTTGCGATACTCGCCTTCACCTTGCAAGAAATCGCCGGATTGCACCGTGAGTCTTGTCATAAAGTCGTCCTGTCAGGGAAAGGGCATTTTTCCAGCGCCTACTGAGCGCTGCCCGGGCAGGCAAGTCAACGGCCATGCGACGGAGGGTAGTGCGGTGCTTTGTCGCCCTAGCTGATGGCCTCTTCGCGGGCACGCCCGCTCCCACAGGTTAAGGGTAGTCATACCCCTGTGGGAGCGGGCGTGCCCGCGAATGATCCAATGATGGTTTTTCAGACCACTTGCAATGCGTTCTTGCGCTTGCGTTCTGCCAGGCCCCATGCCAACAACGCCAACCCGCCAATCACCAACCCCGCCATCACGATCCCACTCCAGCCCTGGTGCTGGAACAATTGCGTGCCCAGCAACGACCCCAGTGCCCCGCCAATGAAGTAGCAGGTGATGTACCCAGCATTCAGCCGCGTGCGCGCTTCGGGTCGCAGGGCGATCACGGCGTTCTGGTTGCTCACGTGCACCAGCTGCACCGCCAGGTCGAGCATCAACACACCCAGCAACAAGGCCAGCAGCGACTGCTCGGCAAAACCCAGCGGCACCCATGACAACAGCAACACCACCAGGCCCACGGTGGTGCCCAGCGAGCCCTTGCCACGGTCGGCCAGCCGCCCGGCCCAGTTGGCTGAAAGCGCACCCGCGGCGCCCGCCAGGCCGAACAGGCCGATCACCGCATCCGAATAATGGTAGGGGCCTTTTGCTAGCAGGAACGCCAGCGGCGTCCAGAACAGCGCGAACAGGCTGAACGACAGCAAGCCGAGCAGTGAGCGCAGACGCAGTACGGGTTCTTCGAGGAACAGGCGGAACACCGAGCCGATCAGGGCCGGGTACTTCAACCCGGCATGGCTGTGGTGCTGCGGCAGGCTGCGGTACAGCGCCACGGCGGTGATTGCCATGAGTATGGCGGCCAGCACGTAGATGCTGCGCCAGCCGCCCAGTTCGGCCATGAAGCCGGCAGCGGTACGTGCCAGCAGGATGCCCAGCAGCAGGCCGCTCATCAGCGTGCCGACCGCGCGCCCACGCTGATGCGGCTCGCTCAGGGTAGCGGCCATCGGCACGAGGATCTGCGCCACCACCGAGAACAGCCCGGTCAACGCCGTGCCGAGGATCAGCCAAGGCAGGCTCGGGGCACAAGCGCTGATGACCAGGCCCAGGGTGGAGATAGCGGTCATCACGGTAATCAGCCGGCGCTGTTCGAACAGGTCACCCAGCGGTGCCAGCAGCAACAGGCCGGCGCCATAGCTGAGCTGCGCGGCAATCACGATGCTGCCGGCGCTGGCAGTGCTCAGGCCAAACTGCTGGGCGATGCTGTGCAGCAGCGGTTGGGCGTAGTAGTTGCTGGCCACGGCCAGGCCAGTGGCGGTGGCCATCAGCAAGATCAGGGCGCGGCTGAGTGTGGGGGTGTGCATGCGGTTCTCGGGGCGGGCAGTAGAGTGCGGTGAAGCTTAACAAGACTACAGGATCACCACAGGCCTGAACCTGTGGTGATCCTGTGGGCGATTCCAGGGTTTCTGGTAACCCAGCGATCAGGCCGCGAACCCACCATCCACGGTCAAGCTGGCTCCGGTGATGTAGCCCGCTTCAGGCCCCGCCAGGTAGGCCACGAAGCTGGCAATTTCCTCCGGCTCGCCATACCGGCCGATCGCCATTAGTGGGATCAGGCTTTCGGCAAACTCGCCACTGGCGGGGTTCATGTCGGTGTCCACCGGCCCCGGTTGCACGTTGTTCACGGTAATGCCCTGCGGCCCAAGGTCACGCGCCATGCCGCGAGTCAGGCCAACCAGTGCCGACTTGCTCATGGCGTATGGCGCGCCGCCGGCGAACGGCATGCGCTCGGCATTGGTGCTGCCGATGTTGATGATGCGCCCGCCCTGGCCCATGTAGCGCGCTGCGGCCTGGCTGGCGACGAACACGCTGCGCACGTTCACTGCCAGCAGGCGGTCGAAGTCGGCCAGGTCGAATTCGCTCACCGGTGCCACCGCCAGCACACCAGCGTTGTTGACCAGGATATCCAGCCTGCCGAAGGCTTTTACGGCGTCATCCACCGCCAACTGCACGGCCGCTGCATCGGCACTGTCAGCACGCAGGGCCAGGGCCTTGCCGCCGTTTTCGCTGATTTCCCGGGCCAGTTCTTCTGCCGGGCCGGCAGAGCTGACATAGGTGAAGGCCACGTGCGCGCCTTCGCGGGCCAGGCGCCGCACGATGGCGGCACCAATGCCGCGGGAACCGCCCTGTACCAGGGCCACTTTGCCTTCGAGTGTAAGTTGCTTGGACATGCTGATCTCCTGCTGGAAGCCAGGCCGAATGCCTTGGATGGGCGCAGTATCGGCGCTCGATTAGCTGCTGATAAGATGGTAATCACTATCTGCTGAGTAAACCTTTGGTTGCCAATCATGGCCATGGAATCGTTCAACGCGTTGGAATGCTTCATCCGCAGTGCCGAAGTCGGCAGTTTTGCCGAGGCTGCCAGGCGCTTGAGCATTACCCCGGCCGCCGTGGGTAAGCACGTTGCCCAGCTGGAAGCACGCCTGGGTGTGCGGTTGTTCCAGCGTAGTACCCGCAAGCTGACCTTGACTGAAGCCGGGCAGCGTTTTCTCGGCGAGGTCAGTGACAGCTTCCGCACCATCCAGTACGCCGTGGCCAACCTGGCCAGTGCCGAAGGCCAGCCGGCCGGGTTGTTGCGGGTGAGCATGGGCACGGTGTTCGGGCGTTTGTATGTGCTGCCGTTGCTGAGCGAGTTTCTGCGTCGCTATCCGGCGATTATCCCTGACTGGCATTTCGACAACCGTCAGGTTGACTTGATCGGCCAAGGCTTCGATGCAGCGATTGGCGGTGGTTTCGAACTGCCGCCGGGGGTGGTGGCGCGCAAGCTGACCCCAGCGCACCGGGTGTTGGTGGCGGCACCGGCCTATCTGCGGCGGCACGCGCCGATAGCAGACCCGCAGGGGCTGCAGCGCCATGACGGCATCCTGATCCGCTCGCCGCAGACTGGGCGGGTACGCTCGTGGCCGTTGACCAGTCGTTGGCAGGTGCAGCAGCCGCTGCAATTGCGCCAGGCGATGACCATGAGCGATTCGGATGCGGCGTGCGCGGTGGCCGAGCAGGGGCTGGGGATTGCCCTGGTGAGCCTGCCGTTTGCCGTGCCCTACTTGCAGGAGGGGCGGCTGCAGCGGGTGTTGCCGGACTGGTATGTGGACGATGGGCACATCAGCCTGTATTTCGCCGAGCACAAGCTGATGCCGGGCAAGACCCGGGCATTCATCGATTTTGTGGTGGAGCAATTTGCCGAACAGGGGCTTGCCGAGCGGTTCGATGCCCTGCGGTCTCTGTAGGAGCAGCCTTGTGCTGCGAAGAGGCCGGCAAGGCTATGGATCGACTGTGGCCCCTTCGCAGCGCAAGGCTGCTCCTACACAAGGCGATCACAGGGCTGATGCCAGTGGTCGCCTTCAGACCACATCAGCAATGAACAATGTCTGCGCGCCCAGATTCACCTCGTCATCGATCTTCTTGCCCATCAACTGTTGCCCCAGCGGCGAACGCGGGGTAATCACCGTCACTAGCCCATCCCCCTCGCCAATCTTCAACCCCGCGGCTTCAGGCCCGAGGAACAGCCGGCGTTGCCCACCATCCTCATCCTCCAGCGCCACCAGGTTGCTCACTTGCACGCCCCGCGCCGGGTCGTAGTCACGCAGCAGCAATTGCTGGTAATTCAACAGCGCCTGGCGTATCTCGGCACTGCGCCGGGCCTGCCCGGTGGCCAGGTACGAGGCTTCCAGGCCCAGGGTGTCGTACTTGTTCTCGGCAATGTTCTCTTCGGCGGTGGCGGCCTCGTAGGCGGTTTGCGCCGCCCGCGTCAGCACATCCAAGTCGCGCTCGAGGGTGGCGACGATCAGCGCCAATAGGTGCGGCTTGTCCATGGTCAGTAACAGAACTCCAGCACGTTGGCCTGGCTTTTGTCGGTGGGTGCGGTGCGGTTCTGCTGCAGCCAGAACTGGCACTTCGGGCTGTTGAGGTTGCGCGGGTTGCCTTGGGCGGCCTCGGCGGCCTGTTGCAGTTCCTGCTTGTGCAGGATGTCCTTGTAGCGCTCGAACATCTCGGCCTGGGTGTCCTGCGCGGCAGCCGGCGCAGCGGGTGCGGCGGGGCGGTGCACGGTGGGTGCGACAGCCTGGACCAGAGGTTGCACCTGCTGTGGCCACCACTGCAGGGCCAACCACAGGCTCACGGCAATCGCCACCGCGCCCAGCCACAGGCCCAAGGCAACGCATGCAATCAGCGGCAACGGCTTGAGGGTGATCTTCAGTTCACGGTGGCGGGGCATGGCAGCCTCCTGGCAGGGTAGTCGGGGTGCATTGTCGCATGCGCTTGGGGATTTTTCCGCGCAGGTGCTTTTGTCGGCGACAATTTATGCGCAGAATTCGCGGTTTTTGCACCAGCACGGGAGGGGCGCATGAACGCCACCTGGGACATTTTCTGCAGTGTCGTCGACAATTACGGCGACATCGGCGTGACCTGGCGCCTGGCCCGGCAGTTGGTCGACGAGCATGGCCTGGCGGTGCGCCTGTGGGTGGATGACCTCGACGCTTTCACGCCCATGTGCCCCGGCGCCGACGCCACTGCCGCGCAACAGTGGCAGCACGGTGTGGATGTGCGCCACTGGCCGCGAGCGTGGCTGCCGGTGGCGCCGGCCGACGTGGTGATCGGCGCGTTCGCCTGTCAATTGCCGGCGGCCTATGTCGAGGCCATGCGTGCCCGTCCATTGCCGCCGCTATGGCTGAACCTTGAGTACCTCAGTGCCGAGGACTGGGTGGAGGGCTGCCATGGCTTGCCTTCGCCGCAGCCCAACGGCCTGCGCAAGGTGTTTTTCTTCCCGGGCTTTACTGAAAAGACCGGTGGCTTGCTGCGAGAAGGCTCGCTGCTGGCGCGGCGTGATGCGTTCCAGCAGTCGGCCGATGCGCGCCAGGCTTTCCTGCAGGGGCTAGGCGTAGCTCCCGTGCCGGGCGCGTTGCTGATTTCGCTGTTCGCTTACGAAAACCCGCAGTTGGCCAACTGGCTCGATGCCCTGGCCACGGGCGCGCAACCGTGCCACCTGCTGGTGCCGCAGGGGCGCATCGTCGCGGGGCTCAGCCAGTGGCTTGGCGAAGCGCACCTGCAGGCAGGGGAGGTGCGCACGCGTGGGGCGCTGACCGTGCAGGTGCTGCCATTCGTCAGCCAGGACGACTTCGATCGGTTGTTGTGGTGTTGCGATTTCAATGCGGTGCGCGGCGAAGACTCGTTCGTACGCGCCCAGTGGGCCGGGCAGCCGATGCTGTGGCACATCTATGTGCAGGACGAAAATGCCCATTGGGAAAAGCTCGAAGCGTTTCTGGCGCTGTATCGACGCGGCCTGTCAGGCGAAGCCGATGCTGCCTTGCTTGGCCTGTGGCGCGCCTGGAACATGGATTTCGACATGGGCGAGGCCTGGCAGGCGGCCCGCCAGCACTGGCCGGAACTGCAGCAACATGCCCGGCGTTGGGGGGCGCGACAGGCCGCTCAGCCGGACCTTGCCACAGCGCTAGTACACTTTTACCGAAATTCGCTATGATACGCGGCCTCGATTTTTATAAATCCATCCAGATTCGGATACTTCGTAATGAAAACTGGTAAAGAACTGAAACCCGGTACCGTCCTGCGGATCGACAACGACCCGTGGCTGGTTCAAAAAGCTGAGTTCACCAAGTCGGGCCGTAACAGCGCGATCATGAAGACCAAGCTGAAGAACCTGCTGACCGGCTACAAGACCGAAACCGTATACGGTGCGGACGACAAGCTGGACGACGTGATCCTGGATCGCAAAGAAGCGACCCTGTCGTTCATCAGCGGTGACTCGTACACCTTCATGGACACCACCGACTACACCATGTACGAACTGAACGCCGAAGACATCGACGCCGTTCTGCCGTACATCGAAGAAGGCATGGAAGACATCTGCGAAGCCGTGTTCTTCGAAGGCCGCCTGGTATCGGTTGAACTGCCGACCACCATCAGCCGTCAGGTTGTCTACACCGAGAACGCTGCTCGCGGCGACACCTCGGGCAAGGTCATGAAGCCTGCCAAGCTGAAGAACGGCACCGAGATCCAGGTTGCCGACTTCATCCAGATCGACGAGTGGATCGACATCGACACTCGCGACAACAGCTTCAAAGGCCGTTCCAAGAAGTAATTCTTCTTGCGTGACGCAAAAAAAACCCGGCCTTGGCCGGGTTTTTTTATGCCTGTGCCTTACACCGTCACATGCAGACGTACATCCACATTACCGCGGGTGGCGTTGGAGTACGGGCACACCTTGTGCGCCTTTTCCACCAGCCCTTCGGCATCGGCCTGGGCCAGGCCAGGCAGGTTGATGTGCAGGTCGATGTCCAGGCCAAAGCCGCCTGGGATCTGACCGATGCCCACCTTGGCGGTGATCGAGGCATCTGCCGGCAGGGCTTTCTTCTCTTGCCCGGCCACGAACTTCAAGGCGCCGATGAAGCAGGCCGAGTAACCGGCGGCGAACATCTGCTCGGGGTTGGTGCCATCACCGCCAGCACCGCCCAGTTCCTTGGGGGTGCTCAGGCTGACGGCCAGCTTGCCGTCGCTGGAGCGGGATTTGCCGTCGCGCCCACCGGTAGAGGTAGCTTCTGCGATGTACAGCGGAGTGACCTTTTGCATCTTGAGCCTCGCTAATGTGCTGTGCGCTCCTGTTCGCAGGAGGGCGCGGGTTGGTGTGGGATTTAAGTTAGCGCGCAATTAGTTAGCGCGCAAGATAAATCGTCACCGTTTATCCGAACGGCCATTGCACAGCATAGCCCTCAGAGGTTTTTCTGCAGGTTCTCGCGCAGGTTCAACAGGTCGGCCTGCAGTTGCTGCAGCTGCTCCAGGCTGCGCCCGCTGGCCTTGAGGATGCACTGTGGTACCTCTTTGGCCTGCTGTTGCAAGGCGCGGCCTTTGTCGGTCAGCTGTACCATCACTACCCGTTCGTCCTCGCGGCTGCGGTTGCGCTGCAGCAGGCCTTCGCTTTCCAGGCGCTTGAGCAGTGGGGTCAGCGAGCCTGGGTCGGTCAGCAGGTGCTGGCTGATTTCGCCCACGGTCAGGCCGTCACGCTCCCACAGCACCAGCATGGCCAGGTATTGCGGGTAGGTCAGGCCCAGCGCCTGCAACAACGGTTTGTAGACCTTGGTCATCAGCAACGAGGTGGAGTGCAGGGCGAAACAGACCTGGTTGTCCAGCAGCAGCTCGTCACAGGAGGCTTGGGTGTCGGCGTTCATGCAGGTCCTTGAAGGTAATCAATGGAAAATTCTGGCGCGCTGATCATTAGTGCACGCATTACTCGCGCAGTTCACTGCGCAACGCCAGGTCCCAAGGTGGAATCGGGCTGAAGCGGTTCTTGAGAAATTCGAGCAGCAAACGGCTGCGAGAGTTCGTTTCATGTTCCAGGCGCAGTGCGTAGATACCACTGGTCTCGGCTTCAGGCAGGCCGCCTTGGCAAAACAACGGGATCAGTTCGCCGCGCAGCAGGTACTCGCTGATCAGCCAGGTGGGTAGGTGGGCTACCCCTAAGCCGGCGAGGGCGCCGAACAGCAAGGTTTCAGCGTTGTTGGCAGCCATGCGCATGCGCGCGGGGCGGTACAGGCGGGTTTGCCCGGCCACACTAAAGCGCCAGGCAAACGGCGGTGCCAGGCCGTCCCAGTCCAGGCCGTCATGCCCGGGCAACTCGCTGGGGCAGGTGGGTACGCCACGGTTGGCCAGGTAGGCGGGGCTGGCGCAGGCGATGCGCACCATGTAGGCCAGTGGGGTGGCGACCAGGCGGGTGTCGGCCAAGGGGCCGGCGCGCAGCACCAGGTCGACCTCGCCCAGGTGGCTGCCATGCAGGTCGACGAAGCTGTCGATCAAGCGCAGTTGCACGTCCAGGCCCGGATAGGCCACCAGGAAATCGGCAATGGCCGGGGCCAAGTGGCGGCGGCCGAATGCGGCGGGCGCATCGATGCGGATCAGCCCTTCGGGGGCATTGCTCAGCGATACCGCTTCGGCCCGGGCCAGGCGCAGCTCGTCGATGATGCGCCTGGCCCGCTCGGCAAAGGCATTGCCCGCGGGCGTGGCGCGTACGGCATGCGTGCTACGGGTAAACAGGCGGCTGCCGACGGCGCTTTCCAGGTTGTCGATGCGCCGGGCCACGGCGGACGGTCTCAGCGGGTGGCGACGGGCGGCGGCAGAAAAGCTGCCGGTTTCCAGCACATCGAGGAACAGGCTCAATTGGTCGGTCAGGGTATCGGGGCTCATGGCTGCCTTGCTTTTGCGAAATACGCATAGCCATTGTGCGCTGCTGTGCGTTTCCCCGCCAGGGCGCAATCGTTAGCATGCTCGCATTACTGGAAATGACGGACGAGGCCCTGATGATCGAGTGGTTGTTGTATATCGTGCTGGGCGCAGCCTTGGGCACCATGGGAGGCGTGTTCGGCATTGGCGGCGGGCTGATCGCGATTCCGGCGCTGGGCGTGTTGTTTGGCTTGGACCAGCAACTGGCGCAGGGCACGGCGCTGGTGATGGTGGTGCCGAACGTGCTGCTGGCGCTGTGGCGTTATCATCAGCGCAACCGCATCACGTTGCGCCATGCGCTACCGCTGTCGGCGTGCAGCTTCTTGTTCGCCTGGTTGGGGTCGATCTGGGCGGTGGGGCTGGATGCGCATTCCATGCGCCTGGGCTTTGTTGGCTTTCTGGTGGCGCTGGCGGTGTGGAATGTGGCGCGGATGTTCATGAAGGTGTCGCCGCCGAGTGCCGAACTGCGCTATGCCTGGCCGTGGCTGGGTGTGCTGGGCAGTTTTGCCGGCACCATGGGCGGCTTGTTCGGGGTGGGTGGGGCGGTGGTGGCCACGCCGATCCTGACCAGTGTGTTCGGCACCACCCAGGTGGTGGCGCAGGGGCTGTCACTGGCGCTGGCGGCGCCGAGTACCTTGGTCACGCTGGTGACCTATGGTGTGCACCATAGCGTTGACTGGGGGGTGGGCGTTCCGTTGGCGGTGGGGGGCTTGCTCAGCATCAGTTGGGGGGTGAAGCTGGCGCATGCGCTGCCGGAGAAGGTGTTGCGGGCGATGTTCTGTGTGTTTTTGGTGGTGTGTGCGGTGATGCTGGGGTTTGAGGTTTGAGATTTTGGGGCCGCTTTGCGGCCCATTCGCAGCGCAAGGCTGCTCCTACATGAACCCCTCGACGATGTAATCCGCCATGCAATCGGTAATAGGCGAAGGGTTTTGCGTACTGCGCACCAGCATCACATTGGCCACTGGTAACTGCGGCAGCCCATCCTGCTCACCCAAAATGCGAATGTTCCCACCAATCAGGCTCTGCAACTGCGCGGTCACCGCCAGCCCCGCCGTGACAATGGCGAAGATCGCCGCCAGGCTGGGGCTGGTATAGGCAATGCGGTAATCGATGCCTTGTGCTTCCAGGGCATTGCAGGTCCAGGCGCGGCAGAAGCAGTCGGTGTTGAACAGCGCCACCGGCATCGGCCGCTGTTCCTGTGGGCAAAAGCCTTCGGCGGCGGCCCACACCAGGCGTTCCTGGCGCAGCAATTGACCCACCTCGTTGCCCGGCTCGCGGGTGACGATGGTCAGGTCCAGGTCCTGGCGCAGCATCAGCTGCTTGGACGAGTCGCAGTGCACCTCCACCTGCACCAATGGGTAGGCCTGGGCAAAGCTCGACAGAATGGTCGGCAGAAAACGCATGGCGTAGTCGTCCGGTGTGCCAATGCGCACCAGCCCGACCATGTGCGGCATGCGCAGGGTGTTGAACACCTCGCCATGCAGTTTAAGGATGCGTCGGGCGTAGCCCAGCAGCACCTGGCCTTCGGCAGTCAGCCGTACCTGGCGGCCATCACGTTCGAACAGCTGACGCTGCAGGATGTCTTCTTCCAGGCGTTTCATTTGCATGCTCACCGCCGACTGGGTGCGGTTGACCACCTCGCCGGCGCGGGTGAAGCCGCCTTGCTCGGCGATGGCGACGAAGGTGCGCAGTACGTCCGCATCGAGGCTCTGGTACTGGGACATTGCATCAATCTCCGAGATGCATGGCATCAGAAACATTCGTTGGATTGATCTTATGCCTGGCGTGACACTGAGGCCATCAACACGGAGGGCTTCACGATGAAAGGTCATGTCAGCAGCATCCAGCAACCTGCCTTTTCCCTGAACCACCTGTGGCATGCGGCCCTGCAGCGTCCGGCGCGCTGGCTGCAGCTGTATCGTCAGCGCCAGGAACTGGCCCGCCTCAGCGATGCAACCTTGCACGACCTGGGGTTGAGCCGGGCGGATATCCAGCAAGAGGCCGAGCGGCATTTTTGGGATGATCCCCTGCGTAAATAGGCTAAGTTTGTCGGTGGATTTACCGGCCTCTTCGCGGGCAAGCCCGCTCCTACAGGTACTTGAGCGTTGTGCGGTACCTGTAGGAGCGGGCTTGCCCGCGAAAAGGCCGGAACAGCCGTCACAAGGAGATCAGGCTTGCCTCTCAAGTTGTCCATCAGCCAGGCCCGCCGCCTGTGCCTTTCTGCCCAAGGTTTCGGCAAACAGCCAGAAACGGCCCCGACCCTCCCGGCCCTCAAGCGCATGCTGCATCGGCTAGGCGTGTTGCAGATCGACTCGGTCAACGCCTTGGTCCGTTCGCACTACCTGCCACTGTTTTCCCGCCTGGGTGATTACTCGCCAGCGACCCTCGACCAACTCGCCTGGGGCCAAGGCCGTCAGCGCCAGTTGTTCGAATACTGGGGCCACGAAGCGTCGCTGCTGCCGTTGAGCCTGTACCCGCTGCTGCGCTGGCGCATGGCCCATGCTGCCGACGGCCGGGGTATCTACCGCCAGCTCGCGCAGTTCGGCCGCGAGCGCCAGGACGTGATCGCCCGGGTGCTGGCCGCCGTGCGTGAACAGGGCGCACTGGGCGCCGGCAGCCTGTCCTCCCGCGAGGAACGTGCCGGCCCCTGGTGGGACTGGAGCGAGGAAAAGCACGCGCTGGAGTGGCTGTTCGCCGCAGGCCAGGTGACTGTGGCGGGGCGCCGTGGTTTCGAGCGGCTTTACGATGTACCGGACAAGGTGTTGCCCAAGGCGATCCTCGACCAGCCACGGCCCCGCGAGGCCGAGGCGCATCAGGGCCTGATGCTGCACGCCGCCACCGCCTTGGGTGTCGCCACCGAGCGCGACTTGCGTGACTACTTTCGTCTGGAGCCCGCTCAGGCCAGGGCGGCGCTGGCCGAGCTGCTTGCAGATGGCAGGCTGCAAGCAGTCGAGGTGCAGGGTTGGAAGCCTCGGGCTTATTGCGTCGGCACGCCGCGCATTGCTCGGCGCATAGCGGCCAGCGCGCTGCTGTCGCCGTTCGATTCACTGGTCTGGGAGCGCAACCGTACCGAGCGCTTGTTCGACTTCCGCTACCGCCTGGAAATCTACACACCGGCGCACAAACGGGTGTATGGCTACTACGTGCTGCCGTTTCTGTACCGCGAACGCATCGTCGCGCGGGTAGACCTGCGGGCCGAACGCGCCCAAGGGCAACTGGCGGTGCACGCCGTGCATGCAGAAACGCCAGGGCTGGACGAGGAGAGGTATCACGCGCTGGCGGGCAACCTGTTGCGCCTGGCCAGCTGGTTGGGGCTGGAGCGGGTGCAACTGAACTGCCCACGCACAGAGGGCAGCCAGTTGCGCCGGGCTTTGCTTAGCGCCGCACCTGTTTGAGCGTTTCGGCAATCAAGAACGCCAGCTCCAGCGACTGATCGGCATTCATCCGCGGGTCGCAATGGGTGTGATACCGGTCAGACAGCGCGTCTTCGGTGATTGGCCGGGCACCGCCGATGCATTCGGTAACGTTCTGCCCGGTCATCTCGATGTGTATGCCACCGGCATGGCTGCCCTCGGCCTGGTGCACCTGGAAGAACTGCTTCACCTCATCCAGGATCTGCGCAAAATCGCGGGTCTTGTAGCCGCTGCTGGCCTTGATGGTGTTGCCGTGCATCGGGTCGGAGCTCCATAGCACTTTGCGCCCCTCGCGCTCGACGGTGCGGATCAGCCCCGGCAGGTGGTCGCCGACTTTGTTCGCACCCATGCGCACGATCAGGTTCAGGCGCCCCGGGTCGTTGGCCGGGTTGAGCGTGTCGATCAGGCGGATCAGCTCTTCTGGGTTCATGCTTGGGCCAACCTTGACCCCGATCGGGTTGTGCACGCCGCGCAGGAACTCCACATGGGCGCCGTCGAGCTGGCGAGTGCGGTCGCCGATCCACAGCATGTGCGCCGAGCAGTCGTAGTAGTCGCCGGTCAGGCTGTCCTGGCGCACGAACGCTTCTTCATAGTTCAGCAGCAGGGCTTCGTGGGCCGTGAAGAAGCTGGTTTCGCGCAGTTGCGGCGCGCTGTCCAGGCCGCAGGCGCGCATGAACGCCAGGGTTTCGTCGATGCGGTTGGCCAGTTGGTGGTACTTGTCGGCCAGCGCCGAGTTGGCGATGAAGTCCAGGTTCCACTTGTGCACCTGGTGCAGGTCGGCAAACCCGCCCTGGGCGAACGCGCGCAGCAGGTTGAGGCTGGCGGTGGCCTGGTGATAGGCCTGCAGCAGGCGCTCCGGGTCGGGGATGCGGCTTTTGGCGTCGAAGCCGATGCCGTTGACGATGTCGCCGCGGTAGGCGGGCAGGGTGATGTCGCCGATGGTTTCATCGCCAGATGAGCGCGGTTTGGCGAACTGCCCAGCCATGCGCCCCACCTTGACCACCGGGCAGCCGGCGGCAAAGGTCATGACAATGGCCATTTGCAGCAGCACCTTGAAGGTGTCGCGGATTTTCGCGGCCGAGAACTCGGCGAAGCTCTCGGCGCAATCGCCACCCTGCAGCAGGAACGCGCGGCCTTCGGTGACTTCGGCGAACTGCCGGCGCAGCTCGCGCGCCTCGCCCGCGAACACCAACGGCGGGTAGCTGGCCAAGGTCTGTTCAACCTTCAGCAGGTGCGCGGCATCGGGGTAGGTCGGTTGCTGCTGGATCGGCAGTGCGCGCCAGCTGTCAGGGCTCCACGGTTGGTTCATCTCGGGCTCGGTCTTGTCGGTTGTAGGCTAAGGGCCATGGTAACAGTTGGCGCTGCGCTTGTTGCATCGAGGGTGTTGGCGGACAATGCGCGTTTTTGCGCGGGTGGGTGGTGAGCATGACGGCGGATCGGGAAGAGCGGCTGCTGGCACGGGTAGAGGACGCCTTTGGCGTCATCAGCGTGTACGAAGTGGACGACTACCGCTTTCTGGAATTCGGCGATGCCATCGAGCAAAGCTGCGTGTTCACGGCCGACCCTAGCTGGCTGGAGTACGACTACACCCGTGCAATGCTGGTGGGCGCTTTGTGCCATGAACAGCCGGAAAGCGCGCTGTTTCTCGGTTTGGGCGCCGGTACGTTGACCCAGGCCTGCATGAAGTTCCTGCCGCTGGACGACATCGAGGCCATCGAGCTGCGCCCGGATGTGCCGCGCCTGGCCATGGAGTACCTGGGCCTGGATGATGATCCGCGTTTGTACGTGCGCATCGGCGATGCCCTGGAGCTGTTGCCCACAGCCGAGAAGGCCGACCTGCTGTTCGTCGACTTATATACCGACCACGGGCCGGGAGTAGGGCATTTGGCATGGAACTTCCTGGAGAACTGCCAGCAGCAACTGAACCCGGGTGGCTGGCTGGTGATCAACCAGTGGGCCACCGATGATGGCAAGCCACTGGGTGCGGCGCTGCTGCGCGGGTTGTACCACCGGCATTACTGGGAACTGCCGGTGAAGGAGGGCAACGTGATCTTGCTGGTGCCGGCGGACCTGGAGCAGACACTGGACCTGGATGGGTTGCGGGCCCGGGCCGAGGCGCTGGCGCCGCGACTGGGTTATAGCTTGGAAGGGCTGATTCGTGAGATTCGGCCAGCTACCTGAGTTGGGTTCTTCGCGGGCTTGCCCGCTCCCACAGGGATGTCACAGTGTTCAAGGGCGGTGAGCATCCTGTGGGAGCGGGTTTACCCGCGAAGCAGGCAGCGCGGTATCACAGGCAGGAATCGTTTCAGCCGTACTTGCCTGATGGCTCGATAATGGCCCCGCACCCCGAAAATATTCCTCACGTCTCTGCACTATTTCGGGTATAGTACGCGCCGGTCTTTTAGCGGACCTCAAAATCAGGTGGTGCAAATCCTCCGAGTCCAGCTTCGGCTGCACGTCCGCTAGGCGGACCTTCCCAAGTTTTCTTTTTCAATCGTTTTCGCAAATCCCCGCCGCCAAAGCTGCCTGGGTGACCTGACGGTCTTTCAAGGCATGTGCAGCTTTGGAGCATGGGTCTTTGCGGATGCACCTAGAGGCAGACCCATGACCCAGGAAACCGGCGGTTTCGCCGCTCTCGATCTTAATCCGAACATTGTTGCTGCCGTTCTGGCGACCGGCTACGAAGAGCCGTCCGCCATTCAGCAACAATCGATCCCGATCATCCTCGCCGGTCACGACATGATCGGCCAGGCGCAGACGGGCACCGGCAAGACCGCTGCCTTCGCCCTGCCGATCCTCAACAAGATCGATGTGAGCAAGCGCGAACCGCAAGCCCTGATCCTGGCGCCAACCCGTGAGTTGGCGCTGCAAGTTGCTACCGCTTTCGAAACCTACGCCAAGCAGATGCCAGGCGTGAACGTGGTCGCCGTGTACGGTGGTGCCCCGATGGGCCCACAGCTGCGTGCGATCCGCAACGGCGCGCAAATCGTCGTCGCTACCCCAGGTCGTCTGTGCGACCACCTGCGCCGTGACGAGAAAGTCCTGTCGACCGTACAGTACCTGGTACTGGACGAAGCCGACGAGATGCTGAAGCTGGGCTTCATGGACGACCTCGAAGTGATCTTCGACGCAATCCCGGCTACCCGTCAGACCGTACTGTTCTCCGCTACCCTGCCGTCGTCGATCCGTTCGATCGCCGAGCGTCACCTGCGCGAGCCCAAGCACGTCAAGATCCAGAGCAAGACTCAGACCGTTACCGCGATCGAGCAGGCCCACCTGATGGTCCACGCCGACCAGAAGATCCCGGCTGTGCTGCGTCTGCTGGAAGTGGAAGAGTTCGACGCGCTGATTGCCTTCGTGCGCACCAAGCAAGCCACCCTGGACCTGGCCGCCGCGCTGGAAGCCAAGGGCTACAAGGCTGCCGCGCTGAACGGCGACATCGCCCAGAACCAGCGTGAGCGCGTGATCGACTCGCTCAAGGATGGCCGCCTGGACATCGTCGTCGCCACCGACGTCGCCGCCCGTGGCCTGGACGTACCGCGCATCACCCACGTGTTCAACGTCGATATGCCGTACGACCCGGAATCCTACGTGCACCGTATCGGCCGTACCGGCCGTGCCGGTCGCGATGGCCGTGCGCTGCTGCTGGTGACCCCGCGTGAGCGCCGCATGCTGCAGGTGATCGAGCGTGTTACCGGGCAGAAAGTTGCCGAAGCGCGCCTGCCGAATGCTCAGGCCGTGCTGGATGCCCGCATCAAGAAGCTGACCTCGAGCCTGGCGCCGCTGGTAGCCGAAGCAGAAGCCACCCATGGCGAGCTGTTCGACCGCCTGACCGCTGATTTGGGTTGCAGCGCGCGTGCCTTGGCTTCGGCCCTGCTGCGCAAAGCGACCAATGGCCAGGCGCTGGACCTGGCGGCGGTAGAGCGCGAGCAGCCGCTGGTGCCAAGCTTCGCCCCACGTGGCGAGCGTACCGAGCGCGGTGAGCGTAGCGAGCGCCCAGACCGTGGTGACCGTGAGCGCCGTGCGCCGCTGCCGCTGGCCGAAGGCCGCGTGCGTTGCCGTACTGCCCTGGGTGCCCGTGACGGCATCGCTGCCAAGAACCTGCTGGGTGCGATCCTCAACGAGGGTGGCCTGGCGCGTGACGCTATCGGTCGCATCCAGGTGCGCGACAGCTTCAGCCTGGTCGAGCTGCCAGAAGACGGCCTGGAGAAGCTGCTGTCCAAGCTCAAGGACACCCGCGTGGCTGGCAAGCAGCTGAAGCTGCGTCGCTACCGCGAGGATTGATCCTGGCGCAATGAAAAAATCCCCGGCCTTGGCTGGGGATTTTTTTTTGCCTGTGCCACCCCTCACGGGTGTTCAGTCGAACCGATAGATGTCCATCCCCAGTGCCCCCAAGGTGAACCCTTGGTGCACCACGCCGAATTTGCCCCCAGCACCCAGGGCAAAGAACAGTGGCAGGAAATGCTCATCACTGGGATGGTTACGCACTGCATAGGGCGCCTGATTGCGGTAATCCAGCAACGACGCCTGGTCATCCTCCTGTAGCCGATCTACCACCCAATCCCTGAACGCCAGGGCCCAGGGCTCGATCACCTCCGGCCCCGCATGCCAGTCCAGTTCCCCAAGGTTATGGGTGATACTGCCCGAACCCATCAGCAAAATGCCCTGCTCGCGCAACCCTGCCAATGCCTGCCCCACCTTGAGCTGCAGTGCCGGCCCCATTTGGCTGGGCAGTGAAACCTGCACCACTGGAATGCCCGCATCCGGGTACATCAGCGACAACGGCACCCAGGCGCCATGGTCGAACGGGCGCTGCGCATCCAGCCGCGCGGGTAGCCCCGCAGCTATCAACAACTCGCTGACCTGGCCGGCAAGGGCAGGTGCGCCCGGCGCTGGGTACTGCACCGCATACAAGGCGGGTGGGAAGCCGTAGAAGTCATGCCAGGTTTCTGGCTGTGCGCTGCCGGTGACCAGCAGCTCGCGGCTTTCCCAGTGCGCCGACACCACCACGATCGCTTTTGGCCGTGGCAGCGCGTTGGCCAGGCCGGCCAGCGCCGGCCCGCTGGCGCCGGGTTGCAGGGCGAGCATGGGGGAACCGTGGGAAATGAACAGGCTGGGCAGCATGGCGAGGTCCTGAGGGTTAAGATGCACTCATCTTCGATCAACAACCGATCGATATCCATCGCAAGTTTTACACGCTAACTATCGAATCAATCGATTGAAAAAGGAGCAACCATGGAGCCGGCTTTCTGGCACAAACGGTGGGCCGACAACCAGATCGGCTTCCATCAGGCGCAGGTCAATCCGTATCTCCAGGCCCACTGGCCCGCGCTGGGCTTGGCACCGGGTAGCCGGGTGCTGGTGCCGTTGTGTGGCAAAAGCCTGGACCTGGCCTGGCTGGTGGGGCAGGGATACCGCGTGCTGGGTGTGGAGCTGTCTCGGCAGGCGGTTGAGGGCTTCTTCCGTGAGCATGGGCTTGAGGCCGAACGTTTGCAGCATGGGGCTTTCGAGGTTTGGCGCAGTGGCGACGTCGAGCTGTGGTGTGGCGATTTCTTTGCATTGCGGGCAGAAGATATCGGCGACTGTACGGGGCTGTATGACCGGGCTGCGCTGATTGCCTTGCCGCCGTCGATGCGTAAGGGTTACATGCAGCTGTTGTCGGCTTTGCTGCCTGCGACGTGCCGAGGGTTGCTGGTAACCCTGGATTATGACCAGTCACTGCTGGCCGGGCCGCCGTTTTCGGTAGGGGATGAAGAAGTGCGGCAGGGGTTGGCCGGGTGGCAGGTGGATGAGCTGGAGGTCGTGCAGGTGATCGAAGAAAGCCCGAAGTTCGTGCAGGCTGGGGCATCGAGCTTGTTGGAGCGTGTGTACCGGGTTGGCCGCTGAGGGCCCGCACAGGCATACAGAAAGGGCGACCGAAGTCGCCCTTTTTTGCATTTGCAGTTGGATCAGCCGCGGCGGCGCAGGGCCTCGATGCGGTCTTCCAGTGGTGGGTGGCTCATCAGCAGGCCGGCCAGGCCATGCTTGAGGCCGCCATTGATGCCGAAGGCTTTCATGGTGTCCGGCATGTGCACCGGCAAGCCTTGCTCCACACGCAGGCGCTGCAGGGCGCCGATCATTGCCGAAGTACCGGCCAACTGCGCGCCGGCTTCGTCGGCGCGGTATTCGCGGCGGCGCGAGAACCACATCACGATCATGCTGGCCAGAATGCCCAGGATCAGCTCGGCAACGATGGTGGCCATGTAGTAGGCAATGCCCTGGCCCTCTTCGTTCTTGAAGATGACCTTGTCGACGAAGTTGCCGATGATGCGTGCAAAGAACATCACGAAGGTGTTCACCACGCCCTGCACCAGCGCCAGGGTGACCATGTCGCCGTTGGCGACGTGGCCGATTTCGTGGGCCAGTACCGCACGCACTTCATCGGGCGAGAAGCGCTCCAGCAGGCCCTGGGACACGGCTACCAGCGCGTCGTTGCGGTTCCAGCCGGTGGCGAAGGCGTTGGCCTCGTAGGCCGGGAAGATACCCACTTCGGGCATTTTGATGCCCGCTTCACGGGACAGCTCTTCGACCGTTTGCAGCAGCCACTGCTCGTGGCGAGTGCGCGGCTGGCTGATGATCTGGGTGCCGGTGCTCATTTTCGCCATCCACTTGGAGATGAACAGCGAGACGAGGGAGCCGGCAAAGCCGAACACGGCGCAGAACACCAGCAGGCTGCTGAGGTTCAGGTCGACCCCGTTGGCGGCCATGAACCCGTTGAAACCGAACAGGCTCAGGGTAATGCTTGCAACCAGCACCACCGCAAGGTTGGTGGCTACAAACAACAGAATGCGCATCATGGTTGTTACGTTCTCCTGACGGATGAGTTGTCGCTTACTGCGGGGTATATAAGGGGCCTGCCGTGCCGATTCAATCGGGCGACTATTTCAAACTGTGTACGGCGGAGTATGGCAGAGGATGGCGCGGGGGCTGTGGGATAGAGCGTTGCAGGATGTAAGAAGCGAGGTATGCCTTGAGGTTTGTGGCGCCTGTGAGATCGAGCGCCGCCCCAAAAATCCCGTCGGACCTTACTGCGAATACCCCTTCAGGAAATTGCCAATCCGGCCAATCGCCGCTTCCAGGTCGTCCACCCGAGGCAAGGTCACCACGCGGAAGTGGTCCGGCCACGGCCAGTTGAACGCCGTACCTTGCACGATCAGCAGTTTTTCCGACAGCAGCAGGTCAAGGGCGAACTTCTCGTCGTTGAGGATCGGGCACACCTTCGGGTCGATGCGCGGGAATGCATACAGCGCACCCATCGGCTTCACACAGCTCACCCCGGGGATATCGTTGAGCAGCTCGTAGGTGCGGTTGCGCTGTTCAAGCAAGCGCCCTGGCGGCAATACCAGGTCGTTGATGCTCTGATAGCCCCCCAACGCGGTCTGGATGGCATGCTGGGCCGGCACGTTGGCGCACAGGCGCATGTTGGCCAGCATGTCGATGCCTTCGATATAGCTCTGGGCGTGGTGCTTGGGCCCGGAGATGATCAGCCAGCCGGAACGGAAGCCCGCCACTCGGTACGACTTGGACAGGCCGTTGAAGGTCAGGCACAGCAGGTCAGGGGCCAGCGAGGCGGTACTGATGTGCACGGCTTCGTCGTACAGGATCTTGTCGTAGATCTCGTCGGAGAACACCACCAGGTTGTGCTGGCGGGCCAGCTCCAGCATGCCCAGCAGCAGCTCCTTGGAGTACACCGCGCCAGTCGGGTTGTTCGGGTTGATGATCACCAGGGCCTTGGTGTTCGGGGTGATCTTGGCCTTGATGTCTTCCAGGTCGGGGAACCAATCGGCCTGCTCGTCGCACAGGTAGTGCACCGGCTTGCCGCCCGCCAGGCTCACGGCGGCGGTCCACAGCGGGTAGTCGGGGGCCGGGATCAGCACTTCGTCGCCGTTGTTCAGCAGAGCCTGCATCGACATGACGATCAGCTCGGAAACACCGTTGCCGAGGTAGATGTCCTCGATGGTGACGCCTTCGATTTCCTTCTGCTGGCAGTATTGCATCACTGCCTTGCGCGCACTGAACAGGCCCTTGGAGTCGCTGTAGCCCTGGGCGGTGGGCAGGTTGCGGATCACATCCTGGAGAATTTCATCGGGCGCCTCGAAGCCAAACGGCGCCGGGTTGCCGATGTTCAGCTTGAGGATGCGATGGCCTTCCTCTTCCAGGCGCTTGGCGTGCTTGAGCACTGGGCCGCGAATGTCGTAGCAGACATTGGCGAGCTTGTTCGATTTGCTGAACTGCATGATGGGATCCCGATATGAGAAAACGCGCAACCCACGCCGAAAGGTTTGAAACGGCAGGAAGCGGGTGCCAGACTGAACGCCTGGCACACGAAGCCAACTAATATACGTGCCACCCGCGCCCCGGAAAAGACGGTGCGGGGTGAAATTCAGCCTGCCGAGGTCCCTACATGAAAAAGATCGAAAAAACCCTGGATGAGTGGCGGTCGATGCTCGACCCCGAGCAATACCAGGTATGCCGCCTCAAGGGCACCGAGCGGCCGTTCAGCGGCAAATACAACAGTGAACGCCGCGACGGCATCTACCACTGCATCTGCTGCAATCTGCCACTGTTCGACGCGCAGACCAAGTTCGACGCCGGCTGCGGCTGGCCGAGCTTTTATGCACCGATCGAGGACAGCGCGATGATCGAAATCCGCGACACCTCCCACGGCATGATCCGCACCGAGGTCACCTGTGCCCGTTGCGACGCGCACCTGGGGCACGTGTTCCCCGATGGCCCGCCACCGACCGGGCTGCGCTACTGCATCAACTCGGTGTGCATCGACCTGCGCCCGCGCGACTGACCGGAGCCCGACCATGGCTGCATCGATGCTGGATATCCCCTGTGTGACCCTTGGCGGCGAGCACAAGACGCTCGGCGACTTCCCAGGCAAGCTGCTGTTGGTGGTTAACACCGCCAGCCAGTGCGGCTTTACCCCGCAGTACAAGGGCCTGGAGCAACTTTGGCAGGCCTACCGCGAGCGCGGTCTGGTGGTGCTGGGTTTCCCCTGCAACCAGTTCGGCAAACAGGAACCGGGCGATGCGCGGGAAATCGCGCAGTTCTGCGAGCGCAATTTCGGTGTGAGCTTTCCGTTGTTTCGCAAGATCGAGGTCAACGGCCCCGGTACCCATCCGCTGTACGTCGAGCTCAAGCAGCGCGCGCCGGGCTTGCTCGGTTCGCAGAAGATCAAGTGGAACTTCACCAAGTTCCTGGTCGACCCGGCCAGTGGCCAGGTCAAGCGTTATGCCCCCACCACCAAGCCGCAGGCCCTGGAGGCGGACATCGAGCGTTTGCTCAGCCGTTGAACGGCACCCAATGGTCAAGCAGCGCCAGTAGCTCTTCACGGCGGAACGGCTTGGCCAGGTAGTCGTTCATGCCTGCTGCCCGGCAGCGTTCGCGTTCCTCGGGCATGGCGTTGGCGGTGAGGGCGACGATGGGCAGGTCCGGCCAGCGGCCGCTCTGGCGGATGCGCCGGCTGGCCTCGTAGCCATCCATGACCGGCATGTTGCAGTCCATCAGCACCAGGTCGAAGTCGTCTTGCTCCAACAGCTCCAGGGCCTCGGCGCCCTGGGTGGCCAGTTGCACCTGGCAGCCGAGCTTGGCCAGCATGCCCTTGGCCACCAGCTGGTTCACCGGGTTGTCCTCTACCAGCAGAATCCGCGCGCGGCCTTGCTCCAGGGTAATGCTTGGGGTGGCCAGCGGGTGTTCGGGCTCATGGCCCTGCAAGGTGCGGCGCAGGGTCTGGTACAGGGCGTTGCGCGCCAATGGCCGGGCCAGTTGATGCAACGGCGCCAGGGCCAGCGACTGCTCGTTGGGCAAGAAGTTACCGTAGGCGGTCACCAGCAGAATCGGGGTTTTCAGTGCCGGACGCAGTTCGCACAGGTGGTCCACGTCGTCGCTGATCAACAGGTCGATCGCGGCGGCGTCCAGCGTGGCGCTGCTGTCATGGCGCCGGTAGGTCAGGCCCCAGGCGGGTAGCAAGTGCTGCAACAGTTCATCGAGCCCGCTACCGGCTGCGCTCAGGGCGGCCACGTGGCCCTGCAGGGGCATCGGCGGGATGGCTTCGGTGTGCACGGCCAGCGGCAATTCGGCGGTAAAGCAGCTGCCAAAGCCCGGCTCGGAGCGAATGTGCAGGTGGCCCTGCATGGCCTTGCACAGGTTGCGCGTCAGCGCCAGGCCCAGGCCGGTACCGCCATACTGGCGGGTAATGCCGGCACCCGCCTGGGTGAAGGGTTGGAAGATGCGCGCCTGGGCTTCTTCAGGGATGCCGATGCCGGTATCGCGCACCTCCAGGCGCACACCGCCGACGATCGTCACCAGGCGCACGTCGACGCGGCCGAAGCGGGTGAACTTCAGCGCGTTGGACAGCAGGTTGCTGACGATCTGCCGCACACGCGTGGGGTCGCCGAGCACGCTGCTGGGGAAGTCGCTGGCGATCAGGCAGGTCAGCTCCACGCTTTGCGCGGTGTTCTGCGACAGCAGGTTGGCGGTGTCTTCCACCATCGAGCCTATGTCGAACGGGATGCGCTCCAGCTCCAGTTGGCCGGCATCGAACTTGGACAGGTCGAGAATATCGTTCAGCAGTTCCACCAGTACCTTGCCCGAGTCGTGGGCAATCGCCAGTTGCTGGCGTTGCTCGCCGGGTAGCGGGTTGTCCAGCGCCAGGGCGATCATGCCGAGCATGCCGTTGAGCGGGGTACGGATTTCGTGGCTCATGTTGGCCAGGAAGGCGGCGCGCGCCTGGGCCATGTCCAGCGCGCGGCGGCGCGCTTGTTCCAGTTCCTGGTTGGACAGGCTCAGGCTGCTGTTACTGGCTTTCAGCTCGTCGGTGCGCGCCGAGACGATGTCTTCCAGCTCGTTCAGGTACTGGGTCAGGCGGTTTTCCGCCGTGCGCCGCTGTTCGATCTCGGTGGCCATGCTGACGAACTGCTGGTTGGCGACCTTTACCAGCACGCCAATTTCGTCGTGTTCATGACCATGTGGGCATTCCAGGCGGGTTTGCCGGGGTTTGCGCGGGTCGCTGCCGCTGAGTGCGCCGATTACCGTCACCAGCGGCTTGGTCAGCATCATGTAGAACAGCGCCAGCAGGATGCCGGTCAGCACCAGGCTGCGGGCGAAGCCGTTGAGCAGGGTAATGCCGGCGCGGTCCAGGAAGCGGCTGCCGAAGGCGTAGGTGTCGACGTCCAGGTACAGGGTGCCGAGGTACTCCTCGGGCATGTGGGTCAGGAACAGGCGTTCCTTGAACTGGCGTTGCTCGCCGAACAGGAAGTCGCTGAGTGGCCGGTAGCGGTCCTGCAACCTTGGTCGCTCGACATCGGCCAGCACCGTTTCGTTGTTGTCGATCAGCCGTGCGCGGATGATGGCCGGCGACTGCAGCAGGCCGCGGGTCAGTTCCAGCGCCAGTTCCGAGTCGATGTTGTAGGCGATGCGCGAGGCCGGGTTGTGGCTGATTTGCAGCAACGCGCGCACTTCACGGTTGATGGACGCGTCTTCGCTGGCATAATCGATGCCGATCTGGATGAGACTGAGCAATGTTCCCAGGATGAAGCCGACCAGGACTGTCAACCGGGCTTGCTTGTATGACAGGCGATTGGTGAACTTGATATCCATGAGTCCCGAGCCGGTTTCCCGTTCCTTGCGCTGCGCAAGCATAGCCGAATAGCCCCGGCTGCTGGTGGGCCTGTCACACATTCAACCTGGATTGCTCAATGGCTTGTGCCGGCTTCTTCGCGGCTTTAGCCGCGAAGAA